>NZ_MDED01000012.1 GCF_002939885.1 Xanthomonas cucurbitae
AAAACGCGCTTGGTGACTGACTGCGGCCATGTTCATCTCAGCACGGTGTGGATTGCCTGCAGAATAACATTTTTATGACACAGTAGGATTAGCGCTAACGCGCGCAACGCAAGAAGGAACTGGTGGACCGGCGCATCGCGCGCGCAGTGATCGACCGCAGCGTATTGCTGGTCAATACCGGCAACGGCAAGGGCAAGAGTTCGTCCGGCTTCGGCATGCTGGCGCGCTCGCTGGGGCATGGCCTGTACTGCGGCGTGGTGCAGTTCATCAAGGGCACGTTTTCAATGGGTGAAGAGGCATTCTTTCGCCGTTTTCCCGACCTGCTCGATTAGCACGTAATGGGCAAAGGCTTCACCTGGGAAACCCAGGACCGCAACGTGGACATCGCCGCCGCGCAGGCGGCATGCTGGCCGATGCGCGCTACGACTTCGTGCTGTTGGACGAACTCACTATCGCCTTGGTGAAGGACTATGTTGCGTTGGACGAGGTGCTGGCCGCAGTGACCGCGCGTCCGCCGGGGCAGCATGTGGTCATCACCGGACGCGGAGCGCCTGCCGAGTTGATCGAGGTGGCAGACACGGTCACCGAGATGCGGCTGGTCAAGCATGCCTTCAACGCCGGCATCAAGGCGCAGCTCGGCATCGAGCTGTAGGCATGCGTGCGTGCGCTGCCCGGTGATGTGCTGACGTGTGGCATGACCTTGGGTCGCGCCCGATGCTGCTGCTGATGACCACCGCGGCGATGCTGCAGGCGCTGCCGGTAGATATCGCCGCGCTGCGCAAGGCCACGTTCGAGCGCCTGGCCGATGCGGTGCACACGCATCCGGAGACCGCCGCCTTGAGGCGGCTCACCTGCAAGGACCCGCCATGCGGCACTTGATCCTGGGAGGCGCCCGTTCCGGCAAGAGCGCACTGGCCGAACGCCTGGCCGCGGGCGCTCTCGCCGCCGGTACGGCCGCCGAGGTGGCCTACATCGCCACCGCGCAGGCCTTCAACGCGGAAATGCAGCAGCGCATTGCGCATCACCGTAGCCGGCGCCCGGCGCCCGGCGCACTGGCAGTGCGTGGAAGAACCCATTGCCCTGGCCGCCACCCTGCAGGCGCTGGCGCCGCCGCGGCGCTGCGTGCTGGTGGATTGCTTGACCCTGTGGCTGACCAACCTGCTGGGCCACCCGGATGCAGATGCCTTCGCGCGCGAGCGCGCGGCGCTGCTGGCCACGGCGTGGCGGCCGATGGCGTGTCGGCGTTTCCGCAGGCGGTGACCGGTGAGATGGTGCGCAACTTCGTCCGTGGCCTCGAATGCGCAAGATCGGGACCGCGCACGTCGACCAATCCGGCGATGCTGATGCCGTCGCCAGGGAGCCATCATCATGCAAGCAGCAGACTCATCCGTTAGCGGTTGGCAGCGCGGTGTGGAGCGCGTGGTTGCGCATTTGCAGACTGTCGTGCGCAGTGGCGCGGCACTGCCGGATCTGGCCGAATTGGCCGCCATCGCGCATCAGTCGCCGTATCACTTTCATCGGGTCTATCGCGCGCTCACCGGTGAGCCGGTGGGGCAGACGGTTGCGCGGCTGCGGTTGAGCCAGGCACTGCATCTGCTGGGGCGCGGCGATGCATCGGTGACCGAGGTCGCGCTGGCGGTGGGCTACCAGACCCCGCAGGCCTTGGCGCGTGCCTGCCGCAATGCCTTGCAGGCCAGCCCCAGCGTCTTGCGTGCAAGCCCGGCGCTACGTGCCAGCAAATTGCAGCAGCTGTCCGCACCGCCGTCGGGCGCGCGCGTCGCATCGGCACCGCTGGCGGTCAGCGTGCAGACGCTGGAGCCGTTCGAGCTGGTGGTGCTGCGCAAGCGTGGGGCATTCGACGATCTGGATCGCGGCTTCGGCCAGATCGTGGCCTGGGCCGCGCGCACCGGCGTCGTCGATCATCTGCAGTGCCTGGTCGGGCTACCGCTGAGCGATCATCGTGATGTGCCGGCGCATGCGCACCTGTTCGAGTGCGGCGTCGGTTTCGCCACATCCGCCTTCGCCACCCCCGCAGCGCCCTTGCAGCTGCGCCATCTCAATGGCGGCCTGCACGCGGTGCTGCGTCAGGTAGGTTCCTATGCGGGGCTGGAGGACGCGCTGGATTGCATGTTGGCCTTCTGGCTGCCAGGTAGTGGCTATGTGCTGCGCGAGGCGCCCGTGCATTACCTGTTCCTGGATGACCCGGAAGAAACACCTGAAGCGACTCTGCGCGCCGATATCCGGATACCGGTGGCCACGGGTGATAGCCACCTCTGAGACAGCAGTTGTGCAATGGACAGTGCAGATGCATGCGATCGAGTCGCTCAGCCATCGACCGGCAAGAACACCATCTGTGGTGGCGGGTGCATCAGGAACTGCTGGTGCGAAATATTCCACGCATAGGCGCCGGCCAACGGGAAGGCCAGGCAATCGCCGGGGGCGAGCGCGGCCACCGGTTGCTGGCGCGCCAGCACGTCCTTGGGCGTGCACAGTTGGCCGACCAGGGTCACCGGCGTGTCGCTGATGACTGGTGCGCGGGGGCCGCGCAACACGCGAAAGGGGTGGTCGTGGGCCTGCGCGGCCGGAGTGCGGAAATGGTGGGTGCCGCCACGGGCAATGGCGAACCACTGGCCGTGGCTGCGCTTGATGTCCAGCACTTCCATCAGGTACCAGCCGCAGCTGGCGCTGACATAGCGGCCCGGTTCCAGCCGCAGGCGTAGTTCGCTGCCGTGCTCGCGCAGCAGCCCCGGCAACCCGGCGCAGAAGCCGGCCCAGTCGAACGAGGCCTCCGGCGCCAGGTAGTCCACGCCGAACCCACCGCCGGCGTTCACTCGCAACGGCCCGAGCGCGTAGGCCTGTCGCCACTGCTGCACGGTGCGCAGATAGGCGCCGATCAACTGCAGCTGCGCACCGGCATCGCGCTGGTGCGACATCAGGTGGAAATGGAAGCCCTGCAACCGCAGCGACGGGCTGATGCGCAACAGCTGCATGGCCGCATCCAGATCCTGCGGGTCCAGGCCGAATGGCGAGGGCTGGCCGCCCATCATCAGCCGCGTGCTCTGCGCCCCAGGCACGGCGATATTCATGCGCAGGAACACCGGCACGCAGCGGTCGGCCTGCGCCGCGATGGCGTCCAGGCGCTGCAGTTCGCCGATGCTTTCCACATGCATGCTGCAGTCGGGCAGGGCAGTGGCCTGGGCCAGCTCGCTGTCCAGTTTACCTGGCCCGCCGAACAGCAATGGCGCCTGCGGTTGCTGCGCGTGCAACCAGGCCAGTTCGCCACCGGAGGCGGCTTCGAAGCCATCCACATGCGCGGCGAGCGTGCGCAGGATGGGCGCCTGCGCATTGGCCTTGGCCGCGTAGAACAGGTCGCAGTGGCCAGGCAGTTGCGCGCGCATCCAGGCGGCGTGCGCGTCCAGAGCGGCCAGATCGTAGACATAGGCGCACAGCGGGCCGTCGCTGTCGGCACGCAGCCGTGGCAATGCGCGCATCACCGCAGTGGTGTCGATGCGCAGGCTCATGCGGCCACCCGACGCGCGATGGCGAGCGCCGCAATGGGGTTGGGCAGTGCGGTGTAATCGGCCTGGCGGTCGGCGCGTTGCAGCAGGCGCGTGCCAAGATTGTTCTTGCCCGGCAGCGGCGCGCCATCGATCAGCCCCTGCAGCGCTGGTTGTGCGCCGTGACGCTGCTGCCAACGTATCGCCATCTCCCCCACGCAGTGCCACAGGCGCGTTTCCAGCACCGCATCGCTCTCGCTCAGGTGGAAGATCGCCTCGGCCAGGTTGTTGACCAGTGCGCAATACGCCACCCGGTTCCAACCTTGTTCCGGCGTGTAGTACAGCGATTGCCGTGCGCGTTCGCCCACACCCTGCAGGCGCGCTTCCGGCCAATGGTGGGCGAGCAGCTTGGTGCCTTCCAGATCGCGGATCCACACGCGCGTGGGCCAGCCGTCGGCAAACCCGATCACGGTGTTCTGCAGGTGCGGCTCCAGTGCAATGCCATGCTGGAACAGTGCGCTCCAGACGCCGTCCAGCAACAGCCCTGCGTAGGCGCGGAACCACCGCACGGTGCGGGTATGCCGATCCATCCGTGGGCCGGCCAGCGCCTGCAGGCGTGCGGCACACACACTGTTGCCCTGCGCATCGCAGGTGAACAGGGCGGCGGCCACTTGCGGCTGCCAGCGTGCGCGCTGCGCGGCGGGAATGGTCTTGCGATACAGAATGCCGAAACTCTCCGACAGCGCGCGCGCCGCCAGCGGGTCGGCATCGTGCAGGGCGCGATCCACCTGCGCCACCTCCAGCGAGGTGGCTGCCGGTTCCAGCATCACATCGAAGCCCGGCACCTGCGCCGCCAACGCGCGCCAGCTCGGCGCCAGCAGCTCGGTGAGGGCGACTGCGCTTTCCAGTTCGTACCAGGCGTTCTTGCGCACGCAGTTGGTCAGCCGCACATGCACCGAACATTTGAGGAAGTAGTCCAGCTGCGGGTGATACAGCGTGCGCACTGAGGAGGTGGGCCATAGCAGCTCGCCGCAAGGCCCCACCGGTTCGATCAACCCGCGCGATTGCAGCGTGCGCAGCAGCGGGTCGTCGAGCAGCCGTTGTGCTTCCCACGGGTGGCAGGGGTAGAGCGCGTCGGTGCCGCTGAGTTGCCGCAGGCTGGCGCGGACATCGGCGCCCTGTGTCCGCAGCAGGCGCGGGTCGATGCGAAACCAGAACAACGGGAATGCCGCACGCGCTTCCGGTGCGCATGCCAGGACCTGTTCGAGCGCGACACCTTCGCGGCTCTTCGGTGTGGGATGCAATGCATGGCCCCACAGCAGCGACTGTTCGGCGTCGATCATCGCCTCGCCGGTCGGTGCTCGGTACTGCGCCTGACGCAGGGCCGCGGTGGTGATCGCCACGCTGTTGGCACTCTGCGCAAGCAGTTCCGGGTTGACCGCGTGCGTACTGCCCAGCGATTGCAGCAGGCAACGCGCCAGTGCAGGCGCATCCAGGCTACGCCACGGCTGGCCGGTGGCCTTGAGGAAGGGCGTGGACGCGAAGCGGCAGCGCCCCAGGCGGTCGGCATAGGCGATGCGGACGCAGAGCGTGCCGGTCTCGCCCAGGTCGATGCGCAGCCAGCGCTGCTCGGCCACGCGTGGGCCGGGGCGATCCAGCCCGCGGTAGTCGAAGTCGGCGGTGCGACGCGGAATGGCGAACTCGCGCAGGTAGCAGTTCAGCCAGCAGGTGCAGGCCTGCGCGTCGGCCATGGTGGTGTACCAGGGGTCATGCATCGTGTGCGGGGACATCGGCAGGTCTCCTTGAAGGAAAGCGCACCAGAACGGTGAGTGCAGCAGCGGCCGCAGCCAGCGCAGCGGCAAGAAAGGGGACGGCATTCCCGGCGGCCTGGGTCAGCGCACCCGCAGCGGCGCCAGCGAGCACGCCGGCCCATTTGCCGCAGGCATCGAAGCGGCCGAACAGGCGCCCGGCGCCATGCCCGCTGGCCACCAGCGCCAGGCTGCGATTGAGCCCGCGCAGGGCGGCCAGCATACCGACGCCGAACAACAGGCGCGCGCCGGCCAGTGCGATGGGATCGTGCAGCACCGCCTGCCACACGCAGGCCAGCGCGAACAGTGCCAGGCCGGGGACCAGCCACCGCTCGCCATCGCCGCGCCGCCACCATGGCAGCACCACTAGGTAGACCAGGTGCGGCAGGCTGTAGAGCAGCCCGGCCAGTGCATCGTGTCCAGCGCCGCGCGCCAGTGCGTAGGGAATGAAGTATGGGAACGTCACCACCATCGCGAAGCAGAACAGGAACTGCGCGAGCAGCAGCGCAGGCCAGAGCGACAGAGTCGCTGGTGCTGCATGCGCGGGCGGCATGCTGGTCGTATCCACAGTGGCAGCGGCAACCGGCCGCAGCGGTGGCGGGTCGGCCGGCAGCCGCCAGGTCAGCGCGAACGCGATCAGCGGCAATAGCGCCAGCGCGCGGTACAGCGACTGCGCCGGGCCCAGTGCCAGCGCAAGCCCCAGCAACGCAGGTGCGCTGACCATGGCCAGCCGTGCGGAATACTGCGTCCAGTCCAATGCGCGTGCCAGCGGGCCGGCCTGCGGTTGGCTGGCCAGGTACGCGTTGGCCGCCGCCAGCGAGCCGCCGCAGGCGCCTTGCACGACCAGACCAACCACCAGCCAGGTCAGCGTGGGCGCGAAGCCGGCGATGGCAAAACCCAGCGCCAACCCCAGCTGTGCGCGTAGCAACGAGCGTTTGCGCCCGTAGCGATCGGCCAGCCGCCCCCAGCTGCTGGCAGTCAGTGCCGTGCACAGCGTCGGCAGTACATACAGTACGCCGCTCCAGCCCACTGCGGCGCCCGGCGCCAGATCGGCCAGCACCTGCGGCAGGAATAGCGGCATACCCAGTGCGGTGAAGGCCGCCAGGTAGTGTGCTGCCAGCACCGGGCCTAAAACACGCCTCATTGGCGTGCTCCGGCCTGTCGGCGCGGCGATGGCGGCGCACTGGCGAACGCGGTGCCGAAGGGATTGGGCGCGCTGTCGCCGTAGAACTTGTTGATGTCGGCCGCGCCGGTGAGCTGCTTGCTGAGCAGGCTGCCGGCGCTGAGCAGGTATTTCACCGGCAGCCGGGGCGCGGCCAGCAGGCGATATGCGGGCGCGGTGTCGATGCCTTCGGCGTCCAGCTGCGCCAGGGTCTGCAGCAATTGCTGCTGCAGCTGCGCAAGCAATGCCGCGCGCAACTCGGGCTGCCATTCGGCCAGGCCGTCCAGCACCGCCTGCAAATCCAGTTGCAGCACGATGGTGCAGAACATCTGTGCCAGCGCCTGCGCATCGTTCACGGCGATACGTGCATCGTGCAGCGGGCCCAGCGCGTCAATCAGCGGCAGCTGCGCGCGCAACTGCGGCATGGCGATGCGCGCGGCGTCGTTGTCCTTCATCAGCAGCCGGGTGGGCCGGCCAGGGGCATACACCAGCACGCTGTTCTGTTGATTGGCCTCCAGTGCAATGCCGTAGCGCAACCACAGCCGCAGATGCACGGCCAGCAGGAGCTCGGTGTAGTCGCGCCACCAGGCGTGGATGTCGCCTTGCGTAAACCGCTTGGCCAGATGGACCGCCATCGGCCGGCCATCGGGCAGCAGGGCGCACAGCGCCGCCACCGGCACCAGCGTGGTGTCCTCCAGCGGCGGGTACCGGCGCAGCAGATAGGCCAGATGCCGCGCCTGGCCGACATGCCCGCCATGCGATTCGTCCACGAAAACGCAGCGGCCGCGCAGCGCCGCATCGTGCGCATCGATCAGCCGCAAGGCGCGTTCCAGCCAGTGGCCGTCGTACAAGGTGGAAGGTTTGATGAGACGCAGATTCAACGCGCCCAGCGTGCGCATCGGGATCGGCAGCTTCAGATGCAACTGCGGGTGCTGCAGCGGCACCAAGGTGCGCACCGACAGGCCAGGGCGCACCTGCAACCAGGGCTGCGGTGCGCGCACAGCGCCGGCAGGTAGGTCGAAGCCGGGTTGCTCCAGGCGCTCCCACACCAGCGGGTGCACCGGCCACAGCCCGTGGGTGGCGGCAAGCGCGGGCGGCAAGCCCACGTCGGCGAATGTCGGCCACAGGTCTATCGGCGGTGGGCTGGTGCAGCTGAGCTGTGTCTGCGGCAGCGCCAGCCAGCGCAGCGCGAAACTGGGCGCAAATTCCGGCGCGTAGTCGCGCAATTCGGCAGGCTCCAGCCCGGCCTTGGCGCGTGCAGTGGGGTAGAACGGATGGTCGCGGTAGCTGGCCAGCTGATCGCAGCGATAGGCACGCTCGGCGGCATCGGTGTAGTGCAGTGCCTCGGCCAGTGCCGGTGCCTGCGCGGCATACGCCTGCCGTGCCAGGGCACGGTGGCTTGCAGCGCAATCGGCCTCGTCGGCGTAGGCCTGGTGCAGGCGCTGGGTGTCCGCATCGAGGCCGTTGGCCATGCGGTGCAGCCATGCCCGGGTGCCTTGCTCGAGTTGGGCAGCGCCCGCGCCCTGCACCAGCCAACGGTCGTCGCAGGCGCTGATGGCCTGCAGCAGGCCGCGGCGGCGGATGGGCAGCCACAGCGTGCCGTCGGGCAGATGCGCAATCTTCCACCAGCCATCGCCCGGGACGGCTCCAGGCCACTGCGCCAGAACATCCGCATCGGGGAATGCCGGGCCACCATGGCTGACGATCGCGCGCAGGTCTTCGCGCAGGCAGGCATCGATGATGCGCGTAGCGATATAGCGTTGGTCCATGGCACGGCTCATGCGCGCAGCTCCGGATGCTCGATCCGCCAGTGCAGGCCGGCTTCGGCCTGCACCACCGCCTGTTGCAGCGCCTGCGCATCGCTGGCCAGTGCGCTCAGTACGCCCAGGTAATCCTTGTTGGAATGGCTCAGCTGGATGCGCTCGCCCGGTGCGCGCATGCGCCGGTACTGCAGATCGCAGCGCGCATCGCGGTGCTGGCGGTCTTCGCTGGCGGCGATCAGCTCGCCGTCGTGCTCGGCCAGGTAATAGCGCAACAGTGCATGCGTACGCGCGCTATGCAACTGCGGCAGCGGCTGGCCCAGATGCGGTGCCAGCGCGGCCGCGAACCACTGCTGGCCGAACATGGCATCGAGCAGGAATTCGCGGCGGTCGCCGATGCTGCGGTAGTTGATCTCCACCAGCACCGGGCCGGTGGCGGTGAGGATGAATTCGCTATGGCACAGTCCGAAGTTCACACCGAAGCTGCGCAATTGCTGCAAGGCCTGCGCGATCACCGGTGTGTGCACATCACCATCCCACTGCGCTTCGCATTCGACAAAATGCGGCGGCGGCGACAGCCGCACCTTGAACCCGCCGATGGGCTGCAGCGTGTGTCCGTCGCCCAGTGTTTCCAGGGTGAACAGCGGCCCGTGCAGCATGCCTTCCAGCAGCACCGTGCGCTGCGGATGCCGCTGCCAGACATCGTCCAGATAGGCCTGCAACTGGGCCGCATCGGTGCAGTGGCGTACGTCCAGGCTGGCCACGCCTTCGCGCGGTTTGGCCACCACCGGCCATGGAATCTGTGCCGGCAGCGTGGCGCCGGGTGCCAGGGTGCAGAACCACGGGCAGGGCAGCCCACGCGCGCGCAGGCGCTGCCGCATCGCGGCCTTGTTCTTGGCGGCGTAGCACACCTGCCAATCCTTGCCAGGCAGCCCCAGGCCGGCCGCCACCAACGCGGTGCTGGTCTGTAGATGGTCGCTATTGCTGAAGACCGCACGCGGCGCTACATCGGCATCGTGCAGTACGTCCAGCACGCCCAGTGGATTGAAGACATCGCATTCGATCACCCGCTGCGGCGCATGCGCCGGATGGTCGCGGTAATAGGCAAGGTGATCGAGTCGATGGTCGGTCAGCAGCCAGACCGGGATGCTTTGTGCCTGGGCGACGGGCACAAAGCCGTCGGTGATGGCCGGGTGGCAGACGTGGCTCAGGATCACCAGTGGTGCGTGGGGGACAGCGTTCATGGCAGCTCTCGTTCGACAGGGACGGTGGAAGAACCGGTACTGAAACGGGCTGCCTGGCGCCGCCAAGGGCGTTGGGTGGCCTGCGATGCAGCGATCGCAATGCCGCGTGCTGCGTGCACGCGGTCTGTTTCCAGGGCGATCGCAGACCGATCGCCGTCGCCATCAGGCGCGACCGATGCCCCTGTCCATCGGTCGTGTATTGCATCTGCATTGGATCTGCAGCGTGATTTCTCAAGCGGCTCAGCAGGCGTGAATCAGATCGGCATGGCGGCGCCATCCATCGACAGTTCGACCCACGGCACCGCCGTTGGCTTGTTGTCTGCTAAAACGTGTACTCCAGGCCAGCGGTGAACGTGCGGGCCGGTGCGGCCTGGCGGCCCCACGGGCTGGTGTCCACGCCACGGAACCAGTACTGCCGGTCGAACAGGTTGTTGATCGCCAACGATGCGCTGAATTTCTGTCCATCGCGTTCGAACAGCGCGTGGCTCAGCTGCGTGTTCCAGACCATGTAGGCCGGCAGCTGGCCGACCGAGGCGATGGCATTCTCCTGCACGGTATTGGCAGCATCGCTGAAGGCCTTGCTGAAGTAATAGCCCGACAACGCGACCGTGGTGTGACCAAGCGCGTAATTGCCGCCCAGGGTGATCTGGTTACGCGAGGTGAAGGGCACGCGGAAGCCACGGAACGCACCCGATTCCTGGCTGGCATCCAGATACGCATAGCCGGCGTTGAGGGTGAGCGCGCGCAGGTTCTCCGGGCTCCATTGCAGTTCCACCTCGCCGCCCTGGTGGCGGGTCTTGCCCAGGTTGCGGAACACGCGGGTGGTGTTGTCCAGCTGGATCTGCTGATCGAAGTCGATCAGGTAGGCGCCGACCTGGATGCGGGTGCGGTCGTTGGGCTGGTAGCGCGTGCCGGCTTCGTAATTCCACGCCAGCTCGGCGTCCAGGTTGTTGCCGAAGATGATCTGGGTGACCTGCGGCGCACGCATCGAACGCTGCCCGTCGGCATAGAAGAACCACTGGTCATTGGCCTGGAAGCCCAGCGTCAGGCCCGGCAGCACGTCGCGGGTCTGGTTGAGCGTGCGCACGCCGGTGGCGCGGTTGAAGTAGCGCGAATCCAGGCGCTCGTAGCGCAGCCCGGGAGTGATGGTCAGGCGCTCGTCCGGCAGGGTGATGGCATTGCTGACATAGGCCGCCAGTGCGCGGTCTTCGAACTGCCAGTCGCGCACGGTGGTGAACAGGCCATCACGCAGGCGCAGGTTGCCGACCAGGAAATCGATGTCCTCACGCACCGCGCGTACGCCGGCGGTCCATTGCTGGCGCACGCCGCCGTCAGTGCCCATGTTCCACGTCAGTCGCGGCTCGCTGCCAACCACGCGAAAGTCGCGCGGCGCGGTCTGGCGCAGTTGCGGCGGCAGGTCCGAGCGCCAGGTTTCGGTAGCGGCCTGTCGCATGCCGACGACGAAGTTGCGGCTGCTGCGCGCGCTGAAGTTGGTCCACTCCAACCGCAGGTCCTGCAGCGGGCCCCAATCGCCCAGCAGCTGTTCGTAGCTCAGCGACGCGCGCGTGGTGCGGCCATTGAAGCTGTCCAGCGGGCGGGTGGACTGGCGCGGATCGCGCCGGTAGTCGGCCGGGCTGAGCGCGCCGGCCAGATCCATGTCCACCAGATAGCGCTGCACGCTGGCCTTCAACAACTTGGTGTCGTCCAGCCACCACTCCGCGCGCACGCGCAGGTTGCTGATGTCGGTATCGCTGTGCGCGCGCCAGTACTCGCCCCAGGTGCGGTTGGCATCGACCTGCATGCCGAAGTTATCGGTCAGATAGCCGCCGCTGCTGAGTGCGCTGTCCTGCAGGAACTGGCCCTGGCCGCCGGCGGTAACCTTGTGCGCCAGCGTGGTGCTCCATTCGCTGGGGATCTCCTTGCTGACCAGGTTGATCACCCCGCCGACATTGTTCGGCCCGTACTGCACCGCCGCGCCGCCGCGCACGATATCGATGCGGTCGATCTGGTTCAGCTCCACCGGAAACAGCGACAGGCTGGTTTGCCCGTACGGTGCCAATGCCAGCGGAATGCCGTCTTCCAGCACCTGCACGCGGCCGCTGCGGCTTTCGTACAGGCCGCGCAACATGAGTTGCGGGAGCGCGCCGGTGCCGGTTTCGTCGAAGATCTTGATGCCGGGCACGCGTTGCAGCGCATCGTCCAGCGAACGATTGCCGCCATTGCGCAATTGCGCGCGGTCGATCACCTGGCGGCTACCGGCGTAGCGCTGCACATCATCGGGCTTGGAGCGGCCGAGCAGGCTGCCTTGCACCTGGATGGCGTCCAGCGCACGGATGGGGGTCTGGCCTTCGGCGGTGTCGGTCGCCTGTGTATCGGCGGCCAGCAACTGCAATGGCAGGCTCAGGCTGGCCGCCAGAATGGCCAGGCTCAGCGCTTGGAAACGGAAGGTGGGCATCTACGGCGTGCTCCTGCAGGCGGGTAGGGAAGTGGGTGTGTCGAAGGTGGCCAGATGGCCGCGCAGTGCGCGTTGGATCAGGGCGCGGTCTTCGCCGGCGAGCAGCCAGCGCAGCTCCGGCTGCTGCAGCCAATGCGCGCGTTGCGCATCGGTGCGGGGATTGGGGCAGAACGGCACATCGGCCGCGCGGCACTGCGCATGCAGTTGCAGCAGTAATTCCCACACCTGCGCATGCGTGGGCTGCGGGCCCAGGCCAAGGTCCAGCGCCAGATCCAACGCGCCCTCCATCACCAGCGCCACGCCCGGCACGGCCAGGATCTGCGCCAGTGCGGCAATGCCGGCCGCACTTTCGATCATCGGCACGATGCGGATGTCGCGATTGGCCTGGGCGATGTAGGTCGGCAGATCGACATTGCCGAAGCCGGTGACACGGCCGCCAGTGATGCCACGCCGGCCCAGCGGCGGAAAGCGCGCGGCGGCGACGGCCTGCGCCACCTGCGCGTCCGATTCGGCGCGTGGCACCACGATGCCGCGCGCGCCGGCATCGAGTACGCGTCCGATCAGTTTTTCGTCCACCTCCGGCACCCGCACCCAGGCCTCGCAGCCGGACAGCTCGCAGGCGCGAACGGCGTGTTCGAGTTCATCGGGCGCACGCAGCACATGCTCCAGGTCGAGCACCACGAAACCATAGCCGATGCGTCCCAGCAGTTCGCACAGCTGCACGCTGGGCAATGCATTGAGGACGCCAACCGCAAATATCATGGAAGAGGCCGCCAGGGGAATGGGCGCCCATCCTGCTCTTGATGGGAATGATTATCAAGTGTGTTTCCGGTTTTTTTGGTAACCAGGGGGCTGGCCGTGCTCGTGTTGGCCTGGATGTGTGGACGGTCGTCGACTATCGGTGGAGCCCTGCGGCCCGCACGCGATTCGATCAGCAGCACGGCCTTGCACCAGGAGAGGTGTTGTTGCTACCCAGGGAAGGACGTAGCCTTGCGGAAACAAGGCGTTATCGGCCACTCACACCATGTATCGCACTTCAGCCACGCTGCTATGCATCTCCCTGGCCGCATTGCTGTGCGCTTGCGGAGCAAAGGAGACCACCATGCAATCCAAGGACGTACAGGCCCGCGACGCCGACGGCGATCCGATCTATCGGAAGAACCCGCATCCGAAGCAGGCCTATCGGATCACCATGACCATCAAGGACGCGCCGGGGCCGTTTGGATTAGTGTCAGGTACTGCATTCTATGACATGACGAATCGCGATGAATGTGCGCCGTTCGACCCTGCGTTGGGGATGTCTACAAAGCCGAAGGAAGATGCAATACCTGTTACTTTTCATAGGGTCGACGATACGGCTTACATGGCGATGGTTTATACGGATGGCATGGTCGATGCTGACTACTATGGCAAGGGAATCTGCCACTGGGAATTTGGAGGTATTGGCGTTTCCTTAAAGGCGACAGGTAGTAGTGCGGAGACAGCTTTTGCGCCTAGTCTAGAAAAGAAATATTTTGATGAGTCTAGTCAAAAAAAAACTTTTTTTTGGTCGGGAGGGTTTCCAAAAAGTAAGTTTGAGGGTTACGTCGACTTCGGTGAGGAATTTGCTGAGAAATACGCAGAGCCGAATCGGAGTAACTTATTTCGTATAACTCTCAATGCGGAGAGGGTTGCCCCATGAGTCTCACCAGCCAGCAGTATGCCGCGCTGACTCGCGATGGCTACGACAGACCTGAAGATACTGGAGAGAGAAGCGCCATTGTAGACATTGGCGGGTTGCCTGTCCGACGCTTGCAATATGTGGACAGGCCGTCAGGCTACCAAGGCGTGATATACCAGAGGGTTGATACCAGGGAAATAGTGGTTGTCCACCGAGGAAGCGAGTTCGATCGTCAGCCCATCCTGGACGGCGCACTGGCCGACGGTGGAATGGTCGCAACCCGTCACAATGCACAGGTAGCGGACGCCATTGCATTTACCCGGGGCGCCTTGGAATATGCAGAGCAGAAGCATGTCAGTACCGGCTTGCCAACACCCGATGTGACGGTTGCAGGCCACTCGCTTGGTGGTAATTTGGCGCAAGTGACTGCACATCACTTCAAGCTCAAGGGGCAGACCTTCGACGCCTACGGCACGGTCAGTCTGGATCGGCGAATCCCGGAGGGCGGCGGCGATGTAATCAATCACGTCATGGCCGGCGATGCAGTCAGGGCCGCCAGCCGAAGTCACGGGCGCGTGGAGATCTATGCTGCGTCGCAGGAGAACGCCACGCTGAAGCGTGCTAATCACACCAGCAATAAGAAGGTGCTGGATGCTCGCAATCCGTTGTCCATCACGTTCATGCTGAGCGATGGCTATCGGCTGAATTCCGTCCCTGGCGAATCTTGTTGAGGTGGCTATAAAAACGGCGTAGGCTCGGAGATGAAGCATTTATTGGCCAAATCAATCGTGTATCGCACCTCCACTGCACTGCTATGCATCTCCCTGGCCGCATTGCTGTGCGCTTGCGGGGCAAAGGAGACCACTATGCAATCCAAGGACGTACAGGCCCATGACGCCGACGGTGATCCGATCTATCGGAAGAATCCGCAGCCTATGCAGGCCTATCGGATCACCATGACCATCGAAGATGCGCCGGGGCCGTTTGGTTTCGTGGATGGCGCGGCTTTTTATCAGATGACTAATCATACGCTGTGCACCCCGATTGAGCCGATAGCCGGGGTCTGGTCCAAGCAAAAAGAAGATAGTGTTCCTGCAGTCTTCAAAAAAATCGATGCAACGACCTATGTGGCCACGATTTTTGCAGATGGCATGATTGACGCCAATTATTATGGAAAGGGCGTGTGCCATTGGGAGTTGACCGGGGTCGGAATTTCTTTAAAGGCGAGTGGTAAGAAAGAGGAAACCAACTTCTCGCCTAGCCTGGAAAAAGATCAGATTGTTAGTTTAGGCGAAAAGACGACTTATTTTTGGAAGGGTGGCTACCCAAGAGACGAGTTGGAAGACTTTCCAGATACTGGGGAAGGCGACCCTGCTAAGTTCAAGGATGAGTTGCGTGGAGAGTTGTTTAAGGTGACCTTGTCTGCCAGGAGGGAAGTGCCGTGACTCTAACTGACAAAGATTATGCAGCGCTCGCAAATGACTCTTATAATAGGCCTGATATGGTTGGATTAAAGAGTCCTGTTGTTTCAATTGGAGAGGGTCGATATCAGCGTCTCGAGTACATGAATCGCCCTTCGGGATATCAGGGGGTCGTCTATCAGAACGTGGATACTAAGGAGGTAGTCGTCGCCCATCGCGGCACCGAGCCTGATCGAGAGCTTTTAAAGGATGGGGTTTACGCTGACGGCGGCATGGTGCTGACGCGTCACAATGCCCAGGCCGCCGATGCCATCGAGCTGACACAACGGGCGATCGAGCTGGCGGAGCGTCAAGAAAAACGTGATGGACTGAAGCGCGAGGTCACTGTGACCGGGCATTCCCTCGGCGGTGGCCTGACCCAGGTCACCGCTCACCATTTCGGACTGAAAGGACAGACATTCAACGCCTATGGAGCGACCAGCCTGGATCGTCGGATTCCCGAAGGTGGCAATGAGGTCATCAATCACGTCATGGCCGGTGATGTGGTCAGCGCTGCAAGCTGGAATTGTGGGCGCGTGGAGATCTATGTTGCGTCGCGGGAAAACGCCACGCTGAAGCTTGCTGATCACACCAACGATAAGAAGGTGCTTGATGCTTGCAATCCGTTGTCTATTGCGTTCATGTTGGCGATGGCGACCGGCTGGATTCGGTCCCTGGCGAATCCTGTTGAGGCAGCTATGAAAACGGCGTAGGCTCGGAAATGAAGCATTTATTGGTCAAATCAATCGTGTATCGCACCTCCACCGCACTGCTATGCATCTCCCTGGCCGCATTGCTGTGCGCTTGCGGAGCAAAGGAGACCACTATGCAATCCAAGGACGTACAGGCCCATGACGCCGACGGTGATCCGATCTATCGGAAGAATCCGCAGCCTATGCAGGCCTATCGGATCACCATGACCATCGAAGATGCGCCGGGGCCGTTTGGTTTCGTGGATGGCGCGGCTTTTTATCAGATGACTAATCATACGCTGTGCACCCCGATTGAGCCGATAGCCGGGGTCTGGTCCAAGCAAAAAGAAGATAGTGTTCCTGCAGTCTTCAAAAAAATCGATGCCACGACCTATGTGGCGACGATCTTTGCAGATGGCATGATTGATGCAGATTATTATGGAAAGGGTGTGTGTCACTGGGAGTTGGCAGGGGTCGGCATGTCGCTGAAAGCAAGTGGAAGACATGAGGAGACTGACTTTGCGCCTAGCTTGGAGAAACAGCAGATCCTGCAGTCGGCCTCAAAGAAAACCTACTTTTGGAAAGGCGGCTATCCGAGAAGTGGTGTCGATGACTTTCCAGATACAGGCATGCCATCTGCCGAGAGTTACGCTGAGCCCAATCGAAGAAATCTGTTTGTTGTAACTCTCGAGGCGGAGAAGGTGGCCCCATGAGCCTGACCAGTCAGGAATACGCTGCGCTTGCGTATGATGCATATCAAAAGCCAGATAAGGTGGGGCCGACAAGCCCTATCGTAGATATCGGTGGTATTGCTTTCAGACGTCTGGACTATGTAGACAGGCCGTCAGGCTACCAGGGCGTGATTTACGAAAGGGTCGATACCAGGGAAATGGTGGTTGTCCACCGAGGAAGCGAGTTCGATCGTCAGCCCATCCTGGACGGCGCACTGGCCGACGGTGGAATGGTCGCAACCCGTCACAATGCACAGGTAGCGGACGCCATTGCATTTACCCGGGGCGCCTTGGAATATGCAGAGCAGAAGCATGTCAGTACCGGCTTGCCAACACCCGATGTGACGGTTGCAGGCCACTCGCTTGGTGGTAATTTGGCGCAAGTGACTGCACATCACTTCAAGCTCAAGGGGCAGACCTTCGACGCCTACGGCGCGGTCAGTCTGGATCGGCGGATCCCGGAGGGCGGCGGCGATGTAATCAATCACGTCATGGCCGGCGATGCAGTCAGCGCCGCAAGCCGCCATTACGGCCAGGTCCAGGTCTATGCCACAGCGCACGAGATTGCTATTTTAAAGGCCGCTGATTATGTCAACGACGCCGGTGCATTGGATGCGCGTGATCCGGTGTCTGCGGCTGTCAAGCTGGGTGAGTCGCATCGCATGCATAACTTCCTGCCAGTCGATGGGGCCGGCAAACTGGATACATCCGTCTTGGAAGACCCTTCGACGCAGCAGCTCGCCAGGCAGTACGCGCCGATGATCGGGAAGTATCGCGATGACGTGGAAACGCTGCGGGCGGGCGTGACGCTGTACTCGCGCGGAATTCCTGGACTTGTCCACGATGGGATCGATCACCTGCGCGGCCCGTTGGAGCCAGGGGCCGGGCGTCGTGAAATGGATGCGCCCAGCTGGGGGCAGCAGATGCAGCAATTCCAGCAGGACCGCGAGCGCAGCCATGCGCCGCAAACGTGGCAAGTGCCGCTCAAGCAGGACACACAGGATGTGCGTGCGGCATCGTCGACACAGGGCAGGCCGCCAACACTGCAGGACGACCCGGGCGCGTTTCTGGACCGCATGTTGGCCGCCGCACGCAGCGGCGACCGTGATGAGTTTCGTCAGATGACACAGGTGCTGGCCAATGAGCCGCCTGGCCGCGCATTGCGCGCCGAGGCCGTCGAAACGGTGAACCAGCAGGAACAGCAGGCAGTCCAGCAAGCGATGCAAGCGCAGCGGCAACAGGCCGAGCTGCAACAGCAGGAAACCATGCGCGTCGGCGCGCGCAGCCTGTAGGCGTCATCACCAGGAAGGCCGGACATACAATGAATGCACAGAACCCGATGGAGCTGGTCAGCAAGACCGCTGCCTTGATGGAGCAGTTCGAGCGTCGATGCGCCGAATTGGAACACCTGCAACGCCATCTTGCGCAGCAGTTGGAGCAAGTGGCCCAGTCGCTGCCAACTGTGGTCACCCGTTCGGCCGAGCAGACGCTGCAGCGCGTGCCCGACACCTTGATTCGAAGCATCCAGCAGGGAATGGACCAACCCGTCGCCGGCTTCGAGAGGCGGCTACAGCAAGCCGGTGGCTTGATCGGCGAAGGCGCGCAGTCGCTGTCCGATCAACTCAAGCGGATCGAGCGCGGGCAGCGCCTGCTGCTGTGGAAAGGCGCTGCGGTTGTCCTGGGAAGTCTGCTGCTGTTGCTGGGCGGTGGTGGATGGTTGTTGAGCCAGTACCGCCAGGAGATCCGCGACAATCAGTTGCGTGCGGAGTTGCTGCGCGCCTACAACGCGGCGGACGTGACCCTGTGCGAGGGCCGCCTATGCGCGAATGTCGAAACCAAAGGCGCCGCTTACGGTGAAAGGCGTCAGTATCGGCCTGTCAAGCCACGCTGATGTTGGCGGTAGCAACTGCGTTGCCTGTGGCTTCTCGGGGCCTTGCCAAACCGCCTGCGCCAGGACGGAGACAGGCTCCATCGCCGTGATAGTGCTCCATGCGCATCCTTTGGTTTGGCGATGGACCGTGTGCCATCGGGAGTAAGTCGCAGGCTCACGACGCCGGCACGTTCAACGCCCGATATGGCGGGGTGGACATCACCATCTCGGCCAGCGAGTAGGCCAGTTCGCGTTCGGCCAGCACCGCGCCGTCGGCGCCGTGGTCGAGCAGATGCTTCACCTCCGCATCGCTGTGCGCGCGCGCCAGCAGGGTCAGCGACGGATTGATCGCGCGCAGCTTGGCCAGGGCTTCGCCGGCTTCCAGCGGTTGCGGGATGGCCAGGATTGCGATCTTGGCGTGTTCGGGGCTGGCCTCGGCCAGCACCCGGTCGGCGGCCGCGCTGCCGCGGATACCGGGAATGCCGGCGGCATGCGCCTTGGCGACATGCTCGCCGTTGTCGTCGATCACCAGCACCGGGACACCACGCCCGCGCAGCAACTGCGCCAGCGCGCTGCCTACGCGGCCATAGCCGATCACGATGGCATGGCCGCTGGTGGGCAGTGGCGGGCCGGGCGGCAGCTCCGGTTCCACGACCGCCGGCGCATCCTGCGCCTGCCGGGCCTGCCAACGGTCCAGCCACGAGAACAGGAACGGGTTGGCCACGATCGACAGCAGCGCGCCGGCCAGGATCAAATCGCGCCCGGTCTCGGGCAGGATCGCCAGCTGTACGCCCAGGCCGGCCAGGATGAAAGAGAACTCGCCGATCTGCGCCAGGCTGGTGGAAATGGTCAGCGCCGTGCCGGTGGGGTGGCCGAATGCGCGCACGATCAGGAAGGCCGCCAGCGACTTGCCCACCGTCACGGTCAGGAACGTGGCCAGCACCTGCCAGGGGTGTTCGACCAGGATCATCGGGTCGAACAACATGCCCACCGACACGAAGAACAGCACGGCGAATGCGTCGCGTAGCGGCAACGAATCGTTGGCCGCCTTGTGGCTCAGTTCCGATTCCTTGAGCAGCATGCCGGCAAAGAACGCACCCAGCGCGAACGACACGCCGAACAGCGTGGCCGACAGGAACGCCACGCCCAGCGCGATGCCGAGCACAGCCAGGGTGAACAGCTCGCGTGAGCCGGTGGCGGCGACCTTTTCCAGCGACCACGGGATCACCCGGCGCCCGACCACCAGCATCACCGCGACGAAGGCCACCAGTTTCAACACGGTCACGCCGAGCGCGGCCAGCAGCGACGGAGAGTGGCCTGCGTGCGTGGCGGCCGGCGCGCCGGTTCCCAGCACCTCGGCCAGTGCTGGCAGCATCACCAGCGCGATCACCATCACCAGGTCTTCGACGATCAACCAGCCCACCGCGATGCGGCCGCGCTGGGTGTCCAGCAAGCGGCGCTCTTCCAATGCGCGCAGCAGCACCACGGTGCTGGCCACCGACAGCGCCAGGCCGAACACCAGCCCGTGCATCAGCGGCCAGCCCATGCTCCAGGCCAGCGCCCAGCCGAGCAGGGTGGCCACCACGATCTGCGCCAGCGCGCCGGGTACCGCGATCCACTTCACTTCCATCAGATCGTCGAGCGAGAAATGCAGGCCCACTCCGAACATCAGCAGCATCACGCCCAGCTCGGACAGCTGGTTGGCCATGTCCTGGTTGGCCACGAAGCCGGGCGTGAATGGCCCGACGCAGACGCCGGCCAGCAGGTAGCCGACCAGTGGCGAGAGCTTCACCTTCTGTGCGAGCGTGCCCAGCACGAAAGCGACCGCGAGGCCGACGGCGATGATGTCGATGAGGCTGGTGTCGTGATGCATTCCAATCCGTTGTGAGGGAGTCCGGAGAAAGAGCTGGGGCGGGCCCTGGCCAGTATCGCTGCGCAGCGCATCGCCTGCGGGCATTGCGTGCGGATGGCGGGTGTCCGGCGCGAAGGGAACAGGACCGCAGGCGCTGGTCCGGTGTGGCCGGGCCGTCATAGTACACACGGCTTGATTAACGTGATGCGAGCCGTTGTCGGTACCGCTCACCCATGCTCCCTCTGCAGCGGGTCGCTGCCCAGGCTGTCGGTGTGCATCCACGCTGCGTGGTGGATGCAGCCTGATTGCCGGCACGGGAACGGCGCGCCACGGCGGCGGCGTGGACGCCGCACCGGGACGGTGGCATTGCCTTGTCGCGCAACGGGATATCGATGCCCGCCCTGCGGATGCGCCGCGCCGCGCGTGGTCGTCGCAGCGCGACCACGCAGCTGCGCTGCGCCGGACCCCAGCCCGGCGCAGCCTGTCGCGGATCAGAACCGGTAGGTGACCCGGCCGTACCAGTAGCGCCCGTTGAAGCCGAACGGCGAGAGCGACGAATATTGCAGGCCGCTGGCGCGGTCGTCGTAGCCGGTGGTCAGCTGGGCCTTGGTCGGGTACTGGTTGGTGAGGTTGTCTGCGCCGACGGTGAAGGTGAAGGCATTCCAGGTCTGGTTGGCGGCAAGGTTCAACAGCCAACGCGCAGCGTAGGTCTGATCCTGGCTGCCATCGGCCGGGTCGCCGATGCGCTTGATCGCGCCGTAGCGGGTGGCATTGACGTTCAGCGCGAACCCGCCGATCGACCAATCCGCTGCGGCCATGTACTTGGTGCGCGGCGTCGATTGGGTGAGCAGGCCCTGGCTGGCGCGTCCGAAGTTGGGGTTGGACAATTCCAGGATGGTGGTCTTGTTGTAGTTGGCGCTGGCGCTCAGGTTGAGCTTGCCGTAGCTGCCCAGCTCAGCCTGGTAGCTGTTGATCCAGTCCACGCCGCGGGTACGGCTGGTGGCGCCGTTGACGAAGAACTGCACCGCGGCCACCTGGCCGATGGGCTGCGCCAGCTGCAGCTGGTCCGAATACAGAATCTGGTCCCAGATGCGGATCTGGTAGACGTCCAGGCTGGAGGTGAAGTTGGCGGTGGGTTGCCACACGCCGCCCAGCCCGTAGTTGGTGGATTTTTCCGGGCTCAGCGGGCGGGCGCCCAGCTGCAGGGCAACCGGATCGGAGGTGCGGTAGGTGCCCACCTGGACCAACTGGCCGTCCTGCGGCAGGGTGACCACCGAAGCGTAGTTCTGCTGCGCCAACGACGGTGCGCGGAAGCCGTTGGAGACGGTGGCGCGCAGTGCGAACGTATCGGTGAAGGCATAGCGTGCCGACAGCTTGCCCGCACGGGTGGAGCCGGCATCGCTGTAGTTCTCGAAGCGCCCGGCAATACCGCCGGAGAGCTTGTCGGTCAGATCCGCTTCCAGATTGGCGTACACCGCATTGCTGTGGCGGCCGAATTTGCCGGCCACCGAGGGTTCCAGGCCAGAGAACACCTGCGCGCCGCCGGGGTAAGGCGTGCCGGTGGAGGGGTCGATGGTGTTGGGGTCGAAGAAATACGAGGCCGGCGAGCCAGCAGTGATCGCGTAGCGGTCCTGGCGATGCTCGGCACCGAAGGCTACGTTCACCGGATACGCCAGGCCCCAGTCGAAGGACTTGTTGATGTCCAGATTGACCGTGCCCTGTTCGGTCTCGAACCCGCCGGCATTGAAGTTCAGTGGCGAGTTGCCGGTGGACCAGTACAGGCTGGTGTTGATGCTGTCGAGGATGTTGAAGGTCATGTCGTTCTTGCCATAGGTGGCCGACAGGTCCCAATTCCATTCGCTGGCAGTGCTGCCCTTCAATCCCAGCACCGCCGAGCGGTCGTTGACGGGATTGTAGATCTGCGGCAGGAAGCCGTTGGGATACACCGCCTGCACATTGCGGCTGGTGTTGTCATAGGCGCGGTAGTAGCCGTTGGAGGTCACTTCGCGGCGGCTCATGCTCAGATGGCCGTACAGCTCGAGATTAGGCGAGAAGGTGTAGCCGAATGCGGCCAGGCCTTGATAGAACGTGGAATCCGGATCGCCATGGCGTTGGTAGGGCACACCGCCGGGATTGGCCGCACCGGCGATGGTGGTGGCGCGGTTGGTGTTTTCACTGCGATTGGTGTCCATGGTGTTCTGGTAGTTCCAGGACAGCCGCACCCAGCCTGGTGCGGCATCGCCGCCGCCGCCGAACGGCAGGCCGATCGAGCCATCGATACCATTCTGCGCACCATCGCCCTTGTCCATGAGGCCGCCGTTGATCGACACGCTGTTGCTGCCGGCATCGGCGCCATGCTTGAGCACGATATTGACCACGCCGGCGATGGCATCGGAGCCGTATTGCGCCGAGGCGCCGTCGCGCAGCACTTCGATGCGTGCGATCGCCGACATCGGCAGTGAATTGAGATCGGCTGGCGCCGAGCCGCGGCCCACGTAGGGGTTGTAGTTGATGAGCGAGGAGGTGTGGTAGCGCTTGCCGTCGACCAGCACCAGCACCGCGTCCGGCGACAGCCCGCGCAGCGTGGCCGGGCGCGCTGCATCGTTACCGTCGGAAATGGCCGGGCGCGGGAAGTTCAACGAAGGCAGCAATTTGCCCAACGCGGTGGCGATGTCGGTGGCGCCGGTGGCCTGCAGCGATTGCTCGGTGATGATGTCGATCGGCGATTCGGATTCGGCCACGGTGCGGTCGCTCACGCGCGTGCCGGTCACGATCAGGGTATCCAGGGTTTTTTGCGGTTCGGCGGTTTGCGACTGCGCGCCGGCAGTAAACGCGCACAGCGTCAGTGCAGCCGAAATTGCCAGCGAGAGGGCGTTGGAGGTGTGCATGGGGATCAAGGCTCAAAGGGGCGGGTGGGCGTAGCCGCCAGGCTAGGGAATGCCGGTACTGCGGCGGCGGAGGGGAAATCCGTAGTACCCGCGTCCTGCACGCATCGGGAGCCGGGCGTGCAGTGCGGGAACGGCGGTAATCGGCAATGCGCGGTCAGCCGCATTGCCGCGCGAGCAATGCGCCGGTCGTTGCCGCCCGGCGCGCGGCATTCACCATGTGTAGTTCACGTTGGCGTACACCAGTGCGCCGTTGAAGCCGAACGGCGAGGCATTGCTGTAGGGCAGATAGTTGCGCGTGCCCAGGCCGGCTTGCTGGCGATCCGGATATTCGTTGAACACGTTGTCGCCGCCGACGGTGAACGCCCAGGCGCCCAGCTTGTAGGACGCGGCCAGATCCAGCGTCCACTTGGCCGCGTAGGTCTGGTCGCTGCCGGCATTGGTGCCGAAGGTGCTGAACTCGCCCCAGCGCGTGGCGGTGCCGGTGAAGGACCAGTTGCCCGGCGACCAGGTGCCGCCCAGGAAGAACTTGTCGCGCGGCGTCCCTTCGGTGATGCGACCCAGTTCCGCCCGGCCAATGCGGACCGCACCCGGGTCGATCGCCTCCAGCGCGGCCGGGTTGGCGGCGATGCGTTCGATCTCGGTCTTGTTGTAGTTGTAGCCGGTGGTCAGCTCGGCATTTCCGCTGTCCAGGGTCCAGCGATAGCTGCCCACTGCATCCACGCCCTGGGTCTTGGTGTCCACCGCGTTGGTGAAATAGCGCCCGCCACCGATGCCGGGAAACCCGTTGGCCTGCAGATAATTGCGTGCGGCGGTGGAGGTGAGGTTCTCCGACAGCACGATGCGGTCATCGATATCGATGCGGTAGGCATCGACGGTGATGTACAGGTTGTCTACCGGCTGCAGCACCACGCCCAGCCCGTAGTTGTTGGATTCCTCGGCCCTGAGTGGTTCGGCGCCCAGCGCGATGGCCGCCGGGTTATCGGTGCGGAAGGTGCCGATCTCGAACGGAATCGCCGCCACCGTGCCGTTGGGCTGGGCCACATTGAGAAACTGCGTGGCGATCGATTGGAAATTCTGCTGCTGCAACGAGGGCGCGCGGAACCCGGTGGACACCGTGGCACGCAGCGCCACCTTGGGATTGAATGCATACCGCAGCGACAGCTTTCCGGTCGCGGTGTCGCCGAAATCGCTGTACTTCTCGTAGCGCCCGGCAAGACCGGCGGAGAATTTTTCGGTCAGGTCCGCTTCCAGGTCCACATACGCCGAGTGACTGTTGCGGTTGTAGTAGCCGGCATCGGAGCGTTTGAAGCCTGGGAATACCTGCGCGCCCGGGATCAACGCGCCATTGGCCGACGGAATGCCGCCGTTGGCCGAGGAAGCCGCATCGCCCGGTGATTGATTGAACTTCTCGCCGCGCCATTCCGCACCGAAGGCCAGCGTCACCGGATAGGCCAGGCCCCAGTCCAGGGTCTTGGTGAAGTCGGCATTGAGCACGTTTTGCGTCACTTCCAGCGTGCCGGCATGGAAGTTGGTGGGGCTGGCTAGGCCCAAACTGTTGTTCAAGCTGTTGCGTACATCGAAGGTGAGGTTGTTCTGGCCGTAGTTGTAGCTCAGATCGATGTTCAGGCCGCCGTCGGTGGAGGTCTTCAAGCCGCCCACCCACGACACGTCCTTGCTGACGTTGTAGATCTGCGGCAGGAAGCCGTCCGGATAGATTTCCGGGCGGTTGCGGTTGTCGCCGGCAAAGCGGAAGTAGCCGTTGGACAGCACTTCGCGCCGGCTGAGCGTGCCGAACGAATAGAAGGTGAGGTAATCGGTGGGGCTGTATTGACCGTTGAACGACACCGCGCCCTGGTCGATCTCGGGATCGCCGTAACGCTGCTCCACTCGGCCGCCGAACGGCACCGCGCGGTTGGTCTGGTCCGAATGGCCGGCCTGCGCGGCCAGATGCACCTTGCCGGTGCCGGCGAAGCTGAAACCGGCATCGCCGGACAGTTGGTACTGCTCGCCGTCGCCGGCACTGTATTTGCCGTAGCGGCCATTGACGCTACCGCCTTCACCGCTGCCCTTGAGCACGATGTTGATGACGCCGGCGATGGCGTCCGACCCGTATTGCGCCGAGGCACCGTCGCGCAGCACTTCGATGCGCTCCACCGCGGCGATCGGAATGGTGTTGAGATCGGCCGGCGAAGAACCGCGGCCCTGGGTGTCGTTGAGGTTGATGAGCGCGGTGCTGTGGCGGCGCTTGCCGTTGACCAGCACCAGCACCTGGTCCGGCGACAGGCCACGCAGCTGCGCCGGGCGGACCGCATCGGAGCCATCGGAGATGGCGGGACGGGGAAAATTGAGCGAGGGGATTGCGCGTGACAGCGCGGTGGCCAACTCGGTGGTGCCGGTCGATTCCAGTGCCTGTGGCGAAATGATGTCGATCGGCGATGCCGATTCGGCCACGGTGCGATCGGCCACGCGCGTGCCGGTGACGATCAGCGTGTCGAGGGTTTTCTGGGCGGGAGCCTGCGATTGCGCGACTACGGTTGAAGCGGAAAACGACAAGGCAACAACGACAGCGACTGCGAGCGGACTGGACTTGCAATTCATGCGGTGAAAACTCCGAGTGGGGAACGGATGCAGCGCAGTGGGCCCCCTCCCAGGCCGCGTCCGTTGCGGCAGCTGCGGTGCGTTCTCA
Organism: Xanthomonas cucurbitae; assembly: GCF_002939885.1. Classification (GTDB taxonomy): domain Bacteria; phylum Pseudomonadota; class Gammaproteobacteria; order Xanthomonadales; family Xanthomonadaceae; genus Xanthomonas; species Xanthomonas cucurbitae. The sequence continues at coordinate 25,766 of NZ_MDED01000012.1, forward strand.
ACCATTAACCACGCGTAACCGCATGTCAAATTTTGGTTACGTTGCGCATGCAACCGTCATCAACAATATGCTGATGCCAACGTTGTCATCGTGCACCAAAGTGATGCGTGGTTCGCACTTCTTTGGAACGCCCCCCGGAATAGCGGCGTTTTGCGCCGGACGTTATGGGGCGTAATATCTGCTATGAAATCTGCGTTTCACGCGGCGATCTGCACGCTTGCTGCACGCCGTTGCGCAAACTGCGCTGCATTGCTTCGCCGCTGTTGCCACCACCGACGCCCACGGTGGTGCCCGCCAGGGACGCATGCAGCCGCTCCCTAAAACGCACATGCCCCGGACTGGCCGGGGCATGTGGTCGAGCGTTTGTGTTCCTGCACAAAAAGCATGCAGATACTTCAAACCCGATTGCAGTCAGCCATATTCGCTGCGGAAACGCATGGAAATCCAGGTGTTCGGGCAGCCAGCGCATGCGCGCAGCGGCGGCATGGGTGGCTCAGCGGGGCAGCGTTACCAGCGATAGTTGATGCGCCCGTAGACATAGGCACCATTGAAGCCGAACGGCGACAGGTTGCTGTATGGGAACTGCCCGCTGGTGGAGTTGGCGAAATTGTTTTCGTCCGGGTATTGGTCCAGCAGGTTGTCTGCGCCCAGGGTCAGCGTCCAGCGGTCCACCTTGTAGCTGGCCGATGCATCCACCACCCACTTGGTACCGAAGGTCTGGTCGTTGATCGCCGCGGCCGGGCGCGTGCTGTACTTGCCGTAGCGGGTGGCACCCAGCGCCAGCGTCCAGTGCTCGGAATTCCAGCTGCCGTTGATGAGGAACTTGTCACGCGGGAAGCCTTCTTCGATGCGGCCGCGCTCAGTGCGGTCGATACGCTCCAGGCTCAGCCCGTTGGCCGACAGCGCCGCCGGGTTGGCGGCCACGCTGCGCACCTCGGTTTCGGAGTAGTTGTAACCGGCGGTCAGGTCCACGCGGCTGGCGGCCAGCTGCCAGCGGTAGCTGCCCACCACGTCCACGCCGCGCGTGCGCGTGTCCACTGCATTGGTGAAGTAACGTCCGCCGTTGATGCCGAAGATGCCCTGCGATTCCAGCAGGCTGCGCACGCCGGCACCGGTGAGGTTGGACGACAGCACGATGCGGTCGTCCACATCGATCTGGTACGCATCCACGGTGAGATAGAGCGCATCGGTGGGCTGCAGCACCAGGCCCAGGCTGTAGGACAGCGAGGTTTCCGCATCCAGCGGTTCGGCACCGAAGGCGCGCGCTACGCTGCTGTCGGCCGGGAAGGTGCGGATCTCGAATGGATTAGGGTTGCCGGCCAGGAAGGTGGTGCTGGTGGACTGGAAATACTGCTGCGGTAGCGACGGCGCGCGGAAGCCGGAGGCCACCGTGCCGCGCAATGCGATCTTGTCGGTAAACGCATAGCGCGCCGACGCCTTGCCCGAGGCCTGGCTGCCGAAATCGCTGTAGTCCTCATAACGCCCGGCAAGCCCGGCGGAGAACTTGTCGGTGAAGTCGGCTTCGATGTCGGCATACAACGCGTAGCTGTCGCGCGAATACTGCCCGGACACGCTGGGTGCGAATCCGCCGAAGCCCTGCGCGCCGCCGGCCAGCGTGCCAGCCTGGAAGTACGAGCCCACTTCGCCCGGCGACTGGTTCCACTTTTCGTTGCGGTACTCGGCACCGAAGGCCACGGTCACCGGATACGCCAGGCCCCAGTCGAAACCGCGCTTGACGTCCAGGTTGACGATGTTCTGCGTGGTCTCCAGCGCGCCGTCGTAGAACGAGGTGGGCGAGGTCGGCCCCAGGCTCACGTTGAGCGTGTTGCGGGTGTGGAAGTCGATGCGGTTGTAGCCGTAGTTATAGCTGGCATTCCAGTCCCAGCCGCCGGCGGTGGCGCCGCGCACGCCGGCCACCAGCGAACGGTCCTTGGCGTAGCTCTGGATCTCCGGCAAAAAGCCCTGTGGGTAGACCGACAGGATGTTCTGGCTGCTGCCTGGCGCGCGGAAGAACGCGAACGAGGTGATGTCGCGGTTGCTGGCGGTGGCGAAGGCGTAGCCGGTGATGCTGTCGCTGAACTGGTATTCGGTAGTGAGCGAGGCGGCCTGCGCATTGACGTCCGGGTCGCCGATCTTGAATGCCTTCTGGCCCACGGCCGGCTGCGAGACGCTGGGCGCGCCGGCATAGCCGCGTGCGCGGTCGGTGGGGTCCTGCTGGTTGAGCTGGGCGGCCACGTGCAGCCAGCCGCGGTCGCCGCCATAGGCCACGCCGGTGTCGCCGGACAGCTCGTAGTTGCTGCCGTCGCCGGCCGAGTACTGGCCGAAGCCGGCCTGCAGGCTGCCGCCCTGTTCGGCGCCCTTGAGCACGATGTTGACCACGCCGGCGATGGCATCGGAGCCGTATTGCGCCGAGGCGCCGTCGCGCAGCACTTCCACCCGTGCGATCGCCGTCACCGGGATGGTGTTCAGATCCACTGCGGCGGCGCCGCGGCCGATGGTGCCGTTGAGGTTGAGTAGCGAGGAGGTGTGGCGGCGCTTGCCGTTGACCAGCACCAGCACCTGGTCCGGCGACAGGCCGCGCAGCTGGGCAGGGCGGATCGCGCTGGTGCCGTCGCTCAGCGCCGGGCGCGGAAAGTTCAGCGAGGGCAGCGCGCGCGCCAGCGCGGTGGCCAGCTCGGGGGTGCCGGTGGCCTGCAGCGACTCGGCGCTGATGATGTCGATCGGCGACTGCGATTCGGCCACGGTGCGGTCGGCCACGCGGGTGCCGGTGACGATCACCGTATCCAGGGTGTTGGCGGTGCTGGCCGGCGCGGTGGCAGGTGCGGCGGTCTGGGCCTGGGCGGGAGAGGCAAGCAGTGCAGCGACCACGGCGGTCGCAAGCGAAGACAGGGGGATGTTCATGACAACTCCGAAACGTGGGTCCGGGCAAGGCCCGGCAAGACTGGGCAGGTGGCGTCGGGCGCGGGCGAAGATCTGCATCGGCCAACCTGAAGGCGCTAATTATTCGTTAACGCTAGAATGGCGTCGCAGGAATGCTGCTCATCTGCTCATTCCTTTTCGTTCTATCGGACTGTCCATCAATGATTTCCCTGCGCAACTTCTCCATGCGACGCGGCGAGCGTCTGCTGTTGTCCAACGTCGACCTGACCATGCATGCCGGCTACCGCGTTGGCGTGGTGGGCCGTAACGGTACTGGCAAGTCGAGCCTGTTTGCCGCAGTAAAGGGCGAGCTGGAGGCCGACAAGGGTGACTTGGACCTGCCCGGCAAGGTGCGCACCGCCAGCGTCTCGCAGGAAACCCCGTCCTTGCCCGACCCGGCGCTGTCGTTTGTGCTCGGCGGCGATATCGAAGTGTCTGCGGTGCTGCAGGAAGAGGCCGAGGCCACCGCCCGCGAGGACTGGGAGGCGGTCGCCAACGCGCACCAGAAGATGGCCGAGATCGGCGCCTACGACGCCGAGGCGCGCGCCGGCAAGCTGCTGCACGGCCTGGGCTTCCCGGCCGATACGCACCACCGCGCGGTGTCCTCGTTCTCCGGTGGCTGGCGGGTGCGTCTGAATCTGGCGCGCGCGCTGATGATGCCCAGCGACCTGCTGCTGCTCGACGAACCCACCAACCACCTGGACATGGATGCGGTGCTGTGGCTGGAGCAATGGCTGCTCAAGTACCCGGGCACCTTGCTGTTGATCTCGCACGACCGCGAATTTCTCGACAACGTGGCCACCCATACGCTGCACCTGCACAGTGGCACCGCCAAGCTGTATGTCGGCGGCTATACCGATTTCGAGCGCCAGCGCATCGAGCACCTGCGCCAGCAGCAGATCGCGCACGACAAGGAACAGGCCGAGCGCGCGCATCTGCAGAGCTTCATCGACCGCTTCAAGGCGCAGGCCAGCAAGGCCACCCAGGCGCAGAGCCGCATGAAGCGCCTGGCCAAGATGGCCGGCACCGAGGCGGTGCGCGCCGAGCGCGAATTCCGCATCCAGTTCGCCCAGCCCAATCGGCTGCCGTTTTCGTTGATCCGCTTGAATCATCTGCAAGCGGGTTATCCCGCGCCCGCGTCCCTTCCCCCGCGTACGGGGGAAGGTGCCCGAAGGGCGGATGGGGGCGACGCTGCCACGGTCATCCTGCACGATGTCGGTTTCGGCCTGGAAGCAGGTGATCGGATCGGGTTGTTGGGGCCCAATGGCGCGGGTAAGTCCACCCTGGTCAAGACCCTGGTGGGCGAGCTGGCACCGTTGTCGGGCGAGCGCAGTGCGCATCCGGACCTGCGCATTGGCTACTTCGCCCAGCACACGGTGGAATCGCTGCATGAAGGCCAGTCGCCGATGGACCACTTCCGCAACCTGTCGCCGGATGGTTCCAATCAGGCGTTCCGCGATTTCCTGGGTAAATGGAATTTTGCCGGCGACCGCGCTTTCGAAGTGGTGGACGGCTTCTCCGGCGGCGAGCGCGCGCGTCTGGCGCTGGCGCTGATCGCCTGGCAGCAGCCCAACGTGCTGTTGCTGGACGAACCGACCAACCACCTGGATCTGGAAATGCGCGAGGCGCTGGCCGAAGCGCTGAGCGATTTCGAAGGCGCCATCGTGATGGTCTCGCACGACCGCCATCTGATCGGCCTGGTCTGCGACAGTTTCTGGCGCGTGGCCGATGGCGTGGTCGAACCGTTCGCTGGTGACCTGGACGAATACGCCGCGTGGCTGCGCAGCCGCCCGGCCGCGCAGGGCACCAAGCAGAAGATGGCCGAAGTGGCACCCACCCCGCCGCCGCCGACCAAACCGCTGCCGCCGAAAAAAGCCGTCAACCCGCATAAGCTGGCCAGCGCTGAACAGCGCGTGGGCGAGCTGGAGGCGGCGCTTGCAGAACTCGACCGCGCACTGGCCAACCCTGCCAACTATGCCGACAGCGAAAAGATGGCAGTGCTGGGCCGCGACCGCGAGGCTACCGCGCAGCAACTGGCCGCAGCGGAAGCGGCGTGGATGGAGCTGATCGAGGGGGTATAGGAGCGGGGGCGCGATGATGGGGCTGGTGAGAGTGCCTGTTGATCGATGATGCGTAGAGCTTGAAGGTGATGGAAGTGCGCTTCGCGCCCGCACCCTCATCCGGCGCTACGCGCCACCTTCTCCCAGCGGGAGAAGGGAGCAAGCCGCAGCTCTGGTGATTAACAGCCCCTCTCCCTGCGGGAGAGGGGTTGGGGTGAGGGTACGGCGGAAGACAGCCATCTTGATGGAGGGGCCAGGTGTGGTGCGGCGTAGCCATCTCATAAGGGAGGCAGTGTCGAGTGCACGCAGGCAATCACCACTGGAACGCAGTCCACTTCACCCCGGCTTTTGCTCCACCAACAACCACGCAAGCAACCTCCTCCCAGCCTCGCTCCCCGGCCGCGAGCGCAGTCGCGTCAGCCAGTAACGCCCCGCATCGATCGTGATCGGGAACGGGCACACCAGCCGCCCGGCATCCAGATCCTGGCGAAACATCGGCAGCGGCAACAACGCCACGCCGGCACCGGCTGCCGCGGCGCTGGCCAGCGTCAATGAGGAATCGAACATCGCCCCGCGTGCGGCGACCTCGGCCACGCCCGCTGCGCGAAACCACTGCGGCCATTCGTCCAGACGGTACGAGCGCAATAACGGCAGCTGGGCCAGATCGGCTGGTGTGCACAGGCCACGCGCCATGTTGGGTGCGCACACCGGCGCGAACGGTGCTTCCATCAGCGCCTGCGCAATCTGGCCCTGCCAGTCGCCATCGCCGAAACGGATCGCCAGATCCAGCCCTTCGCCGGCCAGATCGACCCGGTTGTTGTGGGTGGACAGGCGCAGTTCGATCTCCGGATGCGCGGCATGAAAGGCCGGCAATCGCGGCAGTAGCCAGCCGGTGGCGAAGGTACCCACAACGCCCACGCTGAGCACGTCGCGATAGCGCCCATCGGCGAAGCGCTCCAGGGTGGCGGCGATGCGGTCGAAGGCCTCGCCCAGCACCGGTGCCAACGCCGCGCCCTCGTCGGTCAGCGTCACCCCGCGCGGCAGGCGATGGAACAGGCTGGTGCCCAGCCGTTGCTCCAGCGCCTTGATCTGGTGGCTGAGTGCGGCCTGGCTCACGCACAGCTCGTTCGCTGCACGGGTCAGGTTTTGATGGCGCGCGGCGGCTTCGAACGCGCGCAGGGCATTGAGCGGGAGGCGGGGGCGGGGCATCGAGAGAGATTAGTTCAATTCATGCCTGTGATCGAAACATCGCGATGGTCGGCTGCGGCGTGCGCATCGATACTGCGGGCTCCCTCAAGGAGGCAAACGCATGTTGAATCGGCGAGAGTTCTTGTGCGCAACCGGCGCGGGCATGCTGTCTGCGGCGTCCAGACCCGCGCGCGCACTCAGCCCGGCGGTGAATATGGACGACCTGCTGCGGGCACAATGGGCGGACATCGAACGTGGCACCGGTGGTCGCCTGGGCATCAGCCTGCTCGACAGCGCCACCGGCTGGCGCCTCGGGCAGCGCGAGAACGAGCGCTTTCCGATGTGCAGTACCTTCAAATTTGTATTGGCAGCCGCGGTGCTGCAGCGGGTGGATCAGGGCAAGCTCACGCTGGCGCAACCGGTCAAGATCCGTGCCTCGGACATGCTGGAGCATGCCCCGGTCACCAAGCGCCATGTCGGCGGCGCGCTGAGTGTCGGCGACCTGTGCCGGGCCACGATGATCTATAGCGACAACCCGGCTGCCAACCGGTTGTTCCCGCTGGTCGGCGGCCCACCCGGCGTGACCGCCTTCCTGCGCGGTATCGGCGATGCCAAGACCCGCAGTGACCGCTACGAGCCGGAGATGAACGGGTTCGCCCCCGGCGAGCCGCGCGACACCACCACCCCGGTGGCCATGGCGTCGACGCTGCGCACGCTGCTGCTTGGCGCTGCGCTGCAGCCTGCCTCCCGCAAGCAGCTGACCGACTGGATGATCGACAACCGCACCGGCGACGACTGCCTGCGAGCGGGGCTCACGGCCGACTGGAAGATCGGCGACAAGACCGGTAGCAACGGCACCGATACCCGCAACGACATCGCCATCCTCTGGCCGCCGAAGGGCCGGCCGCCACTGCTGCTGACCACGTACTTGAACGGTGCCAAGGTCGACGATGCTGCACGCGATGCGGCGCTGAAGGCGGTGGCGGTCGCGGTGCGGGAATGGTTTGGAAGGTGAGCCTGCCGAAGCGACACGTGCCGCTAGCGGCGCATGTCGATTCGGCAGGCACGATGCTGGCTAGGGAGGTTGCGACGTTCTTCCACGCAGCGGCGTGATGCGGAGCGATGGTTGCCGCTGGCCAGCGGCAACATTCAACCTGGCACGGCCACTCAACCCAGCGCGCCGATGATGACAGGCCTGTCCTGTTGCAACCGCGCAGGCCCCCCCATGGCGGGATCGCTGACGCTGTCGGCGCCGGTTTCGATACGACCAGCCAGGCGCTGGGCCGCGCCGTCGTGGTGCACCCACAGGTCGTACCAGCCGCCGGTTCCTGCCGCTTTCCAACGGCGCTGCTCGGTCGCGCCGGGCGCAATGCCGAGGCGCTCGTGCGGCTGCGCGGCTGCATAGGCACCTGGTTGTAGCTCCACCTGCACGGCAGCGCTGCCGCCATTGCGCAGCGATAGCAACACGGCTGTGGCGTCGTTCGGATCTTGTGCGATCTCAGCCACCAGTAACGGGGCGCTCAGGTCGCCGCGATAATGACGATGGAATCCAGCCGGGCCGATCAGCCACAGATCGTAGCGGCCATCGTAGGTGGCCCAGTCGCCGTCCAACACGGCATCGGGGCCGACCGTGTAGCGGCGCGGGATCGCTGCCAGGTCGTAGCGGTCATAGACCTGCAACACCAGTGCTCCGCCGCTGTTGTGCATGCGTAGCCGCACCTCGCCACGCTCGGGCACATGCGCCAATTGCACGCTCGGGCGATACGGCACGGCGCGCGAGCGGCGCACGCCGAAGGCTTGCGCGGGCGGTTGCAAGGTGGCCGGCAGCGGCGGCAGCGTGTGCTCGCGCATGGCCGCTGCACGCGTTGCCGCATCGCCCACATCCGGTAGCGTTGCGACGAATGGGCGTGCATCGGCGCTGCGGAAGTCGAACGCATTGGTCAGGTCGCCACACACCGCACGCCGCCATGGCGTGATCTCCGCTGCCTGCACGCCAAACCGCCGTTCCAGCAGGCGCAGCACCGAGGTGTGGTCGTACACCTGCGAATCCACCCAGCCGCCACGGCTCCACGGCGAAATGACATACAGCGGCACGCGCGGACCAAGCCCGTACGGGCGGCCGCGTAGCTCAAGCAGATCCACTTTCTGCTCGCCCGGTGCAGGCTGGCGATGGTCGTCGTCGTCGGTGGCGATGCTGGAGGCGCCGGCAAACCCGCTAGCGGCACGCGGGTCCGGCGATGGCGGCGCAGGTGGCGGCATGTGATCGAAGAAGCCGTCGTTCTCGTCGAACATCAGCAGTAATGCCGTGCGGCTCCACACCTGCGGATCGGCGGTGAGCGCATCCAACACCCGCGCGGTATAGGCCGCGCCCTGCGCCGGGCTGGATGGGTCCGGGTGCTCGCTGCCTGCCGCGTCGGCAATGACGAAACTCACCGACGGCAGGCGGCCGGCCAGCACATCCTCGCGCAGCTGCGCCACGCCGCGGGTGCTGACGCCGCGCGCGCGCAGCTGCGCATCGTGACCGGGCGCCTGGCGGTAGGCATGGCGAAAGGTCTCGAATCCGGCCAGCGGGTTGTCGGTGAAGTTGTCGGCCATGTCCTGGTAGATCTGCCAGGACACCCCGGCGTGCTGCAACTGCTCGACATAGGTGGTCCAGCGATACGGCTCGGCAAAACCGCCCAGTTCCGGAAAGTTGTCGTGCGAGTTGCCGATCACCGGCCCGCCATGGTGCGCCTGCGGGTCGTTGCCGCCGGTCCACAGGAACACCCGGTTGGAATTGGTGCCGGTCTGGATCGAGGCATGGTACGCATCGCACATGGTGAACGCATCGGCAAGCGCGTACTGGAAGGGAATATCGGCACGCCCGTAGTAGCCCAGCGCGTGATTGTGCTTGGCCGCCGTCCAGTGCCCGAGCCGGCCATGGTCCCAGGCCCGTTGTGCGTCCGGCCAGCTGTGCGGCGTGCCCTTGATGCGCATGAAGCCGAATTGCGCTGCGGTATCGAGCGCGAACGGCGTCAACCACTGCGTGCCGTCTTCGCTGGGCTGCAGCCACACCGTGCGCGAGGGCGCACCTGGCAGCGGTGGAGCCGGAATCGGAAAGCGATCGCCAAAGCCGCGCACGCCAGGCAGTGCGCCGAAGTAATGATCGAACGCGCGGTTCTCCTGCATCAGGATCACCACATGCTGCAGATCTTCCAGCGTGCCACTGCGGCGGTCCGGTGCGATGGCGGCGGCACGCGCGATGCTGGGCAGCAGGGCGGCCGCGCCGCTGGTCAGGCCGGCTTGCAGCAAACGGCGGCGGGGCAGGTCGATCATGGGCATTCGCATCGCATCGAAAGGGATGCCCACAGCGGTGTGCACTGCGAGCATCGCACAGCATGGCAGGTCGTCGTTACAGATCCAGCGTCAGCGTCAGCCCAAGCGTGCGCGGCGCGGCGATGAACGCGCTATCGCTGCCGTCCACCCCTTCCAGATAGCGCTTGTCGGTGAGGTTGCTGACGTTGAGTGCCAGCTGCAGGCCCTTCAGCTGCGGTGACAGCTGCGCCAGCTCCAGCCCCAGATTCGCAGTGAAGGTAGTCACGCCATCGAGCGCGGTGCGGTTGGAGGCATCCAGGTAGCGCTTGCCCAGATACCGACCGGACACACCGAAGCGCCATGCCTGCCCGCGCCAGTCGGCCGACATCACCAAGGTGTTGCGCGGTTGGCCGATCACCTGCGCACCGGGGGTGATCTCCAGCGCGGTATCGCGTGCCGTATCGCCACTGCCCAGGTAATCGGCCTTGTTGTAGGTGTAGGCGCCATTGATGCGCCAGCCGTTGTCCCAGCCGTAGCCCAGTGCGGCTTCCACGCCGCGCGCATGCACACCGCCGAAGTTCTCGTACACGCCGTCGGTTTCGCCCAGGTAGTCGATGCCGGTAACGAAGTTGGCCGGCACATAGACGATGCGGTTATCGAAGCGGATGTCGTACAGGGTGAGGCTACCGGTCAACGGCCAGCGGCTGAGGCGCAGGCCCAGTTCTACGTTGTCGGCGGTCTCCGGCTTCACCCGGCTCAAGGCGATCGGGTCGGTTTCGCCCAGTACGCCGGAGGGAATCGCCGCAAAATTCTGCGAGTACCCGGCAAAGGCTTCCAGCCCCTGCACCGGTGTGGTCCAGGTCAGGCCGGCCGACAGCAGCGGGTCTGAATGCGCATCCGATTCCACATGCTGCGCATCGCCGATGCGGCGGTCGCGGGTCTGGTCGAGAAAGAATTGCTTCACCCCCACGCGCCAGGCGAACGCGCCATAGCGCATCACATCTTCCACGTAGTACATCTGCTCGTCTGTCTGGTATTCGTCCTTGAACTGCACCCAGTACGGCTGGTGATCGAAGCTGATGTTGGTGCCCACGTTGAGCAGGCGATGCCAGTCGCGGGTGACGCTGCGGTCATAGCGCTCCAGCCACGCGCCGGCACGCACGGTGTTGTCGATCGGCCCGAGGTCGTGGCGCCATTCCACATCGACCATGGCGCCGGCGCGGTGGTTGTCGTAGTGGCTGTGGCGATACGACTGCACCGGCACCGAGCCTGCCGGATAGCAGGCTGGATTCGATTCGGCCGGTATCGCATCACTGCCGGTGCAGCCGGCCAGCTGCGTGGCTGCGGCGCCGCCGGGAGTGAGGTAGTGCAGCTTGCCCAGGTCGCTGCCGCCGTACACGGTGTTGCCGCCGCGCGCCTCCGATTCCGGCGCGCCGGCTCCGTCATTGGTGACATCCACCAGGTAGGGCGGGATCCAGTCGCCGCGGCCCTGCATGCGGTGTGCGTAGCCGGTGAGCGTGGCCTTGATGCCGCTGCCGCCGTCGAAGGCGCCGCGCAGGTAGCCAAACGTGTTTTTGCGCAATGCACGCGAGCCGGAACGGTAGTTCTGGTCCAGAGACGGGATGCCGGTGAGCCTGCCGGTCAGCAGATCGTGTTCGGGGTCGCGCGCAAACTGCTCCGGCGTCACGCTGGTGTATTCGGATTCGTCGGCATCGTTGTAGGAGGCGTAGCCGCTGAGCGTCCAGGCACCCAACGCGCTGACGAACTTGCCGGCCAGGTGATCGCGGCGGGTGTGGCCGCTACCGTCGATCCAGTCGTCGTTGCGCGCCGACGAACCGCTGATCCAGGCGCGCGTGTTGCCGCCCACCATGCCGGTGTCGTAGCGCGCGTAGTACTTGCGCGCCTGGTTGTCGCCGATGCCGCCGATCACGCGCACGCGCTGTTCTTCCAGCGGCTCGCCGGTGAGGTAGTTCAAGGTGCCGCCCAGCGCCTCGTTCGAGCGCGAGGCGATATCGGCGGTGCCCTGGCTCACTTCCACCGTCTCCAGGTCCGGCATGTCGATGAAGCGGTTGGCCTTGGAGCCACCGCCATAGGCCGAGCCGCCATTGGGGACGCCATCGATGGTGGTGCCGATCTGCTGTGTGTCGCGGTTGCTGACGAAACCGCGCATGCTGATCTGGGTGCCCCAATCCGACGAGCCGAACGCATCGGCTTCGGTGACCACCACGCCGGGCAACTCGTTGAGCGCGCCGTTGACGCTGCCCAGCACGAATTGCCGGTCCAGCATCTCCTTGCTCACCGTGGTCTTGGAATAGGTCATCGCCTGGCCGACTACCTGCACCTGCCCCAGCGTGGAGACTTGCTCGCCATTGCCGGTCGGTGCGTCGCTCGCAACCAAGCCTGGCATTGCGTCGTCTGGAGCGTGCTGTGCGTAAGCGGGCAGGGTGAGCGGAATCAGCAGTAATGCGAGCGTTGCCGGGTGGCGCACGCGCGAGGAGGACGTCGAATCCATTGCAATCCAACAGCGGGGGATCTGCGAAGCCTGCCGCGCTTGCGTTGCGTGATGATGACCGCAGCAACGGATGGGGCTGCGGTCAAGCATAGCGATGCGTCGAGTCGCAGCGGCAAGAGCGGGTTTGAAAACCCTGCGCACCGATCATCTCGACTGGTCCTTGCCCGCCCACCGTCGCGGGACCCTTGGCGGCATGGATGCTGCCACGGAGCTTACAAGGACGTACTTGCAGCGTGTCCTGCGATGGTGGGCGGGCAAGGGCCCTTCAGCAAAGCCGCAGCGTCGAGGGCGCGGTGGCCTCACCGCTCGCGGGACACGCCGTTAACCCGTCCATGGGGGCTCGATGGCGGCATCCATGCCGCCAACGGTCCCGCAATCGGCAAGGACACCACGCCAGACAGTTGGTTGGTGGTTCTGTTGAAGAGCAAAGAGCGGGTCGATACGGCCAGCGCAGCCTTGGCATGATGTGATGTGATGTGCCGCGCCGCTGCCCCGGCGCGTGCGCATCGGTCTAGAATCTGCGCCTGCATCGTCTTCCCACGTCTTCCGTCATGCCTATCTACGCGTTCCAGTGCACCACCTGCGGCCATGCGTTCGACCGCCTGCAAAAGATGGCCGACCCCGATCCGCAGACCTGCCCGGCCTGCAGCGCGGCCACGGTCAAACGCCAGGTCACTGCACCGTCGTTCCGGCTGTCCGGCAGCGGCTGGTACGAGACCGACTTCAAATCAGCCGGCGAAAAGAAGAAGAACCTCACCGAAACCAACAGTGGGGGCGAGGCCAAGCCGGCCGCGGCCAGCGACAGCAAGCCGGCTGCGACGACACCGGCGGCCGGCCCGGCATGATGGGGCGCCTGCGCGGACCGCTGGCCGGCCGCGCGCTGCGCCGTGCGTGCTGGCCAATGGTCGTCGTCGCGATGGTGGCAACGGGTGGATGTGCCGGCCCCGCATCGCCACCCGCTGTGGTCGCCTTGGCGTCGGCCGACCGTTTCATGGCGGCGCTGGCCGTCTATTGCGGGCAGGCCTTCGCCGGCCGCGTGCTGGTCGATGCTCCCGCGTCGGCAACCCCCGGCCCGTTCGCCGGCAAGGTGCTGGTGATGCATGTCCGCGGCTGCGAGGATCCAATCCATGAATTGCGCGTGCCGTTCCACGTTGGCGACGATCATTCGCGGACCTGGGTGCTGACCCGCACGTCGGCCGGCGTGCGGCTCAAGCACGATCACCGGCACCCCGACGGCAGCCCCGATGCAATGACCCAGTACGGCGGCGACAGCCGCGCTGGCGGTACCGCCACGCGCCAGGAATTTCCGGTGGACGCGGCATCCATCGCCCTGTTCCAGCGGCTCGGGTCCACTGCCTCGCTGGAAAACACCTGGGCCATCGATATCCAGCCGGGCCGGCAGCTGGTCTACGAGCTGAGCCGCCCGAACGGGCGGCTGTTGCGGGTCGCGTTCGATCTTACCCGGCCGGTGGCATTGCCGCCCGCTCCCTGGGGCGGCTGAGCGCCGCGTAGCAGTCTGTCGGCCTGACGCAGGGGCTTGGCATCGACGCGCGCGGCCGCCTGCGCGCAACCGCCGTCAGCGTGCGTCGAAGCGCGCGCGGCAGCCATCGTTGACCCAGACGATCGAACGCTGCGGGTCATAGCCCCAGGTGCGGCCTTCCTCGCAGCGGGTGTCCGAGAGCTGGCGCGTCGGCACCGGGTCACCGGCGCGGTTGTCCCATGGACAGGTGCGCAGGCGGCGGTCGTCGCTGCTGCAGGTCACCGAGTAGCCGGGGCGTGGGCGCTCGCCTGGCCAGTCGCCGCCGTCGTCGCGATCCCAGCCGCGGCCGCCGCGTACCTGCGCAAATTCCGCCCGGCAGCCGTCGTCCACCCAGATCCGGCCGTTTTCCTGGCGCCAGTTGCGGCCTTCTACGCACGGGGTATCCGAAAGCTGGCGCACCAGCATGGCGCGCCGCCAGCCGGTATTGCAGATCGCCTGGCGCTGGTCGCGGCTCTCGCAGCGCACGATGCCGGTGGCATTGCCGGGGCGGTCGTCGCCGCCATTCCAGCCGCCACCACCCCAGCCGCCGCGCGCCTCGACGAAGCGGCCGCGGCAGCCATTGTTCACCCAGATGCGGCCGCGGTCGCTGCCCCAGTTGCGGCCTTCGATGCAGCGCGTTCCGGAGATGTTTTCCACCAGCGCGGCGCGCCCACGGAACGGGGTGTCGCATTCGCGGCGGCGGTTGTCGTTGCTGGAACAGGTGATGCTGGGGCCATTCCAGCCGCGGTCCTGCGCGGCGGCGGGGCGGACGCCGAGCGCGCCACCGAGGGCGATCAGGCTGAAGCCGGAGAGCAGCAGGGCGGTGCGCAGCATCGGGACGTCCTTGGTGCGGGAGGGGCGTGGTGCCTATTCAGCCGGGCACCGACTTAAGCGCCGGTGACCGTCGCCGCATTTGCTCCTGCCGGCCGCCGGCCCCAGAATATCCGGCTTTCCGGCGCTGCCTGCGTCGGGTTTTCAGCGGAGCTTTCGATGCGTACCCACTTCTGCGGCCTGGTCGATGCGACCATGATCGGCCAAACCGTCACTCTCGCCGGCTGGACCGATGTGGCCCGCAATCTGGGCGGGGTGTGTTTCATCGACCTGCGCGACCACGAAGGCATCGTGCAGGTGACGGTGGAGCCGGAGAACGCCGAGGTGTTCCCGGTGGCCGCCAGCCTGGGCTATGAAGACGTGCTGCAGGTGGAAGGCGTGGTGCGTGCGCGGCATGCGGTCAACGACAAGCTGCGCTCTGGCAAGGTGGAAGTGATCGCCACGCGCATCACCATCCTCAACAAGGCTGCGCCGTTGCCGTTTCATGCGCACGAAAACCCGGGCGAAGAAACCCGCCTGAAATACCGCTACCTTGACCTGCGTCGCCCGGAAATGCAGCGCATGCAGCGCACCCGCATCAAGCTGGTGCAGGCGCTGCGCCGGCATCTGGATGCGCGCGACTTCCAGGACATCGAAACCCCGATCCTCACCAAGGCCACCCCGGAAGGCGCACGTGACTTCCTGGTGCCGGCACGCATGCATCCGGGAGAATTCTACGCACTGCCGCAGAGCCCGCAGCTGTTCAAGCAGATCCTGATGGTGGCCGGCTTCGATCGCTACTACCAGATCGCGCGCTGTTTCCGCGACGAAGCGCTGCGCGCCGATCGCCAGCTGGAATTCACCCAGCTGGACATGGAATTTGCCTTCGTGCGCGAGCGCGACGTGCAGGATTTCGTCGAAGACATGATCCGCGCCATCTTCAAGGAAGTGGTGGACGTCGAGCTGGCCGCGCAGTTCCCGCGCATGACCTGGGCCGAGGCGATGCGTCGCTATGGCTCGGACAAGCCGGACCTGCGTATCGCGCTGGAATTGGTCGATGTGGCCGAGCTGGTGAAAGACAGCGAGTTCGCCTTCTTTGCCACCGCTGCCAACGATGCCGACGGACGTGTCGCTGCCCTGCTTATTCCGGGCGGTGCAAGCTTGTCGCGCAAGCAGATCGACGACTACGCCACGCATGCCGCCAAGTACGGCGCCAAGGGTTTGGCTTGGCTCAAGTATGGGCAGACACCGGATGGTGCGCAGGGTGGTGGGTCTATCGAAAGTGGCTTTGATATCAGCCAGGTCTCGGGATCTGTCGTCAAGGTACTGGGGCCTGAAAAGACGGTTGCTCTTCTCCATGCGGTTAAAGCATCTCCTGGCGACATCGTATTTTTTGGTGCTGGCACCTACAACAAAGTTTCAGACTTCATGGGCGCGCTGCGCCTGAAGGCCGGAAAGGACTTCAACCTAGTCGCCGATGGCTGGGCGCCGCTGTGGGTCACCGATTTCCCGATGTTCGAATGGGACGACGAAGCGCAGCGCTACGTCGCTCTGCATCACCCCTTCACCGCACCAGCGGTGGACGATATCGCCGACCTGCGCGCCAATGCCCGCACCGCGGTGTCGCGTGGCTACGACATGGTGCTCAACGGCAATGAAATCGGTGGCGGCTCGATTCGTATCCATCGCCCGGACATGCAGAGCGCGGTGTTTGAACTGCTCGGTATCGGCGCCGACGAAGCGCGTGCCAAGTTCGGCTTCCTGCTGGACGCGTTGAACTACGGCGCCCCGCCGCACGGCGGCATCGCCTTCGGCATCGACCGGATTGCCGCGCTGATGGCCGGCACCGAGTCCATCCGCGACGTGATCCCGTTCCCCAAGACCACCGGCGCGCAGGACCTGATGACCGACGCCCCGTCGCCAATCGCCGCCGAGCAACTGGCCGAGGTGCACGTACAGGTGCGCCCCAAGCAGGCCTGACCTGTACCACCCCTGGTCACGCCGAATGCGTGGCCAGGCAGTGCCACCCGGCCGCACGCCGCGAACACAGCGCTCCGGCTTGTCGCTCTTGCGATTCCCGATTCCCGATTCCCGATTCCCGATTCCCGATTCCCGATTCCCCCGCTTGCACCACCAACGCTGCATGCGACAAGCTGCCACGTCCACCCGGCACGAGAGGCCCGCATGACCCGCATCCGCCGCGCCACGCCGGACGATGCCGAAGCGTTGTCGCTTCTGGCTGCGCAGACCTTTACCGAAACCTTCGGCCATCTCTATCCGCAGGAAGACCTGCGCGGCTTTCTTGAAGAGACCTACGCGGTCGAGCGCGCGCGCATCGTGCTGGCGCATCCGGACTATGCGATCTGGCTGCTGGAGCTAGATAACCTGCTGGTCGGCCACGCCGCCGCCGGCCCATGCGGGTTGCCGCATGACGACGTGCGCCCCGGCGACGGTGAGCTCAAGCGCCTGTATCTGCTCCAGGACTATCAAAGCAGCGGCTGGGGCAGCCGATTGTTCGAAACCGCACTGGAGTGGCTGGAGCGCGACGGCCCGCGCACGCTGTGGATCGGCGTGTGGTCGGAAAACTTCGGCGCCCAGCGCTTCTATGCCCGCTATGGTTTCGAGAAGGTGGGCGAGTACGACTTTCCGGTCGGCAAGATCGTCGACCGCGAGTTCATCCTGCGGCGTGGCCCCCTGGTCGCCGCGCGCTGAGAGCCGGGATTGGCGGATTGGGGATTGGCGTGTCGCGCCGCGCCTTCTTCCGTTCACGCGCTAGCGTCGGGCGCTCGTACACTGCAGATCCTGCACCGCGTCTGCATTGCTCGACGCTTGCGCGCCACGTTCCGGTCCTCCTGCCTTTGTCCAGCGCATCTTCGGCCCTTGCGGTCACCCCGCGACGCAGCTCGCGCAAGCAATCGACCACCACCACCGCCGATGTGCTGCTGGTGCATGGCATCTGGAATAGCGTGCACTGGCTGCTGCCATTGGCCCACCGGCTGCGCGGCGACGGGCTGGCGCCAGCGTTGTTCGGCTACGCCAGCGTGCTGGGTGGCCCGGCGCAGGCGGTGCCGCAGCTGATCGCGCGCGTACGCAGTAGCGGCGCGCAGCTGCTGGTCTGCCATAGCCTGGGCGGGCTGATGGCCTTGCAGGCCTTGTGCGATGCGCCCGACCTGCCGGTACGCCGTGTGGTGTGCCTGGGCTCGCCGCTGCGCGGAAGCGCTGCCGCGCGCGGGTTGGCCCGGCGCGGTGGCGTCTGGGCCATGGGTCGCAGTGCCGCGTTGCTGCAGCAGGGCTTTGCGCAGTGGGACGGTGCGGCCGAGACCGGTCAGGTGGCCGGCTGCATCCCGCGCGGCGTCGGCCGCTGGCTGGCGGCGCTGGACGGCGACTCCGACGGCACCGTGGCGGTGGGAAACCCGCCTGCCGGGGCTGCGCGGCCACTGCGTGGTGCAGGCCAGCCATAGCGAGGGTCGGCAGGGAGTCGTATAAAAAGCAGTCAAAAATTAGCTAATTCGCTGCCATAAACGAATTTTTCATGATCTTCTGAAGGCCTTCGAATGCGGCATTAGCGGCGTCGTGTCTCTCGCAAGTCGGCCGTTTCACCCGCAGCGGTTTGCGCACATGGTGCACAGCGGGTTGCCGCAGGTGATTCGCCGCAAAGGCTTTTTCTGGCTGTCCAGCCGCATGGACCGGGTGGGCGAACTATCCGGCGTCGGCGGCGCTACCAGGACCAGTGCCGCCGGTTTCTGGCGCGCCGCGCGCCACCGCGTGGATGCGAAGGAATCGGTCATCCGGCACACACCGGCATGACGCCGCTGCCGTACACCGACATCGGTTGGCAGCGCCAGCAGATTCAGTGCTGGGCCGCACCGATGCCGGAGCTGCATGAAGTAGGCGATGCGGCCCGCACACGGTCTACGCGCACCGGCCACTACGTGATCGATCCTCAGTAATAGCCGTTGTCGATTGCCTCTTGGTGGGCATCACGTTCGCTCTGCTCGTACTGTGCGCGCTCTTGCCGTGTGGTAGGTATGCTATCCATCAAGCGTGGCGCGCCCATCCGCTGCAGTTGGTCATCGGTGCGTTTGACGATCTCGTTCAATGCCAGCAGATTGGTGTAGCCCTGCATCATGCGCTGCAGGCGCCGGATCTTGTCATGGGGCGCGTCGCTCTCCTTCAAGGACTCCAGGCGCCGCTGCGCGCGCGCGTAATGCACCGCCATCTTGGTCATGTTGATATTGTCGCGGCCTACCGCAAGCAACGCATGTCGATTGGACTGCATCACATCTGTTTGGACCATGAGCAAACCGCTGCTGGTGGTTTTCGGCGCAGCGATCTTTTCCAATGGCGCCAGCGCCGCCAGCATATCATCGAGCTGCTGATCGCGCACGGCGTTGCGCTCGGCGATCAGTGCGGCACGCGTCTCGAACATCGCCTGCTCTTCGGGACGAGGGGGGCGGTCCTCGTCGTAGAGCCGCTGGCTGATGTCGTAGCACTGCTTGCTCAGCGCCGCCAATCGTAGATTCATGTTGCGCACCGCAGGGAGCCGCCTGGACTGCGTGGGCGGTGCCTGTGGCGGCGATACCCGACTCGCAGACGGTGCTGGCCGCACTGGCGATGTAGGCTGCTGCGGCTGGCCGATCTGGTCGCGCCTGGCCGGGCCTGGAGCCTGCCGTTGCCACCGTTCCGCGGTGCCGCCCTGACGTGGCTGCGGGCGCGCTGCATTAAGCGCGGTCGGCAGCGGTTGCCGTTGCGGCGTTGCTGTCTGCGTTGGGACACGATTGCGTGGCTTGGGCATTGCACTGGGCGCCTCACATCGCGCATCAACAGCGGCGTGGTTGAGCGGTGGGCGCTGTGTGGGAACGCGCAGTGCAATGTCATGCGGTGCGGGTGCGGGTGCGGGTGCGGGTGCGGTCGGAGGCTGGCTCGACGTTGTTTTGGTGACCGACGATCCCACGCACATGGAGGGCAACTGCTTGCGCAGCGTCGCCAGCGATTGACGCGCCAACGTAAGCATGCCCTGCCGCGACTTGGACGCACGCTTCGTGGTGCCGGTCTTGGGCGCGTGTGACAGCGGGTGCGGCGACGCCGTACCTGGAGCGGTTGGCGTCCCAGCTGGAGCTGTGGGGCTGAGCGGCTCCGTTGCGACCCGATGAGCAGTGCGCGAAAACGGATTCAGGCGCATCACAAACTCCGGTAGGTATGCACGCTTATCGTAGCGACCGCCACCCGGTGCGGAAGGCCGGTGGCGAACTGGCGTCGCGCAGGCCGAAAGCGCGAGCGTCAGTCCAGACGCATCCCTGCGGCGATCGCCAGCGCCGCAAGTGCCAGCCCCAACCAGCTGCGCAGACCGAGACGTTGAGGGTTGGCAGGGATTCGTGAAAAAGTTCTGTACTGACAGCGAGTTGGCTCACTTTTGGCGCTTCTTTATACGGATCCCTGCCGACCCTCATGGCGGCCCGCTGCGCTCGTCGGCCACCGCCTCGCAGGCGATGACCTTTCCTGCGCCAGGGCCGTTTTGGGGATTGCGCGTCCGCTGGCGCACGTTGCTGCCCCGGTGAGGGCAGGCAATCGGGTAAAATCCGCGCCCTGTCATCCAAGCCAGTCTGGAACCACCCATGGGTAGAGGCCCCTCCATCGAAGGCCGCAAGAACGCCTCCGACGCCAAACGCGGCAAGATGTTCACCAAGATCATCCGCGAGATCAGCGTGGCCGCCCGCGCTGGCGGCGGCGATCCGTCCAACAACCCGCGCCTGCGCACCGCCATGGACAAGGGCCTGTCGTCCAACATGTCCAAGGACGTGATGGAGCGCGCCATCAAGAAGTCCACCGGCGAGCTGGAAGGGGTGGAATACGAAGAAATCCGCTACGAGGGCTACGCGCCCGGCGGCGTGGCGGTGATCGTGGATTGCCTCACCGACAACCGCGTGCGCACCGTGGCCGACGTACGCCACGCTTTCAGCAAGTGCGGCGGCAACATGGGCACCGAGGGCTCGGTGGCCTTCATGTTCAAGCGCCTGGGTGTGCTCAGCTTCGCCGCCGGTGCCAATGAAGACGCGCTCACCGACGCCGCCATTGAAGCCGGCGCCGACGACGTGGTGGTGTACCCGGAAGACGGCGCCATCGACGTGCTGACCGCCCCGGATGCCTTTATCCAGGTCAGGAACGCCCTGGCCGCCGCCGGCCTGGAACCGGCGCATGCCGACATCACCTTCCGCGCCGAGAACGACATTGCCGTGGACGGCGACACCGCCGTGCAGGTGCGCAAGCTGCTGGACATGCTCGAAGACCTGGACGACGTGCAGGACGTGTATTCGAACGTCGATCAAGCGGCGCTTGGCGCCTGATGCAGGTGGGGATGGCGGGATTGGGCATTCGGGATTCGCAACAGCGATGTGCGCGCTGCGCTGCACGCAGGTTACCAATCCCCAATCTCCAATCCCCACTCCCGGCCCGCCAATGACCCGCATCCTGGGCATCGATCCCGGCTCGCAGCGCACCGGGATCGGCATCATCGACATCGACGAGGGCGGTCGCAGCCGGCATGTGCACCACGCACCGTTGCTGTTGCTGGGCGAGGGCGACTTCTCCCAGCGGCTCAAGCGCTTGCTGCACGGGTTGGGCGAGCTGATCGAGACCTACCGGCCGCATGAGGTGGCGATCGAAAAGGTCTTCATGGGCAAGAGCGCCGCCTCGGCGCTCAAGCTCGGCCATGCGCGCGGCGCGGCGATCTGCGCGGTGGTCATGCGCGACCT
The DNA here is from genome assembly GCF_002939885.1 of Xanthomonas cucurbitae. Lineage (GTDB taxonomy): Bacteria > Pseudomonadota > Gammaproteobacteria > Xanthomonadales > Xanthomonadaceae > Xanthomonas > Xanthomonas cucurbitae. The sequence goes on from NZ_MDED01000012.1 coordinate 46,820, forward strand.
GCCGGTGCACGAGTACGCTGCCACCGAGGTCAAGCTGGCCCTGGTCGGCAAGGGTGGCGCGGACAAGATGCAGGTCCAGCATATGGTGGGCATCATGCTCAACCTGAAAGGCAAGCTGCAGCCCGACGCCGCCGACGCACTGGCGGTCGCCATCACCCACGCCCACGTGCGCGCCACCGCGCAGCGCCTGGGCGTCAACACCCAACAGGCCTGGAGCCGCAAGAAATGAGAATCGGGAATCGGGAATCGGGAATCGGTAACGCCAACAGCGGAGTCCACAACGGCGCGTGCTGTGTCGATTCCCCATTCCCGATTCCCCATTCCCGGCACCGCACAGGCGGTGCCCAATGATCGGCCGTCTACGCGGAATCCTGGCCTACAAGCAGCCGCCGTGGCTGGTGATCGACGTGGGCGGGGTGGGCTATGAGCTGGAGGCGCCGATGAGCACTTTCTACGACCTGCCCGATGTCGGTCGCGACGTCATCCTGTTCACCCACTACGCGCAGAAGGAAGACAGCGTCGCGCTGTACGGTTTCCTGCGCGAGGGCGAGCGGCGCTTGTTCCGCGACGTGCAGAAGGTCACCGGCATCGGCGCCAAGATCGCGCTGGCGGTGTTGTCCGGGGTCAGCGTGGACGAGTTCGCTCGCCTCATCACCAGCGGTGACATCACCGCGTTGACGCGCATCCCCGGCATCGGCAAGAAGACTGCCGAGCGCATGGTGGTGGAACTGCGCGACCGCGCGGCCGACTTCAGCAGCGGCGCGCCGATCACCGGCCAGCTCGGTCCCGATGCAGTGTCCGAAGCCACCGTCGCGCTGCAGCAACTGGGCTACAAGCCGGCCGAGGCCGCACGCATGGCACGCGAGGCCGGGGCAGACGGCGACGACGTCGCCACGGTCATCCGCAAGGCCCTGCAGGCCGCGCTGCGTTAAGCAGCCTCGGCCTTTCCCACTCTTCACGCCCTTCGGCGATACCCTGCCCACTCATGTCACAGACCTCCACTCCTGCAGCGGGCCACGGCCACGCGCCCGCCAACGGCCACATGGCCCTGGTCATCGGCGCCATCGGTGTCGTCTTCGGCGATATCGGCACCAGCCCGCTATACACCCTGAAGGAGGCGTTTTCGCCGCACTATGGGCTGACCAGCGACCACGACACCGTGCTGGGCGTGCTGTCGCTGGCGTTCTGGGCGCTGATGATTACGGTGACGCTCAAGTACGTCACCATCATCATGCGCGCCGACAACGATGGCGAAGGCGGCATCATGGCGCTGATGGCGCTGGCCCAGCGCACCCTCAGGCAGGGCTCGCGCTCGGCCTACGTGGTGGGCATCCTCGGCATCTTCGGCGCCTCGCTGTTCTTCGGCGACGGCGTCATCACCCCGGCCATCTCTGTGATGGGCGCGGTGGAGGGCCTGGAGGTCGCCGCCCCCAGCCTGCACCCGTTCATCGTGCCGATCACCGTCGTGGTGCTGCTGCTGGTGTTCATGGCCCAGCGCTTCGGTACCGAAAAGGTCGGCAAGGTGTTCGGTCCGATCACCTGCCTGTGGTTCCTGTCGCTGGGGGCGATCGGGATCTGGAACATCGTGGATGCGCCGGAGGTGCTCAAGGCCTTCAATCCGTGGTGGGGGATCCGTTTCTTCCTGCAGCACGGCTGGCACGGGGTGTTCATCCTCGGCGCGGTGGTGCTGGCGGTGACCGGCGGCGAGGCGCTGTATGCGGACATGGGCCACTTCGGCGCGCGCCCGATCCGCCATGGCTGGTACTTCTTCGTGCTGCCGATGCTGCTGCTCAATTACCTCGGTCAGGGCGCACTGGTGCTCAACCACCCCTCCGCGTTGAAGAACCCCTTCTTCGAGGCGGTGCCGGGCTGGGCGCTGTATCCGATGATCGTCCTGGCCACGCTGGCGGCGGTGATCGCCTCGCAGGCGGTGATTACCGGCGCCTATTCGGTGGCGCGCCAGGCCATGCAGCTGGGCTACATCCCGCGCATGCTGGTCAAGCACACCTCACGCGACACCATCGGCCAGATCTACGTGCCCGGCATCAACTGGTTGCTGATGGTGATGGTGATCGCGCTGGTGCTGATCTTCCGCAGCTCCACCAATCTGGCGGTGGCCTACGGCATCTCGGTGTCGATGACCATGCTGATCGACACCTTGCTGCTGGCGCTGGTGGCGCGCGCGCTGTGGCCGCGCTGGCGCAGCTGGGTGCTGCCGCTGTGCGTGGTGTTCTTCATCATCGAACTGGCCTTCGTGATCGCCAATGGCGCCAAGTTGCTGCAGGGCGCCTGGTTCCCGCTGGCGCTGGGCATCGTGGTGTTCACCCTGATGCGCACCTGGCGCCGCGGCCGTGCGCTGCTGCGCGAAGAGATTCGCAAGGACGGTATCCGCATCGACAGCTTCCTGCCCGGGCTGATGCTGGCACCGCCGGTGCGCGTGCCCGGCATGGCGGTGTTCCTGACCGCCGACCCGATGGTGGTGCCGCATGCGTTGATGCACAACCTCAAGCACAACAAGGTGCTGCACGAACGCAACATCTTCCTCAACGTGGACACGCTGCCGATCCCGTATGCGCCGGTGGACAAGCGTCTGCAGATCGAATCGATCGGCGATGAGTTCTACCGCGTCTATGTGCGCTTCGGCTTCATGGAAACGCCCGACGTGCCGTTGGCATTGATGCGTTCCTGCGACCAGGGCGGCATCCACTTCGACCCGATGGACACCACCTTCTTCGCCAGCCGCGAAACCATCGTGGCCAGCGCCAACCGCGGCATGCCGATCTGGCGCGACAAGCTGTTCGCGCTGATGCACCGCAATGCCGCCCCGGCCACCGGCTTCTTCCGCATCCCCGGCAACCGCCTGGTGGAGCTCGGCGCGCAGGTGGAGATCTGAGGCCGCGACAGTGTCGCGGCCTTGGGAATCGGGAGACGGGAATGGGGAATAGGAAAAGCAACGGCCTGCGCCGGCCCGAGACACTCGGCGACGGCTGAAAAGGGCACCAGCGTTGCCGGTAACCGCTACTATTGTCCGCTCGATTCCCCATTCTCGATTCCCCATTCCCGGCTTTTCAATGGACCGCATCATCGCCAGCAGCTCCACCCGCGAAGACGATGCCGCCGATGCGAGCATCCGGCCCAAGCGCCTGGCCGATTATCTTGGCCAGCAGCCGGTGCGCGAGCAGATGGACATCTACATCCAGGCCGCCAAGGCGCGCGGCGAGGCGATGGACCATGTGCTGATCTTCGGGCCGCCGGGCCTGGGCAAGACCACGCTCAGCCATGTCATCGCCAACGAGCTGGGCGTCAGCCTGCGGGTGACGTCCGGCCCGGTGATCGAAAAGGCCGGCGATCTGGCCGCGCTGCTGACCAACCTGCAGCCGCACGATGTGTTGTTCATCGACGAGATCCACCGCCTGTCGCCGGTGGTGGAAGAAGTGCTGTATCCGGCGATGGAAGATTTCCAGATCGACATCATGATCGGCGACGGCCCGGCCGCGCGCTCGATCAAGATCGACCTGCCGCCGTTCACCCTGATCGGCGCCACCACCCGTGCCGGCCTGCTGACCGCGCCCTTGCGCGATCGCTTCGGCATCGTGCAGCGGCTGGAGTTCTATTCGCCGGCCGAGCTGACCCGCATCGTGATCCGCTCGGCGGCCATCCTGGGCATCGATTGCACGCCGGAAGGCGCGGCCGAGATCGCGCGTCGCGCCCGTGGCACGCCGCGCATCGCCAACCGGCTGCTGCGCCGCGTGCGCGACTACGCGCAGGTCAAGGCCGCCGGCCATATCGACCTGCCCGTGGCGCAGGCGGCCATGCAGATGCTCAAAGTGGATCCGGAAGGCTTCGACGAACTCGACCGCCGCATGCTGCGCATCATCATCGACCACTTCGATGGCGGCCCGGTGGGCGTGGAATCGTTGGCGGCCTCGCTGTCGGAAGAACGCGGCACGCTGGAAGACGTGGTCGAGCCCTATCTGATCCAGCAGGGCTTTCTGATCCGCACCGCGCGCGGGCGCATGGTCACGCCCAAGGCCTATCTGCACCTGGGCCTGAAGCCCCCGCGCGACCGCGCCCCGGCCATCGGCGAACCGGGAGACCTGTTCTGATGGCGCTCCGTTCGTCGTTCACCGGGGCCGTCTCGACTGAAAATCCGTCCCCATGACCGCCGATTCCCGACTCCCGATTCCCGATTCCCCGCCTGTATTCAGTTGGCCGACACGCGTCTACTGGGAAGATACCGACGCCGGCGGGGTGGTCTACCACGCGCGCTACGTCGCCTTCATGGAACGCGCGCGCACCGAATGGATGCGCGCGGCCGGCTACGGGCAGGATCTGATGCGCCAGCAGCATGGTCTGGTGTTTGCGGTCCGCTCGATGCAACTGGATTTCCTCAAGCCGGCCCGGCTTGACGACGCGCTGTCGGTGTCGGCGGTGGTGTTGAAATGCAGACGGGCCAGCCTGCTGTTCGCGCAGTCGGTGCGCCGCGAGGGCGAAGTGTTGTTGACCGCGCAGGTGCGCATTGCCGCCCTGGGTGCCAGCGACTTCCGCCCGCGCGGCATGGACGATGCGCTGTATGACGTGTTGAAAGCTCTAGAAACCCCAGAATCCGATTACTGAGGAACGAACGGATGTCGATTGCATTGCTCCTGGCCCTGCAGGACACGGTAGTGGAAGCACTACCCCAGGACGTCACCGCCGCAGCGGCGCAAACCGCCGCAGTAGCGCACAACAGCAGCATCAACTACGTGGACCTGATCCTGCGGGCCAGTATCCCGGTCAAGATCATCGTGCTGCTGCTGCTGATCGGCTCGTTCATCAGCTGGGTCATCATTTTCCGCAAGGCACGCGCCTTCAAGCTGGCCAACCGCGAGGCCGACGAGTTCGAGAACCGCTTCTGGTCCGGCGCGGATCTGGCCAAGCTGTACGCCTCGGCCACCGACCGCAACCGCACCGTGGGCGGGCTGGAATCGATGTTCGAAAGCGGCTTCCGCGAGTTCTCGCGCCTGCGCGATCGCCGCCGCCTGGACGCGCGCGTCCAGCTGGAAGGCGCGCAGCGCGCCATGCGCACCGCCTTCACCCGCGAGGTCGACCAGCTCGAGCGCAATTTGGAGTTGCTGGCCAACATCGGCTCCACCGCGCCGTACGTTGGCCTGGTCGGTACCGTGTTCGGCATCATGGTGACCATGCACGACATGGTCAGCAGTGGCGAACAGGCCGGTATCGCGGCCGTGGCGCCGGGTATCTCCGAAGCACTGTTCGCCACCGCCATCGGCCTGTTCGTGGCGATTCCGGCGGTGTGGGCCTACAACCGCTTCACCACCCGCGTGGAACGGCTGTCGGTGCGCTACGAAACCTTCGCCGACGAGTTCAGCTCCATCCTGCAGCGCCAGGCCGGCGCGGACGAGTGATGCGCGCCCCCGGCATGCACCCGCACGGTTTGATGCGGGAAGTCGCCGGGCGAGCCAGTCGCGTCGATGCACAGCGTCATGCGCGTCTGCCCCGCACTTGGGCACCGCGCGACCCCGCTGACACCCGGCGCCGAGGATTAATTAGGAACGTTTCGCGATGATCTCCGGTATTTCCCGCCGCAAGAAGCGCAAGCTCAAATCCGACATCAACGTCGTGCCGTACATCGACGTGATGCTGGTGCTGCTGATCATCTTCATGGTGACCGCACCGTTGCTGACCCTGAGCACCGACGTCAGCCTGCCCAGCTCGCGCGCCAAGGCGCTGGAGAGCAAGCAGGACCCGGTGGTGGTGGTGGTCGCCGCCGATGGCCAACTGGCCCTGCAACTGCCCAAGGGCAAGCCGCAGGCAATGGACGTGGCGGCGCTGCAGGCGCAACTGGCCGCCATCGTGGCGCAGGACAAGGACGCCCGCGTGGTGGTGGCCGGCGATCGTGCCGCCCCGTACCAGAAAATCATGGACGCCATCGATGTGCTCAAGCAGGCCAAGGTCGAGAAGGTGGGCCTGATTTCCGACTCCGGCGGCACTGCAGGCAGCGATGCACGCTGACGCATTCCCCACGCAAGGTTCGCGCGAGGACGGCTGGCTGCGGCCGGTGGTCCTGGCCCTGGTCGTGCACGTATTGGTCGCGCTGGTGTTCATCGCCGGCTGGCTGTGGTCGCCGGAACGCTCGGTGGAACCGGCCGCAGGTGATTCCAGCATGGAGGCCTCGCTGGACGTGTCCGCCGCCGACGCGCGCGTGGCCCGCCAGGCGCTGAAGGCCACCCCGGTGGAGGCGCCGCCGCCACCGGCCCCGCTGCCCGAACCCGCCCCCGAAGACAGCGTGCCGCCGCCGCAGCCGATTCCCGAGCCGCGCCCGCAGGACGCGCCCACCCCGCAGCAGGCGCAGGCGCAGGAGCGCGTGGCCCAGCCGGACAAGGTCGATCAGGAGAAGGTCGATGCATTGGCCATTTCTGCCGAAAAGGCCAAGCAGGAGCAGGAAGCCAAGCGCCGCCAGGAGCAGATCGACCTGACCGAGCGCAAGCGCCAGGAAGAGGCCGAGCAGAAACTGCGCCTGGCCAAGCAGCAGGAAGAAGACGACGCCAAGAAGAAACAGGCCGCGGCGCAGCAGGCGGCAGCGGACGCCGAGCGTGAGAAGAAGATCGCCGATATCCGCCGCCAGCGCGCGCAGGCCGACAAGGAAGCGGCGCTGGCCGAGCAGAAGCTGCGCCAGGTGGCCGCCGCGCGCGCGCAGCAGGCCTCGGCCGCCGCAGCGACCAGCGCGCAGCCGACCGCAGGGCAGGGCGGTACCAGCACTGACCTGTCGGCCAAGTACGCTGCTGCGATCCAGCAGAAGGTGCTGGCGCAGTGGGTGCGTCCGCCCTCCGTGCCGCCCGGCCAGAAGTGCACCATCAACATCCGTCAGCTGCCCGGTGGCAGCGTCATGGAGGCCAAGGTCGCGCCGGGTTGCCCGTACGACGAGGCCGGCCAGCGCTCCATCGAAGCGGCGGTATTGAGCGCGCAGCCGCTGCCGTATCGCGGCTTCGAATCGGTGTTCCAGCGCAACCTGACCTTCGTGTTCACCGCGCAGGATCAATGATGCCCGTACCCGGCGTCTGCTGGCCGGCAGATGCCGCATGGGCGCCTGGTGTCGGCGGCTGCGGGGTGTATCCGAGCTTGGCACGCAACTCCAATGCTGCTGGCCGGGCCTCGTTCCACCCTGCTGTCGCTTCACGGAGTCGCTGTGCCAAGCTTCCGGCTGTGCCAAGCTTCCGCTTGCTCCATTTTCACGCGGTCGCGTTCATGATTGCGAGTATGTTCACTCGCTGATTGGTATCCCTTGCCCACTTTTCCTGCCCGATCCGAGCCGTCCATGAAAAAACCGCTGCGTTGGCTAGCTGCCCTGACCGCCCTGTTGTTGCCGCTGAGCGCGCTCTCGCAGCAGCAAGGGCTCACCATCGACATCGTGGGCGGTAGCGCCTCGGCCACGCCGATTGCCGTTGTCCCCATGCCCTACCAGGGCTCCGGAACAGCGCCGCAGACCGACGTCTCGGCCGTGGTCGGTGCCGACCTGGATCGTTCCGGCCAGTTCCGCACGCTGCCCGCCGCGCAGATCGTCGAAAAGCCGACCCGTGGCACCGAGGTGCAGTTTCAGACCTGGCGCACGCTCAAGCAGAACTACATCGTCGTCGGCCGGGTGATGGACGCAGGTGAGGGCGCCTATCGCGTCGAGTACGAACTGTTCGACGTGGCTAAGGGCGAGCGCCTGCTCGGGCTGGCGATGACTGCGCGTGCCAATGCGATGCGCGATGTCTCGCACCAGATGGCCGACGCGATCTACGAAAAGATCACCGGTGTGCGCGGCGCATTCTGGACCCGTATCGCCTACGTCACCGCCAGCGGCAAGGGCGGCGCCATGCGCTATGCGCTGATGGTGGCCGATTCGGACGGCTACAACCCGCAGACCATCGTGCGTTCGGCCGAGCCGCTGTTGTCGCCGAACTGGAGCCCTGATGGCAAGAAGCTGGCCTATGTGAGCTTCGAGCGCGGCAATTCATCGATCTACCTGCAGGACATCGCCACCGGCGCACGTGAGCTGGTGTCCAGCTTCCGCGGCATCAACGGTGCACCGTCGTTCTCGCCTGACGGTCGCCGGCTTGCCCTGGCGCTGTCGCGCAGCGGCAACCCCGAGATCTACGTGATGGATCTGGGCAGCAAGCAGCTGACCCAGCTGACCAACCACTTCGGCATCGACACCGAGCCGACCTGGGCGCCGGATGGCGGCAGCATCTATTTCACCTCCGATCGCGGCGGCCGTCCGCAGATCTACCAGGTGGCTGCCAGCGGCGGCAGCGCCAACCGCGTGACCTTTCAGGGCAATTACAACGCGACCGCCAGTGTCTCGTTCGACGGCAAGAAGATTGCCGTTGCGCAGGGCAGCGGCAACAGCTACCGCATTGCGATGATGGATCGCAGCCTGGGTTCGCCTAGCTGGAGCACGCTGTCGCCGGGTTCGCTGGACGAATCGCCGAGCTTCGCGCCCAACGCCAGCATGGTGTTGTACGCCGCACGTGAGGGTGGCCGGGGTGTGCTTTACGCCGTATCCGCCGACGCTCGGGTCCGCCAGCGTCTGGTTCTGGCCGATGGTGATGTGAGAGAACCCGCTTGGGGGCCTTACCGAACCGCGCATTAATGTTAATATTTCGCTGCGTTAAACCACTCATTGGCCCAGAGCCTCCATAGGTATCCCATGAACAAGTCCACCCGCGTCTTGCTTGTCTCCCTGCTGTCCGTTGCCGTGCTGGCTGGTTGCTCGAAGAAGGTGAAGGAAACTCCGCCTCCCGCAACCGATACCACCGCCGGTTCCTCCGTTCCCACCGGCCCGTCCACCTCCGGCCTGTACGGCCCGGGCGACCTGGATACCGATGCCTGCCTGCGCCAGCGCGTGGTCTACTTCGATCTGGATCAGGACTCCCTGAAGCCGGAATTCCAGGCCATCATGGCCTGCCACGCCAAGTACCTGCGTGACCGTCCGTCCTCGCGCATTACCCTGCAGGGCAATGCCGACGAGCGCGGTTCGCGCGAGTACAACATGGGTCTGGGCGAGCGTCGCGGCAACGCGGTCTCCTCCTCGCTGCAGGCTGCCGGTGGTTCGGCCAGCCAGCTGACCGTGGTCAGCTACGGCGAAGAGCGTCCGGTCTGCACCGAAACCAGCGAAAGCTGCTGGTCGCAGAACCGTCGCGTCGAAATCGTGTACACGGCTCAGTAAGAAGCGATGCGCTTTCGAGTGACATCCCTGTTCGTCGCGGCGGCCCTGGTGGTCGCCGCGCCGGCATACGCCCAGCGAGCCAGTCTCGCTGATCGTGTGGCCGTGCTCGAGCAACAGCAGGCCAATAGCCAGGCCAATAACGATCTCCTCAACCAACTGCAGCAGGCGCGTTCTGACCTGCAGGGCTTGCGCGCGACCGTTGAACAGCTGCAGCACGACAACGAGCAACTCAAGCAGCAATCCAAGGACCAGTATCTGGACCTGGACGGACGCCTGAATCGGTTGGAAGGTGCAGGTGGCACAACACCGCCATTGCCCTCAGCCACCGGTAGCGTTACCCCCGCCCCGGCTCAGGCCGCGCGGCCTGCAGCGGCGGCCACTTCCGAGAAGCCGCCCAGCGTGCATGGCGATCCAGGCACCCTGGCCGTCAGCAATGAAGAGCGCACCGCCTATAACGTTGCGTTCGATGCGTTGAAGAACGGCAAGTACGACGACGCCTCGCAGCTGTTCCTGAGTTTTCTCCAGCTGTACCCCAATGGCGTCTACACCCCCAATGCCTTGTACTGGCTGGGCGAAAGTTACTACGCCACCCGTAATTTCCAGCTGGCCGAGGCGCAGTTCCGCGACCTTGTCAGCCGTTATCCCACGCACGACAAGGCCGCTGGCGGCCTGTTGAAGCTTGGCCTGTCGCAGTACGGCGCGGGCAAGAACGACCAGGCCCAGCAAACCTTGCAGCAGGTTGTCTCGCAGTACCCCGGCACCGATGCCGCGCGCGTTGCGCAGGAGCGCCTGCAGTCCATTCGTCTCGGTCAGCAACTGCGCTGAACCGTGTCGCGCTCGTGCCTTCGGCGCGGCGCATACTTTGCCCATGAACGCCGCCGCCGTCCCCAGCGAGATCGTCCAGTCGCCGTTGCCGCGATTGAAGATCACCGAAATTTTCCTGTCCCTGCAAGGCGAGGCCGACACCGCCGGCTGGCCGACCGTGTTCGTGCGCCTGACCGGCTGCCCGCTGCGCTGCCAGTATTGCGACACTGCGTACGCCTTCCACGGCGGGCAGTGGCACGATATCGACGCCATCGTCGCCGAGGTCGCCAGCCATGGTGTGCGCCATGTCTGCGTGACCGGCGGCGAGCCGCTGGCGCAGAAGCGCTGCCTGGCGCTGCTGAAACAGCTGTGCGACGCCGGCTTCGACGTGTCGCTGGAAACCTCAGGCGCCCTGGACGTGGCCGAGGTCGACCCGCGCGTGTCGCGGGTGGTGGACATCAAGACCCCCGCCTCGGGCGAGGAGCATCGCAACCGCTGGGACAACCTGCCGCTGCTGACCGCCCGCGACCAGATCAAGTTCGTGATCTGCAGCCGGGCCGACTACCAATGGTCGCGCGAGCGCGTCGCCAGCCACGCACTGGACCGTCGTTGCACGGTGTGGTTTTCGCCCAGCAAGAGCGAAGTCACCCCGCGCCAGCTGGCCGACTGGATCGTCGCCGATCGCTTGCCGGTACGCTTTCAGATGCAGCTGCACAAGCTGCTATGGAATGACGAACCCGGTCGTTGACACCCGCATGCCGTGGCCGGTTGCCCTACACGCACCGCAGGCTCCGCTTGGGGCTTGCGATCAACACCTGTCTTGCCACGCGCGCGCTTGCAGGCCACGGGAGCGACGATGCATGGGGTGAACCGACTGGGGGAGCGAAGCGGCCGGGCATGGCATGCACGCGGTGCTGGAGGTGGTGGGCCGTGATGGATTCGAACCATCGACCAAAAGATTAAAAGTCTTCTGCTCTACCGACTGAGCTAACGGCCCGCTACCCCGACTGCGCGTCGGGGTGCGCATTCTACCCTACCCAGGCGTCAAGGCGAAATCGCGTAATGCGTGGGGTCTGCGACCCCGGCGTCTGCGAAACCGGCCGCGCGCAGGCGGCAGGCGTCGCAGTGGCCGCAGGCGCGCCCGGCGGCATCGGCGCGATAGCAGGAGACGGTCAGCGCGAAATCCACGCCCAGCCGCAGCCCTTCGCGCACGATGTCGGCCTTGCTGAGGAATTGCAGTGGCGCGTGCACGCGCATGCCGGCACCTTCCACGCCGGCCTTGGTAGCCAGATTGGCCAGTACCTCGAACGCGCGCACGAATTCGGGACGGCAATCCGGATACCCGGAGTAATCCACGGCGTTGACGCCGCAGAACAGGTCGTTGGCGCCGACCACCTCGGCCCAGCCGAGCGCCAGCGACAGCATGATGGTGTTGCGTGCAGGCACGTAGGTAACGGGAATACCCTCGCCGCCGGCATCGGGGACGTCGATGTCGTCGGTGAGTGCCGAGCCACCGATGCTGCGCAAATCCACCTCGACCACCTTGTGCGCAACCACCCCCTGCGCCGCTGCCACGCGTGCGGCGGCGTCCAGCTCGGAGGTATGGCGCTGACCGTAGCGTACGCTCAGCGCGTGCACGGCGAAGCCCTGCTCCTGCGCGAGTGCGACGACGGCGGCCGAATCCATGCCGCCGGACAACAGAACCACAGCTTTCTTCATGACCATCAACGCAGAAAAATCCAAAGTGCAAGGCTAACAGGGACGGCAGGATGCGGCGACAGCGCCGCTGGCGGACAGCGTCCGCGCGCGGCGTGGCGAGCGGCCAGGAGGCTTGCCCGCCGAAACGGCGCGATGCGTCCGCTGGCAGTGAGTGATTGTCCAGTTGGGGTAATTCCGACGTCATGCGGTGTAGTGGATCTTGATCGCAGCAACTATTGCAGTTGCCGGAAAATCAGGGTCGAAGCGGCCCCGCCGTGGTGCTCTGCGGTATGCCTTATTGAACATGGAGGTAGTCCGTGCCGATGATGAGGCGTTCACGGCGTTCCACTTAGAGTGGCTAACCAAGCGCTGCAGCCTGTCGAGAGTCCGTTGCCGCGCAGGTGCGGCGATGTTGTGGCAGCTACTGCGCTGGAGACAGGTCATCCAGGCCTGGCGCCCGTGCAATCGTCCCACCAGCCGGTCCCACTCAACGTGTTGCAACTTCAGGACCAGGTCGTCAATGGCCATGCATCAGGAAGACGCCGCAAAGTCGCGTATCTACGAGGCCTTGCTACAGGCGATACCGGACCTCTTGTATGTGTTCGATACCCGTCACCGCTTCGTCTACGCCAATCAGGCGCTGCTGACGATGTGGGGCCTGCGCTGGGAAGAGGCGTGTGGCAAGACGTGCCTGGAACTGGGCTACGAGCCCTGGCATGCGGCCATGCATGACAGGGAGATCGAGCGGGTGATCGCCACCGGTCAGCCACTGCGTGGCGAGGTGCCATTTCCGCACTCGGTCAACGGGCTGCGCATCTACGACTACATCTTCACCCCGGTATTCGGGCTCGACGGCAAGGTGGAGGCAATCGCTGGGGCCACCCGCGATATCACCGAACACACCCAGCATGCGCAGCATCTGCAACTGCTCATCAACGAACTGAATCACCGGGTCAAGAATTCGCTGGCGATGGTGCAGTCGCTGGCGCGGCAGTCCTTCGCCAACGCCGCCAACCTGGCCGATGCGCACGAAAAGATCGACGCGCGGCTGCTGGCGCTATCGCGCGCCCACGATACGTTGACGCGGGAAAACTGGGTCGGCGCGGATATCCAGGAACTGACACGCGACGCGGCCGCAGTGTACGAATCGTGCGACAGCCCGCGCTTCATCTTGCAGGGAGCGCCCTGCCGGCTCGATCCGCGCCGTGCGCTGGCGCTGTCGATGGCGTTGCACGAGCTGTGCACCAATGCCCTCAAGCACGGCGCATTGTCCGCGGACCAAGGCCGGGTGCACATCGCATGGGAACTGCACGATCGGGACGGTCGGCGGACACTGGAACTGGTCTGGCAGGAGTCCGGGGGGCCGGCGGTGCAACCGCCGGCATGCAGGGGCTTCGGTTCGCGCCTGCTGGAGCGCGGCCTGGCACACGATCTCAAGGGCGAGGCGGCGCTGTCGTTCGAACCGGGCGGGGTCCGCTTTCGGGTTGTCGTTCCGCTGGCGACGGCCCCCGAGGCACTGGTCTCGTGAGCTTGCGCGTACTCCTGGTCGAAGACGAATCGCTGGTGGCGATGCTGCTGGAGGATTGCCTGGTCGAACTGGGATACCAGGTGGTTGCGACCGTGGGCGATGTCGATGCCGCGCTGGAGGTCGTCCATCGCAACGTGGTGGATCTTGCCGTGTTGGACGTCAACCTGGGGGGCAGCTTGTCGTTTCCCGTGGCCGAAGCGCTGGACGCGCGTGGCGTGCCCTATATCTTCGTGACCGGTTATGCGCAGAGCGGGATTCCGGAGCGCTTTCGCCATCGTCATGGGTTGCAGAAGCCGTTCCAGTTTCGTGACCTGCAGGCGGCGCTGCTGCAGCTGGAAAACACGAGACCAGGCTGACTGCGCTGCATCGCGTCGTATCGCCATCGGCGATGCGGTACGGGCGGGCAGGACGCGCGGGCGGCGTAGGGTGGGGCAAGCGCAGCGCGCGTTGCCGGCGGTCACCACGTACACTGCCATCCCCGCCACCGAGCTTGCCCGATGTCCGATCCCATTCGCCTGGATAAATGCGTTGCCGCCTTGTTCGGCTGCTCGCGTGGCCAGGCGCAGCAGTACATCGAAGGCGGCTGGGTCAGCATCGACGGGGTAGTGGTGGAAGAGCCGCAAGCATTGGCGGTCGCCGCCCAGGTGAGCCTGGCGGCCGATGCCGTTCTCGCGCCCGCCGAACCTGCCACGCTGTTGTTGCACAAGCCGGCGGGACTGTCCGCAGATGCAGCGATGGCGTTGGCCACTGCAGCATCGCGCAGCGAGCTGGACCCGCTGCCGACACGCATCCTCAAGCGTCATTTCCTGCGCCTGTCTGCACCATTGGCGCTGGACGAGGAGGCCAGCGGGCTGCTGGTGCTGAGCCAGGACGGCCGCGTGCTGCGCAGGCTCACCGAAGATGCCGCGTCCATCGAGCAGGAATACGTGGTGGACGTGCGTGGCACGCTGCACCCCTATGGCATGGCGCGATTGACGCAGGGCATGGTGTATCGGCAACGGCACCTGCCGCCGTGCAAGGTGAGCTGGCAGAGCGAGCAACGGTTACGGTTCGCGATCAAGCACGTGCAGCCGGGCCAGTTGCGTGCCATGTGCAGCGAGGTGGGGCTGGACGTGGTCGGGATCCGTCGGCTCCGCATCGGCCGGGTGTCATTGGGCAGGCTGGTCAGCGGGCAATGGCGCTATCTGCCGGCAGGTGAGCGTTTCTGAGCGCTGCGCTGCGATAGGGACGGATGTTGCGCCCCGTTGCGCCGTATTCGTCCTGGTGGCAGCCACCAGTGTTCAAGTCGCCTCCCGTGCCTGGTCAGCACCCGATCGCTGTGTGGCGATCGGAGCGGCCAGGCGGTGCCGATCATCGCGTGGCACCGCCGCCAGCAGGCTCACTTCTTGTTGCGTTTTTTCTTGGCGCGCGTCACCAACCACAACACCACAGCGATGACGCCGATGACCAAGATGACGAATGCTGGCGAAAGAAACGAGTTGTCGCCCATGGGATTCTCCTGAAATTTTGCAGCGATGCGCTGCACTGGCAATCAGCCTAGCGAGCCCACTGATTGATGGCGTGAAATGCGCGGAGTGCTGGTGAGTCTGGCAGTACGCATAACCCAGGCGATGGGCCCTGCCTGGAGACCGATGGCTCCATCGGGAACGGAGTGGGTCCATCGAGCATCGCGATCAACCCGCGGCAGGTGCTTTACCTGGCCGGCAGCACGGTGGTGCCGCGACCGGTGTCGTCGCAGCGCGATGCTGTCATTGCCCATGGAGGCGTCCGACGAACAACATGCATGCGCATGCCTTCCTGGTGATGCGTCGGCGTTACGCGGTTGGGCTGGACAGCACGCGACGCTTGGCCATCACGCTGCGGATGGCGGTGAGCAACTGCTCGGGGGTATAGGGTTTTTCCAGGAAGGCCACACCGTCGGGCAGGATCTCTTCCACATATTCGACTGCGAGGCCGGAGGTCAGCAATACCGGCAGGTTGTACGGCGCATGTGTGGCTTTGACCGCCAGGTCCACGCCGGTCAGGCCGCCGGGAAAGTGGATGTCGGAAAACAGCACGTCCACGCGCGGGTCGGTTTCGATCAGTGCCAGGGCTTCCTCGACCGAACCCGCGCTACGGCAGGTGAATCCGTAGCTCTCCAGCACAAGGCAGCTGAGTTGTCGTGTGCCGTCGCCGTCTTCGACGACGAAGACCACTGGCCGATCCCTGTTGGGTAGCATGGACGTGTCTCGCAAGGCAGGCCCCATTCTCGGCGATGGAGCAGTGAATCCTTCGTCAACGCAGGCGCAGCCGTATGGTTACCAGCCGAACGGGCCCGGGCCATAGCCAGGCGCATAGCGCGGGCCGAACACTGGGCCTTCGCCACGCCCAATACTGATGCTGACGCCGATCTGATGCGCGTCGTCGCCGTCGTCGTAATAGGTCTTGCAGGAATTCAGGTTGGCGGCCTGCCAGTTGCTGTTGCCGCCACGGCTGGAATAACCGATGCCGGTCTCCACCGCCCCGTGCAACTTGCCCTGGCACTGCTCGGCGCGTTCGGCAGCGAGTGAAGCCGCGCTCGGGCGCGTGGAGACTGGCCGGGGGCCGCGCTTGTCGCCGTAGAACGTGCCCGGCGGGTCCGTGCTGTACTCCGGGTCGGAACGGTACTGCAGCGGGGCCTGTGGAACGCTCAGATTCAGCGCGCGTGCGGCGGCTTGCCCGGTGCTGGCATCGCCGGCCTGGGCGAGTGCGTCACCGGCGACGAGGAGTGTGACCAGCAGGAACAGGCGAGATGTCATCGGTTCGACCCTACAGGAAGGACGGGTAGCGTGCGCGGCTTCTGAGGCGACGGTAGCAACGCCTGATTGAATGCCCGCTGTCGCTTGGCCGGGGGCCACGCTGGCGGGGCGCCTTATCCTTGTTCGCGGACAATCTCGATCAGCTGCGCGCCATACCGGGCCAGCTTGCCGCCACCGATGCCGCCTACGCGCGACAGGGCGTCGATGCTGGTCGGGCGTTGTTCGGCGATATTGCGCAGCGTGCTGTCGTGGAAGATGACGAAGGCCGGCACGTTCTGCTCCTTGGCCAGTTCCGCGCGCAAGCCGCGCAAGGCATTGAACAGCAGCAGATCCTGAGGCTGCACTGGCAGGCCGGTGCGCTGGGTACTGCGCTCGCGCTCACGGCCGGCGGATGGATTTTCGCGCCGCATCATCACCTGGCGCTCGCCCTTGAGCACCTGGCGGCTGGCGTCGGTCAGGCGCAGGCCGCCGTGGCCTTCGCTGTCCACTTCCAGCAGGCTGGCGGCAACCAGCTGGCGAAACACGCTGCGCCAGGTGCGTTCGTCCAGATCTCGGCCGATGCCGTAGGTGCTCAGCTGGTGGTGGCCCAGCTGCTTGATGCGCTCGTTCTCGCTGCCACGCAGGATGTCCATTAGGTGGCCCACGCCGAAGCGCTGGCCACTGCGATACACGCAGCTCAGCGCCTTCTGCGCAGCCACGGTGGCGTCCCAGGCGGCGGCCGGTGTGAGGCAGTTGTCGCAATTGCCGCAGGGTTTGGGATAGGTCTCGCCGAAGCCGGCCAGCAGCACCTGGCGGCGGCACTGCATGGATTCGCAATAGCCGAGCAGGTGATCGAGCTTGGCGCGCTCCAGGCGCTTGCGCTCTTCGGCCGCTTCGCCCTGTTCGATCATCTGCTTGAGCAGCACCACGTCGCCAAGACCGTAGCAGAGCCACGCTTCGGCCGCCTCGCCATCGCGGCCGGCGCGACCGGTTTCCTGGTAGTAGCCCTCCAGCGATTTGGGCAGGTCCACGTGCGCCACGAAGCGCACGTCGGGCTTGTCGATGCCCATGCCGAAAGCAATGGTGGCGGCCATGATGATGCCGTCCTCGCGCAGGAAGCGGCGCTGGTTCTCGGCGCGCACTTCCGCCGGCAGGCCGGCGTGGTAGGGCAGGGCATTGAAGCCTTGCGCGCATAGCTGCTGGGCGGTTTCTTCGACCTTGCGCCGCGACATCGCATAGACAATGCCGGCGCAGCCGCGATGGCGGCCCAGGAACTCCTGCAACTGCTTGCGCGCGTTGTCCTTCTGCACCACGGTGTAGCGGATGTTGGGGCGGTCGAAGGAGCTGACGAAGTGGCGCGCCTCCACTAGGTCCAGGCGCTCGGCGATCTCGCGCTGGGTGGGCGGGTCGGCGGTGGCGGTCAGCGCCATGCGCGGGATGTGTGGCCAGCGCTCGTGCAGTACGGTGAGCTGGCGGTATTCCGGGCGGAAGTCGTGCCCCCATTGCGAGACGCAGTGGGCCTCGTCGATGGCGAACAGCGCGATGCGGCTGCGCTCCAGCAACGACAGGAAGCGCGGTGTCAGCAGCCGTTCCGGCGCCACGTACAGCAGGTCCAGGTCGCCGGAGAGCAGGGCGCGCTCTACCCGCTGTGCGTTTTCCGCATCCAGGGTGGAGTTGAGGAATTCGGCGCGTACACCGAGCTGGCGCAACGCCTCGACCTGATCCTGCATCAGCGCAATCAGTGGCGAGACCACGATGCCGATGCCATCGCGCAGCAGCGCCGGCACCTGGTAGCACAGCGATTTGCCGCCGCCGGTAGGCATCAGCACCAGCGCGTCGTTGCCGGCGGCGACGTGTTCGACAATGGCCTGCTGCGGGCCGCGGAAGGCGTCGTAGCCAAAGACGCGGCTGAGCAGTTCGTGTGCGGGGGAAGACATGTCGCTAGGATACCGCGCGGGTCAAGCCCAGGTCGGATGGCATGCGGGCAGTTGTGCGCGACGGCAGATCGGAGATTGCCGCGATGTGCTGTGTGTGGGGGCGCGGGGTATTGACTGAAGGCTTGTGCGGTTGGGATGACGCGGGCTTCGCCCTGCACCCTCACCCCAACCCTCTCCCGGCGGGAGAGGGCTCAAACGCAAAGGGGCGACGCCCGAGGGGTTACTGCAACAGCGAGCGCAGCATCCAGGCGTACTTTTCGTGGGTCTGCAGGCGCTGGGTCAGCAGGTCCACGGTCGGGTCGTCGCCGGCCTTGTCGGCGGTGCCCAGCACCTTGCGCGCAGTGCGGCAGACCGCTTCGTTGCCGCTGACCAGCTGGCGCACCATCTCGCGCCAGTCGGCGCTGTCGCTCAGGCCTGGCTCTTCCGGGATCGAGGTCAGTGCGACGAATTCGCGGTACGAGCCCGGTGCGTTGTAGCCCAGGGCGCGGATGCGCTCGGCCACTTCGTCCAGCGCCGCCCACTGCTCGGTGTACTGGGTTTCGAACATGGTGTGCAGCGAGTTGAACATCGACCCGGTGACGTTCCAATGGAAGTTGTGGGTCTTCAGATACAAGGTGAATGCGTCAGCCATGTAGCGGGCCAGGCCGTCGGAGATCTGCTTGCGATCGGCGTCCTTGATCCCGATATCGATATGCGGCGCGGAGGCGGCAGCGACCGGCAGGGCATCGTTGACGACGACAGGCTTGTTGGCGTTCTTTTTCTTGGACATGGGAGGGTCCTTACCGAGGGTTGGTTGTCTGGTGGAACAGATATGGCGTCACAATAGACAGACTAAAGGATCAAACGTCATTCAATCTTTCACATTTCTCAATCAATGAGCGCTATCGACACCGACCTTGCCGATACCTTGCGCGAGCGTCGCCGCGCCGTCGATGGCGCGATGAGCCGCGACCGTGGGCGCTTGCTGGGCCTGTGGTCTCGGTGGCATGGCAAGCCGGGCAACGTGCAGGCGCGCGAGGCGTTCGAGCACGCATTGGCGGCGTCGCAGGCGCAGCGGCAGGCGCGTGCCGAGCAACAGCCGGCCATCACCCTGGATGCGCAGCTGCCGATCGCGCGCGAGGCCGAGCGCATCATTGCGTTGATCCGCGACCACCAAGTGGTGGTGATCGCCGGCGAGACCGGCTCGGGCAAGACCACCCAGCTGCCCAAGTTATGCCTGGCCGCAGGGCGCGGTGCGGCCGGCATGATCGGCTGCACCCAGCCGCGCCGGATTGCCGCGCGCGCGGTGGCCGCACGCGTGGCCGACGAGCTGAAGACGCCGCTCGGTACCACGGTGGGCTTTCAGGTGCGCTTCACCGACCGGGTAGGCGAGCAGTCCCGCATCAAGTTCATGACCGACGGCATCCTGCTGGCCGAGATCGCCAGCGACCGCTGGCTGTCGGCCTACGACACCATCATCGTGGACGAGGCGCACGAACGCAGCCTCAACATCGATTTCCTGCTGGGCTATCTCAAACAGTTGCTGGGCAAGCGCCCCGACCTGAAGTTGATCGTCACCTCGGCCACCATCGATACCGAGCGCTTTGCCCAGCATTTCGACAACGCGCCGGTCATCAGCGTGGAAGGCCGGACCTTCCCGGTGGACGTGCGTTATCGGCCGCTCGACGGCGAGGCGGGCGGGGATGACGACGCTGCCGGGCGCGACGGCGAACGCACCGTCAACGATGCCATCGTGGCGGCGATCGACGAGATCACCCGCCTGGACCCGCGTGGCGATGTGCTGATGTTCCTGCCGGGCGAGCGCGAGATCCGCGATGCGCATCATTCCCTGGAGCGGCGCAAGTACCGCGACACCGAAGTGGTGCCGCTGTATGCGCGGCTCTCTGCGGCCGACCAGGACCGGGTGTTCAACCCCGGCCCGCGTCGGCGCCTGGTGCTGGCCACCAACGTCGCCGAGACCTCGCTGACGGTGCCGCGCATCCGCTATGTGGTGGACCCGGGCTTTGCCCGCGTCAAACGCTACAGCCCGCGGCAGAAGCTGGATCGCCTGCATATCGAACCGATTTCGCAGGCCAGCGCCAACCAGCGCATGGGCCGTTGCGGGCGGATTGCCGAGGGCATCTGCTACCGGCTGTATGCCGAAGCCGACTTTGCCGCGCGCCCGGCCTTCACCGATCCGGAGATCCGGCGCTCGTCGTTGTCGGGGGTGATCCTGCGCATGCTGCAGCTGGGGTTGGGACGGATCGAGGACTTTCCGTTCCTGGAAGCGCCGGACGAGCGTGCGGTCGCAGACGGATGGCAGCAATTGCTGGAGCTGGGTGCGATCGATGCAGAGCGGCGTTTGACCGCCATCGGCCGGCAGATGGCGCGCCTGCCGGTGGACGTCAAGCTGGCACGCATGCTGGTGGCTGCGCAGCAGCACGGCTGCCTGCGCGAGATGATCGTCATTGCAGCGTTCCTGGGCATCCAGGACCCGCGCGAGCGCCCACCCGAAGCACGCGAGGCGGCCGACAATGCACATGCGCTGTTTGCCGATGCGCGCTCGGAGTTCGTCGGCATCCTGCGCTTGTGGGAGGCGTACCGGCAGGTGCACGAAGACCTCACCCAGTCCAAGTTGCGCGATTGGTGCGGCCGGCATTTCCTGGGTTTCCTGCGCATGCGCGAGTGGCGCGAACTGCATCGGCAGCTGCGTCTGTTGTGCGCAGAACTGGGCTGGAGCGAGGAGCCGGCCACGGCAATGCTGGCGCCGCTGCTAGCCGGCGCCAGCGCGCCGGCTAGCGCCGATGGCCACAACGCCAACCGGCCCACGCGCGGGCAGCTGCACCGCGCCGCGCGGCTGGCACGCGAGGGCAAGGCCGATCCGGCTGCGCCATCCGTGCAGCCTGCAGCGGTTCCGCCCAACCGGCAGGCCGAGGCCGCCGAGGCATCGGCACGCACCAGCGAGCGTGAACGTGCTGCGGCGTATCAGGCGCTGCACCGCGCGCTGCTGGCCGGCCTGCCCACGCAGATCGGCCACCGCACCGAAAAAGGGGATTTCCTGGCCGCACGGCAGCGCCGCTTCGTGCCGTTTCCCGGCTCGGCGTTGGCACGCAAGCCGCCGCCGTGGATCCTGGCCGCCACGCTGCTGGACACGCAGAAAGTCTGGGGCATGACCAATGCGGCGATCGAGCCGGATTGGGCCATCGCCGAATTGGGGCATCTGCTGGCGCGCAAGCATTTCGATGCGCATTGGTCGCGCGCGCAGGGGCAGGTGGTGGCGTCCGAGCAGATCAGTCTGTTCGGGCTGGTGCTGGCGCCGAAGAAGCCGGTGCACTTCGGCAAGATCGATCCGGCGGCCTCGCATGACCTGTTCGTGCGCCAGGGCCTGGTGACCGGCGAGATCACCACGCGCGCAGCGTTCGTGGCCGACAACCTGCGCGTGCTGGAACAGGCGCGCGAGGAAGAGGCCAAGCTGCGTCGCGCCGGTATCGTGGCCGACGAGGACTGGCAGGCGCGCTGGTATCTGGACCGCATTCCGGCCGAGCTGCATTCGGCCAGCGGGCTGGACGCCTGGTGGAAGACGCTGCCGACCGACAAGCGCCGCAGCCTGCACTGGAGCTTGAACGATCTGCTGCCCGGCGAAGGCAGCGAGGCCGACCGATTCCCGAAATACTTCCCACTGGGCGATGCGCGGTTGCCGTTGCATTACCGCTTCGAGCCGGGCGCCATCGACGATGGCGTGACGCTGGAGGTGCCGCTGCATCTGCTCAATGCACTGGATCCGGCGCGGTTGTCCTGGCTGGCACCGGGCTTCGTCGCCGACAAGGCGTCGGCGCTGATCCGCAGCCTGCCCAAGGCGCAACGACGCAATTTCGTGCCGGCGCCGGATTTTGGCCGGGCGTTCTACGAGGCCTATAGCCTGCCGTCGGCCGACGACATGCGCGGCGAGCTGGCGCGTTTCCTGTCCAAGGCCACCGGCGTGCAGGTGACAGCGCTGGACTTCGATGAGCAGGCGCTGGATACCCATTTGCTGATGAACCTGCGACTGCGCGATGACGGCGGCAAGGTGCTGGCCGAATCGCGCGATCTGGATGGGCTGCGCGCGCGTTTCGGCGACCGTGCCGGCCAAGCGTTTGCCGCACGTGCGGGGCGTGCGCTGGCCGCCGAAGGCCTGCGCGACTTTCCGGCTGCGCCGATCCCCGAGCAGGTGGCCGGCGAAGCCGGTGTGCCGGCGTATCCGGCGCTGGTGGATCAGGGCGAGGATGCAGCGCTACGCATCTTCGCCGACCGCAACGAAGCGGTGCAGGCGCATCCGCGTGGCGTGCGGCGGCTGCTGGAAATCGCCCTGGCCGACAAGATCAAGCAGGCGCGCAAGCAGCTGCCGGTGTCGCCCAAGACCGGGCTGCTGTATGCGGCGATCGAATCGCAGGAACGCCTGCGCGGCGATCTGGTCGATGCCGCGCTCAATGCGGTGCTGGCCGAGGGACTGGGCGCAATCCGCGACCCGGGCGCGTTTGCGCAGCGCCGCGACGATGCGATCAAGCGCCTGTTCGGCGAAGCGATGGAACGCCTCAGGCTGGCCGAAAGCATCCTGGGTGCGGTGGCCGAATTGAAGCCGCTGCTGGAAGCCCCGTTGATGGGCTGGGCGCGCGGCAACCTGGACGATATGGAGCAACAGTTGCGTAACCTGGTGCATGCCGGCTTCCTGCGCCAGACCCCGGCCGAAGCGCTGGCCAATTATCCGCGCTATCTCAAGGCGATGATCCTGCGCACCGAACGTGCCAAGCGCGACCCGGCGCGTGACCAGGCGCGCATGCTGGAACTCAAGCCGTTCGTGGACGCATTGGAGGACGCGGCTGCGCGCGGGCTGCAGCAGCGCCCCGATTGGCAGGCGCTGCGTTGGGATCTGGAAGAGCTGCGAGTGTCGGTATTCGCGCAGGAGCTGGGGGCCAAGTCCGGCGTGTCGGCGAAGAAACTGGCGCAGCGGGTGGCGGCGTTGCGCGGCTGAGGTAGGGGCGCGCTGGCGCGCGCTGGGGCGTTCCTGGTAATGCCGCAGCGCGCGCCAGCGCGCTGCTACGAAGAATTCTTGGCTTCACTGCAACGGCACGCGCCGGGGCCGTTGTTCAGTGCGAAGCAGCGCTATGCGCTGCGCCCGGCAGCGTGCTGCAGGCAGCATTGTCGGTCGGTGGTGCCTGGGTTGGGTACTGCTGCTTGCCCAGCACGTAGGTCTGGCTGGTGGCGACCAATCCATCTGCGTAGGTGGCTTCGATGAAATAGGCGCTCCAGCCGAGCGCAGGCATCTGCACCGGCACGGTGATCCTGCCGCCGCGCGGTAGCTCCAACGGGGTGGCGCTGTAGCGAATGCCGCAGGCGTAGCGGAAGTCGCGTGCCTGTGCATTGCTGGCGCTCCAGAGCTGCAACCGGATCGGGCGTTCGGACAAGCGCAACCGAATCTGAGGGATTGCTCCTGCCTCCAGTGCATCGCTGAGCTGCGGCAGCGAACGCCGCTGTTGTAGCCGGGTGACAAAAGGCACCAAGGTGTCGACCATCACGGCGCGGATGTCCTTGTGTCCACTATTGGGTACCACGCGCAGGGCCTTGCTGCCCGGCAGCGCGTCGTAGAAGAACTGCGTGTTGTCCGGCAGGAAGAAGTCGTCGCCGCTGGCGTTGACGATGTACTTGGGGATCGACAGCCGCTTGCGGTACGGCGTGTGCAGGTAGCTGAGCGGATCCTGCAGCTGGACCAATTGCGCGAACTCCGGCGTCTGCAGCTGGCTGGTGATCCCCTGCTGGGCATAGGCGTTGAACGCAATCGGCCAATGTCCGCCGTAGGTCCGGTACATATGGTCCAGCACGGCCGGCATGTTGAGGATGTCGATCACGAATGGCACCACCGCCTCCACGCGCTGGTCGGCGATGGCGGCATGCCAGCTCGCCCAGCCGCGCTTGGAGGCACCGGCAAGGATGAAACGATGAATGTTCAGCGGCGCCAGTTCGCGCTCGGCCAGCGACATGCTGCGCGCGATGGCAGCGGCCATCGGCACATGCAGCGGCATGGTCTTGCGCTGCTGCGGTGCCTTCAGGAATTGCGCCCAGGTGTAGGCGACGCTGTCGTCCTCGCGACGCGGCATGCCATCGCCCTGGTAGGTCAGGGCCTGATTGGGGATATCGCTCACTGCGATGACCACGGTGCGGCTACGCCGTGCCAGCGCCGCCAGTGCTTCGGACGGCAGTTCGCTGGGCGGCTGGGCGGGGCTTTCGGGCGCGGCGTTGCGGGTGCCGTTGGTGGACAACAGTACAGCGCGGGTTGGCAACGCATCGGTGGGCAGGTAGATCGCCACGTCGTGCTGCCACACCGCCGGAGTGACCAGTGACTCCGGCGACCAGGTCTGCGAGGTCAGCAGATAATCGCGCCGCTCCACGCCGTTGACCGTACTGGTGGCCAGGCGGGTATAGACCAAGGGTTGTTGCTCCACTGCATCGTGGTAGCAGACCAGCGCCTGGTCAAACCCGACCTCCGGCGAGATGGCGCAGCGATCGGTCGCGGTGGATGCCAGCGCCGATCCGGTGACAAGCACCAACCATGCAATGTTGCAATACGTCATCAAGCGCATCGTGTCCTCCGGAAACAGCGCGGCGCGCCAATTCAAGCGTGGAGCAGGTCGAGTGAGAAGGACGCGGTCAGGCCCTTTCCAGATCGCAAGTCTTGCACGTCACCAAATCCAGGACATCACGATCCATACGCATTGAGTCGACCAGAGCGAAGTCACGAGGACTTTCCCAGTAGGAGCGCGCCTGAGCGCGATGAGGCGTTACCGGTAACGCCTCATCGCGCTCAGGCGCGCTCCTACTGGGAAAGTCCTCGTGACTTCGCTCTGGTCGACTCAATGCGTATNTCCGCCGCACCTTGGCCGGGGTGTTGTAGCCCTCGATCTGCAGATACCACACGCCGACTACGCCCGGCTTGATTTTCACTTTCGGGGCATCCTTGCGCACGCCCGACAAGCTGGCTGCATCGGTCTGTTCCCATTCCTGGCCATTGGCCAGGGAGTAGACACGGCCCTTGGAAAACCCCTTGAACTCACCCACGATGCTGCTTTCGATCGGCTCCTTGCTGCCGAAGTCGAAGAAGCCGCGGTTCTTGACGATGATCTCCTGGCGGCCGGCTTCCTTGGCTTGCTCGACCACCACGGCGGCCTCCTTGGCAACCTTGCCCTGCAACCAATTGTTGAGCGCGGCCAGTTCGCTGGCGCTGAGCTTGTCCAGGCCGGCGGCCTTGAACTGCTCGGCGCTCATCTGCGACTGCAGGTCGCCCTGTACGGCGCTTTGGGCCAGCGCGGGTGTGGCGGTCAACGCAAGGGTCAGGCAGACCAGCAGAGGAATGCGGCGCGCGAGCGACATGGGAGCCATCCGTCAGTAGGAGACCGCTAGTGTAGACGCTGTCGGGGGGCGTCTAGTCCGGCGTGAGGTCGGCCATGGAAGCTACGCGTTCGGCGCGTACCGGGCGGCGGTAGACCAACGCCGGTGCCACCGCCGCGGCTTCGCGTTCGGCAATGGCGCGCACCTGCGCATGCGCGGGCGCGCGCTCGCACACCGGGTCCAGCGTGGCGGCGTCGCCGCTGAGCGCCAGCGCCTGGCAGCGACAGCCGCCCCAGTCGATCTCGCGCTTGGGGCAACCCTGGCACACCTCCGGCATCCACGCGGTGCCGCGAAACCGCACGAAGGCGTCGCCGTGGTTCCAGATTTCGGCCAGCGTATGATCGCGCAGGTTGTCGAAGCGCATGCCTTCGATGGTTTCGGCCGCATGGCAGGGCAGCACGTCGCCGCGCGGAGAAATGTTGACGAAGCGCTGGCCCCAGCCGCCCATGCAGGGCTTGGGCTGGCGTGCGTAATAGTCGGGGGTGACCAAGTCGATCGCCAGGCGGTCGCCAAGTTCGCGCCGTGCGGCCTCTACGGCCGCAATGGTGCCCATCACCTGCGCACGGCTGGGCATCAAGGCCGCACGATTGCGCAGGCCCCAGCCGTAATACTGGGTGTGGGCCACTTCGATGCGCTCGGCTTGCCATTCCAGCGCCAGCGCAATCATCTGTGGCACCCGTTCGGCGTTATGCCGGTGCAGCACCGCGTTGAGCGTCAGCGGCAGGCCGCGCGCACGCACGGCGGCTGCGAATTCGCGCTTCCTGGACAGGCTGTTGCGATACCCGGCAATGCGATCGGCACCGGCCGGGTCCACGTCCTGTACGCTCAACTGCACGTGCTCCAGCCCGGCCGCTTGCAACTGGTCCAGCATCGGCTCGCCGCCGGCCACGCCGGAGGTGATGAGGTTGCTGTACAGGCCAAGTGCGCGCGCGTGCGCCACCAGCTCTGGTAGGTCCTTGCGCAGCATCGGTTCGCCACCGGAAAAATGCGCCTGCAACACGCCCATGTCGGCGGCCTGCTGCAGCAGCGAACGCCAACCGTCGGTATCCATCTCTTCACGCAGTGCAGCCAGCGCAATCGGGTTGGAGCAGTACGGGCACGCCAACGGGCAGCGGTGGGTCAGCTCCAGCAGCACGGACAGCGGCGGTGGCGGCACGGCGCTGCTCATAGTTTCAGCAAACGCTTCTGATGCAGGGTGGCGGTGAGTTCGATCACGTCGGCCTCGATCTGCGCAGGGTCTGCGTCGAATTCGGCTGCCAGCTCCTGCGCAATCTGCGCCAGCGAGCGCGTCCCGTCGAAACGTTGCGCCACCACCAAGGCGATCTCGTCCAGTTCGACCACGCGCTCGGGTGCGAGCAGCACCCATTGATCGCGTGCGCGGTCGTGCTGCAGGCGCACGCCTGCGCGCAGGGCCGGCTGGCTGTCGTGGGCGATGCTGCTCACGCGGCGGCCCGGCTGGCAGCGCGGTCGGGGACGAACGCATCCGGCCAGATGATGCCCGGCGTGACGTAGGCCAGGTGCAAGGCGTCCAGCTGCGCCCACAGCACCGAGCACTTGAAGTGCAGTGCCGCCTTGACCAACTGCTGCTTGTCCACCGTATCGGCATGCTGTTTGACGTAATCCAGCGCGAAATCCGAATCGCGCGGTGCCTCGGTCAGGCGATGCTCGAAGTAGGCCAAGGCCTCGGGAGAGACGAAGTCGTAGTGCTTGAGCATGCCGGCCACGCGCTGGCCGATGATGTTGGGCGCGAACAACTCGGTGAGCGAGGAGGCAATCGCTTCGAGCAGGCTCTTCTCGCGCACGAACTGCAGATACGCCTGCACCGCGAAGCGCGTGCCCGGCAGCAGTGCGCGTCCGGATTCGACCAGGTGGCGGTCCAGGCCCAGCGCGTCGGTCAGATGCAGCCAGCGCGCGATGCCGCCATCGGCGGCGCTGTTGCCGTCATGGTCGAGGATGCGCTGGCGCCAGATGCGGCGCAGCCCCGGGTCTTCCATGCGCGCCAGGATCGCCGCGTCCTTCAAGGGGATACAGCGTTGGTATTCGAAGCGGTTAAGCGCCCAGGCCTGCACCTGGCCGCGGTCGAGCCTGCCATCGTGCAGCAGTGCATGGAACGGGTGCTGGTCGTGATACAGGCGCGCGCCGATGGTGCGCAGGTCCGCTTCCAGTTGGTCCGGGGTGAGCAGGGCGGTCACAGGGTGATCTCCAGGCCATCGTGCGCAACTTCCCAGCCGTTGGCGCGCGCGTTGGCGTATTCGGGCGAATGGAGATCGAGTACGGGATTGGTGGTGTTGATGTGGATGAAGATCTTGCGCGCCACATCGAGCGGCGCGAACGCGGCCATGGTGCCTTCCGGGCCATCGATGCTCAGATGGCCCATGCGCTGGCCGGTTTTCTGGCTGACGCCCAGCTGCACCATTTCATCGTCGCGCCACAGCGTGCCGTCGAAGAACACCAGTTCGGCGCCGCGCAGACGCGTGCGCAGCGCATCGGTCATGGCCGCGCAGCCGGGTATGTAGTGCACGCGGTGGCGGCCATCGTCGATGGTCAGGCCCAGGGTTTCTTCATTGGAACCGGCCAGGTCGCCGCCACTGCGCGATTCCATGAACAGCGGAACCTTGCCCGGTACCGAAAATGGCGTCAGTTGCAGGCCCAGCAGTGCCAGTGGCGTGTCCAGTGCAAAGGGCTGGCGCGACACGTAGTGCGGATTGAGGGCGTCGAAGATCGGGTTCTGCGCCAGCAGGTCGAGTACGCGGCTGCTGGCATGCAGCGAAAATTCCTGGCTCTCGCGCATCGACAGCAGCCCGGCGATATGGTCGATCTCGCCGCTGGTTAGCAGCACCGCTTCGATCGGCGAATGCCGCAGGCCCTGCTGCGGCCACAGCGCGGGCGTTGCAAGCAGCTGCTGGCGAAAATCGGGGGAGGCATTGACCAGCACCCAATGGTGCCCATCGGCACTCACGGCGATGCTGGCCTGCGTGCGACGCTGGGCACCGTCGACTTGTTGCCACGCCCGCCGGCTGGCGGGCGTGTGGCAATTCCATTGCGGGTGCCCACCGCCGGCCGCCGATCCCAGGACAATGATGCGCATGGAGAGCTGTTACCTACACTGCCGACAAGCGCCGGTCATGCATCGAAGGGAAGGGCGGTAGCGCCTGTGCGTGGCCGGATCAAAACTCGCCAGAGACGTAGCAGTTGATTTCGGCGCCGCAGTTGACTTCACGCACTACCGGCTTTTTCCAGGTCTTCATCGGCTCACCTCGTAGTTGATGGGGGAACGCCACCGCAGCGGGATGCCGTGGGGGCGTCCATGGAGCATAGGCAGGCGGCTAGGCCGAGTTGTAAAGGGCACGTAAAAACACGCGCTTGCGCAATGTGCGGCGTGCAGCGATGTGCGCGAGGTCTCATGCAAGCGTGGCCAGCCAACGCCTTGCCGGATGAACCGGGCATCCGCGCAGCGGTGGCCACGCCGCGCGGCATCCGCAACACCGTGCGTTGTGGGGATGGTGACGCGCACGTTACCGTACACATCAGTCTCCATGAATGTCGCCTGCCCGTGTCCACTGCTGTGACCAGTTCTTCGCTCGATTGCCTGCACGCCTTGCTGCAGCGTCCGGCTGTCGCGTCGATCGCCCCTGCACTGCGCGAGGCCTTGGCACAGGCCTGGCAGCATGCGCCGCCCGCCGCGCCCGCCGCCGGGTCGTGGACCTTGCTGAGCGATACGCTGGATGCGTTGGCCTTGCTGGCCGCTGATGAAGCCACCCTGATCGCGGCACTGCTGTTCGACCTGCCCAGCCTGCGCGCCTGCGTTGCCGGCCTGCCGTGGCAACCGGCCGAGCGCCGCGTGGCGGTGGAGGGCCTGCTGGATGGTCTGGACGCTGCCGATCAGGTGTGGGCGCTGCACGCCGGGCGCGATGCCGGGCGCAACAGCGAAGGCCTGCGACGGCTGCTGCTGTCGATCATCCACGACCTGCGCGTGGTGCCAATCCTGCTGGCACGGCAGCTGGCACGCATGCGCGTGGCCGACCGCCTCAGCGAAGATCAGCGCCGCGCGCTGGCCCAGCTCACCCGCGACATCCATGCGCCGCTGGCCAACCGGCTGGGGATCTGGCAGGTCAAGTGGGAGCTGGAAGACCTGGCGTTCCGGCACCTGGAGCCGGAGACCTATCGCCGCATCGCGCGCGAGGTGGACGAAACCCGCATCGCGCGCGAGCGCTACATCGACGCGGTCAAACGCACCCTGTTCGATGCATTGGCCCAGCAAGGCCTGCGCGCAGAGGTCAGCGGCAGGCCCAAGCATATCTACAGCATCTGGCGGAAGATGCAGAAAAAGCGCCTGTCCTTCGACCAGCTCTACGACGTCCGCGCGGTGCGGGTGATGGTGGACGACGTGGCTGCCTGCTATGCGGCGCTGGGTGCGGTGCATTCGCTGTGGACGCCGGTGCCCAGCGAGTTCGACGACTACATCGCCAGGCCCAAGGCCAACGACTATCGCTCGCTGCACACCGCCGTGGTCGGCCCGGAAGGGCGCACCATCGAAATCCAGATCCGCACCCACCAGATGCACGCCCAGGCCGAGCTCGGCGTGGCCGCGCACTGGAAATACAAGGAGGGCGGCAAGGGCGCCGAAAAGGCCTTCGACCGCAAGATCCTGTGGATGCGCCAGCTGCTGGAGCAGGTGCAGGAGGGCGACCATGGCGAGCTGGCCGGCGCGCTGGATGCCGAGCTGATCGAAGACCGTGTGTATGCATTGACCCCCAAGGGCGAGGTGATCGATCTGCCGCAGGGCGCCACCCCGCTGGATTTTGCGTACCACGTGCACACCATGGTGGGGCACCGCTGCCGTGGTGCGCGGGTCAATGACCGGATCGTGCCGCTGACCTACCGGCTGCGCAGTGGCGACCGCGTGGAGATCATGACCGCCAAGGAAGCGGACCCGCGCCGCGACTGGCTGCTGGCCGCCAACGGCTTCCTGGCCAGCGGGCGTTCGCGCGACAAGGTGCGTGCCTGGTTCCACAAGCTCGACCGCGCCCGCAACGTGCAGGCCGGCAAGGAACTGCTCGACCGCGAACTCAAGCGGCTGGGCCTGCAGCAGGCCGACCTGGGCGTGGCGACGCGCAAGTTTCACGCCGATAGCGTGGATGATCTCTATATCCAGGTGGCGCTGGGCGACACCGGCCCCAACCAGGTCAGCCGTGCGCTGTTGGAAGCCGAGCGCGCCGCCTCGCAGCCGGCAGTGCCTGCGCCGCCGCGTCCGACCGCGCGCCGCGAGGGGCTGGGCAAGTCCAAGTTCACCGTGCAGGGCGTGGGCAATTTGCTGGTGCAGCTGGCGCGGTGCTGCCAGCCGGTGGCCGGCGAGCCGATTGCCGGTTACCTCACCCGCGGCCGTGGCATTACCGTGCACCGTAGCGACTGCGTGGCGCTGGCGCGGCTGGCAGCGGCGCATCCGCAGCGCGTGCTGCCGGTGGAATGGGGCAAGGCGGGCAGCGGCTATGAAGTGGATGTGCAGGTGCGCGCGGTGGACCGGCGCTGGTTGCTCAAGGACATCACCAACCTGATCGCGCAGGAAGACGCGCACGTGCTGGAGATCAACAGCGACAACGTGCGCGATACCGGGCGGGCGCAGCTGCGCCTGCGGCTCAAGGTCAGCGACTACGACCAGTTGTCGGCGCTGCTGGGCAAGCTGGATGCCTTGCCCGGCGTGAACGAAGTGCGGCGGCTGGGCTGAGCGGCCGGCACGACCGCAGCGTACTCGCCGCAACGATTCCCGATTCCCGATTCTCTATTCCCGAACAACCCACACCGCCTTCGCAACGCCCCGTTACCATGGCCGGGTGAACGCGCCCCCGTCAGGTCGCGCCAAGGATGGACGCCACCCCATGTTTTCGCTGCCGCGCTGGGCCAGGTCTGCGCGCCTCTGGGCGCCGTTGCGCAATCGTGCGCTGTGGCGTGTGGCAATGCTGTCGTGCGCCTGCCTGGTGGTGAGCGCGGTGGTGTTGCGCAAGCCGCTGGCCGACTGGTTGTGGCCGGAAAGCCGCATCCAGCAGTTGCTGCAGCGTGGCGATACGGCATTGGCGCGTGGCCAGCTCAGCGTTGCCGATGGCAACGGTGCGCGCGAATTGTATGCCGCCGCGCTGGCGCTGGATGGTGACCGCAGCGAGGCGCGCGCCGGACTGGCGCGGACAGGGGCGGCCGCGGTGGTGCAGGCGCGTGCGGCCATCGCCGCCGGTGACGCAGCGGCCGCCCAGCGCGCGCTGGCATTGGCGGATGTGCTGCAAGTGCCGCAGGCGCAGATCGCACCGGTTGCGGTGCATCTGCGCCAACTGCAGGCGCAGCGGGCGGGGCTGGATGCCATGCTGGCCCGCGCGGTGGCGGCGCAGCAGCAAGGCCGCCTGGATGGCACGCCGGACAGTGCGCTGCCGCTGTTCCAACGCATCCTGGCCCTGGCGCCGGAGCGGACCGATGCGCTGGAAGGGCGCGAGGATGCCTTGACCGACCTGTTGGCGCAGGCGCGCCAGGCCCTGGCCCGCGACGCATTTGGCGAGGCGGCCGGGTTGCTGGCGGCGGCCAGGGTGTATGACGCCGGGCACGTGGATCTGCCCTCGACCGAGGGGCACTACCACCGTCTGCTGGACCTGCGCCGGCAACGTGCCGAGGGGCTGCTGCGGCGTGGCCGCCTGGCGCCGGCCGCGCGCGATTTCGGGGCAGTATTGGCGGCCGAGCCGGAGGATGCTGGCGCGCGTCGCGGGCTTGATCGGGTGGCCGGCGAATACGCCGCACAGGCCACACGACAGGCAGCGGATTTCCGCTTCGACCAGGCCGCGCAGTCGCTGCGCCAGGCGCAGGAGCTGGCGCCTGGGCAGCTGGCGATCGTGCAGGCCGAGCAGGCCATCGCGCGCGCGCGCGAGGCGCAACGCGGACCTGCCGCCGGCTTGTCGCGCGGGCTTCGCGAGCGCCGCCTGCGTGCGCTGCTGCAACGCGCCGTCGAGGCTCAGGCGCGCCAGCAGTGGATGACGCCGCCCGGTGCCAGCGCCTACGATGCCGTGCGCGCCGCGCAAGCCCTGGCGCCACGCGATCCGCGCGTGCTGCAGGCGGCCGCGCGCGTGGCGCCCGCCAGCCGGCGCTGTTTCGAGGACGAACTGCGCGACAACCGTTTGCGCGCCGCGCGCGGCTGCCTGGATGCGTGGCAGGCACTGACCCCCGATGGCGATGCGGTGGCCGGCGCACGCCGCCGCCTGGCGCAGCGCTGGATCGCCGTCGGCAGCGAGCGGTTGGGCCAGGAAGATGCGGCGTTCGCGCGACGTGCGCAGGAGCAGGCGCGTCAATTGGATCCCGGCCTGCCGGAGCTGGCCGAGTTCACGCGCAGGGTCAGGGCGGTGACCGAGCAGCGCTGATGGGTTCACACATCGCCGCCGCCGGCTGTGTATCCGGCGATGGGCCGAGCCAACACGGCCAGCTCAATCTGCCGGCTCAATCGGCAATGAACAATGTCCGCACGGTATCGCGCGCGGCATCCAGCGAAAAATGCTCGGCGACGTTGCGCAGCCCGTTGTGGGCCAGGCGCTGCCACAGCGTCGCATCCTGGTAAAGGCGCACGATGGCATCGGCGAAGGCATCGGCCTGATCGGCCACGCAGACGTCGTCGCCATCGCGCAGGTGCATGCCCTCCACCGCGCAGGTGGTGCCGACCACCGGCTGGCCGTGCGCCATGCTGAGGTTGATCTTGCCCTTGACGCCTGCGCCGAAGCGCAGCGGCGCCACCGCGATGCGGACGTTGTCCATGAACGGGGTCAAGTCCGGCACATGGCCGTGCAGCTGTACGCCTGGGGATTCGTCGGCGAGCAGCCGCAACGCCTCGGGCAGGTCTGCGCCGATGCAGTGGAACATCACCTCGGGCAGCTGTGCGCGGACCTGCGGG
Organism: Xanthomonas cucurbitae; assembly: GCF_002939885.1. Classification (GTDB taxonomy): domain Bacteria; phylum Pseudomonadota; class Gammaproteobacteria; order Xanthomonadales; family Xanthomonadaceae; genus Xanthomonas; species Xanthomonas cucurbitae. Next base: position 80,070 of record NZ_MDED01000012.1, read on the forward strand.
AAGATCGCGCTGATGAACCATTGCACTGCATCCACGTTCGGGGCATGCCGGAACCCGCCAACGAAGACCAGGTCGCGGCGTTGCGCGAACGGCAGGCCGCTGCCGGCCACCTCGTGCAGATTGGAGAGCAGGGCGGTGCGCAATTGCGGCGCGTCCACACGCAGTTGCGCCTGTTCGGCGGCCGACACCAGCAGGGTGACATCGGTGGCGGCCATGACCTCCAGCTCGCGCAGGCGGGTACGCTCTGCACTGCGCAGCAGGTTGGCATCGGCGGCGAGTTCGGCGCCGCGGCGTTCGCGCAGGTAGTGCAGGTCCACGGTGTCGAACAGCGTGCGCGCTTGCGGAGCGTATTGCTTCAGCAGCGGCAGACAGGCGTGCGCCACATGATGACGCACCAGCAGCACCGCCGCGAACCGCGTACCGTGGGTGCGCAACCAGCCAGCGATGCCGTCCAGGAATGGCGCATGCCAGACTTCCACACCCAGCTGCTGCAGTGCCAGGGTATGCCGTCCGGCATGCTCGCGCCGGGTCGGGACGAACACCACATGCGCGCCTTCTTCGCGCAGCAGCCGGATCAGGTTGAATTGCCGCAGCGAGCCCGAGTCGCGGTCCGGTTGCGGTACGCATTCGTCCAGGATCAGCACCTGGCGTTGCGCGCGGTGGAGTTGCGCCGGGCCGGGGACGGTGCCCACCGGCAAGTGCGCCGCCAATGCGGACTGCCATTTCTCGGCGAACACGCTCTGGTTGCGCACCTGATACGCCTTGACCCCGGTGCGGACGTCGGTGCCGTTGCTGGTGCCTTCGTCGTGCACCACCACGCTGGCCGGTTGCACCAGTACCTGGTGGCCGGCAGCGCGCACCGCAAAGGCCAGGTCGGTGTCTTCGTAGTAGGCCGGCATATAGCGGCGATCCAGCCCGCCCAGCGTGTGCAGCAACGCGCGTGGCAGCGCGATGGCGGCTCCCGAGCAGTAATCCATTGCGCGGACATAGGCGTAACGCGGGTCCTGCGCCGATTCGAAGCGGCCGTAGCTCCAGGCGCTGCCATCGCCGAACACCACGCCGCCGGACTCCTGCAGCCGCCCATCCGGATACACCAGCTGGGCGCCGACCAGGCCGGCGCCAGGATGCTGGTCGAAGGTGGCGAGCAGCCGATCCAGCCAGCCTGGCTGCGGGATGGTGTCGTTGTTGAGCAGCACCACATACTCGCCGCGTGAGGCGGCGATACCGTCGTTGCAGGCGGCGATGAAGCCACCGTTGCTGGAGCGCTGGTGGTAGCGCAGGCCCGCAATCTGCGGCAGCTGTGCGGTGGTGGCATCGCTACTGCCATCGTCCACCACCACGATTTCCATCGCCAGCTGTGGCGGATGCGCGGCCAGCGCGCGCAGGCAGGCCAATGTGTGGGCGATGTGGTCGTAGACCGGGATCACCACGCTCACGCGCGGGGTGGCGTTGTACGGCACGGCGAACGCAGCGAACGGCGCCGGCGGCGGCAACCACAACGGCGTGCCGAGCGCGACCGGCGGTGCCTGGGTATGCACGCGGATGCGCTGCCAGGTGGCACGCCAGCCACGGGTGCGCATGCTTGCCACGCTGCGGTGGATCAGGCCAAGCACGCGATTGAACAGATAACGCGCGTCGGCCAGGGACATCGACATTCCTTAGAAACTCCAGCATGCAGCGGCAGATGCGATGGGTGCGCGGTCGTGGTGCGAGGCGTGGACCGCGCGGCGGACCCGCAGTGTACGAGGGGCCGCCGCCGATTCCGAGCATGGCCTGCCGATTCGCCCGCGGTATCGCCCGCATGCGCGGCACGGCGGGCAGGCTTGCGGTTTAGCCATTTTTAAGTCAAGCCGAACCCGCAGGCGGCAGCCACGACAGCGCTGCGCTAGACTCGCCGGATTCTCCATGCCTGCATTCCCGTGCCCCGACGCAACGACCACGACGATCCCGAAGACTTCGAGGACGACTCCCAAGAGCAAGGCTCCCGCTGGCAACGCAGGCTGATCGTCTGGGGATTTGCCGCGTTGGCGCTTGCGCTCGGCTTCCTGATTCCCTACACGGTGTATCTGAACACCCAGGTCAGCCAGCGTTTCGGCGAATTGCGTTGGCAGATCCCCACCCGCGTGTACGGACGCCCCCTGGTGCTGGCCCCCGGCAACGCGCTGGACACGGCGACCCTGAAGACCGAACTGGATGCGGCGTCCTACCGCGACGACGGACAGGCCAAGCTGGCCGGCACGTACCAGCAGGACGGCAGCCGTTTCACCATCGCCAGCCGCGGCTACAACGACGTGGATGGTGCGGTGCCGGCGCGCCGGATCGAGGTGGCGCTGTCCGGCGGGCGGGTGGCGAGCCTGCGCGATACCGGTACCCGCAAGGCGCTCAAGAGTGCGCGGCTGGATCCGGCGCGCATCGCCACGCTGTACGGGCAGAAGCAGGAAGAACGTCGCCTGGTGCGCATGGAAGAGGTGCCGGAGCTGCTGGTCACCGGCCTGCAGGCGGTGGAAGACCGCGACTTCAACAGCCACCACGGCATCGACCTGAGTGGCATGCTGCGCGCGGCCTGGATCATGCTGCGCTCGGGCGGCCAGGTACGTCAGGGCGCCAGCACGCTGACCCAGCAGCTGGCCCGCAGCGGCCTGCTCGGCATCGGCAAGGAGCAGACGCTCACCCGCAAGTTCAACGAGATCCTGTACGCGGTCATCATGGAGGCGCGCTACGACAAGCGCACCATCCTGGAGGCGTATCTCAACCAGGTGTATCTGGGCCAGCGCGGCGGGCAGGCGATCCACGGCGTGTCCTCCGGTGCCGAGCTGTGGTTCGGGCGCGAGCTCACGTCGATGACCACCGAACAGATCGCCCTGTTGATCGGGCTGGTCAAGGGGCCGTCGTACTACGACCCCCGGCGTAACCCGGAACGTGCACTGGACCGGCGCAACTTCGTGCTGGGCAAGCTGCACGAGAACCAGCTGATCGACGACGCCGAGTACAAGCGCGCACTCGCCGCGCCGCTGGGCGTGCCGAAAGAGCCGGGCCTGGTCGCGGCGAACCGCTTTCCCGCCTACGTGGACCTGGTGCGGCGGCAACTGGCGCACGACTATCCGGAAGGCGTGCTGCAGGGGGCCGGCATGAGCGTGCTCACCGGCATGTCGCCTGCGGCCCAGGCCTATGCCGAAGGCGCGGTGACCGGCACCATCAAGCGGCTGGACAACAAGAAGCGCCCGCCGCTGCAGGCCGGGCTGGTGCTGACCGACGTGCACAGTGGCGATGTGCTGGCGGTGGTCGGCAGCCGCGACGTCGCCAAGCCCGGCTTCAATCGGGCGGTGGAAGCGCAACGGCCGGTAGGCTCGCTGCTCAAGCCGTTCGTGTACATGCTGGCGCTGGCCTCGCCGGACCGCTGGGCGCTGTCCAGCTGGGTCGACGATTCGCCGGTCACCGTGCAGCTCAGCCGCGGCAAGACCTGGTCGCCGGGCAATTCCGACAACCGCAGCCATGGCACGGTGCGGCTGATCGATGCGCTGGCGCATTCCTACAACCAGGCCACGGTGCGGGTGGGCATGCAGGTGGGGGCCGACCGTATCGCGCAGTTGATCCAGGTACTGGCCGGGATCAAGGCCGACCCGAATCCGTCGCTGATCCTGGGTGCGACCGACCAGAGCCCGTACGGCATGGCGCAGCTGTACCAGTTCCTGGCCGCCGGCGGGGAGATCCAGCCGCTGCATGCGGTGCGTGGCGTGCTCGACCCGCAAGGCAAGCTGCTCAAGCGTTACGACAAGACCCCCGCGCCGGCGCAGGAAGGCGATTCGGTCGCCGCCAACCTGATCAGCATCGGTCTGCAACAGGTGGTCAGCGGCGGAACCGCGCGCCAGTTGCTGGGCGACGGCCTGGGCCGGCTGTCTCCGGCCGGCAAGACCGGTACCTCCAACGACGGCCGCGACAGCTGGTATGCCGGCTATACCGGCGACCACCTGGCGGTGATCTGGATGGGCAACGACCAGAACGAGCAGACCGGCCTGTACGGCGCCACCGGCGCGATGCGGGTGTGGTCGAGCATCTTCGCGCGCCTGCCCAGCGCACCGCTCAAGGTCAGTGGCAAGGGCCTGGACTGGCAATGGGTGGACGCGGCCGGCACCGGCGTGACCAATCCGGGCTGCCCGGGCGCGCGCCAGTTCCCGTTCGTGGTCGGTTTCACGCCTGCCTTCGCCTCTTGTGCCGGGACCGCACCGCCCATCGCCGGCGCGCCCGGCGAGGCCACAGCGCCTGCCGAGCAGTCCAGCGGTGGCGGCTGGCGACGCTTCTTCGGTCTGGAGAAGCGGCCGGAAGACCCTGCGCCAGCGCCCGCTTCGGCGCCCCCTGCCCATTGACTGGAGTGACCAGATGACCCGATTGCACCGTATTCTCGCCCTGATCGGGGTACTAGCCGCAGTCACCGCCTGCGTCACCGCGCCGCCTGCGCCGCCGCCAGCGCCGGTCGATCCGACCACGCCTGCGCAGCGCCTGGGATTGATCGAACGCGAGGCCGGCGCCGACGACACCGAGTTGTCGGTCCAGCCACTGCGCGACCCGCAGGTGGATGATCTTCGCGAAGCCGCCAGGACCAAACGCCAGGCCGGCGATCTGCCGGGTGCGGCGGCCGCGCTGGATCAGGCGATCGGGCTGGTTTCCGGCGATCCGGCGATCCTGCAGGAGCGCGCGGAAGTGGCGGTGTTGCAGGCCGACTGGCCGGCCGCCGAACGCTTCGCCAAGCAGGCGGTGGATCTGGGCTCCAAGACCGGCCCGCTGTGCCGCCGCCATTGGGCCACCATCGAGCAATCGCGACTGGCGCGCGGCGAGAAAGAGAACGCCGCTTCCGCCAAGACGCAGATCGCTGGCTGCACCGTGCCGGGCATGAAGCGTTACTGAGGACCGCAGGGCCGGGTGCGTCGCGCCCGGTCGATTGGCAAGGGTGAGCGCCTGCATCTGGATGCGATGCGGTGGTCCACCCGATCCGGCAAGCAGGCAGCATCCCTGCGCACGCGTTAGGCTGGCGGGCTTGTCCACCTGCATCCGTTCGGTCTCATGTCCCAACTTGCCACTGCCAGCATCGATGCGCTCAGCGAGGGCGGGGCGCTAGCGCGCCAGCTCGATGCATTTGCGCCGCGCGCTGCGCAGCTGCGTTTGACCGGCGCCATCGCCGAGGCCTTTGAACAGCGCGATGTGCTGCTGGCCGAGGCCGGCACCGGCACCGGCAAGACCTATGCGTATCTGGTGCCTGCGCTGCTATCGGGCTTGAAGACCATCGTCTCCACCGGCACGCGCGCGCTGCAGGACCAGCTGTTCCATCGCGATCTGCCGCGCGTGCGCGCCGCGCTGGGCGTGGGCCTGCGCAGCGCGTTGCTGAAGGGCCGCGCCAACTATCTGTGCAAGTACCGCACCCAGCAGGCGCGGGGCGAGCCACGCCTGGCCACGCCCGAGCAGGTCACCCAGTTCCAGCGCATCGTGGCCTGGAGCGGGCGCACCCAGTACGGCGACATGGCCGAACTGGATGCCCTGCCGGACGATTCGCCACTGCTGCCGATGGTGACCTCCACGGTCGACAACTGCCTGGGCACCGACTGCCCGTTCTACAGCGAGTGCTTCGTGGTGCAGGCGCGCCAGCGTGCGCAGGCCGCCGATCTGGTGGTGGTCAATCACCATCTGCTGCTGGCCGATCTGGCGCTCAAGCAGGAAGGTTTCGGCGAGATCCTGCCGGGCGCGCAGGCCTTCGTCATCGACGAAGCGCATCAGCTGCCAGAACTGGCGGCCAATTTCTTTGGCGAAAGTTTCGGCATGCGCCCGTGGCAGGAACTGGCGCGCGATTGCATGGTGGAGGCGCGGCTGGTCGCCGGTGCGCAAGCCAGCCTGCAGGCGCCGATCCTGGCCCTGGACGATGCGCTGCGCAGCCTGCGCGCCGGCATGGAAGGGCTGCCGCCGCGTGGCACGCAGTGGCGCGCCTTGGCCAAGCCGCAGGTGCGCGAAGGTTTCGATGCGGTGCTGTCGGCGTTGGCGCGGCTGGGCGAGGCCTTGCTGCCATTGCGCGAGGCCTCGCCGGGGTTCGACGGCTGCACCGCGCGTGCGCAGGAAGCCTTGAATCGCCTCTCGCGCTGGTTGGGCGAAGATCTGCCGGTAGCGGATTTTGCGCAGGATCCGCCAGAAGCGACGGTCGATACCGATGTGCTCTGGTACGAGCTCAGCCCGCGTGGCTTTCGCTGTCAGCGCACGCCGCTGGATGTGTCCGGCCCGCTGCGCGCGCACCGCGAAAAGTCGCAGGCGGCCTGGGTGTTCACTTCGGCCACGCTGGCGGTGGGCGGAGAGTTCGACCACATCGCACTGCGGCTGGGCTTGCGCGACCCGGTGACCTTGCTGCAGCCCAGCCCGTTCGACTGGGCACGCCAGGCGTTGTGCTATCTGCCGCCGAATCTGCCCGACCCGGCCGCGCGCGGCTTCGGCACCGCCTTGATCGCGGCGCTGACGCCGGTGCTGCAGGCCTCCAATGGCCGCGCATTCCTGCTGTTCGCCTCGCACCGCGCGCTGCGCGAGGCCGCCGACGCGCTGCGCGGTGCGCCATGGCCGCTGTTCGTGCAGGGCGAGGCGCCGCGCGCGACCCTGCTGCAGCGCTTTCGCGATTCCGGCAACGGCGTGCTGCTGGGCTCTGCCAGTTTCCGCGAGGGCGTGGACGTGGTCGGCGATGCGCTGAGCGTGGTGGTGATCGACAAGCTGCCGTTCGCCGCGCCCGACGACCCGGTGTTCGAAGCGCGGCTGGATGCGATCCGCCGCGAGGGTGGCAACCCGTTCCGCGACGAGCAGTTGCCGCAGGCCGTGATCGCGCTGAAGCAGGGCGTGGGCCGGCTGATCCGCAGCGAAACCGACCGTGGCGTGCTGGTGTTGTGCGACCCGCGGCTGGTGAACAAGAGCTACGGACGCACTTTCATGGCCTCGCTGCCACCGTTTGCGCGCACGCGCGACATCGGCGAGGTGCGCGCGTTCTTTGGCGTCGCCGAGCCAGTGGGCGACAATGGCGTGCTCGCGTTGCCGTTCGGCGATGACTGAGCTTCCCTTCCTGCCTGCGGTCCTGCCATGAAAGTCCTCGCTTTCGAAACCTCCACCGAAGCCTGCTCCGTGGCGCTGCACGTGGATGGACGTGTGATCGAGCGCTTCGAACTGGCACCGCGTCGCCACGCCGAACTGGCCTTGCCCTGGGCCGACGCGCTGCTGGCCGACGCCGGCATCGCCCGGCGCCAGCTCGATGCGATCGCGGTCGCCCGCGGGCCTGGCGCCTTCACCGGCGTGCGTCTGGCGATCGGCATCGCGCAAGGCATCGCCCTGGCGCTGGATCTGCCGGTGCTGGCCGTCTCCACGCTGCAGGTGCTGGCCTTGCGCGCGCCGGCCGAGGCCACGCATGTGCTGGCCTGCATCGATGCGCGCATGGGCGAGGTGTATGCCGGCGTGTTCGCGCGCAGCGGCGACACCTTGCTGGAACTGGTGCCGGAGATGGTGTGCGCACCGGACGCGCTCGCGGTGCCCGACACCGCAGCGCGCATGGCCGGTGTCGGCACCGGTTTCGCCGCAGCCGACGCACTGCTGCAACAGCGTTTTGCGACCCGCCTGACCAGTGTCGATGCGACCGGGCTGCCGCGTGCGGCCGATTTGCTCACGCTCGCGGTGCCGGCGTTGCAGCGCGGCGAAGGCGTAGCGCCGGAGCGGGTGGAGCCAGCCTATCTGCGCGACAACGTCGCACTCACCCTGGTCGAGCAACAGGCCGCCCGCGCCGCGAAGGCAGCCGCCGCGACGCCATGACCGACGCTGCCCGGCGCGCACGTTTTCGCGGGTGTCTGCTCGGCCTGGCGGTCGGCGATGCGCCGGGCATCACGCTGGAATTCTGCGCGCCGGGTAGCTTCACGCCGATCGACGATATGCACTGTGGTGGTCCGTTCGCCCTGCGTGCAGGGTAGTGGACCAACGCCGCCGCGATGGCGCTGTGCCTGGCGCACAGCCTGCTGCACTGGCAAGGCTTCGACCCCGCCGGCCAGATGAGCCGCTGACCTGTCGCGCCAGCTGCCGCACGCGGCAGGTCGTGTAGTCGGCCATGCCGTCGCGTCGACGACGCCTGGGGGGTGTCAGCGGTCGTCGTGCAACTCGCCGCCGGGCAGGAATAGCCAGGTCCGGGTGACTTCCAGGATGTCCACATCGTCCTGGGTGTTGGGTAGCGGCGGGAACGGCTGTGCCAGTTGCACCACCCGCAGCGCGGCCGCGTCCAGCGCGGGGACACCACTGGAGATCAGCACGCGACTGCCTTCCACGCTGCCGTCGCGGCGCACGCCCACGCTGATGACCACCTTGCCGCCCAGTCGGCGGCGGCGTGCGTCGTCCGGATAATTCAGGTTGCCCACGCGCTCGGCACGGTCCACCCAGGCGCGCAGGTAGTTGGCGTAGGCGTACTCGCGGGTGCTGGCGGAGACGAACTTGCGGTTCGGGCGCTTGGCGTACTGTTCCGAGCGCAGGTGCACCTCGGCCGCCAGCCGGGCCATCTCCGCATCGCGCTGGATGCGTTGCGCATCGGACGGGGTGAGCGGGTCGGTCTGCGGGTTCGGCTGCGGCGTCGGCATGGCCTGCTCGCCGCGGCGGCTGCTCACCACCCGGGTCTGGGTGGGGGCCGGAGCCTGAGCGCTGGTGGCGCGCTGCGCCTGCGGCGCCAGGCCGGTGCGGTCCTGCGGCACCACGCCGGGCTGGCTGTCGCGCGGGCGCTGGGCGGTGTCGTGGTCGCCGCCGCCCTGCTGGTTGGCCTGCGCCAGGAAGTCGGCCTGCCTGGGCGTCAGCGGGGTGCTGGTCTGACTGAAGATCACGTCCAGGGTCGGCACCAGTGGCGCGTCTTCGCTGACCGCGAAGCCCACGCCCAGGATCAGCGCGCCGTGCAGCACCAGCGAGATCACCAGCGTGGTGGTCAGCCGCCGGCGTTCGTCCACTGCTGCAGTCAGGGCCGCCGCCGTGCTCATTGCGGCACGCCGGCCTCGATCGCATCGAACAGCCGCCCGGCGATGTTCAGGCCGAACTGCGCATCCAGCTCGCGCACGCAGGTGGGGCTGGTGACGTTGACCTCGGTCAGGTAGTCGCCGATCACGTCCAGGCCGACGAAGCGCATGCCGCGGCGGCGCATTTCCGGCCCCACCTGCGCGGCGATCCAGCGGTCGCGTTCGGACAACGGCCGGCCTTCGCCGCGCCCGCCGGCGGCCAGGTTGCCGCGGAATTCGTCACCCTGCGGGATGCGCGCCAGGCAATAGTCCACCGGCTCGCCGTCCACCAGCAGGATGCGCTTGTCGCCGGCGGTGATGTCGGGGATGAAGCGCTGCGCCAGGGTCAGCTTGCGGTTGCCGTCGGTCAGCGTTTCCAGGATCACATTGAGGTTGGGGTCGCCGGTGCCGCTGCGGAAGATCGAACGCCCGCCCATGCCGTCCAGCGGCTTGAGCACCGCCTGGCCGTGCTCCAGCACGAAGGCCTTGAGCGCGGCCGCATCGCGGCTGACCAGGGTAGGCGGGCAGCATTGCGGAAACAGTAATGCGGCCAGTTTTTCGTTGTAGTCGCGCAGGCCCTGCGGGTCGTTGACGATCTGCGCGCCGGCGCGCTGGGCGACACTCAGCACCTGGGTGTCGTAGACGAACTCGGCGTCCACCGGTGGGTCCTTGCGCATTAGCACCACCTGGCCGGGGCCGAAGGCCAGCTCGGCGAACTCCCCCAGGGTGAACCAGCTGGCCTTGTCCTCGCGCACGCCCAGCGGCGCGACCTGCGCCACCGCGCGGCCTTCGCGCAGGCTCAACCCGCCCGGGCGCACGTAGTGCAGGCGGTGGCCACGGCGCTGGGCTTCCAGCAGCATGGCGAAGGTGGTGTCTTTGGCGATCTTGATGGAGGCGATGGGATCCATCACCACAACGACGTCGAGCGACATGGGGCTAAACCTTTCGAACAGGCTGCCGATGGTAGCTTCAAGCGATGGGTGATGGCGCACCCGGCTCGGTCGCAGATGCGCGACTTGCCGGTTTCGACACATCCTGGCGTGGTTGAAACGTCCGCCTGGCGGGGCGGTGGCAGGGCACCCTTGACAGTCAATGCGGGTCTTGGGATATACATGCACTTTCGTAGCGACGCCGTAAGGGATGAAGCGTCGCGCGCCTGGGGATATTTGCATGACTGAAAACATGGCTGCGGGTGGGGAACTCGCAGGACTGAAGGTGATGGTCATCGACGATTCGAAGACCATCCGCCGCACCGCCGAAACGCTGCTGAAGCGGGAAGGTTGTGAGGTGGTGACAGCGACCGATGGTTTCGAGGCACTGGCCAAGATCGCCGACCAGCAACCGCAGATCATTTTCGTGGACATCATGATGCCGCGCCTGGATGGGTACCAGACGTGTGCGTTGATCAAGGGCAACCAGCTCTTTAAATCGACGCCGGTCATCATGCTGTCGTCCAAGGATGGCCTGTTCGACAAGGCGCGTGGCCGCATCGTCGGTTCCGAGCAGTATCTGACCAAGCCATTCACCCGTGAAGAACTACTGAGCGCGATCCGCACCTACGTCCACGCCTGACCAGGGGGAAAGGCAACATGGCTCGAATCATATTGATCGAGGACTCGCCCACCGACAGGGCAGTCTTCAGTCAATGGCTGGAAAAAGCCGGCCACACCGTCGTCGCCACCGACAACGCCGAGCAGGGACTTGAGCTGATACGCAGCCAGGCGCCTGATCTGGTGCTGATGGATGTGGTGCTGCCCGGCATGAGCGGCTTCCAGGCAACGCGCGCACTGGCGCGCGACCAGGCCACCAAGGACATCCCGGTGCTGCTGGTCAGCACCAAAGGCATGGAAACCGACAAGGCCTGGGGGTTGCGGCAAGGTGCCAGCGACTACATCGTCAAGCCGCCGCGCGAAGACGATCTGCTCGCGCGCATCAAACAACTGGTGCGTTGATGCGCTCTCCATTCGACATTCTCGAAGACTACGAACGGCGTAGTCTTGCGCACGCCACGCCGCTGCCGGAACGCCAGTTCTCGGCCGATATCTGGCGTGGCGTGGGGTATCGCGTCGGTACCCGGCGACTGGTCTCGGATTTTCGCGAAGTGGCGGAAATCGTACCGATGCCGCCGGTCACGCCGGTGCCGGGCGCCCAGCCCTGGCTGCTGGGCGTGGGCAACCTGCGTGGCAACCTGTTTCCGGTGATCGATCTGAAGCAGTTCCTGGAGGGCCGGCGCACGGTGCTGCAGGAAGGCCAGCGCGTGCTCATCATGCGTCAGAGCGGCGGCGACGTCGCGCTGACCATCGACGAGCTCTACGGCCAGCGCAGCTTCGAACAGGCCCAGGCGGTGGAGCCCGGCGAGCTGGCCCAGGGCCGCTATGCGCACTTCATCGAACGTGCCTTCCGCAACGAGACGCAGGACTGGGGTGTGTTCTCCCTGGCGTTGCTGTCGCGCACTCCTGAATTCCGGCAGGCCGCGGCCTAAGCCGCGACCCCGCCACGTCCTACAGATCGAGGTCGAACCATGAGTACCGCCCCGGACGCCCGCAAGACCAACAAGCTCGGCAGCGTCAGCACCAGCTTCTGGCTTGGCTTGCTGGTGTTGTCGATGATCGTGTTTGGCGCCAACACTGGCGTCGCGACCTGGCAGGGCAGTCGTCTTGCCGGTGCCGGCACCGGTGCGGCCGACCTGCAGGTGCTCTCGCAGCAGCTGGCCAACCAGGGCCGCGAAGCGATTTCCGGCGATGCAAAGGCGTTCGCTGCCTTCAAGGACACCAAGGCCCGCATCGACAGCACGGTCAGCGAGCTGGATGGCCGCTTCGGCAAGGAAGGTTCGGTGGCCAGCCCGATGGCGCAGCTCAAATCCACCTGGGTGCCGATGGGCAAGAACGCCGACCAGGTCATTGCCAGCGAAGCGGCGGTGCTGGGCCTGGCCGGAAACGCCGAACGCTTCTCCGGCAGCGTGCCGCAGCTGCAGGCGCAGTTGAACGAAGTGGTGCGCGCGATGACCGCCAGCGGCGCGCCGGCCTCGCAGATCTACAACACCCTGCAGCAGGTGGTGGTCGCCGGCACCATGGCGCGCCGGGTCACTGAAATGCGCGCCGGTGGTGCCAACGCGGCCGCCTCCGGCGATGCGCTGGCGCGCGACTCGGTGGTGTTCACCCAGATGCTGGAAGGCCTGCGCGCAGGCAACGACGAGCTCGGCATCGCTGCGGTGCGTAACCCTGCCGCCCTGGCCGCACTGGAGCAGTCGCAGGCGCAATGGGCGACGATGAAGAAGGACATCGACGCCATCCTGGCCGCCTCGCGCAACCTGTTCGCGGCGCAGTCCGCTGCTGCGGCGCTGACCGCAAGTTCCGGCAAGATGCTCGATGACAGCAAGAAGCTGTTCGATGCGTTCTCCGCGTTCGGTTCGGCGCGCGACACCCGGTGGTTTCCCAACTTCTGGCTGGGCGTGGTGTCCGGCCTGGTCGCCTTGCTGGCCATCGTCGGGTTCGTGTGGAGCTCGGTGCGGGTGCGCAGCCGCGAGCAGGACGTGCGCTACCAGGCACAGGTGGAATTCAACAGCCGCAACCAGCAGGCGATCATGCGCTTGCTGGACGAAATCAGCTCGCTCGGTGAGGGTGACCTGACCGTCAAGGCCTCGGTGACCGAGGACATGACCGGCGCCATTGCAGACGCGATCAACTACGCCGTGGACGAACTGCGCCACCTGGTGACCACCATCAACGACACCTCGGCCAAGGTGGCCGTGTCGACCCAGGAAACCCAGGCTACCGCGATGCAGCTGGCCGAAGCGGCCGGCCAGCAGGCCAACCAGATCACCACCGCCTCCGAGCGCATCAGCGAAATCGCCGCCAGCATCGAACAGGTGTCGCGCAACTCCACCGAATCGGCCGAAGTGGCGCAGCGCTCGGTGGTCATCGCCGCCGAAGGTGCCGGCGTGGTACGCGAGACGATCCAGGGCATGGACCAAATTCGCGACCAGATCCAGGAAACCTCCAAGCGCATCAAGCGTCTGGGTGAGTCCTCGCAGGAAATCGGCTCGATCGTGGAACTCATCAACGACATTTCCGAGCAGACCAACATCCTGGCGCTCAACGCCGCGGTGCAGGCGGCCTCGGCGGGCGAGGCCGGTCGCGGTTTCGCGGTGGTGGCCGACGAAGTGCAGCGCCTGGCAGAACGCACCTCCAGCGCGACCCGCCGCATCGAAGGCCTGGTGCAGACCATTCAGGCCGATACCAACGAGGCGGTCGGCTCGATGGAGCAGACCACCTCCGAAGTGGTGTCCGGCGCACGCCTGGCCGAAGACGCCGGCACCGCGTTGACCGAAATCGAGCGCGTGTCCAACGCCTTGAACAACCTCATCAAGAACATCTCTATCGCCGCGCACCAGCAGTCGGCAGCGGCGACGGACATCACACAAACCATGGGCGTGATCCGACAGATCACCAGCCAGACATCGCAGGGTGCGGAACAGACGGCCGAGTCGATCGGCAACCTGGCCCAGCTTGCCGCCGATCTGCGCCGTTCGGTCGCCGACTTCAAGCTGCCGGCGTGACCACGACGCGGAACGGGAAAGGATCAGCAGATGGCGCGTAGTCGCATTACGTCGATGCAGGAAGGGACCGGTCGCCGCGCCAGCGGTGGGCCGGCCGTCGTCAGGGGGCTGCAATGAGTGCGCTTCGCGATGCAATGAGCCATGCCGCACTGGGTTGGGTCAAGCCGGAGCTGGACGAGACCTTGCGCCAGGCGCGCAACGAGATCGAGTACTTCGCCGAAGAACCCTCCGACACCAGCCGGATGCGTTTCTGTGCCGGCTACCTGCACCAGGTGCAGGGCACCTTGCGCATGGTCGAGCTGTACGCGCCGGCAATGGTCGCCGAGGAGCTGGAACTGCTGGCCCAGGCGGTACAGGTCGGCGAGATCGCCGACCGCGACGAGGCCTGCGCCATGCTGATGCGCGGTGCCGTGCTGCTGCCCGATTATCTGGAACGCCTGCAAAACGGCCATCGCGACATTCCGATCGTGTTGCTGCCGTTGCTCAATGAAATCCGTGCCACCCGTGGCCAGCCCGGCTTGAGCGAGAGCGTGCTGTTTGCGATCGACCCGCAGGCCGGCATGGCCACCGAGGCCGAGCTGGATCACGCACGCGGCAGCCTGAGCGGGCGTAACCGCGCGCTGCTCGATACCGTTGGCAGCGCGGTCAAGGAAGAATTGCTGCGCGTCAAGGACGCGCTGGACCTGCACCTGCGCACCGGCGGCGAGATCGCCGAGCTGCAGACCCAGGTCAACGATCTGGGCAGCGTGGCCGACACGCTGGGCATGATGGGCCTGGGCGTGGCACGCAATGTCGTCGTGCAGCAGCGCGATGCGCTGGCGCGCGTGGTCGATGGCCAGGTGCAGATGGACGAAGGCGTGCTGCTGGATATCGCCGGCGCGCTGCTGTACGTGGATGCCTCGCTGGACGACCAGGTCGCCAGTCTTGGCGCCGACATCGGCGATGGCAATGAAGCCAGCAACAGCGCCACCTCGTCGGAGGTGCGTCGCACCGTGGACGTGCTGGCGCAGGAAGCGATCGCCAATTTCGGTACGGCGCGCGAACACTTCGTCGCCTTCATCGAAACCAACTGGGACCATGCCCGGCTGGCCGAGGTCCCGCATCTGCTGGGCGAGGTCGGCGGGGCGCTGCGCATCCTCGAGCTGCCGCAGGCGGCCGATTACCTGGAAGGCGTGCGCCGCTATGTCGATCAGGAGTTGATCGGCAAGCAGCGCGTGCCCAGCGGCCGCCAGCTGGACACGCTGGCCGATGCGATGGCCAGCCTGGAGTACTACCTGGAAGCCCTGCGCGAGCGCCGTCCCGGCCGCGAGGAGATCCTGGACATCACCCGCAACAGCCTGGAAACGCTGCGCTACTGGCCGTTGCCGTCCGGGCAGCCGTCCGAATTGCCGGTGGGGACCGACCAGCCGGGCAGCGTCGTCGCGCCGCAGCAGGTCGCCGTCGGCGCACTGCCGCTTGCCGGTACCCCGGAGGCGGCGGCCAACGATGCCACGCCGGCCGCAGTGCTGGAATGGGCCAACGAAACCCTTGTGGAAACCCCGTTCGCGGCCAGCGCGGTGCACGACACCGGCGCGGCAGCCACCGACACGGTGTTTTCGTTCGACCCGGTGACTGCCGAGGAAACCGTGTCCGGCCAGGCGCATGTGCCGTTCACGGTGGCGCCGCTGGACCTGTCCGACGATGGCGCGCAGGCGCCCGGCGATTGGCGGCTGGACACCACCGAGCAGGCGGCACCGATTGCACCTTCCGCGTTCGACCCGGTGTCGGCCGAGCAGGATGGGCATCTGGCCAGCGAGGCTGCGCAGGTCAGCTACACCGTGGACCTGAGCGCCCTGGAACAGGAACACGCCGCTGCGCCGGTGGGGGCCGATGAGGCGCCGCTGCAGATCGAGCAGATCACCTTGCCTGGCGACGCCGATCAGACCGAAGCGCCGCTGGATTTCATCGCCGAAAACGAAGCGCGCCGCGCGCAGGTCAGCATCGAAGATGCGTTCTCGCCGCCGCCAGCGCCGCCGGCTCCGGCGCAGGAACCGGAAGGTCCGTTCGTGGATGCCGCGCCCGAGGCACAGGACACACCGAGCGAGGCGGCTGCCGAGCAGGCTCCCCCGCGCGTGCAGCAGGCCGTGGTCAGCGCGTTCGACGTGGATGCGGCATCGGCGGCGTTTTTGGCCGATCTGGACGCGGCCGCTGCGCAGTTCGACACCGAGCGGCCACCGGTTTCGCCGAGCAGCAGCGAGACCGCAGCCGAGGTCGCACCGGCACCGGCACCCGCCAGTGCGCCGGTGCCGGTGGCGGCCGATGCCGGCATCTTCGGCGGCTTCGGCGACAGCGATATCGATGACGACATCCGCGATGTGTTCCTCGAAGAATTCGACGAGGAACTGGTCAACCTGGGGCAGCTGCTACCGGTCTGGCGCGCCGCGCCGAACAGCCCGGACAAGCTGCGCACGATCCGCCGGGTCTTCCACACCCTGAAGGGGAGCGGCCGCCTGGTCGGTGCCAGCGTGCTCGGCGAGTTCAGCTGGAAGATCGAAAGCATGCTCAACCGCGTGCTGGATAACTCGCGCCCGCCCAGTCCGGCGGTGGTGGCGATGGTCGGGCTGGCCTACGAGGTGCTGCCGCAGTTCAACGCAGCACTGCGCGACCAGGGCCGCATCAGCGCGGACCTGCCGGAAATCCAGGCCATTGCCGAGCGCGTTGCGGCCGGTGAAGAGGTTTATTACGTGCCTGCAGCGGCGACGCCGGCAACCACCGAAGTGGCTGCGGTTTTGGCCGATGCCGGTGCGCCTGCCGCCAGCGGGGGAACCCCGGCATCGGTGGACAGTGTGCTGCGCGAAATCCTCGAAGCCGAGGTCGCCACGCACCTGGAAACCGTCAACGCCTGGCTGCAGGCCACCCAGGCGGCACCACAGTTGGCGACCGAAGAGCTGTTGCGTGCCGTGCACACCATGAGTGGCGCGTTCGCGATGACCGACGTGCCGGAAATTACCCTGGTGACGACGCCGGCCGAGAGCTATGTGAAGCGTTTGCTCTCGGCATCGGCAACGCCGTCGCCGGAAGGGATCGATGCAATCGCGGCGATGGCCGCAGCGATCGCCACCACGGTCACGGCATTGCGCGCCGAGGCGCCGTTGATTCCGTCGTTCGCGCCGTTGACCGCGCGCTTGCGTGCTCTGGTGGAGACGCTGCCGGAAGCACAGTGGCCGCCGCAGGCGTTCCTGGAAGAACTGGACGACGTCGATGCGGAGAGCGAGACCTCTGTTGCTGGTGATGCGACGGTCGAACTGACCGGCGTGGAGGATCTGTCGCAGTACCTGGATGCCGGTGCACTGCCCGCCGACGCCACCTCGCCGACGCAGCCGGCCGACCACACGCATGACGCCGAGGTCCCTGCCGAGGCTGCGATGGCGGTGGACGAACTGGCCGAATCCGAGGCCGGCCAACACGCCACCGATGCGCTGCAGGCACCGGCGCCGGACGATCACGACGCCCTGTCGCAGGATCAGCACGCCGACACGGCGGAGACGGCAGTCGACGACGCAGCAACTGTGCAGGGCGACGCCGTGGGCGCCGACCACCACGACGCTGCAGCGCAGGCCCACGACGCACACGACACGCTGGCCGATGAGTCGGCGGTCGAAACCGATGCCTGGGACGCCACCGAACGACAGCCTGCCGATGTTGCCGACGCGGCGCTGGCGCACGACGCAGCGCAGGCGCCGGCCGAACCGGCTGACACGCAGGCGCATGCCGCGTCCGATGCGGATGCTTCGTTCGTTGCGCATGACGTGGCAGCGGGCGATCCAGCTGCAGATGGGGCGGACACCCGCGTTTCCACGCCGGACACCGTCGTAGTCGACGAGCTGGCCGACGCAGAAGCCGCGCTTGGTCAGACGCAGACGCTTGCCAGCGCGGACGATGCCCACACCGTGGCCGACGACGCGACGGTCGAGAGCATCGACGCGCTGGAAGCGGTGCACGCCGATGCCGATGTCGGCGCGCCGCTCCACTCCGATGACGTCGCCAAGCAGGCAAACGACGACGAAGCCGCAGCGTCGCACGACGCCGACGCACAGCATGCTGCGCAGTCGGACGCCGAGGCGCACGCGGAGCAGCCGCAGTCGGAGCAGTCTGCAGCCTGGGGCGTGCCGTTCGAGGCACGCACAGACTCCGGCGAGCAGATCGAGACGACCGAATACACGGCGGTCGAGGACGCGACGCACGGCGAGCAAGTTGCCGAGATCGAGGCCGAACACGCCGACACGGCGCATGCGCCGTCCGGTCAGCATCACGACTCCGCACAGGCCGATGAGGCGCTGCCCGAGCACACCATCGCATCGGTGCAGGCGGTCGAAATGGCGCATGCGGCCGACCAGGCGGAAGAGGCGAGCGATCCGCAATCGGAGATCGCGCCCGAGTCGCATGCCGAGCCGGTCGCCAAGACCGACGCGCAGCACGCTGGCGAGCCTGCATCCATCGATGCGACAGCCACGACAGACCAGGTCGAGCACATGGAGCAGGCCGAACACGCCGATGCTGCCGAACACGATGCCTCTGCCAGCGAACACGCGGCCGAGCCGGCTGACCCTACCGCCGCGTTCAGCGCACCGGTGGAAGACGCCGCGCGTACCGATACCGGCAGCAACGACGTCGGTGCCGCGTTCGATGTGGGCCCGCTCAACTTCGATCAACTCGACGGCGAACTGGTCGACATCTTCGTCGAGGAAGGTCGCGACCTGCTGGACCACTGCGATGGCCTGATCGCCCGCATGCGCGAAGTGCCGGAAGACCGCGAGGTCCTCAACGGACTGCAGCGCGATCTGCACACGCTCAAGGGCGGTGCGCGCATGGCCGGCATCAATGCCATCGGCGACCTTGGGCACGCGATCGAATCGCTGCTGGAAGCGGTGGCGGCCAACCGCACCGACATCGACCGCGACGACGTGCGCCTGTTCGAGCGTGGTTTCGATCGCCTGCATCAGTTGCTGACCCGTACCGGCATGCACCGCGCCGTGGCGATGCCCACCGACCTGGTGGAAACCTTCGAAACCCGTACCCGTGGCCGCGATGCCGCCCCGCCCAGCGACGCCGATGTCCGCGCGATCGCCAAGGCGTCGGTGGAGCCGGCACCGCTGTCGGCACCGGTGCCGGTGGAAGGCCAAACCGAAGAAGACTTCCTGCCGCGCGTGCAGCAGGAGCAGGTGCGCGTACGCGCCGATCTGCTCGATCGCCTGGTCAACCACGCCGGCGAAGTGGCGATCTACCGCTCGCGCCTGGAACAGCAGCTGGGCGCGTTCCGTGGCGCCATGGGCGAACTGGATCGCACCAACGCCCGCCTGCGCGACCAGTTGCGGCGTCTGGACCTGGAGACCGAAGCGCAGATCGTGGCGCGTTACCAGCGTGAGCAGGACCAGGGCGATCGCACCTTCGATCCGCTGGAACTGGACCGCTTCTCCACCCTGCAGCAGCTCAGCCGCGCCTTGAACGAATCGGCGGCCGACTTGGGCGGTTTGCAGGGCGTGCTGGAAGATCTCTCGCGTCAGTACGACGGCCTGCTGCAACAGCAGTCGCGCGTCAGCTCCGAGCTGCAGGATGGCCTGATGCGCGCGCGCATGGTGCCGTTCGATGGCCTGGTGCCGCGGTTGCGCCGTGTGGTGCGTCAAGCCGCCAGCGACACCGGCAAGCAGGTGCATCTGCTGCTGGAAGGCACCCAGGGCGAACTGGATCGCAACGTGCTCGATCGCATGGTCGCGCCGCTGGAACACATGCTGCGCAACTCGGTCGCGCACGGGCTGGAGACGCCCGAGCAACGCCGCGATGCAGGCAAGCCGGAAGAAGGCAGCATCGCGATCCGTCTGCGCCGCGAAGGCTCGGAAATCGTGCTGGAAGTGGCCGACGACGGCGCCGGCCTGGACCGCGAGGCGATCCGTCGCCGTGGCGAACAGCGCGGCCTGATCGAACCGGGCCAGGAGCTCAGCGATGCCGAACTCGATGGGCTGATCTTCGCCTCCGGCTTCAGCACCTCCGAGCAGGTCAGCCAGCTGGCCGGCCGTGGCGTGGGCATGGACGTGGTGCGCAACGAAGTGCGTCAGCTCGGCGGCTCGGTGGACATCCACTCGGTGCGTGGCCAGGGCGTCACCTTCACCCTGCGCCTGCCGCAGACGCTGGCGGTCACCCAGGCGGTGTTCGTCCGTATTGGAGAGACCACGTTCGCGGTGCCGGTGGGGTCGGTCAGCGGTATCGGCCGCATCTCGCGCAGCCGTTACGAGTCGGGCGAGGGCGGTTACCACTACGCCGGCGAAGAGTACGTGCTGCACGACCTGGGCTCGCTGGTCGGCCAGGCTGCGGCGCGTGCCGATGGCCAGGCGCAGGTGCCGTTGCTGCTGGTGCGTGCGGGCGACCTGCGCGCCGCGGTGGCGATCGACCAGGTGCTGGGCAACCGCGAAATCGTGGTCAAGCCGGTGGGCCTGCAGATCGCCTCGGTGCCGGGTATCTATGGTGCCACCATCACCGGCGATGGTCGCGTGGTGGTGATCCTGGACGTGGCGCCGCTGGTGCGTCGTTACCTCAGCCAGCCGGCACGTCCGGCGCTGGACAGTCCCGCCGAAGCACAGCGTCAGGTGCCGCTGGTGATGGTGGTGGACGATTCGCTGACCATGCGCAAGGTCACCAGCCGTGTGCTGGAACGCCACAACCTGGATGTCAGTACCGCCCGCGATGGCGTGGAGGCACTGGAACTGCTCGAAGAGCGCGTGCCCGACCTGATGCTGCTGGACATCGAAATGCCGCGCATGGACGGCTACGAGCTGGCCACCGCGATGCGTGCCGACCCGCGCTTCAAGGCGGTGCCGATCGTGATGATTACCTCGCGCAGTGGCGAGAAGCATCGTCAGCGCGCCTTCGAGATCGGCGTGCAGCGCTACCTGGGCAAGCCCTACCAAGAGTTGGATCTGATGCGAAACGTGTATGACCTACTGGGGATTGCCCGTGTCCGAGACTAATGGCGCAGTGGGAACTCCGGTGGCCCTGTTGGGCCGGCCAGGGCCGGCGCGCGAGCGTCTGCGCGAAGCGCTGGCCTCGGCTGGCGCGCAGGTGGTGCTGGAAGACGACCCCGCAGCGGTGGACGTGCAGACCTTGCGCGATGCCGAACCGGTAGCGGTGCTGGTGGCGCTGGAACCGGCCATCGAAGATGCGCTCGAAGCCCTGGAGCCGGCCTTCAACCTGCCTGGCGTGACGGTGATCTTCGACGAGGCCGAACTCACGGTGCGTCGCGAGGGCTGGGAAGCGCAGCGCTGGGTGCGCCATCTGGCCGCCAAGCTGCACGGTCATGCCGACGTGTTGCCGCCAGGCACCGAAAGCGAGCCGTCGCTGCATCCCGAACCCGGCCTGGCGATCCAACCGCGGCAGCATTCGGACCTGCAGCTGGACCAGCACCTGGAAGCGGCCGCGCATGCCTTCGAAAGCGTGCCGGGCGATGCCTTGTTCGCGCAGGTCGCCAGCTCAGCCGATGACAAGCCGGCGCCAACGCTTGGCGATTCCAGTACCTGGGGCCTGGTCGATGAGGTGCAGGTGGTGACGCGCGCGCGTGCCGAGCTGGACGTGGCCGCACTGTCCACGGGCGGCCTGTCGCTGATGGACCTGGAACACACGAGTGCGCCCACCGGCGCGGTGCTGGTGATGGCCGGCATCGGCGGGCCGGATGCGATCCGCCGGCTGCTGGCCGCGCTGCCGCCGGAGTTTCCGCGTGCCGTACTGGTGCGCATGACCCTGGACGGTGGCCAGTACGGTAACCTGGTCCGGCAGATGGGGCGCGTGTCCGCGCTGCCGGTCGATCTGGCCGAAGCCGGGCAGGTGGTGGCACCGGCCAGGGTCTACGTGCTGGCCGACGGCGTTGGCGTACAGCGGCACCAGGACGGGCTGGCCTTCGTGACGCAAAGCGACCCCGCCGGGCTGATTGCCGCGTTGCCGGCGGCCGATAGCGCCGTGCTGATGCTCAGCGGCGCCAACGAGGCGCTGGTGGACGGGGCACTGGCATTGGCTGGCCAGGGTGCCTGGTTGGCCGGTCAGTCCGCCGATGGCTGCTACGACCCTGCCGCGGCCGCCCGCCTGGCGCGCCAGGGCATCCTAATCGCCGATCCTGCGCAACTGGCACAGGCGCTGGCGCAGCGTTGGCCGGCGTAAGCCCGGCCCCTTCTTTCAGACCGGAACCGTGCCATGAGCTACGCCAATAACGACGAAATCCGCGGCGTCCTGATCCAGGCAGGCAACGAGCGCGTGCTGCTCCCCAACGCCACGGTGGCCGAGGTAATGTCGCGGGTGGCGGTGGAAGCGCTGGCGGACATGCCGCGCTGGGTGGTGGGCCGTATCGACTGGTATGGCTGGAAGGTGCCGCTGCTGTCGTTCGCGCGCCTGAGCGGGTTGGGCGAAGAGCCGGCCGCACTCAACAACAAGGTGATCGTGCTGAAGGCGCTGGGCGGCAATCCCGCGCTGCCGTACTTTGCCCTGCTCACCGCCTCGTTTCCTCAGCTGATCTCGGTGCCGCGCGACGGCCTGCTGGCCGACGCATCCGAAGACGCACTACCGGACGGCGTGTACATGCGCGTGCTGCTGGGCGAGCAGAGCGCACTGTTGCCAAACCTGGATGCCATCGAGGCACAGGTTGCGCAGGCGTTGGCGACTGCCGACGCCGCCTGACCGGCATGCGCGCAAGCGCCGGGTACATCGCCGCGTGGATAGGGCGGGCCGCTGCAGTCGAACCGGTGAGGATGGTTCTTTCCAACCGCTGTCTGGATGCCTGGTCGGCGGGCGCCGCCACGGGCTGCCACGCAGGGGGCGCAGGTGCCTGCACACGGCGTCGCGCCGACCCGGGCACACGATGAGCTTGCCCACCTTCGCACCGCAGCGGCATGCCGGTGGCGTTGCGCTGTGCGACCTGGCCGGCGTCGATCCGGCGGCGGTGGCCGACTATCACGTGCGCAATCGCGCGCACCTGGCCGATGCGATGCCACTGCGGCCAACCGCGTTCTACACCGTAGAAGGCTGGCGCAGGTTGTGCATTGCCTATCGCAGCGCGGTGCCAGGCGAACGCGAACTGCAACTGGTGCTGCTGACCGGGCAGCAGGTGATCGGCACGGTGGGATTCACCCAGATTCAGCGCGGTGCGTTGCAGGCCTGCCATCTGGGCTATGGACTGGACGCCGCCTGGCAGGGCCGTGGCCTGATGCAGTGGGCCGCCGCACAAGGCATTGCGTTCGTGTTCGGTCCATTGAGATTGCACCGGGTGATGGCGCAATACGTGCCGGAGAACGTGCGCAGCGCACAGGTGTTGGCACGGCTGGGTTTCCAGATCGAAGGCCGCGCGCGGCGTTATCTGCAGTTGAACGGGGTGTGGCGCGACCATGTGCTGACCAGCCTGTTGCGCGACGATGACGAGCAGACGGCGGTCGAGTGAGGTGGCGGTGGGGCAGGCGTGTCCGGCGCATGGGCGAACCTGCAGCAACCCGATGAGTGCAGCGCGTTGCAGGGCCAGGCGGCCAGTGCTGCGCATTGGCCGTTGTGCCTGGATCCGCATCCACGCAGGCCGCCAGGCGGTTTATCTGCAGGCCGTGCTGCCGCATCATGGCAAGCTGCCGCCTGGTGCGCGGCAGTCGTTTTGGTCATGGAGTCGCCTGGATGATTCAACGCCGTGGTTTTCTCAAGAGCGCCACCCTGGGCGCCATCGCTTCCGGCCTGGCCGGGTGGGGCGCGCGTGCGCAGGCCGCGGCCGCAGGCACGGCGGCGGTACGTCCTTCGGCATTGCCCAAAGGTCAGGCACGGGTGATTTCCACCTGGGATTTTGGCGTGGCCGCCAATCAGGCCGCGTGGAAGATCCTGAGCGCCGGTGGCATGGCGCTGGATGCGGTGGAGGCCGGCGTGCGCGTGCCCGAAGCGGACCCGAACAATCCGACGGTGGGCCTGGGCGGGTATCCGGATCGCGATGGGCGGGTGACGCTGGACGCCTGCATCATGGATCACCTGGGCAATTGTGGCGCGGTGGCATCGCTGGAAGACGTGGTGCATGCCATTTCGGTGGCGCGCGCGGTGATGGAAAAGACCCCGCATGTGATGCTGGTGGGCGACGGCGCGCGGCAGTTCGCACTTGCGCAGGGCTTTCCGCAAACCAGGTTGTTGACGCCGAGTTCCGAAGCGGCGTGGAAGCAATGGTTGAAGACCTCCCAGTATTCGCCCGAGGCCAATGTGGAAAACCGCGCCTGGCGTGATGCCAAGCTGCCCGGCGGCAAGGACAACCACGACACCATCGGCATGCTGGCGCTGGATGCGCACGGCAATCTGTCCGGTGCGTGCACCACCAGCGGCATGGCGTGGAAGATGCACGGGCGGGTGGGCGACAGCCCGATCATCGGCGCCGGCCTGTATGTGGACAACGAGGTGGGCGGCGCGACCTCTACCGGCGTGGGCGAAGAGGTGATCCGCAATGTCGGCAGCTTTGCAGTGGTGGAAATGATGCGCCAGGGCAAGTCGCCGGCCGATGCCTGCCGCGAGGTGGTGATGCGGCTGATCCGGCGCAAACCGGAGCTGACGCGCACGCTGCAGGTGGGGTTCCTGGCGATGAACACGCGTGGCGAGGTGGGCGCCTTTGCGATCCAGAAGGGCTTCAGCTATGCGGTCTGCGATGCGCAACGGCAGGATCTGCTGGTGCCCGGCGACAGCCACTACACCACCGAGCCGGCCGCATGAGTGCGTTGGGCCTGGAAGTGGCCGCCGATTCGGTGGCATCGGCCGTGGCTGCGCAGGACGGCGGGGCGATGCGGGTGGAGTTGTGCGGGGGGCTGGATGGCGGCGGGTTGACGCCGTCGTTCGGCACGTTGGCGGTGGTGCGCGCGCGCTTGCGGATTCCGCTGTATGTGCTGATCCGGCCGCGTGTGGGCGACTTCGTGTTCAGTGCCGATGAAGTGGAGGCGATGCGCCGCGACGTGCAGCAGTGCGTGGCGCTGGGCTGCGATGGCGTGGTGCTGGGTGCGCTGGATCGCGATGGACAGGTCGATAGGGTCACGATGCGCGTGTTGATCGAGGCGGCCGGCCCGCTGGGCGTGACCTTCCATCGTGCGATCGACGTCAGTGCCGAGCCCGCGCGCGCGCTGGAAGATGCGATCGCGCTGGGCTGCGAACGCGTGCTGACCTCCGGTGCACGCGCCAGCGCCATCGAGGGCGTGGACGTCATCGCCGCGCTGGTGCGGCAGGCCGCCGGTCGCATCGGCATCATGCCCGGCGCCGGACTCTCCGAGCACAACCTCTGCATGGTACGGCAGCGCACCGGTGCCCACGAATTCCATGCTTCGGCGCGTGGCATGATCGCCGCCCAGGTGTCGTCTCCGCACCCGTATATCCGCGATCTGGGCGGAGACTATCAGCGTACCGATATCGTGCGGGTACGACGGATGGTGGACGCGTTGCAGCAAGAGTGAAACACGTGCAAAGGGTCGTTTCGCCAAAGTAGGCGCTGCCTGATTTGCTCAAGCACAATCACAGCAATGCTTGATTGGCCGCTCTGCATGTCGCGTTTGCCGCTACCGCTGGCGTGAATGTTCCGAGGTTGTTTGCTGTTCGCTATCAGAGTCGTCGCTGACCCGTTCGGGAATGTGCAGCGTGAAAGAGGGAAGGCGCGCCCGTTCTTCGGGGTGTGCATTGACAATCAGCTCCCGGGTCTTCCACATCTGGACTGCCTTGGCCAGCGTCGCTGCGTCGAGCTGGCTTCCTTCGTGATAAACGAACTGCCCGAGATGATCGACGATGCCCAGGTGCGCGCTCTTCTGCGCCTTCCAGTTGCTGACGTTCGTGTAGTGGCGGCTGAAGCCTTCCTCCGTCGGGTCTTCGACCCTTGGGGATGGGCCTGCCATGTCGCTCACCCGTGCCAGAAAATGGCCATCCCTGCTTTCCTCCAGCATTTTCTTCAACACCGGAATCTGGCCGAAGGTGGTGGGAGTTCCGGGGTGGCGCTTTTCTGGAAGATAGGATGGGGCATCTTCCAGAAAGGGATTTCTTTCCTCATCAATGACCGTGCTAAGCATAGCCTGTGCGGTGTCTTCGATGCGTTCGAGCGCAACCTTGTGCAGAAGTTCGGTTGTAGTCGCCGTGGAGGAGGATGCGCTGGCTTGATTGCCGGCAATAGGGGGCGAGAGATCCGGGGCGACCTGGCCAGTCCGCTCTGGTTCGGCGGGGCGCGCAATCAGACGATGATGGTCGAGTTGCGCTTGTAAATGCGGCGGCACCAGGATAATGCAACTGGCAGGTAATCTGGCGATCGACGAGGGCAGTCTGGATAGATTTTCGCAGCCTCGCAGATCGAGTTCTTCGAGTTGCGTCAAGCGGTGAATGTCCAGCGGCAGCGTGCGCAGGTTGCTGCAGTCTTTCAGACTCAGTCGTTTCAATGGCGCGCTGCCGCCAAAAATCGGAGGATAGTTGCACAGCGCCGTGCAGCCTTCCAAATCAAGTTCCTCCAGCCTTGGCATTTGATGGATGGCCGGGGCAAGGGCGGACAGCGGCGAATTGCGTATCTGTAGCGTTTTCAGGCTTTGCAGGCCGGTGATGGAAGCCGGAAGCGATGTGATCCCGGTTCCTACCAACTGCAGCTTCTGCAGGTTGACCAACCCCTCGTGCTCGCCGGATGCATTGGTGCGCGCCAGGCGTTCGGGAAGTTCTTTCAATTCCGGGCAGGAAAAGATGGAGAGCTCACGCAATCGGCTGAGGCTTGCGATGGATGTAGGTAGCGAGTCAAGCGGATTGTGCGCAAGCGTCAGTGTTTCCAAGCCCGCGAATTGCTGCATGGTGGCGGGAAGCTCCATCAACCCCGCCGCGTTGATCGTCATGTGCTGCAGATGAGAAAGACGGTATGCCTGATCGGGGAATTGTGGGAGGGGAACTGAGTGCAGCTCCAGCGATACCCTCCCCGGTAGGGCTGCGTCCTCCAGCATGTCGGCTGTTGCTTTCAGTGCCAGGGCGGTGCTTGTTTCGGTCGCCGGGTTGTTGCGGTTGGCCTCGCGCCATGCGCGGTGCCAGCGATCGCGATCTGCCTTGTAGTGTCGTTGCCATTGCGATAAGACGTCGCGGTAGGGGCGAAGTGCTGTGGAGCGCTGTAATAGTGAAGCGCCAACGGTCGGTGGCACACGGGGGCGACCGGGCCGGTGGCCCGGCACATATCTGAGCAGGCCGCCGAGCATGCCGGTAGGGCGCTCGGGCGCGGGGTGTGTGGGTGGGACATTGCGCGCGGTCGCAGTTGCATTGGACGCATCCTGCTCCGGCAGTCCGACAGGCATGCCCGGCAGGCGTGGTTGATCGACGCGTCGCATCGCATTCCTCGTCTTGGCTGTAGCTCACCGACGATGATCGGC
The DNA here is from genome assembly GCF_002939885.1 of Xanthomonas cucurbitae. Classification (GTDB taxonomy): domain Bacteria; phylum Pseudomonadota; class Gammaproteobacteria; order Xanthomonadales; family Xanthomonadaceae; genus Xanthomonas; species Xanthomonas cucurbitae. Next base: position 107,042 of record NZ_MDED01000012.1, read on the forward strand.
ATGCAATGCTATCGGCTAATCCTGCGGGGCGAAGCCATCGTCATCATTACGAAGGCTCGGCGGCGTGCCCGCACGCCGTTGTACAGCGCTCAGACTGCGTTGCGGGGGCGGGCGCCTAGCAGGAGCCGCATGCGTTGATCCGGGTGGGATCGAGCACCACACGCTTGATCCGTCGGCGCTTCCAGGTGTAGCTGATGTGCACCAACCCACCATTCCAGATGCGCGCGCCAGCCGCGATCTTCGCGGCTGTTGGGTGCCAGGATGCGTCCGCTCGGCAACTGCAGCGGCTTGTTCTTGATCGGCCCAAGGATGCCGCCCGGCAGTCGCTGCGGCGCCGACCATGTCGCCCCGTTGTCGACGGAGGTGAGACGCAGCCCCCACCACGAATTCGCTTCGCACGATAGGCAAGGCCGGAAGGACGGGAGCGCGTGCCTGCGCGCTGCAGGCAGCAAGACTTCCAGCAAGGCAGGTCAGCAGGCGCGTGGCAAACATCCGGATCCAATGCAGTGTGGACTTGATGGATACCCAATGACCAGCTTGCTCACGGTGCTTAGGTCGTCCCAGTCGGTCAGCTGATGGGCGGTGGCGACGGCGGAACGCCGCCGCCACCGCTGCACGTCTTCGATGGGCTCAGGCCACGTTGTCGTCGCATACCTGTGGCGGCAACAGCGTCTGCGGCTTCTTCGCCGATTCGGTCTGGCACAGGAAGGCCATTCGGTGCGCCGCCTCGGTGCTGTCCATGGGCTTGCCGTGGACCTGCTCGGCAACGGCATGCTGGCTGCCCGCAGCGGCGGGAACGGATTCTTGCGTAACGGTGGACGAGGACATGCAACGCTCCTGGAACCTGCAATCAAGCCGTCTACGTCGCAAGCACGCGCATCCGTAACGGAGTCAGCCGGTGATCTTGCCTGGAATCTGGTCCGCCCGATACCTTCAGGGCAACGGGCGGCGCGGCGGCACCGGATGTTCTGATAACGGCTGGGGGCGGCCCGGCTGAAGGGCCGCCGACATCACTCTATGTGTGTCAGTGACTGGCCGTGGTGTCACATCGGCGGGTTACAGGGAATTCCACTCTTCTGTGCATGGCTACCGTCAGGTGGACGCTCAGCAGGCGGTGGAACCGCCTTTCACTGACGTAGCGCCAGCTCTGCCAGGCCATCCAGGCGACGCTTTACATTTCGCCAGTCGGGCATATGGGCGTCGAGTAGTCGATGGAAGCCCTTGCCGTGATTGTGAAGCTTCAGGTGACACAGCTCGTGGAGAATGACGTAATCGATGCAAACCGCAGGCACACGGATCAGCGCCAGATTCAGGCTGATCCTGCCCAGCGGCGAGCAACTGCCCCATTGCCGCTGCATCGCCCGCAATGCGAGGGGCGGCGGCTGCTTGAGCCAGCGCAGATGCGCGGCCATGTCGGCGACGCGCTGGGGTAGCGCTTGTCTGGCACGCTCGCGTTGCCAGCGCTCCAGCGCGGTGCGTACCGCTTCGGGCGCCCGGCTGGTTACGCATATTTCGATATAGCCGCTACGCAGGCGCACGCCGTTCTGCTCTGCGTCAGGGGTCACCTTCAGTCGGTAGCGTCTGCCGAGATGCAGCACGGTTTCGCCACTGACGTAGGCGTAGGGCGTGACGTGTCGCAGGCGGCTTTCGATCGCGGTCAGGTGCAGGTGAATCCAGCGCGCGCGCCAGGTGAGGGCCTGTCGGATCTGCGCGTCGGTTGCCTGTAGCGGCGCATCCAGTCGGACGCGACCATCCGGCTCCACATGGATCGCCACGCGCGCGATGGGGCGGGTGGGGGATCGGTGGATCTGGCAGTGAATGCGGCGCTCGCCATAGGTCACCACCATGTGGTCTTGTGGGGCGGCATTTGTCACGCGCGGCTGCGCCCGATGCGCACGATGTGGATCACCTGGTCCACGATGGTCTTGGCGTGATCCAGCCCAAGCAGATCGAACATCGCCGGAAGCAGTGTCTGACGAATCTGGGACTCGATGCTGTGCGGGTTCAACGAATGTTCTGCCACCGCGTTGCGTACCACCTCGTCGATGGTGATGGCCAGCGTCACCAGCTCAGTCATCCGTTCCGCGCTATTGGCATCCATGGCCTGTTCGCCCAGCGCGAGCCGGATGACACCGAAATACGCACTGGCCTGTGGCTTGTCGGCCAGCGCTGCAGGAATTCCAGGGGGCTGCTCGCTTTGCAGGCGCTGTTCGAATGCCCGCAGTACCGCGTATTGCTTCAACGGATGGTCGAACATGGCGGCTGCCTCGGCGATGGCCTGCCGCAGCAGCTCGCCGAACACCTTTTGCGCGTAGGGATCGCCGGCCAGGTCCTGTTCGATGGTCTTGCGCAGCCGGGTCTGGATGAGGTCTGCCTCGTTACGGGTTTTTTCCTCCGACCAGGTGTGCGGGTCCTGCGACTGCCCCAGTTCGTGCACCACATAGGCGCCTTCCGGTTCACGGACCTCACGCCCGATCACCTGTTTGTCCACCAGCTTGCGGATCTGTTCTTCGTAGACGCCGTAGTCCACGGTCTCCATCGCGTCGCGCCGGGCGGTCAGTCGCAGGCCCGAGAAGAACCGCAGATCCTGCTTGTAGCGGTCGATTAGCGTATCGGGAAAGGCTGTGTCTTCGAAGAAGCTGCGCGAGGACAAGGCGGTCTGCAGGCATAAACCGAATTCGGTCAGGGCAGCATAGAAGTCCTCGCGCACGGCCTGGCGTTCGTCGTAGTCCTCGCCATCGGCGTCCCGGACGAAGTGCGGGATCAGGCGTTGTCGGAACTGTTCAAGGTCGCGGCGGTTGGTCACCCCCTCGAAGAACGCCCATAGCCGCGCATGCAGTGCGGGCAGGCGTTTGTACTCGCTGCTGACCGCGTGATACAGCCCCTGCAGGTCGGCTACATCAAAGCCGGCCTGCGTGCGGGTTTCCAGATCGCGGTAGGCGCGCACGGCGGTATCCAGCTCCGGCAGGATGCCGCGGTAATCCACCAGCAGGCCGTGGCGCTTGGCATCGTGCAGGCGGTTGACTCGCGCTACCGCCTGGATCAGGTTGTGGCCCTTCAGCGGCTTGTCGATGTACAGCACGCCATTGCGCGGCTCGTCGAAGCCGGTAAGCAGCTTGTCCACCACGATCAGCAGGTCTGGCTCGCCTTCGCCGCCGAAGGCATGCACCGTTTCGCGCTCGTAGTCTTCTGGACTGATGCGAGCATCGGTCATGGTCTGCTTCCACCACTTGTGGATGTCAGGCGCGTTGTCTTCGTCTACCGTACTGTTGCCCTCGCGGGTGTCGGGTGGGGAGATCACCACGGCGCTGCTGGCCAGGCCGGTCTGGTCCAATGCGCGCTTGTAGCGAATTGCATCGCGCTTGCTGTCGGTGGCCACCTGGCCCTTCAGCCCCAGCGGTTTGACGTGCTCGTGGTAGTGGGCGGCGATGTCCCAGGCGATCAGTTCGATGCGGTTTTCCGCGCCATACACCGCGCGCTTGCTGGCGAACTTTTTCTTCAGGTCGCTGCTCTGCGCCTCGGACAGCCCGGCGGTGATCTTGTCGAACCAGCGGTTCACCGCTGCTTCGTTGACGTCCAGCTCCGGCACGCGCTCTTCGTACAGCAGCGGCGCCACGGTTTGGTCTTCCACCGCGCGCTGCATCGAGTAGGCGTGCAGGATCGGGCCGAACTTGTTGGCGGTCTTTTCGTCCTTCAGCAGCGGGGTGCCGGTGAAGGCCAGGTAGGCCGCATTGGGCAGCGCCTTGCGCATGCGTTCGTGGGTTTCGCCGCCGTGGCTGCGGTGGCCTTCGTCCACCAGCACGATCAGATCGGGCGAGGGGTTGCGGCACTCGGGCAGCTTGGCGGCGGTGGTGAACTTCTGCACCAGCGAGAAGGTGATGCGCTCATTGCCCTGGCCGATACGCTGCGCCAGGTCGCGGCCGGTGGTGGCCTTGCTGCGTTCGCCCTCCTTGCGGGTGGCGACCGCCGAGCCGAACGCGCCGCCGCTCAGGAAGTTGCGCGCCAGCTGGGTTTCCAGGTCGGTGCGGTCGGTGACTACCAGTACCCGGCATTCCTGCAGGGCTTCATCCAGCAGCAGCGCCTTGGTCAGGAACACCATGGTGAAGCTCTTGCCCGAGCCGGTGGTGTGCCAGAGCACGCCGCCCTCCCGGCCGCCATCGGGCCGAATCTTGCGGATCTGCGCCAGCAATGCACGGATACCGAAGAACTGCTGGTAGCGCGCCACCAGCTTGCCGGCCTTGCGGTCGAACAGCACGAAGTTGCGCAGAAACTCCAGTAGCCTGGCCGGCGTGAGCAGGCCGGCCAGCAGCCGGTCCTGCTCTGTCGGCAGCATGGGTTGGTTCCACAGCGCCTGGCAGTAAGCGCGTAGTGGCGCCGGCTTGCCGGCCAGCAGCGCATCGCGCGTGGTCGCGGGCAACGCGGCGTTCTTGAGGCGATGCAGATGTGCCTCGTCGAACTGCTCGTCGCGCCAGCGCGCCCAGAATTTGGCCGGCGTTTGGGTAGTGCCGTAGCGCGCTTCGGTCAGGCTGAGCGCCAGCAGCAGCTGCGCGTAACCGAACAGCTGTGGAATCTCCTCACTGCGCTGGTTGCGCAACTGCTGGCTGATAGCCTCGTCCACCATTGACTTGCCGGCATGCCCGGCAGCCGGGCGCTTGGCCTCGATCACCACCAGCGGCAGGCCATTGACGTAGCCCACTATGTCCGGGGTGCGGCTGTGCGTGCCCTGCGCGGACAGCACCTCGCACTCTTCGGTGATATCCCAGCGGTTGGCAGCCGCATCCAGCCAGTCGATCACTGCGATGGTGGGCTGGTGCTTCTTGCCGTCGGGCATGAACTCGGTGACGGTGATGCCCAGCGCCAGCAACTGGTACAGCCGCTCGTTGGCTGCCAGCAACCCATTGCCCAGCGGCAATGCCGACAGCTCGCGCACGATCTGGTCGATGGCGCCGGGCGAGAGCGGGTAGTCCTGGCCCTTGTAGATGTAGCGCCGCGTTTGCAGCACCTCCAGCAGCCGCGGCACCAGCAGCACCTCGCGGGTGCTGCCGCACAATGCCAGGCAGTCCGCGGCGCTCAGGTACTGCCAGCCCAGGTTGCACAGCAGGTGCAGGGCGGGCAGCTGCGCGCCGGCCTGTTCGCGGGTGTCGGGGGCGCTGTGGGTCATGCGGCGCTCGTCTCTTCGGCGGGCAGGCGCACGCGGCGCTTGCCGGTGAGGAGTTGGGCCATGAGGGCTGTTTTTTCGCTGCGCAACTTTTTGATTTGGGCCTTGTGCGCATTGATGAGGTCATCTGCTGCTGTCAGAACCCTCACGGCACGCTCCTGTTCGGCGAGCATTGGAATGCGTACCTTGATCTTCTTGAAGTGTTCAAACTTCAGGTTCCACGTATCTGACACCAATCCTTGCGAATGGCGATAGAACGTAAAAATCATTTCTTCAAGCTTGAAAAGATATGCCGCAAAGCGCGCATCGATTTTTTCGTTTGGAAGAATGATGGTGTATGCGGGACTAACGATGCCTTCGATTTGGGACAGCGCCGAAACGCCTTGCCACATGCGCATGGTGTTGTAGCCAATGTCGCCAGGACAGATGCGCAGGTATTTTGACTTGTCCTCATTCGAGGTGTCTTTGCGTCCCACGCTGTCACGCAAGACAATGCCATCGTCCCGTGTAATTGAAAGAAGGGGGAGGCTGTCTTGCTTGCCTTCGATGCGCTCTGTGAATAAATCGCCCAATTGGTAAGTTTTCCAGTCTTCGCCTTCTTTCCTGCGCGAAAGAAGTTCGCACATCAGTGCCGATTTTTGGTTTTGGCTATTTTTTAGCAGTTTTTCCACGGTGACGATGGCTTGATCCCAGGTGGAGAGGATGTGGGCTATGCGGCGTTGTTCGCGGATTGGTGGAAGTGCTAAATCAACAGATTTCAGAAGAATTGTGTCCAGCTTCCCTGTTCCATGGCCTGCCGTATCGACCATATCCAAAACAATATGCTTCTTACTCTGAAGTTGGTAGGCGAAAAACCGAGCATCAAGATCGTCGACGGGAACCATCGCCTTGATATCTGGCTCATCGCGGATTCGTGTGGGTGCCTTGAGGCCCCTGAATCTGCGTTGAGCCTTGGAAACAGGCCCTTTCCACCGTCCCAGAAGGTG
>NZ_MDED01000013.1 GCF_002939885.1 Xanthomonas cucurbitae
GTCGCCGGCTTCCAAGGCAGCATAGAACTGCTCGACCAAGGGGTCCATGCGGCGCGGTGCCGTCTGTTCCGATAGCGGCGTGTCGGTGAGGCGGTCAGGATGTGCAAGCGTGTCGGCCACCGGACCTGGTGCCGTCTCCTGCGCCGGCTCGGCTTCCTGCTCCTTCCTGTGGCCTGACGCTGACACGGAGACTGCGCCCAGCGTCGGCGCGTGCGCCATTGCGGGCTGGTCCAGCTCGGCCTTGGCATGGCGTAGCTCTTCGGGGGTGGTCACCGCGACCTGGTGGGCTACGCCATCGGGTCCGGTCTGGTAGTGGGCAATGGGACTGTCGTAGCCGTATTGCCCCTGCTCGTTCGGCTTCAGCTGCTGCATCGTCGGGCCAGTGAGGCCTTCGGCCTGCTTGGTGCGCTGGGTGGCCAGTTCCACCGCCTGAAGATTGTTCTCTTGGGCGTTGAGGTCGACGCCCGCGGCCCGGTAGCGATGCAGGAACTCGTTGTGCTCCATCTGCGCGGGCGTAGGCGCAGGGCGCGCCTCAATGGCGGCGAGGGTTTCCTGGGCGCGCTCCAACGAGGGCTGGCGCATCTGATTCGTCAGCTCCAACTCGACCGCTAGGTTGCCGGTGGCCACTCCGTCCTTGCCGGCCCACTGCCCAGCCTCATTGCGCTGGTAGGTCTGACCATCGCGGCCTTGCACCCGGTCCTGCTGTGCACGAGCACTTTCCACGGCGGCGGGAACGCCCACACCGTAGTCCTGACCGCGCTGGGCGGTATGGTTCTCCAGGTAGGCCTGGGCGATGGCCTCACGGCCGGTGGCGATATCGTTCTCGATGCGCCTCAGGGCTTCCTGGTTAAGGCGTTGCGCCTGCGCTGGGTTGGCGGTCTGCGGCTCGTAGACGCCACTGTCGTTGGCACCCGCCACAGTGGTCTTGACCTGGCGCTCCCAGGACTCGGTGGCCGGATTACGCTGCCAGTTCTGGTTGTCCAGACCCGTCTGGTCGCCAGGCTTGGCCGGCAGGTTAAACGGATCCAGCGGCGGTGGCACCTTGCCTAGAGCCAACTCGGCGGCTTTGGCGTTCGCCATGGCACACAGTTCCTGCGACTTGGCGTAGCTGGCCCCCACCGGAACTTGGCTAGGAGTGTCCTGCCCATCGACACCACGCTCGAAAGCACCTTGGCGCTGCCAATCCCGTCCGTTGAACTGCCACTCCATCCCAGCCTTGTCGGTCTGGTGATAGATGGAACGGTTGTCCAACAGGTCAGCGCCTTTGTCGAAGGCCTTGCTCATCAACAGCGCATCGCCCACCACCAGTGCCGCAGGAACGAAGCCGCTGCCGCTGCCCAACGCTGCTGCCGTAGAGGCACCGCCAGCCCAACCGCCCGCGTTGCGGGCAATGGCGTGGTTCACTTCGGACTGGGCTGCTGTCGTGTTGCCCTGCTCCATCAAGGTTGATGCCGTGCGAGCGGTCGTGACCGCATCCATGCCCGTAGTCAGCAAGCCACCGGCTCGGGCCAGGCCGCGTGCGGAGGCTTCGCCCAGCAGTAGTTCCGTGGACACCGAACCACGCTGGCCACGAGGAACGCGAAGGTGATGAGCCGCTTGTTCGCCCAGCGTTTCTTCAACCTTGGCGATGCCCTGCTCGGACAACACCACGCGGCCGTCGTGATGCGCGTTGGCGATCGCCAGGGACAAGCCACTGCGTTGAAGTTGGATGTCACCTCCGCGAACGATTGCGGTATCACTGGTCTGAATCTGATTGAGCGTGGTGACGATGCGCGATTCGGAATGCGCCACGGCACCCCAGCCATGATCCAGCCCGTTGAAGCCCTTGATGTTTTCGATCTGCTGGGCGTGGACTTGACCGTATGCCGGGATGTTGTGGAAGAATTCTCGGACTTTTTGGGTGGCTTGCCCTGTCGTTTGGCCAACCGGCGTGTTCGTGTTTAGGTCGCCGTTGATCAGGCCTACCTTGATCGTATCTCGCAGATGTTCAACGCGTTTGGCAACTCGCTCCATGGCTTCTGGGTCGCCTTCCAAAGCAGCCTGCCCAACCCGAGAAGATTCGATGAGATCAAGGCGTCGGATCATCCCTCGCTGGTATTCGGCCAGCGGACCACCGCTATGCGGCGTGATGCCCATGGCCTGCGCAAACTTCGGATCCGAAGGGAGGAAAAGCCGGTTCTCAGGAGCATGCATATCAAACTTGCCAGCCTGACTCAGCTTTGCAAGCAGTTCGCTATTTTTTAGCGTCTGCTGCTCGATGTTGTGGTGGTCTTGGAAAAGTGTCCGATAGCTGGACATGGATTGGCCCCTTACTGGCGCTTTACGTGCTCGATTCAGTAGTTCACTACGTCGTCAAACCAAAGCCCGCTGGAATCGCCGGGCGTGACAATGCCCGCAGCCTCTACGGCATCCTTGAACGTCTTATCGCAATAAACGAAGCCGTTAAATGGCAGCCTGAACACATGCGCAGAACCCAACACATCCCGCTTGAATGCGAGCCGCACGTCGCCGGTGAGATCGTAATACTTACCCCCCTCAAAATCGTCGCTGATTTCGATCGTAAGCTGAGACGACTGCTCATCCAGGGCATCTATCACCCTCACAACATCGCATAGGAAGACTGTCGGCCCCTTGGAGCCGTCGGCAAGGCGATAGTCCGCGTTGGCGAAAGCAAAAGCTTCTGAATCGACCGCTTCCATCACTCGACGCAATCGCTCAGACACCAGCCAGTAGCCGCTGAAACCACCTTCTAAGTCTTCCGGACGCACGCCTTTCGTTGGGTCGTAGACCAAACGCGGAACTTCTCGCAGTGGGGGGAATCCACGAGCTTTGGGTCGCAAGATCAGCCGGGGAGGTGTCAGCAACGCCTCCTCGTTCTCAAAGACGAGACCGTGACCCTTCCCACCCCTGCGGGCGTCCGGCTGCAAGATGAAGAACTCCCCAGCTGTGGGCTGATTGGATTCCATGGTTTGCGTCTTGCCCATATAAGCGTCGTCTCTTCGTGCTGGGGACAGCATATCCCCAGCACTGGAAGCTAAGTCAACCTGTATGCCCTACTTTACTACAACGTGATATTGGCAAGAATCTGTTATTTACGGGCATGGTGGCCCTGGAACAGGGGATTGCTGCTTGGCATGACCTAGGCTCCGTCCTCGTTGCCTCGTGGAATCAAATATCCGACGCGACGATGAACGAGATGCCGCTGGATTCCGCATCGTCAGGAATGCCGGCAGCGAGGACTGCGGCCTTGAAGACGTGGTCGCAGAACGCCTTTGGATTAAAAGGCGTGCGAAAGACGTGAGCCTCTGCGAGCGCTTCGCGGCCGAATATCAAGCTCGCGCCACCTGCCATAGCGTAGAACTTCCCGCGCACGTAGTCGTCATCGATTTTGATCCGCAACCTCGATGCGTCCTCATCGAGAGCGTCCAGCTCGCGCACCACGTCGCAAAGGTAGTGGCGCGGGCCTGGCGTTCCGTCGGCTAGACGGTAGTCCACGCCGGCGAAAGCAAACGCCTTCGGATCAACGGCCACCATCATGTCGTGCAGACGTTCGGACACCAGCCAGTAGCCGCTGAACCCAGCCTCCAAATCCCGGGGCTTGGGGCCGACGCTTGGGTCGTAGGTCAGCAATGGTGTTTCGCGAAGGGGTGGAAACCCACCACCTTCCTGCCGCGGGATCAGCCGTGGCGACGAAAGGAGCTGGCGCTCGTTCGTGAACTGAATCCCGCAGGACTGCCTGTTGCTCTCCATGTCCGATACGAACATTTAGAAGGCGCCTGGTTCGGGCTTGTTTGGAATGGTTGAGTCCATGTGCTGCGTCTCGTCCATATTGGATGTGCCTTCGCGTGTTGAGGAAAGCTTACCCCCCAATCAACGGAGCTGTTGGGCAGGACCATGTCCTGCATACACACGTTCGAGCATATTTGGACCGAAGGCGAACGTTCGTTGTGTGACCACAATCCCGGCCTAAGGCACGGTTCGTGGGCTGTCTCTTTGTGGCTAGCTGCCGCGTTTCAGGCGATCGATTCTCGCCGCGCGGGGCGCAGCAGCTTCGCACCGATCACGATGCCGATCAGCGCCAGCAGCATCACGTAGTACCCCGCACCCATCGGATGCTGCTTGACCAGCATTACCACCAGCAGCGGCGTCAGCCCACCGAAGACCGCGTAGCCCAGGTTGTAGGCGAACGACACGCCGGACAACCGCACCGCCGCCGGGAACACCGCGACCATGATGCAGGGAACCACGCCCAGGATGCCCAGTGACGCGCCCAGCAGTGCGTACAGCGGAAAGACCAGGTGTGGATCGCCGGCCAGGCGGTAGAACAGCCACGCCGCCACGCCGAGGAAGAGACTGCCGACCAGCAGCACGCGCCCATTGCCAAGGCGGTCGGCCAATGCACCGGCCACCACCGACCCCAGCGCCTGCAGTACCACCGCCAGGCTGTTGGCCTGCAGCGCCACCTCGGCCGGGTAGTGATAGCTGCTCTGCAACAGGCCGGGCGTCATCAACGACACCACCAGCACCCCGCCGGCCACCATCCAGGTCAGCGCCAGCGATAGCAGTACGCCACGTCGGTGATCGCGCAGCACCAACTTGAGCGGGGTCTCGCGCGCGAGTGCGCGCATGGCGACCAGCTCAGTGAACACCGGCGTCTCGTGCAACCAGCGCCTCAGGTACACCGACAACAGCCCGAACACCCCGCCAGCCAGGAACGGCAGGCGCCAGGCATGGTCGGCGATCTCGGCAGGGGTGAAGTGGCGGTTGAGCGCGCCGGCGGCCAGCGAGCCGAGCAGCACGCCACCGGCCAGGCCGGCGGTCAACGTGCCGCAGGCGAGCCCGGTACGGTGCGGCGGCACATGCTCGGTCACGAACACCCAGGCGCTGGGGACTTCGCCGCCGATCGCGGCACCCTGCAACAGGCGTGCGCTCAGCAGCAGCAACGGTGCCGCCATGCTGATCTGCGCGTAGGTCGGCAACAGGCCGATGCACAGCGTGGGCAGCGCCATCAGCAGCAGGCTCAGCGCAAACATGCGCTTGCGGCCGATCAGGTCGCCAAAATGGGCCATCACCATGCCGCCAAGCGGCCGCACCAGGTAGCCGGCGGCAAAGATGCCCAAGGTCTGCAACTGCCGCATCCATTCCGGGATGCCGGGTGGGAAGAACAGATCGCCCAGCACGGCCGCAAAGAAGATGAAGATGATGAAGTCGTAGAGTTCCAGCGCGCCGCCGAGTGCCGACAGTGCCAGGGTCTTGTAATCACCGGCATGCAGTGGCCTGGGGGTGGCGGGCGAGGGCGAGTCAATGGTCACTGGCAGGCATCCTTCTGGGCGTGGGAGGCGTGCAGCGCTTCGGAATGCGCGGCCTCTGCCAGACTAGCGTGCCCAAGCGGGTGGTTGGGCGCCGAACATCACTCGCATGTGCGCGAATGTGTATGCAAAAACGAACTGGCAGGCTTCGCGCCTTGCCGGGGCCGCGGCCAACGCCGCACGGCACCGGTTGCCGGCCATGCGCGTGCGACCACCGTCATGAGCGTGCCAAGCGCCGGCCTGTTGCCGCTCCTGTGAGTCCAGGCTGCACGGCGGCAGCCTGGCCGGATGCGGGGCGCCGCAGTCGCACCGCATCACCGGCCGGATGCGTCGTTTGCTCGCTATGTGTTGCTGACAGGGCTTATTCGCCGGGCTTGGCGCCTTCCACCGGCGCATGCGTGGCGGCGCGCCGGGACAGCACTGCTTCGCGATGGGCGATATAGACGTTGGCGCCGATGATGATGCCCGCGCCGATCAGGGTATGCCGCTCGATCGCCTCGCCGAACAACCACCAGCCCAGCAGTGCGACCAGCGGCAATTGCATGAAGCTGATCGGCTGCAGCGCCGAGACCTCGCCCAGCCGGAGTGCGCGGGTCCAGAACACCTGCCCGGCAGTGCCGAAGATGCCGGTCGCCACCAGCCACAGCCAGTCGATGCCCTGCGGCCAGCTCCACTGGAACAACGCCGGCAGCAGCGACATCGGCACCCAGAACACGTAGGTGTAGAACACCACCGTGTCGGCGTCGTCGCTGCGCGAGAGCTGCTTGATCTGGATTGCCACGATGGCGCTGATGACCGCGGCCAGCAGCGCCACCAGCAGGCCCGGGCTGAAGGTGGACGAGCCCGGCCGCAAAATCACCAGCACGCCGATGAAACCCGCCGCCACCGCCAGCCAGCGCCGCATTCGCACCTGTTCCTGCAGCCACACCACTGCCAGCACGGTGACGAACAAGGGCGTGGAGTAGGACAGCGAAATCGCCTGTGACAACGGCAGGTGCCCGATCGCCCAAAACCCGCACAGCATCGAGGCCAGGCCGATCAAGGTCCGGGCGAAGTACTGCGGCAGCTGGCGCGTGCGCGGCAGCGGCTTGCCCGGGCGCACGATCAATGGCAGCAGCGCCAGCAAGCCGAAGGCGTTGCGGAAGAACGCGATCTCGCTGGTCGGGGTGTGCGCGGACGCCAGCCGGATGCAGATGGCCATCAGGCCAAAGGCCAGCGTGCTGACGAGCATCCACACGGCGGCGCGCATCGGCGCCGGCGATGCCGTCACCAATGCGCTCCGATGATGCGCGGCTCCGGTTCCAGGATCACCGAATAGCGCTCGCGCACCGATTCGGCGATGCGCCGTGCGACGTCGAGCAACTGCGCGCCGCTGGCGCTGCCGTAGTTGACCAGCACCAGCGCATGATCGGGCGACACGCCGGCATCGCCTTCGCGCCGGCCCTTCCAGCCGCATTGCTCGATCAACCACGCTGCCGACAATTTGCCCTGGCCGGCGTGTTCGCCGGGGTAGACCGGCATGTCGGCGAAGGTGGCCTGCAAGGCCGCGATCTGCTCGCTCGGCAGCAACGGGTTCTTGAAGAAGCTGCCCGCATTGCCCAGCACGTCGGGGTCCGGCAGCTTGCGTCGACGAATATTGATGACTGCCTGCGCCACATCGGCTGCACCGGCCAGTTCGGCCCCCATGCTGGCCAGCTCCTCGCGGATGCCCGCGTAGTCCAGCCGCAGTTCGTGCAACAGCGGCAGATGGAACTCCACCGCCACGATCAGGTAACGCTCGGGCTGCTGCTTGAACACGCTGTCGCGGTAGCCGAACGCGCAGGCGTCTGCGCCCATTCGCACGAATTGCTGGCCGTGCTGATCGAAGGCCTCCACCACATGGATGAAGTCGCCCACCTGCGCGCCATACGCGCCGATGTTCTGGATCGGGCTGGCACCCACGGTGCCGGGAATCAGCGCCAGGTTCTCCAGTCCCGACAGGCCCTGCTGCAGCGAATACAGCACCAGCGCATGCCAGTTCGCTCCCGCACCGGCGCGCACGATGGCATGGTCGGCATGGTGGGCAATGATGGCGATGTCGCGGTTTTCGAAACACAGCACGCAGCCCGGCGGATCGCCGGCCAGCAGCACGTTGCTGCCGCTGCCCAGTACCAGCAGCGGTTCGCCGGCAATCTGCGGCGCTGCCAGCGCCTGTGGCAAGGCCTCGGGCGTGTCGATCTGCAGCAGCCAGCGCGCCTTGGCTTCTACATGGAAGGTGTTCAACCCACGCAGCGAGGCGTGTTCGCTCAGGCGCCAGCCCGGTCGCACCGCAGCGCTCATAACGGCGATACCATGCCGCCGCTGGGCGCCTCGCGGCGGCGGCGGATGGCATCGACGCATTCGCCGATCAACGGCGGCCCGCGATACACCAGCCCGCTATAGCACTGCACCAGGCTCGCACCGGCGGCCATCTTGGCGACCGCGTCGGCGCCGGAGCCGATGCCGCCCACGCCGATCAACGGAATCGATTCGGGCAGGCGCGCGCGCAGGCGGCGCAGCACCAGGGTGGATTGCGCCAGCAATGGCGCTCCCGACAGGCCACCGGCTTCGGCGGCCAGCGGATGCGTGGCCACCAGCGTGCGCGTGACCGTGGTGTTGGTGGCGATCACGCCATCCACTGCCAGATCGGCCAGCACGCGTGCGGCCGCATCGATGTCGCGGTCGTTGAGGTCTGGCGCCACCTTCACCAGCATCGGCACGCGCTTTGCGTGTTGCGCGGCCAGCGCTTCCTGGGTGTCGCGCAGGTCGGCGATCAGGCGCCGCAACGCCTGTTCTTCCTGCAGCTCGCGCAGCCCGGCGGTATTGGGCGAGGAAATGTTGACGGTGATGTAGTCGGCCAGCGGGTACACCCGCTCCATGCAATAGCGGTAATCGCTGGTGGCCTCTTCGTTGGGGGTGTCCTTGTTCTTGCCGATGTTGATGCCGAGCAGGCCGCCACGACGGCGCGCGCGCTGCACATTGGCCACCAGCGCATCCACGCCCAGGTTGTTGAAGCCCATGCGGTTGATGACCGCCTGGTAGTCGGGCAGGCGGAACATGCGTGGCTTGGGGTTGCCCGCCTGCGCACGCGGGGTCACCGTGCCGATCTCGACGAAGCCGAATCCCAACGCCAGCAGCGCATCGATGTGTTCGCCGTTCTTGTCCAACCCGGCGCCCAGCCCCACCGGGTTGGGAAACATCAGCCCGAATGCAGGCGTCGGCAGCGGCTGCGGACGCTTGGCCAGCAGCGCGGTGGTGCCGGTGCGGTAGGCGGCATCGATGGAGCGCAATGCCAGCGCGTGGGCGCGTTCGGCATCGAGGGAAAACAGCAAGGGGCGGACAAACGAATACATGCGGGTCAGTTCAAACTTCCGGCGAAAATGCGGGTCTGGTAGTGAAAGTCGATCACCCCGTCGTGCGCGTGCGCATCGAACAGGGTACGTAGCGCGGCCAGCATCGGCGCATGCTGCGCAGCGTGTGCCAGCGGCGCATACGAAGACGACAGCAGCCGGCCACGCAAGGCGTCGAAATCCAGCCGCTGCACATTGGGAAAGCGTGCCATCGCGCGGAAGCCGTCGCCGAACCAGGCCTGCATGGTCGCATCGTCCTGGTAGCGCTCAGCCACAGCCGAATAGTCGGTGCCGTAGTCCAGCAGCAGCTGTTCGTAGCCGCGCAGGAATGCGGTGGAGTCCAGTTCGCGCGAATTCCAGTACACCACCGCCAAGCCGCCGGTCTGCAGGATACGTGTCCATTCGCGGCGCACGGCCTGGGTATCGAACCAGTGGAAGGCCTGTGCTGCTGACACCAGGCTCACGCTGGCATCGGCCAGCCCGGTGGCTTCGGCGGTGCCGTCGATGGCCTGGAAGCTGCCGAATTCCGCCAGCCAGTGTTGCGCGGCTGCGCGCATCGCTGGGTTCGGTTCCACGGCGGTGACCGTGTAGCCGGCTTCCAGAAACAGGCGGCTGGAGATGCCGGTCCCTGCACCGATATCGGCCACCGGCGTGGCGGGGGTGATGCCCAGGGTGTCGTGCAGCCAGCGCAACAGCTGCGGCGGGTAGCCCGGCCGGTAGCGCACGTAGGCAGCCACCCGGTCGTCGAAGCGTTGCGCCGATGCAGGGACGGTGCGGTTCAACTGTTGGCGGCCGCCAGCCACGCCATGCCGCCGAAGAACAGAAGGAAGAACGCAATGCCCACCACCCACAACGCCACGGCCAGCCAGCCCAGGATCAGACCGCCGATCGCCAGCCCGTCGCCATCCAGCCCTTGCGGGTTGCGGCGGATTTCCGCGCGCGCCAGGTGGCCGGTGATGATGGCGCAGATGCTGCCGAGAAACGGAATCAGCGTCCAGCCAAGAATGCCGGCGACCAGGCTGACGATGGCCATGGCGCTGGTCTGTCGAACGACAACGTTCATCATGAACTCCTTTAAAGTGCGGCAGCCGACGGCTGGCGTCGCCTGATTATCCCAGAGCGGCCGGCCAAACGGCGTGTCCATCGAGCAGGGTGTTGGATTGCCTGGTTCAAACGGTGCGGATAGCCGTGGCGGGCCGGGGTGGCGCCTTGGAGGGCGCGTGTTCCCGGATGGCAGACGTGGTGGCCGTGCAGGGGCTGGGCAGCTGTCTGTCACGGCGCGTGTGCGGCTGCCCGGCCAGCCACTCCCGCACCAACTCGGTGCAGCACGGCGTGCGTCAGTGCGTACCCCGCGCAGCCAGACCCACGCGCCGGAACAACACCCGGCGCGTGGGCATCTCCATCACAGGTCGAACTTGATGCCCTGGGCCAGCGGCAACGAATCGGAGTAGTTGATGGTATTGGTCTGGCGGCGCATGTAGACCTTCCATGCATCCGAGCCGGATTCGCGGCCACCGCCGGTTTCCTTCTCCCCGCCGAACGCACCGCCAATCTCTGCACCGGAAGTGCCGATATTGACGTTGGCAATCCCGCAATCGCTGCCCGCAGCCGACAGGAACTTCTCGGCTGCTTTGAGGTTCTGGGTGAAGATCGACGACGACAGACCCTGCGGCACGCCGTTCTGCAGCTCGATCGCTTCGTCCAGCGTGGCGTACTTCATCACGTACAGGATCGGCGCGAAGGTCTCGTGTTGCACGACTTCATCGCTGTTCTGCAGCCCGGTCACGATGGCTGGCAGCACGAAATTGCCAGGGCCCTCGATGGCGGTACCACCGATCTCCAGCGTGCCGCCGGATGCCTTGGCCTTGGCGATCGAGGCCAGGAACTGTTCCACCGCGCCGCGGCTGTTGAGCGGGCCCATCAGGTTGGCCGGATCGGTGGGGTCGCCGATCTTGCCGTCGAGCTGCTTGTAGGCCTTGACCAATGTGGCCAGCACGGTGTCGTAGAGGGAGTCGTGCACGATCAGCCGGCGGGTGGTGGTGCAACGCTGGCCGGCGGTACCCACCGCGCCGAACACGATGCCGGGGATCGCCAGTTTCAGGTCGGCGGTCTCGTCCAGGATGATGGCATTGTTGCCGCCCAGTTCCAGCAGGCAACGGCCCAGGCGGTGAGCCACTTTCTCGGCCACCACGCGGCCGATCTGGGTGGAGCCGGTGAAGCTGATGAGCGGGATGCGCTTGTCTTGGACCAACTTCTCCGACAACGCGGTGCCGGCATCGTTGACCAGGAAGAAGATGTCCGGGAAGCCGGCATCCTTCAATGCCGCATTGCAGATCTTCATCGTCGCGATCGCGGTCAACGGTGTCTTGTTGGACGGCTTCCAGATACAGATATCGCCACAGATCGCCGCCAAAAATGCATTCCACGCCCACACCGCCACCGGGAAGTTGAACGCGCTGATGATGCCCACCAGCCCCAGCGGCTGGTATTGCTCGTACATGCGGTGGCCAGGGCGCTCCGAATGCATGGTGTAGCCATAGAGCATGCGGCTTTGGCCCACGGCGAAATCGGCGATGTCGATCATCTCCTGCACTTCGCCATCGCCTTCGGGCTTGCTCTTGCCCATTTCCAGCGCCACCAGCGAACCGAGCGCATCCTTGTGCGCACGCAGCGCCTCGCCACACAGGCGTACCGCCTCGCCGCGACGCGGCGCCGGCGTGGTGCGCCATACCTTGAAGGCCGCCTGCGCGCGCTGGATGATCAGCTCGTAATCGTCCGGCGTGGTCGCCTGCACATCGGCGATGACGGCGTTGGTGGTCGGATTGAGCGGCTGCAGCACGCCGACACCGGTGGCCTGCGACCAGGTCGCCTTGCCGAGGTAGGTGCCGGAATTGGACGCGGCGAGGTCGAGCGCCTTGAGCAGGTCAGCGGACATGAAATCTCCTGGAAGTCGGAACGGGACGGCCGCAGTGCAGGCAAGACCTGTCGGCAACGGCTAGCCGGCGATTTTAGCAGGCTCCACCCACCGCCCGCCCGCTTGGCAAGCTGGCTGAACATGCGACAATGCGCGCCTTGGCCCCGTAGCTCAGCTGGATAGAGCGTCCCCCTCCTAAGGGGAAGGTCGCCCGTTCGAATCGGGCCGGGGTCACCAGGGATCAACCACTTGCAGACTTCGGTGATTCTGGCGCCTAGGCCACCAGCTGTGATCTCTCAGTAGGTTGTTCATCCGGGGCTGATCTGGAAGATGGGGGTTCTAGCAACGAAGTTGGATGCACGCCCAGCGCCTCAGCAAGGCGGTAGATGTTCAACAGCGCAATGTTGCGCTGCCCGCGCTCGACGCCGCCCAGGTAGCTGCGCGCCAACCCGCTCTCCAAGGCAAGACGTTCCTGGGAGAGTCCCTTGGTCTTGCGGACCTCGGCAAGTCGCAGCCCAAACAGGACACGGGGATCGGTTGGCATCGCTTTCTCTGGCATGTGAGAACGATGCGGTGGCAACCTCTATCGGGCCACGCCCTATGAGGACACCCTCTATGAGTGACATTAATGTCTGGCTCTTCTATCATTCCTTGGTGGAGCGCTCGGACAGCTCTGCGACTGCCCTGTACAACTGAGGTCCGAATGCCAAGGGGGTTCACCATGAAATTGAAGTTTTGCGGTGCGGCGGCCGTCGTGCTGCTTGTCGGCGCATGTGCCACTCACGCCGACTGGCTGCCAACCAAAATGAGCCGCGCAGATGGTGTGATTGCGCTTTCGTATGAGCGCAATGAATTCCAGCGCACTGATCTAAGCGAGCAGCAGGCAATCCATCTAGCCGAGCAGAAGTGCCGGAACTGGGGTTATAAAGGAGCGGAGCCATTCGGGTCTCAGAGTACCGAATGCCTGTCGCGCCGAGGATTCGGAAACTGCGGATCAAGGCGAGTGACCGTTGAGTTCCAGTGCACAGGTTCGCCTAGTCAGCAGTAGCCACCGAAACGATACAGATACCGTTGCCGCAGGAGGCGCAATGCTTGAGTTCATAGGAATGGTCGCGGTATGTGCAGCGGGTCTTTGGCTTGCGCGGTACCTGTGGAGTTTCTGGCGGTTTCGCCAAAGTATCAATGCCGTGGAGGCGCTTGCTTCAGCAGTGAAAGCCAAAGCTGATTTCGTCGCAGCTGAAGTGGGAGCCGATGCCGCAGAAAAAACCTACTTTATTGCAATCTGCCTCAAGAGCCTTGCAGATTCCCTGAGTTACGGCAAGTTGGCGAACCCACTCATTGCGGGGACTCAGCTTGAGGTGCTGGAAGGCATGATCGGATCGCCTGACGATGTGGCCTTCTACATGGATAAGTCCGTGGACTCCATCACCGAAATAAGGCTAGGGCTTGTGCGTGCTCGCGAGTCGTTTGTCTTACTGCACCAAGCAATGGGTAGCAGGCCAATCGGTTGAGGGGCAAAAGGGGTCAGAGTGATTTACAGGCGGACAAATAAGGGCAAAAGGGGTCAGAGTGATTTACAGGCGGACAAATAAAAAGGTCACGTTCTGAGGTATCACCACGTTTTAGGGAGAGGGCTGTGCCAGGTTGGCTTTTCAGCGGTTTTCCCATGCGACGTCATGCTAGGTTGCTGGCACGGATGCTGGTTGACACGCTTGACGTCGGGGGTGTCGCATGTGCGTCGCGCTTTCTCGTTATGCGCTAAACAACTTCGCATTGAGCGGGATCAACGGTTATACCTGCTCGTAACAATTGGCGGACCTTCCACGACTGTGCGGCAGACATTCAATGATGCGAACCCCTTTGAGCATGGCGTTGCTGGCATCGGTTGTAACGGTGTGTAGCACCAGTAGCGTGTGCGCGGCGAACCTGGATCTGCATCCGCTGGATGTGTCTTCCAGAGTGTCTTCCAGTGCGCCAATGGCGCCAGAAAGCAGGTTGCAGGTCACGCTCGTGCTCAAGCCGCGCCTGGATGCAGCAGCGCAACATACGGCGATCGATCGATGGTTGACACATGATTCTGCCGACCCGATGTTGCGTGCCACCCTGGACAGGGGCACCCAGGGGGCTGCCAGCGACATCGCGCAGATCAAGCAATACTTCCTCAAGTATGGCATTACCGACGTGCAGGCCGTCTCCGATGGTCGCCTGTTGCAAGTGGGCAGTACGGTGGCGGCATTGCAGTCTGCATTTGGGGTGACATTGCGTTCGGGTAGCCTCGACGGACGTGCGGTCTACTTCAATCAGAACCCGATTCAGCTGCCTGCAGCATTGCGTGACACCGTCCAGGGCGTGTTGGGGCTGGATAATCTGAGCCTTGCCCGGCCACCACGGCGCGCGGTACCGAGTGCTGATGCGCAGAGTGCTGATGCGATGCTGCGGACCATGGTCGCAGCCGCACCTGCAGCGGCGGCTTCGGAGGTGGTGCGGCACAGTGTGGAAGAACTCAACAGTGCGTATGGCGCCAATGCGCTGGCACCGGCCAGCGACGTGGTGGGTGCGGTGATCGCTGTGGGGAATTTGCAAACAACACTGGTTCGTCTGCAGCATTTCCAGGCGTTGCATGGCCTGCATACACCGGTCACGGTGATTACGGTAGGTGATCCTGCAGCGCAAGGCTATGGCGTGGTCAACGACGAGGTGGAATGGAATATGGATACCCAGTTGCTACTGGGTAGCGCTGGCGGATTGAAGCGCCTGCTTATTTATAATGTGCCGGACTTCACCTTCAAGAGTTTGGTCGATGGCATGACGCGCGCCAGCGACGACAACCTCGCGCGTGTGGTCAGTATGTCCATCGGTGCTGCGGAGACTGATATCAACGAGGCGGTGTTCCAGGCGATGGATGCAAGCCTGTCAAAGGCAGTGCGGCAGGGACAGAATTTCCTGATTTCCAGCGGTGACGATGGCATCTATCAACCGCTGAGTGCACGCGCCAACGCGCCTTACTACGACAGCCTGAAGGGTCGCCCGCAGCAGCGGCAGGTTGCGTTCCCCGCATCGGATCCATATGCCATCGCCGTTGGTGCCACCGAGTTGCAGACCAAGGTCGGCAGCCCAGGAACTTACGTGGCCGAACACGTCTGGAATGCGGGTGTTGGCAGCCAGATCTCACAGGGCGGTGCGAGCAGGCTCGGCGCTGCGCCGCAATGGCAGAAGAGCATGATCGCCGGTCAGGTGAGTTCCGGGCGTCGTGCAGTGCCGGACGTCAGTTTCAACGGCGCGTTCTCGAGCAGCGCGCAGATCCTGAGCAGCGATGCCCAAGGTAACGAAGCACCTTGGTACGTGTGGGGTACAAGCGCATCTGCGCCGACCTTCGCCGGCTATGTCGCGCGTCTGCTGCAATCGCATCCGAACCTGGGTTTTATCGGCCCGCAGATCTATCGCTATGCCGATCAGCGCAGCCAGGCACAACGCGGACACGATGTGCTTGTCGGCACGAATGGCTTGTATGGCGATGGCTACACGGCCGTCAGCGGTTGGGATTTTGCATCGGGTTGGGGAAGCCTGGATATCGGCGATTTCGACCGTTTTCTGGCGCATGCATCGCCTTGATCGACAGCCGGCAGTGTTTGTTTGCTGCCGGTGCTGTAAACGGGGTCAGCTTGGCTTTCAAAGTGAATCTGACCTGGTTTTTTCGACGATGAGCAGGGGAGGGGATACCCCCAGCTACCGCCAAAATTACCGCCAGCTACCGCCGGATTTGCGCGGTCTCGGCTAGACTGCCCTGGAAACAAAAAAGGCCGGAAAGCCTTGTTTTGCATGGCTTTCCGGCCTCGTTTGCACCGTCTAGGACGGCAAGATGGTGGAGCGGAAGGGGATCGAACCCTCGACCTTCGCGATGCGAACGCGACGCTCTCCCAGCTGAGCTACCGCCCCACGTGTCGCGATTCTACCCGCATGCCAGGCGGTTCGCCAAGCCGGTCGCCACCGATCGCGCCGCAGGGCGCGATGGTGCCGGCCTTATTCGCTGACCAGCGGGAACTTGAGGTCCGGGTGCTTGGCCTTCCATTCCTTGTACGCCACCGAGCCTTCCCAGGCAGCGAAGGCCTTGGGGGTGCGGCCACGGCCCGACCAGGTCTCGCCGGTGTGCGGCAGCTGGTACTTCGGCTTCACTTCGCTACGGCCGCTCTTGACCACTTCCCGGCGCGCGGGGGCACTTCCCAGGTAGGCGGCGATATCGTTGCGCTGCTTGGTGTTGAAGTGGCCGGCGAACTGCTCCATCAGGGAAACGATGGTGGCATGCGCAGAGGATGCCTCGCTGGCGCGCTCGGTTTTCTCCTGTTCTTCCAGCTTCTGCAGCTCGTCCAGCAGCTTGGCTTTGGCTTGCGCGATGGAATCCAGTTTCGAAGAAGTATTGCTCACAGAGGTATGGCCTCGGAATAGGGAGTGGAGACGCCGCCGTCGGGCGTGCGTCATTATGACATGCGGTCCGGGCAGGCCAAGGTTCTGACCTGGCTGCGGTGCGTTACAGGCCGTGTTGGATGGCTTTCGTGGTGTCGTTGCGGACCTGTTCGGCCAATACGCAAGACAGGTGAGTCTGGCGCCAAGACGCCGTGTGAGCTGCAGTGCGTGTCTGCTGGCGTCGGAATGGATCGCATCCAGCACACTCTGGCGCGCCGGGCGGTGCAGCGGTGATGCCGCCACACCCGCCTAGGTCGTGGTACGTAGCACCGATCATGCTGCCGGGTTGTCGCCCAGCAATGGCAGCAGCTGGGCTTCCAGCAGCGCGCGACGCCACTGGCCCAGCGCAGTGGGCCAGCTGTGTTGCTCGATCAGGGTTTCCAGGTGGCGGCGCGAAGCCAGCAGGCCGTCTGGCAAGCCGAGCTCGCGGCTGCGTTGCGCCACCGCTTCCTGCAGCCGCTTGAGCACGGCCTTGTTGCCGTCGGTGGCGGCCTGCGCCAGTGGGGCGTGGTCTTCGTCGGACAGCGGCGTGTGGAGCGCGTCCCATACCGCGTTGATCAGCTTGCGCGGCGCCTTGGGGAACTTGTCGAACTGTTGCTGTAGCGCCTCCAGATCGGCCGGCGGAAAGCGGGCCAGCTGGCTGGCCAGCTCGTTGTCCAGTATCCAGCTACGCGGGCGGTCGCTCTGGCGTGCCTGCAGGTCGCGCCAGCGCAGCAACCGCAGCAGCCGGCGTTGCGCGGCAGGTTCCAGGAACTGCGCGGTGCGCAGGCTCACATGCGGCCAGCGCTCGCCGTCATCGTGCTCGACCGTGGCGAGCAGGCGTTCGGCATCTTCGTCCAGCCAGCCCAGGCGGTGCTGTTCGGTGAGACGGCGCGTGAGGTCGTCGTGGATGGCGAACAGATAACGTACATCGTCGGCGGCGTACTCCAGTTGAGAGGGCGATAGCGGCCGACGCATCCAGTCCGAGCGCGTCTCGCCCTTGGTCAGCAGCGTGCCGGTGATTTCCTGCACCAGCTTCTGGTAGCCCATGCCGCCGCCCACCCCGGCCATCGCCGCGGCGATCTGGGTGTCGAACAGCGGTCGCGGCAACACACCGCAGGCGCACTTGAAGGTGACCAGGTCCTCGCTGGCGCTGTGCATCACCTTGACGATGTCGGTGGCGGTCAACCAGGCAGCGAGCGCTTCGTTCATGCCGGGGATCAGTGGGTCGATTAGCAGGATCTCCTCGCCGACGGCCATCTGCACCAGCGCCAGTTGCGGCCAGTAGGTGCGTTCGCGAATGAATTCGGTATCCAGGCCGATACGCGAAGGGCGCGATGCCTGCAGGCGTTCGCTCAACTCGGAGGGGTGGGTGATCCAGTGGGGCACGTGATTTCCGTCGACAGCCAGGGTTTGCGCAGAGCGCGCAGAATAGCCTAACGTCGCGATCGCCTGTCGTGCGGCAGAGTACTGGAAGGGAGCAGGTGGTGGGCAAGTGTGGCAAGCGGATCGCGATGGGGGCACTGGTCGCCCTGGGCCTGTGCGGCTGTTCGCGCGCACCGGCCCCGGCCCCGGTACCAGCCGCAACGCCGCCACCGGCTGCTGCGGCGACCCCGAGCAGGCCGAATGTCTCCATCGGTGGCGAAGAGTCCGCCGAGACCATCGCGCAGTGGCAGCCGCCGGCGGTGGATCTGGGCGATGAGCCGTTGGCGCAAGCGCGCAAGCGCGCCGGACAGGCGCTGCAGGACGGCCGCCTGTATCGCGATGCGGATGACGCGATCCCCTTGTATCTGGCCATCGAACAGCGCGCCGGCGGCAAGGATGCGGCCAGCCGACGCGGTCTGGACCAGGCGCGCGCGCGGTTGATCGAGCGCGGCCAGGCGTTGATTGCGCAGAGCGATCGCCAGCACGATGCGCTGGAGCAGGCGCGCGAGCTGGCTGCGGTGGCGATGGCGCTGGCGCCGCAGGACCCGAAGGTGCGTAGCTTGCAGCGCGAGGTGGAAACCGCCGAGCGCGTGCTCGGTTTCAATCGCGCCGGCGAGGACGACCTGCGCGCGGGTCGGCTGGGCGAAGACGGCAATGGCGCGCTGGCGAATTTCCGCGATGCCGCGCAGCTGGACCCGGACGATCCGCGCACCCGCCAGGGCCTGGCGGCAGTGGAAAGCGCGCTGCTGGAGCGTGCCGAGCGCGCTGCCGCCCTCAGCGATTTCATCGGCGCGCGTTACTGGCTGCAGATGGCCGCGCAGGTGCGCGAGCGTGCGCCCACCATTGCCGATGCACGCGCGCGCATCGAACGCCTGCGGCGCGGGCAGATTGCCGGCCTGCACGATGCCGGCCTGCACGACCTGACCTCGCCGCGTGGGCTCAAGGCGGCCGGCGAAAAACTGGCCGAATTGCTGCGCATTGCCGACCCTGGCGATGCGCTGGCCGGCGACCTGCGCCGCCGGCTGGAACTGGCCACCCACTACGGCAGCTTTCGCCCCGGGCAGGTGTTCACCGACGGGCTCACGCTGGGCGGGCGTGGCCCGCAGATGATCGTGGTGCCGCATGGCGCGTTCCAGATGGGGGCGGGCGACGCCGAGCCCGGCGCGTCCGACAACGAGCGCCCGGCGCACTACGTGCGCTTCGCGCGTGGCTTTGCGCTGTCGATCACCGAGGTGACGGTGGCCGAGTTCGGCCAGTTCGTCGAAGCCACCGGTGCCCGCCCGCGCGCCACCCGGCGCGGGCACTCGGTGGTGTACGACGAGCGCAGCGGCAATTTCATCCGCCGCAGCGGCGTGGACTGGCAGTCCGACTACAACGGCGCGCAGGCCGCGCCCAACAGCCCGGTGATGCATGTCAGCGTCCGTGATGCCGAAGCGTATGCGGCGTGGTTGTCGGAACAGACCGGCCGCCACTACCACGTGCCCAGCGAGGCCGAATTCGAATACACGGTGCGGGCCGGCACCACCGGGCGTTACCCCTGGGGCAACGCCGGCTCGCCACCGCGCGATGCCGGTAACTTCACCGGCGGCAACGATGTCTCGCGCAGTGGCCGGCACTGGAACAACGGATTTATCGGCTACGGCGACGGCTTCTGGGGGCCGGCACCGGCAGGCAGCTTTCGCGCCAATGCCTGGGGCCTGCACGACATGGGGGGCAACCTGAGCGAATGGGTGGCCGATTGCTGGCACGCCAGCTATCGCCGCGCACCGGCCGATGGTGCGGCCTGGTTCAACCCGGGCTGCCGGCAGCGCATGATCCGCGGCGGCAGCTGGTCCAATTCGCCGCATCAGACGCGCGCGGCCTGGCGACAGTCGCAGGACTCGGACACCACCAGCGCACGTATCGGCTTTCGGGTGGCACGCGGGATCTAAGCGGCACCGCCGCTGCAAACCGCATCGGTCATGACGTGTTTCCAGGGCATGAACGCCGCAGGCCAGGTCCGACCAGCGGTCGGCCCTGCGCCCACTGGCTTAACCGCAGTGAACACAGTGTGCAGGCGCCTGAAACCGGCAGGTGCCGGTGTGGTGGAATAACGCGTGTTTTGAAGGACAGTCGCGATGGGCATGGGGATCAAACTGTTTCGTTGGGGCACGGCGATCCTGCTGGTCGTCGGCAGCGGCTACGCCGTGGCGCGGCACCTGCAGGCTGGCAATATCGCCGGCCACTACCGTTCGGTGGAAGTGATCCGCCCCGAGGGCACGCCCAAGGCGATGGTGGTGTTGCTGCCCGATAGCGGCCACCCCGAACAGACGCAGCAACTGGCCGAGATGCTGAGCAACGATGGCGCGTTGGTGGCGGTGATCGATACCGCGCGCTATCGCGAACGCTTGCGTGCACGCCAGGCGGCCTGCAGTTCGCTCGCCGACGACGCCGAGCGCCTGGGCAAGAAACTGCTGCGCGCCGAGCATGTGGATGCCTTCCTGCCGCCGGTACTGGTGGGGCAGGGCGATGGTGCGGTGCTGGCGCGGCAGGCGCTGGCATCGGCAGCGCCGGATGTGCTCGGCGGCGCGGTGGTGGCCGATACCGGCAGCACCGATGCCGGGCTGGCC
The DNA here is from genome assembly GCF_002939885.1 of Xanthomonas cucurbitae. Lineage (GTDB taxonomy): Bacteria > Pseudomonadota > Gammaproteobacteria > Xanthomonadales > Xanthomonadaceae > Xanthomonas > Xanthomonas cucurbitae. The sequence goes on from NZ_MDED01000013.1 coordinate 20,066, forward strand.
TGCTCGCGTAATGTGCCCAGTGCCAATCAGGGGTTCCTGGACGACCTGGTCGATGATGCCGGCCCGCTGCAGATCGCCGCCGCCACGCGCGGCCATTTCCAGGCCGCGCAGGCGCAAGGCCTGGGCGATCTGCCGTTGGTGGAACTGCATGCGCCCGGCAGCGATCGCCTGGTGGTGATGCTGTCCGGCGACGGCGGCTGGCGCGAACTGGACAAGGGCATTGCCGCGCAGTTGCAGCAGCAGGGCGTCTCGGTGGTGGGCTGGAACAGCCTGCGCTACTTCTGGGCCAGCCGCACGCCACAGCAGATCGGCGCGGATCTGGACCGGGTCATCGCCACCTACCGGCAGCGCTGGCATGTCCGGCAGGTGGCGCTGGTTGGCTATTCGTTCGGTGCCGACGTGCTGCCGTTCGCCTATCCGCAGTTGTCGCCGCAGCAGCGCGCTTCGGTGCAGTTCGTCAGCCTGCTCGGCCTGGGCCACCAGGCCGATTTCAAGGTGCGCGTGGGCGGTTGGCTGGGCTGGCACAACGATGCCGAACGCGATGTGGAGCCGGCATTGCAGGCGCTCGACATGCAGCGCGTGCAATGCATCTATGGCACCGAGGAAAAGGACAGCTTGTGCCCTGAGCTGCGCGCGCATGGGGTGGCGGTGGTGGCGCGACCGGGCGGTCACCACTTCGATCATGATCCGGTGATCCTGGCCCATCTGCTGCTGCAAGGGTGGCAGCATGCGGCGCAGCTGCCTGCGCGGAGCTGAATCAGAACCAGGCATAAGCCGGGCGGCTGCACGCCGCTGTTAGTCCTCGCCGGACTCCACGCGCACCTCGATGTTGCCGTCGGCCAGCTGCGCACGCAGGCGCTCGCCCGGGGCGACCTCGGAAGCGCTGCGGATCACCTGCCCGTCTGCCGGGCGCGTCAGGATGGCATAACCGCGTGCCACGGTGGCCAGCGGGCTCACCGCTTCCAGCGAGCGCACCACGCCGCGCAAGCGCAGTCGATCGTGCTGCAGGCGCCGTTGCATGGCGGCCTGTGGATGCAGGGCGCGCAGGCGCTGCTGCAGGCTGGCCAGATTGCGCTGCGGCGTATGCGCCTGCAGGTGCGTCTGCGCGCGTTGCAGGCGTGCCTGCAGGCGTTCCAGCAGGTGGGTCATGCGCCCGTGCAAGCGGCGTGCGGCGTCTTCCTGGCGGCGATGCAGCAGCTGCAGGCGCGCCTGCGGGCTCTGTGCACGCAGGCGCAAGGCCAGCCGGTCGGCCCGCTGCATCGCGTTGCCCAAGACGTGCTGCTGCAGCTGGGCAAGGCGCGTGCGTGCGCGACGGACCCGCGCCAATAGTTCGCGCTGATCGGGCACCAGCAGTTCGGCCGCCACCGAGGGCGTGGGCGCACGCACGTCGGCGACGAAATCGCTGAGGCTGAAGTCGGTCTCGTGACCCACCGCCGACACGATAGGCGTCTGTGCGGCAGCAATCGCGCGCGCCAGCGCTTCGTCGTTGAAGGCCCACAGGTCTTCCAGCGAGCCACCGCCGCGGGTGATGAGGATGACGTCGTAGCGCCCGGACGCATCGGCGCGCTGCAACAACGCGGTGATCTGCGCGGCGGCGCTCTCGCCCTGCACCAGCGACGGCAGCAGGTCCACCTCCAGCAACGGGAAGCGCCGTGCAAGCACGCTGAGCACATCGCGTACTGCCGCACCACTGGGCGAGGTAATCATCGCCAGCCGGCGCACATGCGCGGGCAGCGGCTGCTTGCGCTCGGCATCGAACAGGCCTTCGGCGGCCAGCCGTGCCCGTAGCGCGTCGAAGGCACGGCGCAGCGCGCCTTCGCCGGCCTCTTCCATGTGGTCAAGGACCAACTGGTAGTCGCCACGCGCCTCGTACAAGGTGAGCCGGCCGCGCGCGAGCACGCGCAGGCCTTCGCGGGGCTGGAATTTCAGCCAGGTGCTCTTGGGTTTGAACATCGCGCAGCGGATCTGCGCGCGCGCATCCTTGAGGGTGAAGTACAGATGCCCCGACGACGGACGGGTGACGCTGCTCAGTTCGGCTTCCACCCAGACCAGCGGGAAGCTGCCTTCGAGCATGTCACGCGCCAGCGTGTTGAGCTGGCTGGGGGTGAGGATCTGTTGGGTGCGTTCGGCCATCGCCGCATTATCCCGCAGCGGCGAAGATCCTGGGTGATCGGCTGCCGGGACGCGAAGGGGCCGCGATGGCCGCGATGGCCCATTGCGCACGGCGCGGTGCCCGCCACTGGCTGTGGCGCAGCCAGTGGCGGTCGGTCAAAGGCCGTGCTGGGCCAGCGCCCAGCCGACGTGTTCGCGCACCAGCTCGGACTCATCGTGCCGGCGCGCTTCCAATGCGGCCAGTACCTCCAGCGTGCCGGGTGCATTGCCCAGGCCCACCGCGATGTTGCGCAGCCAGCGTTCGTGTCCGCTGCGGCGGATCGGGCTGCCCTCGGTGCGCTGCAGGAACTCGTCCTGGTCCCAGGCGAACAACTGTGGCAGCGTGGCCACATCCAGGTCGTTGCGGGCGCGGAAGTCGGCTTCGTCGGTACGCTTGGCGAACTTGTTCCAGGGGCAGATCAGCTGGCAGTCGTCGCAACCGAAGATGCGGTTGCCGATCGGCTTGCGCATGTCTTCGGGAATGGCGCCGTCGTGTTCGATGGTGAGGTAGGCGATGCAGCGGCGTGCATCCAGCCGGTAGGGGGCGATGATGGCCTGGGTGGGGCAGATGTCGATGCAGCGCGTGCAGGTCCCGCAATGCGCGGTGGCCGGGGTGTCGATCGGCAGCGGCAGGTCCAGGTAGATCTCGCCCAGGAAAAACCACGAGCCGCCATTGCGATCGATCAGGCAGGTGTGTTTGCCGATCCAGCCCAGCCCGGCGTTGCGCGCCAGCGCACGTTCCAGTACCGGCGCGGAATCCACGAACACGCGGTAACCAAAGGTGCCGATCTCGCCCTGGATGCGCTCAGCCAGCTTCTGCAGCCGGTTGCGCATCAGCTTGTGGTAGTCGCGTCCCAGGGCGTAGCGCGCCACATAGGCGCGGGTGCCATCGTGCAAGGTGTTCCAGGCCTCGGTGTCGTCCTTGCGGCCGTAATCCATGCCCACCGACAACACCCGCAAGGTGCCCGGCACCAGCTCCTGCGGGCGCGAGCGCTTGTCGCCGTGCTGGGCCATCCAGTGCATCGTGCCGTACAGGCCTTCTGCCAGCCAGCTGCGCAGATGCGCTTCGTCTTCGCCCAGTTCGATGCCGGTGATGCCGCAGCGTTGAAAGCCCGCTTCGCGCGCAAGCACGCGGATGCGCGCAGCAGCATCGGTAGGGTCGGGGCGGGCGAGGACTGCAGACATGGCGACAAGTATAGAATTCCCGGCATGTACGCACCGCTTGCTCTTTACGATACCGCTGCCGCGCGCACGCTCGATGCGCGGGCCACCACGCTGCTCGGTGGCGATGGCTACACGCTGATGCAACGCGCCGGCCAGGCCGCCTGGCAGTGGCTGCTGGAACGCTGGCCGCAGGCGCGCCGCATCGTGGTGGTATGCGGCACCGGCAACAATGGTGGCGATGGCTATGTGCTGGCGCGGCTGGCGCAGCGGGCCGGGCGCCAGGTGCGGGTGGTGCATCTGCCCGGACACGGGCCTGGCTCGGTCCTGGCACAGCGCGCCTGCACCGACTATCTGGCGGTGGGCGGTGCCATCGACCTGTTTCCGTACCCACTGGCGCAGGCCGATGTGATCGTCGATGCGCTGTTCGGGATCGGCCTGAATCGGGCACCGGAGACGCCAACCACCGCGCTGATCGAGGCCATCAATGCGGCCGGTCGCCCGGTCCTGGCGCTGGATGTGCCCAGCGGCATCGATGCCGATCACGGCGTGGCCTTCGGAACCGCCGTGCGTGCGGAGGCCACCCTGCAATTCATCGTGCCGCACGTCGGCCTGTATACCGGCGATGCGCTGGAGTCTTCCGGCGAGCGCGGCATCGCATCGCTGGACCTGCCGCTCGACGCATTCGATGGGCTGGCGCCTGCCGCGCACGGCTGGGAGAGCGGAGCACTGGCTGCGCAATTGCGCCCACGGCGGCGCAACACCCACAAGGGCGAGTCCGGGCGGGTGCTGTGCATTGGCGGCAATCTCGGCAGTGGTGGCGCCATCCTGTTGACCGCCGAGGCGGCGCTGCGTAGCGGTGCCGGGCTGGTGCAGGTGGCCACGCGGGCCGAGCATGTCGCGCCGCTGCTGGCGCGTTGTCCCGAGGCGATGGCACGCGCGGTGCAGGCTGGCGACGAGATCGCCGCCCTCGCCGAGGCCGCCGATGTGATCGCGCTTGGGCCGGGGCTGGGCCAGGACGCCTGGGCACAGGGCTTGTGGCAGGCCGCACTGGCGTCCGACACGCCACTGGTCATCGATGCCGATGCGCTGAATTTGCTGGCCGGCAATCCGTTGCCTGCGCGCGGCCCGCGCGTGCTCACCCCGCATCCTGGCGAGGCCGGGCGCCTGCTCGGGGTGTCGGCCGGGGACATCCAGCGCGACCGCCTGGCTGCGGCCGCCGCGCTGGCACAGCGCTACGAGGCGGTGGTGGTGCTCAAGGGGGCCGGCAGCGTGGTGGCTGCGCCGCATGCCGTGCCGCGCATCATCGACGCCGGCAATCCCGGCATGGCGGTCGGTGGCATGGGCGATCTGTTGACCGGTGTGATTGCCGCCTTGCTGGGGCAGGGGTGGTCGGCCTTCGATGCTGCCAGCCTGGGTGCCTTGCTGCACGGCTGCGCTGGCGATGCGGCCGCCTGCGATGGCGAACGCGGACTGTTGCCGACCGACCTGCTGCTGTCGCTGCGCCGCCTTGCCAACTCCGGAACCCACCCATGACCCAGCTCGATGCCTACCTGATCGACGCCGACGCCAGCGAAACCCTCGGTCGTGCGCTGGCGGCGGTGCGGCCCGCCACGGCGGTGGTGCAGCTGCATGGCGACCTGGGCGCCGGCAAATCCACCCTGGCGCGCGCCTTGCTGCGCGCGCTCGGTGTCACCGGCCCCATCCGCAGCCCCACCTACACGCTGATCGAGCGCTATCCGCTAGCCACCGGCGACGAAGCCTGGCATCTGGATCTGTACCGCATCGGCAACGCGGGCGAACTGGATTTTCTCGGCCTGGACGAGGGCAGCGCCAGCCTGTGGTTGATCGAATGGCCCGAGCGCGGCGCGGGCGCGCTGCCACCAGTGGATCTAGACGTGGAATTGGCGGTGGATGGTGAAGGGCGTCGCGTGCGTCTGCTCGGTCGCAGCGCAACCGGGCACGACTGGTTGCGGGCGCTGGCCGATCACGTCGAGTTGCAGCCCCTTTTTGCCGGCGAACAGGAAGAATGAACGCCAGGTTGCGGATTATTAAGGGAAATCACCTTGCAATTCACAGGCATGGATGATTGAATCCAGCGCCATGACACCGGGGATCCGCCAACTCTGTCGTTCCGCCCTGACCGCCAGCCTCAGCCTGGCGGTTTTTGCTGGTTGGGCTGGCGAAATCAAGACGGTCGGCGTGACCACTGGCGCCACCGGCACGCGGGCCGAGATCCAGCTCGCCGGTAGCGGTGGTTTCAAGACTTTGTCGCTGGCCAACCCGAACCGCCTGGTGGTGGACTTTCCGGATTCGTCGGCGGCGCGTGGCCTCACACTGCCAACTGCCACTGGCCTGGTGACGTCGGTGCGCACGGGTCAGCCAGTGCCGGGGACGTTTCGCGTGGTGTTCGAACTGGCCAGCCCAGTGACCGCGTTGAAGCCGCAGATGCAGACCCTGGGCAGCGCTTCGACATTGGTGATCGAGTGGCCGGGCGATCCGATGCCGGCACCTGCAATGGCCGCCGCCGCGACCGGCACGGCGGGTGCGCTGCCGCCACCGCGCCCGCTCAACGCACAGACCGAAGCGGCGCGCGCCACGGCGGCGTTGGCTGCGTCCGCGCAGCGTGCGTCCTCGGCCGCTTTGCCAGCTCCCGCACCGACCACTGCTCCCACACCTGCTCCCGCTCCGGTCGCAGCGGCGGTTCCCGCATCGGCCATGCCGACCGTCACGCCAGCTGCCGTTCCCACCACGGTGGCGACCGGCGTGCCGACGCCGCGGCCGGGCACGGCGGCGGCGGCGTCTTCCGGTGTGGTCGGCACGGGCGGCGCGACGGCGGCGGCGATTCTCAATGGCGGGAGCGCACCCACCGCGACCGCTGGTGGCCTCGCTTCGGGCGCAGCCGTTGCCAGTACAGACGACGATGCACCTCCGCGTCCGCTGCTGCCCAGCGAAGCGTCGCGGGTCAAGATGGCACCTGGCATGCGGCCGTTGATTGTCGCCATTGACCCCGGTCACGGTGGCCAGGATCCGGGTGCCACCGGGCCGACGGGCAAGCGCGAAAAAGACGTCACCCTGGCCGTCGGCCGTGAGCTGGCGCGCCAGATCAACGCCACGCCCGGCATGAAGGCCTTTTTGACGCGCGATAGCGACGTGTTCATTCCCCTGCCGATGCGCGCGCAGAAGGCGCGTGCCGCCAAGGCCGACATCTTCATCTCGATCCACGCCGACGCAGCGGAAAACCGCAGCGCGACCGGCTCGTCGGTGTATGTACTCTCCACCAAGGGTGCATCCTCGCAACGCGCGCGCTGGCTGGCCGACAAGGAAAATGCCGCCGATCTGGTCGGCGGCGTGCGCCTGCAGCAGACCGAAAGCACCCTGGCCAACGTGTTGCTGGATCTTGCACAGAGCGGCCACATGAAGGCCTCCGAAGACGCGGCCGGGCATGTGTTGGGTGGGCTGAAGCGCATCGGCAACAATCACAAACCGCAGCTGGAGCGCGCCAATTTCGCAGTGCTGCGCACCTCGGACATGCCGGCGATGCTGGTGGAGACGGCCTTCATCTCCAACCCGGACGAAGAGCGCCGCCTGATCGATCCGGCCTACCAGCGCAAGATTGCCGCCGCAGTGCTGGATGGCATCGATACCTTCTTCACCCGCCAGCCGCCACCGGGCACCTTGTTCGCGGCACGCGCGCAGGCCGAGGCTGACACTGCTGCAGGCACCGTGGCCGGCGGCAGCCGCTGACACGCTCGGCTATCATTCGGCACTGATTCCCGAGATGCCGGCGCCTGTGCGCCGCCGGGTTGCCGTGCCGAGGTCTGTCTTGTTCGTGCTACCCCCGAAGTTCCGCATGCCGCGCGTCCCATGCCGGAGTGCGCGCTGATGGCGATCCGTCAGCTGCCGGAGATCCTCATCAACCAGATCGCTGCCGGCGAGGTCGTCGAGCGGCCTGCCTCAGTGGTCAAGGAGCTGGTCGAGAACGCACTCGATGCCGGCGCCACCCGCGTGGACATCGATCTGGAAGAAGGCGGCGTGCGCCTGATCCGTATCCGCGACAACGGCGGCGGCATCACGCCGGACGAGCTTCCGCTGGCGGTGTCGCGGCATGCCACCAGCAAGATCGCCTCGCTGGACGATCTGGAAACCGTCGCCACGCTGGGTTTCCGCGGCGAAGCGTTGCCGTCGATCGCCTCGGTCAGCCGCTTTACCCTGGTCTCGCGCCGCCACGATGCCGAACATGGCTCGGCGCTGCAGATCGAGGGCGGGCGCCTGGGCGAGGTGACGCCGCAGGCGCACGCGCCAGGCACCACGGTGGAAGTGCGCGAGCTGTTCTTCAACGTGCCGGCGCGGCGCAAGTTCCTGCGTGCCGAACGCACCGAGCTTGGGCATATCGAAGAGTGGCTGCGTTCGCTGGCGCTGGCGCGGCCGGACGTGGAATTGCGCGTCTCGCACAACGGCAAGCCTTCGCGCCGTTACAAGCCGGGCGATCTGTATTCGGATGCGCGGCTGGGCGAAACGCTGGGCGAGGATTTCGCGCGCCAGGCGCTGCGGGTGGATCACAGCGGCGCCGGGCTGCGCCTGCACGGCTGGGTGGCGCAGCCGCATTACTCGCGTGCCAGTACCGACCAGCAATATCTCTACGTCAACGGTCGCTCGGTGCGCGACCGCAGCGTGGCGCATGCGGTCAAGATGGCCTATGGCGATGTGCTGTTCCATGGGCGCCAGCCGGCCTACGTGTTGTTCCTGGAACTGGACCCGGCGCGGGTGGACGTCAACGTGCATCCGGCCAAGCACGAGGTGCGCTTCCGCGAGGCGCGGCTGATCCACGATTTCGTCTACCGCACCTTGCAGGACGCGCTGGCGCAGACGCGCGCCGGCACCACGCCCGGCAGCATCGGCAGCGATGCGGCGGGTGACGCCCTGGTTGCGCCGGCTGCGCCGGGCAACGTCGGCGGTGGCGGTGGCGCCAGTTATGGCTCTGCTGCGGGCAGTGGTGGTGGCTCGGCGGGCTATGCCAACTGGCGGCCATCGCAAGCGCCATTGGGCCTGCGCGTGGACGAGGCCCGCGCGGCCTACAGCGCGCTGTATGCGCCGCCCGGCAGCGCCGCGCAGCCGTCGGGCGATGTGCCGGTGGTCTCCGGCACCGGCCTGCCGCCCACCGCCGCAGACAGTGGCGTGCCGCCGCTCGGCTATGCCGTGGCGCAACTGCACGGCATCTACATCCTGGCCGAGAATGCCGAAGGCCTGATCGTGGTGGACATGCATGCCGCGCACGAACGTATCGGCTACGAACGCCTGAAGAACGCCCACGACAGCATCGGCCTGCGGGCGCAGCCGCTGCTGGTGCCGATGACGCTGGCCGTGGGCGAGCGCGAGGCCGATACCGCCGAGCGCGAAGCCGACACCCTGGCCAGCCTGGGCTTCGACATCACCCGTGCCGGCCCGCAATCGCTGCATGTGCGCAGCATTCCCGCGCTGCTGGCCAACGCCGAGCCCGAAGCCTTGCTGCGCGATGTGCTGGGCGACCTGCGTGAGCATGGCCAGAGCCGCCGCATCGCCAGCGCGCGCGACGAGCTGCTCTCGACCATGGCCTGCCACGGCGCGGTGCGCGCCAATCGCCGCCTCACCGTGCCGGAAATGAATGCCTTGCTGCGCGACATGGAAGTCACCGAACGCTCGGGCCAGTGCAACCATGGCCGTCCGACCTGGGCGCGGTTTACGCTGGGCGAAATCGATCGTTGGTTCCTGAGGGGGCGGTAATGGCAGGACACAGGGGAACAGGCTGCTTGGCAGTGGTGTTGGCGGTGGCAACGCTGGTCGGGTGTGGGCGCGATGCGCCGCCGGCGGCCGCGTCGGTCGTGCCGGACAAGGCCTCCCTGGCCGATAGCGCTGCCTGGCGCGAAAGCCGTCTGCAAGCGCTGCGTGCACCCGATGGCTGGACCAGCCTGGTCGGTCTGCACTGGCTGACGCTGAAGGCGCATTACATCGGCCGCAGTGCCGACAGCGGCATCAAGCTGGCGGTCGGGCCGCCGAAGATGGGCATGGTGTCCACCGAAGGCACGACGGTGTGGTTTGTTCCCGAGCGTGGCGCCACGCTCAGTATCGATGGCAAGCCGCTGACCGGCAGGATCCGCTTCCAGTCCGATCGCGATCCCCAGCCCACCTTGATCCGGTTCGACGACGGCAAGGGGGTGCTCAGCCTGATCCATCGCGGCGACCGCTATGCGCTGCGGGTCAAGCACGCCGATGCGCCATCGCGCACCCATTTCGCCGGGCTGGACTACTGGCCGGTGGATCCGTCCTGGCGCATCAGCGCGCGTTACGTGCCCAATGCTGTCGGCAAGACCCTGCCGATCGTGGACATCGTCGGTATCACCAGCGCGCAGGCCAATGCCGGCGCAATCGAGTTCGAGCGCGACGGCAAGACCTATCGTCTGGAGACCATCGGCGAGCCTGGACGGCCGGGCCTGGTGGTGTTCGCCGATCGCACCAGCGGGCACGGCAGCTATCCGGCCGGGCGCTTCCTGGACCTGGATGTGCCCGACGCTTCAGGGCACGTGGTGGTGGATTTCAATCGTGCCTACAACCCGCCATGCGCGTTCACGCCGTTTGCCACCTGCCCATTGCCGCCGCCGGAAAACCGCATCGACCTGGCGGTCACGGCGGGCGAGAAGGCCTACAAGGTGCCGCACTGACGTGGCGAAGGGGGCGCGGTGACAGGAGTTTCGATGACGCTGCGGGGGCGCGCGTGGTTCGTCGGCTGGTGTGGTCAAGCACTGCTGGTGCTGGCGCTATGGAGCGGGGTGGTGGCCCCGGGCCGGGCGCGCGGTACGGCCGATGCGCCTGCCGGTCCGCCGGTGCCATTGCTGTGGAAGGTCGACGGCAAGGGCGGCACGCTCTATTTGCTGGGCTCGTTCCATGTGCTCAAGCCCAGCGATTACCCGCTGTCGCCGGACGTGATGCAGGCCTTCGCCAAGGCCGACCGCCTGCTGTTCGAGCTGCCGCCGGCCGATGCGCAATCGCCGCAGCTGGCCGGGCGCATGCTGCAGGTGGCACGGCGCACGGACGGGCGCACCCTGCAGGACACGCTGGATGCCAGGACCTGGCAGGCACTCAGTGCCTATGCGCGCAAGCACGGCATGTCGATCGAGGCGCTGCAATCGCTCAAGCCGTGGTTCGTGGCGTTGTCGATCAGCCTGGCCGAGATGGCGCGCCAGGGCATGGAACCGAACGCGGGTCTGGACCATTACCTGATGCAGCAGGCGCAGTCGCGCGGCAAGCCGGCCGACGGGTTGGAACGCGCCGAGGAACAGCTCACCCTGCTCGATGGCATGACGCCCGCCGAGCAGCAGCAACTGCTGGAAGAAGCACTGGACGAGGCACAGACCACCGACCAGCTGCGTCGGTTGCATGCGGCCTGGCGCAACGGCGACGTGCACGCGCTGACCACGCAGATGGCCGAGGACATGCGCAGGCAGTATCCGGCGCTGTATCAGGACATCAACGTCGAGCGCAATGCGCGTTGGGTGCCACGGCTGGAAAAGCAATTGGGCAAGGGCAGCGGAACCACGCTGGTCGTGGTCGGTGCCTTGCACCTGCTGGGCAATGATGGCGTGGTGGAGCGGCTGCGGGCGCGCGGCTACCACATCGAGCGGATCTGCTCGGCCTGCGCTGCGCAGGCCGGCCGTTGATGGTGTGCGCGTAGCGCCATCCGGCACCACGCGCGATGTTCGATCAGCCGCGGTTGCGGGCCTTGCCGGTGGTGCCGGTTTGGTTGCCCGAGGTGCCGTGCGTGCCGGTGCCCATCGGGCCACTGCCCATGCTGCCGGCGCCCGGCGGGCTCGGCGGCGTGCCAGGGCCGCCCGGGCGACCGAAACCGGCGCCGAAGTTGCGCTGGAATTCCTGCCACAGCTCCAGGTTGCGCTCGGTCAGCTGGTTCATCATCGCCCATGGGGTCTGCCCGAGCAGGTTGCCCATCTGCTGGCGGAACTGCTGTTGCTGGTCCAGGAAGACCTGCATGCTGCGCTCCAGGTAGTTGCCCATGAAGCCCTGCAGCGAATCGCCGTAGAAGCGGATGATCTGGCTCAGTAACTGGGTGGACAGCATCGGCTCGCCGTCCTGTTCCTGGTCGGCAATGATCTGCAGCAACACGGCGCGGCTCAGATCTTCGCCGCTCTTGGCGTCGCGAACCTCGAACTCTTCGCCGTCGATGATGAGCTGGCGCACATCTTCAATGGTGATGTAACTGGAAATCTCGGTGTCGTAGAGACGGCGATTGGGATACTTCTTGATGATGCGAAGTCCGGCCATGGAGCGTTCACTCACACTGATAGTGCGCGCAGGATGGCGCAGCGCAGCAGCCGTTGCAACAGCCAACGGACCTTATTTGTCGACGCGGACACATAAAAAATGTTGCGCAGCATGGTTTTTGGCCCAAATCCATGCTGCATCGCAAAGTTGCAGCAAATCTACCAGCCCATGTGGTGGCCGCCGTTGATGTCCAGGTTCGAACCCGTGATCCAAGCAGCCTCTTCCGCCACCAGGAACGCCACCGCATAGGCGATCTCTTCCGGTCGGCCAAGCCGGCCCGTGGGGATGTCGGTCACGATCTTGGCGCGCACTTCTTCCGGCACCGCCATGACCATGTCGGTGGCCACGTAGCCAGGCGAAACGGTATTGACGGTGACTCCGAAGGCGGCGTTCTCGCGCGCCAGCGAGATGGTGAAGCCATGCATGCCGGCCTTGGCCGCAGCGTAATTGGCCTGGCCGTACTGGCCCTTGAGCCCGTTGATGGAACTGATCTGGATCACCCGTCCCCAACCGCGCTTGCGCATGCCCTCGATCACCGGGCGGGTGACGTTGAACACCGAATTGAGATTGGTGTTGATGACCTCGTGCCACTGTTCGGCGGTCATGCGGTGGAAGGTGGTGTCGCGGGTGATGCCGGCGTTGTTGACCAGGACCTCGATCGGCCCCAGCGCCGCTTCGACCGCTTCCACCAAGGCGCACGCATGCTCGGACGAGGCCACGTCGCCACCGAACAAGGCGACCTCGTAGCCCTGCGCCTGCATGCGTTGTTGCCAATCGCGCGCCTTCTCCTCGTTGCGGAAGTTGCTGGCGACCCGATGGCCCTGATCGGCCAGGCGCTTGCAGATGGCGGTACCGATACCGCCGGTGCCGCCGGTGACCAATGCGACGCGAGATGTCATGACGACTCCAATAAGCAGGTAGAGGCAGGGGGCGATCAGGGCCGTGGCGCAGGCGCCGCGGCCGGATGCCGGTGCTGGGCCGCAATTCTAGTCACGCAGCGGGGGCGACGCGCGCATGGACAGGTCAAGCGTGGGCGTTGCCGGCAGCAACTCCGGCGAGAAATGCTGCACCGCCTGCTGCAGCAGTGTGTCCACGCCCCCATGCGGCGGCAGGACGGCAGGCGGCTGGCCCAGCGCCTGCCAGGCGGCGCGCAGGGCGGGCAGCGGGTCGCCATCGTCCAGCGCGGGGGCGGCATGCGATTTGGACAGTTTGCGGCCCTCGGCATCCAGGATCAGCGGCAGGTGCAGATAACGCGGAGTCGGCAGGCCAAGGGCGCGCTGCAGCACCAGCTGGCGCGGGGTGGAATCGAGCAGGTCGGCACCGCGCACCACATCGGTGATCGCCTGCGCCGCATCGTCTACGACGACGGCAAGCTGGTAGGCCCAGTAGCCGTCGGCGCGCCGCAGCACCACATCGCCCACCTCGGCATGCACGTCCTGCAGCACATGCCCCTGCAACCCGTCGTCGAAGCCGACCGGCGGCTGCGGCGGTACCCGCAGGCGGACCGCGCGGCGTGCGCCCAGTGGCGCGACACAGGCATGGTGGATCCCGCCCATGCGCGCCAGGTCGGCGCGGCTGCAGCTGCACTCGAACGCCTGCCCGGTCTCCAGCAGCGTGGTGAGCGCGGCGGTGTAGTGCGCATCGCGATCGGATTGCCGGAGGATCGGCAGGTCTGAGACCAGGCCAAAAGCAGCCAGGGTGCGCAGTTGGCGCTCGGACGCGCCCGCTTCGGCACGCGGCGGGTCGATGTCCTCGAGCCGCACGCACCATTGCCCGCCGGCATGCCGAGCGAGCAGCCAGCTGCCGAAGGCGGCCAGCAGCGAGCCGAAGTGCAGCGGGCCGGTCGGGGAGGGCGCAAAGCGGCCGCGATAGGGAAGTGAGGGCATGGGCGGCTGAATCGTCGGTCAGATGCGCGCTTGATTTCAAGCAGTCATGTCCGCAAATCCACAGCAGTCCATCACGTCCGAGTGGAGCCCGCGCGCCATGTTCAACCGCATCTTCCTGTTCCTGCTGACCAACCTGGCGGTGCTGATGCTCGCCAGCGTCGTCATGTCGGTGTTGGGCGTCAATCCCGCGCAGATGAGTGGCCTGCTGGTGATGGGCGCCATCTTCGGCTTCGGTGGGTCCTTCATCTCGCTGTTGCTGTCCAAGTTCATGGCCAAGCGCAGTACCGGCGCGCAGGTGATCGCCGAACCGCGTACGCCGACCGAGCGTTGGCTGGTCGAGACGGTGCAGCGTCAGGCCCGGGCCGCCGGCATCGGCATGCCGGAAGTGGCGATCTACGAAGGCCCGGAGATCAACGCCTTCGCCACCGGCGCCAACCGCAACAACGCACTGGTGGCGGTCTCCACCGGCCTGTTGCAACACATGAGCCAGGACGAGGCCGAGGCGGTGCTCGGCCACGAGATCGCCCACGTCGCCAACGGCGACATGGTGACCATGGCGTTGTTGCAGGGGGTGCTCAATACCTTCGTGATCGTGCTGGCGCGCGTGGTCGGCGGGGTCATCGACAGCACGCTGTCGGGCAACCGCGAGGGTGGCCGGGGGTTTGCCTACTACATCATCGTGTTCGCGCTGGAGATGGTGCTGGGGATGTTCGCCACCATGATCGCGATGTGGTTCTCGCGTCGCCGCGAATTCCGCGCCGACGCCGGCGGCGCGCAGTTGGCCGGCCGCGGCAAGATGATCGCCGCGCTGGAACGTCTATCGCTGAATCATGGGCAGAGCAGCTTGCCCGCGCAGGTACAGGCCTTCGGCATTTCCGGCGGCGTGGGTGCCGGTCTGCGCCGGCTGTTCCTGAGCCATCCACCGCTGACCGAGCGTATCGCCGCATTGCGTTCCGCCACCGCCACTGCGGCGTGAGCGGTCTGCGCCCGCCGCGCTAGCGTCGCTGCCACCCGCACGGGCTGTGCGCCTGTGCGGGCTTGCCCGGCCGGACGCCTCAGCCGAATTCGAACTGCATCGTCGGGCTGGTGGACGCGACGAAATCGCCCTGCACGTAGTCCACGCCGGCACTGAAGAAGCTGCTCATCGACTGCGCATCGGCCACGAACTCGGCCATGGTAAGAATGCCGGCCGGCTGCGCGCGCGAGGTGATCTCGCGGATCTTCTCCTGGCTTTCGCGGGCCGAGGCGATCTCGCCGGTGATGCTGCGATCCAGCTTCAGGAAGGCCGGGTGGAAGTGCGCCAGCAGCTGGAACGAATCCAGCCCCGAACCGAACTGCTCCAGCCCCACCTTGCAGCCCATCGCCGATACCGCGGCAAGGAACTGCTGGGCATCGCGCAGGCGGGTGAAGACCTTCGATTCCGGGGTCTGCAGCCACAGCCGTTCGCCGGGCACGCCGTACACCGCCAGTTGCTCGCGGATGGTGTCGATCATCTGCGGATCGGCGAACGAGTTCGGGCCGATGCGCACCAGCAGGTGGGTCCGGCGGCCGGCGCGTTGTTGCTCGCCCAGCTGGCGGATCGCCCGCGCCACGACCCAGCGGTCGATCTCGGTAATCAGATCGTGCTCTTCGGCGATGGCCATGAAGGCGTTGGGCGACATCATCTCGCCGTTGCGTTCCAGCCGCAGAAAAGCCTGGTACAGCTCCAGCGGCTCGCCCTGCAGGCTGAGCACCGGCTGGTAATGCAGCACGAAACCATCGCCGACCAGGGCTTCGCGCAACTGCTCCACCCAGCGTGCGATGCGTTCTTCCTCGGCCCGGTCCGAGGCGGCCGGGTCGTAGATGCTGACCGCATTGCCGCCAAGTTCGGCGGTGGTGCGCACCGCCTCGGTGCCGCGATTGAGCACCTGGCCGATGCTGGCGATCTTCTCGCCGATCTGCACGCCCCCGATGCTCACCGTGACCGTGGTCGAGCGCGCGCCGATGCTGAAGACCTGTTGCGCGAATGCCTGGCGGACGGTTTCGGCCAGGGCGTGCGTGCGTGCATAGTTGCCGCTCATCAACAGCGCAAAACTATGCTCGCCGAAACGCGCGGCGACCACGCTCTGGTCCACCACGCCGGCGACGTGCACGGCCATGGCCGCGATCAGG
Organism: Xanthomonas cucurbitae; assembly: GCF_002939885.1. Classification (GTDB taxonomy): domain Bacteria; phylum Pseudomonadota; class Gammaproteobacteria; order Xanthomonadales; family Xanthomonadaceae; genus Xanthomonas; species Xanthomonas cucurbitae. The sequence continues at coordinate 35,728 of NZ_MDED01000013.1, forward strand.
GTGTCGGCCGCGTCCAGGCCGATCTCGGGGAGGATGCGCGCGTAATTGTCCGGCTCGATCAACAGAAAGCCGGACTGGCCCTCGCTGCGGCCGGCCTGTGCCACCGCCTGTTCCAGCGCCACCATGAAGGTGGGGCGGTTGAGCAGCCCGGTGACCTGGTCGCGCTGACGCAGGTCTTCCACTTCGCGTGCCAGTTCCGGGTCGAACTCCTCGCGGCGGCGGAACACCACCTGGATGCAGGGATCGCCTTCGTAGGTGGCGGTGGCAAATTCCATCGTTGCCGGGAAGGTGTCGCCTTCCAGCCGGCGGGCGTCGACCTTGTATTGCGCCGGCGGCGGCTCGCCCTTGGCCATGGCCTTCAGCAGCTGCTTGAAATCGTCGACGTACTGCGCGGCGATCATGTCCAGCAGCGAGACGCCTTCGACGTCGTCGAACGAGGCGAAGCCGAACATGTCCAGGTACGCCTCGTTGGCGCGGATGTGCATGCCTTCGTGGACGTAGGCGATCGGGTCGCGCGAGGAAGCGATCAAGGCATCGCAGCGGCGCTCGGTCTCGCGCATCTGCGCCTCGATGCGGCGCAAGCCGCGGCGTGCCTGCAGATCGGCCCATTCCGAGCGCACCAGTGCCAACAGATGCTCGGGGCGGTGGCGCAGCGCGATGGCGCGAATCCCGTGTGCAGCGGCTTCTACCAGCGCGTTCTCTTCGAGCCGCTCGGCCAGCAGGATGATCGGAATGTCCTTGCCGCTGCCGGCGATCTGCGCATGCAGCGCGCTCATCGGCACCTGCTGCGCCTGGCCGTGCAAAGCCAGGTCGATCTGGCCGGACAGCATGCTGGCAAGCTCTTCCGGTGTTTGCGGGCGCGAAGGCCGGACCGCGATGCCGCCGTTGCGCAGCGCGGTCACGATCGCCTCGGCATTCTCCACGCTGTCGTCAACGATCATCAGGCGGAGGGTGAGGTCTTTGCCTTTTTGCATGCGCGGCTCCCTGGGGACGGGCTTTATGACACGAAGGGGGTTGACACGTCCATGTGTGTGGGGCCCTCCACATGCGGGGTGCGACGCAGTGCACGTCGTGGAGTGGTGATGACGTTCAGGCACGTGGCCGCGCGCAGGCACTGCGATGGCTGGCATGCAGCGTCCCCGGTCGGTGGTTCTTTCGCATGGCGGCTGCGCACTGCTTCTGTGAGCGGCTCTACGCCGCGCAGCCGGCGGCGTGGCCGGATGCCCAGGCCCACTGGAAGTTGTAGCCGCCTAACCAGCCGGTCACGTCCAGCACCTCGCCGACGAAGTACAGGCCAGCGGTCAGCCGCGACTCCATGGTGGCACCGGAGATCTGGTGGGTGTCGACGCCGCCCAGGGTGACCTCGGCGGTGCGGTAGCCCTCGGTTCCGCTGGCGATCAATGGAAACGCACCGAGTAGATCGGCCGCGCTTTGCAGCTGCGGCGGGTCCAGTTGGCGCACGGGCTTGTCCGGCAGCCACACCTCGCACAGCCGTTGCGCGAAGCGCCGTGGCAGCACATCGCCCAAGACGTTGCGCAGCTCGGTGGCGCCACGGTGCTGCTTTTGCTCGCGCAGCCATGCCGCTGCATCGTGGCCGGGCAGCAGGTCCAGCCGCAGGTCGTCGCCCGGTTGCCAATAAGAAGAGATCTGCAGGATCGCCGGCCCGCTGACACCGCGATGGGTCAGCAGCATGAAGTTGCGAAAGCTGACGCCGTTGCAGTGCGCTTCCACCGGCAAGGCCAGCCCGGACAGGTCCTGCAAACGCTCCTGGTGCTTGCCGCTCAAGGTGAGCGGGACCAGCCCGGCCCGCGTGGGCAGCACCGTGTGGCCGAACTGCTGGGCCAGCGCGTAGCCGAAGCCGCTGGCGCCCATGCTGGGAATCGACAGCCCGCCGGTGGCGACGATCAGTGATTGCGCCTGCACGCGGCCGGCGCTGGTCTGCACGCTGAATCCATCGCTGTCGCGCTGCACCGATTGCACCGCGCACTGGGTGCGCAGTTGCACCCCGGCCGCCTCGCACTCGTCCAGCAGCAGGCGCACGATCTGCTTGGAGGAGATGTCGCAGAACAGTTGCCCCAGCTCCTTCTCGTGGTAGGCGATGCCGTGGCGTTCGACCAGCTGCACGAAATCGCCGGGGCTGTAGCGCGCCAGGGCGGATTTGCAGAAATGCCGGTTGGCGGAGATGAAGTTGCCCGGCGTGGTGCCGGTGTTGGTGAAGTTGCAGCGCCCGCCGCCGGACATCAGGATCTTCTTGCCGACCTTGTTGGCATGGTCGATCACCAGCACCTGGCGGCCGCGGCGACCGGCGGTGAAGGCGCTCATCAGGCCGGCGGCACCGGCGCCGATGACCAGCACGTCGCACCGCATGCTCATTCGGCCGGGGCTTGCCGCACCATCGGGGTCAGGGTGACGCTGCCATGGTCGGCCAGCATCTGCACTTCGCCGTCCTGGATAATCACGTCAAAGCGCATGCCGCGCTGGATCAGCGCACCCAGCGCCTCGGTGGCCTGCGAGTCGAGCTCGATCACGCGCAGGTTGCGGTGCCGGCCCATGGCGTTGGCGTGCTTCTTCCACCAGGTTTCGGTGGCCTGGCCGCCGTAGCCGATCACCACCGCTGCGCGCGAGCGATTGCAGGCCTTGCGCACGCGGCTTTCGTCGGGCTGGCCGAGGTCGATCCACAGCTCCGGGTCGCCGGTGTAGTCGCGCCGCCACAGATCGGGCTCGTCGTCGTTGCTGAGGCCGCGGCCGAATTCCAGACGCTCGTCGGCGAACAGCACAAAGGCCAGCAACCGCACCATCAGCCGTTCGTCGGTCTCAGAAGGGTGCTGGGCCAGGGTCAGCGAATGGTTGGCGTAGTACCCGCGGTCCATGTCGCTGATCTGAAGGTCCGCTCTGCGGACGGTGGCGGTGAGGGCCATCAGGGTGCCGATTGCAAAGGGCACCCATGATACGCGGCTGTCCCGGCGGGCGGGCGTCTGGGTGGTGAGCGGGGCAGGCGGCAGGCGGTGTGACGGCACGGCGAAGTCGGGTAGCCTGGCGCAGACCGGCTGCCTGCTCCGCTTGGCCGGTGCAGGTGCCCGATGAGCTGTGGATCGATGGCACTCAGAGCGTATTCAGCAAATGCCCCGGAGGCAGGAAGGCCCTGACAAGCCGTCGGATGTGGCCCGACAGAAAAAGATTTGAGGTGGGGTGTCGCTTTTTGCCGAAAACACGAGTACTGTGCACGCACTGTGTTTGCAAGGGTCACCGTGAATCGTGGCCTGGTGCAGCCGGATCGTTACAGATCTCGCTTCATCGTTCCGCTTTACCAACGCCTGCAACTCAGTCTCAGCTCCGGCTTTTCGGACGCTGCGATTTATCCATCCATAGTTCAGGAGTTTGTAAATGTCAGATCGTCAGAGCGGTACCGTGAAGTGGTTCAACGATGCCAAGGGCTTCGGCTTCATCACCCCGGAAAGCGGCCCGGACCTGTTCGTGCACTTCCGTGCCATCCAGGGCACCGGCTTCAAGTCGCTGCAGGAAGGCCAGAAGGTCACCTTCGTCGCCGTGCAGGGCCAGAAGGGCATGCAGGCTGACCAGGTGCAGGCGGTCTAATCCGCCTGCAACCGTAAGGTTGCCAAAAACGCCGGTCGCGCAAGCGATCGGCGTTTTTTTATTGGCCGGCATTTTCGTCTGGAATGGTCAACACGCTATCCAGCGTGGGCGTGCCGATGCGGCGTGTGCGCAACCATGACGCGCGGCTGGGTAGCATGGCGCTTTCCGTGTGCGGCCCGTTGCCATGATTACTGTCCACCATCTCAACAACTCCCGCTCGCAGCGCGTGCTGTGGCTGCTTGAAGAGTTGACGTTGCCGTACCAGATCGTGCGCCATGAGCGCGATCCCAAGACCATGCTGGCACCGGCGGCATTGCGCGCAATCCATCCGTTGGGCAAATCGCCCGTCATCGTCGACGGCGGGCTGACCATCGCCGAGTCCGGTGCGATCCTGGACTACCTGACCGAGCGTTACGACACCGAGTGTGCATTGTCGCCACCCGCTCGGCCGATCGATTCGCCCGAGCGGCAGCAGTTCCGCTACTGGATGCATTACGCCGAAGGATCGGCCATGCCGCCGTTGTTGATGACCTTGATCTTCGGACGTATCCGCAGCGCGCCGATGCCGTTCTTCGCCAAGCCGGTGGCGCGCGCGATCGTGGACAAGGCGATGTCCGCCTTCATCGGTCCACAGGTCAGTCTGCACCTGGACTGGATGGAGCAATCGCTGCAGCAGCATCCCTGGTTTGCCGGCGAGCGTTTCACCGCCGCCGACATCCAGATGAGCTTTCCGGTGCAGGCCGCGATGGCGCGTGCCGGGGGGTTGGAACGCCATCCGCGCTTGCGTGCGTTCGTGGAACGTATTGAAGCGCGGCCGGCCTACCAGGCGGCATTGAAGAAGGGCGGGTCGTACACGCTGATGGGGGGCGCGTCGGCCGATTGAGTTGCATCGCGGTGGGCGGTGCGTCGCCTGGCGGTGCATCGGCTGCCGGAGTACCTGCCCGCACAAGCGGGCCGGCCGCAGCGCGCCGTGGTGGGTTTACACAGCTAGCCCACTGACGCCGTTGTCGCGCTTACGGTGCCCGGCAGGTGCGCAGAAACTGCAGCGTGTCGCGCAGCACTGGAGAGCGCTGCGGCGGTTTGCGCAACGCCAGCACGATGCCTAGATGGCCCATGCCCGGATAGACCTTCAGCTCGGCCGTATCGCCTGCGCGGCGCAGCACCCGTTGCAGCGAACGGCTGTTCTCCAGTTCGACCACGCGGTCGGCATCGCCGTGCAGCAACAGCATCGGCGGTTCGTCGCCGCCGACGTGGTGCACCGGTTGCGACTGCCGTTGCGCGGCTGGCGCGTCGCCGAAGATCTCCACCAGTTCGGGGTCGGTCAGTGGCAGGAAGTCGTAGGGTCCGGCCAGCCCCACCACACCGCACAGCTGTCGTGGCGCGAGGCCTTGCGCGCGCAGCCAGCGTGCGTCGGTGCCTAGCAGTGCCGCGATATGCGCGCCGGCCGAGTGGCCTGCCACCGCCAGCCGCTTGGGATCGCCGCCATAGGCGTGCGCATGCCGGTAGCCCCAGGCGGTGGCGCCGGCGGCATCGTTCATGAAGCCGTCCAGGCCCACCTGCGGAGACTTGCGGTAGTCGGCCACCATCGCCACCACGCCTTGACGGGCCAGGGCGCGCCCCACCCAGCGATAGTTGGCGCGCGTGCCGCGTTTCCAGGTGCCGCCATAAAAGAACACCACCACCGGCGCGCCCACGGCATCGCGCGGCTGGTAGACATCCAGCGCCAGGCCGTGGGCCGGGTCGAACACCTGATCCGGATGTTCGACGATGCCGGCGCGGCTGGAGGCGGCATTGATGCCACCGAAGAAGACGCTGCTGCAGGCCGTCAAGGTCAACGAGCCGAGCAGCAGGAGGGCGGGGCGGAACCAGCGGGTGGCGCGTGAGGGCATGGGCAGGGTCGGCAAGGCAATGGAAAGGAGGTCGGCATGGATGGCGGCGGCGCTGGGTGCGCGTCATCGCCGGCAAGATGCGCAAGGCCACCGCGATGATGCGCTGGCCTGCACGGTGTATTAGCGGTCAATGGATGTCGCCAGCATGTGCAGGACGAGACTGCTTGCAGCCACTTGGGAATGGGGAATCGGGAATCGGGAAAGCATTGCAGTCCCCGCTGTTTCGATTCCCCATTCCCCATTCCCCATTCCCCATTCCCGGTGATGGTTTAGGCTTGTTGGCATGACTGAGCTGAGTTTTGACAACCGCCTGCGCCGAGACCTGCCTGAAGACCCGGAGCAGGGGGCGCGCCGCCGCGAGGTGCACGCCGCCTGGTCGTCAGTGCAGCCGACCCCGGTCGCCGCACCGCGCGTGATCGCCTATTCGACGGAGATGGCGCAATCGCTCGGACTGGACGCGGCCGACATCGGCAGCCCCCGGTTTGCCGAGGTGTTTGCAGGCAATGCGCTGTATCCGGGCATGCAGCCGTGGGCGGTCAATTACGGCGGGCACCAGTTCGGGCACTGGGCCGGGCAGTTGGGTGATGGCCGGGCGATTTCGCTGGGCGAGGCGATTGGTGTCGATGGCGGGCGCTACGAGCTGCAGCTCAAGGGCGCCGGCCCCACGCCGTATTCGCGCGGTGCCGATGGCCGCGCAGTGTTGCGCTCGTCAATCCGGGAATTCCTGTGCAGCGAAGCGATGCATCACCTGGGCGTGCCGACCACGCGCGCACTGAGCCTGGTCGCCACCGGCGATGCGGTCGTGCGCGACATGTTCTACGACGGCCGCCCGCAGCGCGAGCCGGGTGCGATTGTCTGCCGGGTGGCGCCCTCGTTCATCCGCTTCGGCAACTTCGAGTTGCCGAGCGCGCGCGGCGACACGGCACTGCTGCGGCAATGGGTGGAGTTCACCATCGCGCGTGATTTCCCGGCCCTGGCCGGAACCGGCGAGACGCTGTACGCCGACTGGTTTACGCAGGTCTGCGAGCGCACCGCGGTAATGGTGGCGCACTGGATGCGGGTTGGCTTCGTACATGGGGTGATGAACACCGACAACATGTCGATCCTGGGTCTGACCATCGATTATGGCCCCTACGGCTGGGTCGACGATTACGACCCGGACTGGACACCCAACACCACCGACGCGCAGGGGCGTCGCTATCGCTTCGGCACCCAGCCACAGTTGGCGTACTGGAACCTGGGGCGGCTGGCCCAGGCACTGGCGCCGCTGTTTGCCGATGCAACGCCGCTGCAGCAGGGGCTGGACCGCTTCCGCGACACCTATCTGGCCTGCGACCGCCGTGATACGGCCGCCAAGCTGGGGCTGGCCGAATGCCGCGACGAGGATCTGCAGCTGATCGATGCATTGCGCGCGCTGATGCGCGAATCGGAGATGGACATGACGCTGACTTTCCGTGGCCTGATCGACCTGTCGCCCGAACAGCCGGACCCTGCGCCGCTGCGCGATGCGTTCTACGACGAAGACAAACGTGTGGCGGAAGCAGCGCAATTGCAGGACTGGCTGCAGCGCTATGCCGCGCGCCTGCAGCAGGATGCGCTATCGCCGGACCAGCGCCGCGCGCGCATGCGCCAGGCCAACCCGCGCTATGTGCTGCGCAATTACCTGGCGCAGCAGGCCATCGACCGGGCCGAGCAGGGCGATGCGACCGGCGTTCAGGAGCTGCTGGAGGTCATGCGCCGGCCTTACGACGATCAGCCAGGCCGCGAGGCATTCGCGGCGCGGCGTCCGGAATGGGCACGCGATCGCGCCGGATGTTCGATGCTGTCGTGCAGTTCATGACGCGCTTAGATTCACAGAGGCCGCATGGGCGGCGGCAAGGCCGCGCGCAGCCTAGAATAGGTCATCCCCACACGGCCGCGATGCCACTACCACCATGACCGATTGCAGCCGCTGCGCCGGCACTCATCCTTCCGGCCCCAACCACTGGGCGGGCCGGATCCGCGATATCGCCGACTTTCCCAAGCCGGGTATCGTCTTCAAGGACATCACTCCGCTGCTCTCGGACGGGCCGGACTTCGCCTCGGCGCTGGACGAGATGGCGCAACCCTGGCGCACCACGCCGCTGGATGCGGTGCTGGGGATCGAAGCGCGCGGTTTCATTCTTGGCGCGGCGCTGGCGCGTGAACTGCGTACGGGCTTTGTGCCGGTGCGCAAGCCGGGCAAGTTGCCTGGGCGCACGCTGATCCAGGAATACGCACTGGAATACGGCACCGACCGCATCGAAATGCACGAAGACGCGTTGCCGCGCGGTGCGCGCGTGCTGATCGTGGACGACGTGCTGGCCACCGGCGGCACCCTGCGCGCTGCGCTGGGCCTGGCCGCACAGCTGGAGCTGGAGGTGGTGGGTGCGGCGGTGCTGGTGGAACTGCAGGCGCTGCAGGGCCGCGCGAAGTGGGCCAACGACGTGCCGCTGCTGGCGACCTTGTGCTATTGAGCCGTTGAAGACTGCGGACTGGGCCCGGCGCCCGGCCCGCGTTGCTGTGCACGGCCAGGCGGCATCGCGCCGGCTGGCCGCGTGGTCGTTCAGAGCTTGCTGACCCGGAACCGTCGGCCCTTGATCTTGCCTGCATGCAGGTGCGCCAGCGCCTTGCTCACCTGCGCGCGTGCGATGGCGACATAGGAGCGGGTGGGGTAGATGGCGATCTTGCCGATCGCCGCGCCTGACAACCCGGCTTCACCAGTGAGCGCGCCCAGGATGTCGCCGGCACGCAGCTTGTCGGTCTTGCCGCCGTCGATGCGCAAGGTGGTCATCGCCGCCTGCGGCAACTGCGCCGGGCGGGCGGTGGCCAGTGGCGCGCGCGACCACTTCAGCGGCTGGCCCTGTTCGGCCTCCAATGCCTGCGCACGCGCGGTTTCACGCGGTGCCACCAGACTCAGCGCCAGGCCATGCTTGCCGGCGCGCGCGGTGCGGCCGATGCGGTGGCGATAGGTCTCGGTGTCGGTGGGCAGCTCGTAATTGACCACGGCCGCAAGGTCCTCCACGTCCAGCCCGCGCGCGGCCACGTCGCTGGCCACCAGCACGTTGCAGCTGCGGTTGACGAAACGCACCAGCACCTCGTCGCGGTCGCGCTGTTCCATGTCGCCGTGCAGGGCCAGCGCGGAGAAGCCGAATTCCTGCAGCGAGCCGGCCACCTCGTCTACTTCCTTGCGGGTATTGCAGAACACCACGCTGGATTCGGGATTGAAGCGCAGCAGCAGGCCGGCCACGGCTTTCTGTCGATAAGTGGGATCGACCTCGAAGAATTGCTGGTCGATTTCCGGTGCGTTGTCGGCGCCTTCGACGGTGATCTCGATCGGGTCCTTGAGGATCTCGCGCGCCAGCATGCGGATGCTGTCGGGGAACGTGGCCGAGAACAGCAGGCTCTGGCGGTGCTTGTCGCAGCGGCTGGCGATCTCGCGGATGGGTTCTTCAAAGCCCATGTCGAGCATGCGGTCGGCCTCGTCCAGCACCAGCGTGCGCACGCCGCCCAGGTGCAGGGCGCGCTTGCGGGCCAGCTCCTGGATGCGGCCGGGCGTGCCTACCACTACCTGCGGGTCGTGCGCTTCCAGCGAGGCAAGCTGTGGACCGAGCGGCATGCCGCCGGTCAGCACCACCAGCTTCATGTTGGGAATGCCGGTGGCCAGCTTGCGCAACTGCTTGCCGACCTGGTCGGCCAGTTCGCGGGTAGGGCACAGCACCAGCGCCTGCGCGCGGGTCAGCGCCGGGTCGAGCTTCTGCAGCAGGCCCAGTCCGAAGGCGGCGGTCTTGCCGCTGCCGGTGGGCGCCTGGGCGATGACATCCAGCCCCTGCAGGATCGGCGGCAGGCTCTGCGCCTGGATGGGAGTGAGGACGGTGTAGCCAAGGGCGTCGATGCCGGGGGCCAGGGCCGGCGACAGCGGCAGCGCGGAGAATTCGTTCATGGCGCATTTTAGCGGGAATCGGGAGTAGGGAATCGGGAATCGGGAATCGCAACGGCGCGGGCGTTTTCCATTCCCGATTCACCATTCCCGATTCCCGTACAATTGCGCCATGCCTTTAATCACTCTGCAACGCGTCGACTACAGCGTCGGCGGCCCGTTGTTGCTGGAAAAAACCGACCTCACGATCGAGCCGGGCGAGCGTATCGCCCTGATTGGCCGTAACGGTGCCGGCAAATCGACCTTGATGAAATTGATCGCCGGCGAGCTCAGGCCCGATGACGGCGAGGTGCGCGTGCAGCAGGGTGTGCGTATCGCGCGGCTGGAGCAGGAGGTGCCGCAGGGCACCGGCGGCAGCGTGTTCGACGTGGTGGCCGATGGCCTGGGCGAGTTGGGCCACTGGTTGGCCGAGTTCCACCAGCTCAGCCATGCCGAGGTGTTCGACGCCGAGGCGTTCGGTAAGGTGCAGGCCAAGATCGACGCGGCCGAAGGCTGGGCGCTGGACCAGCGCGTCAGCGAGACGCTGACCAAGCTGGAACTGGACGGCGATGCCCAGTTCGCGCGGCTGTCCGGCGGCATGAAGCGGCGCGTGCTGCTGGCGCGCTCGCTGGTGTCCTCACCGGACGTGCTGCTGCTGGACGAGCCGACCAACCACCTGGACATCGAAGCCATCGACTGGCTGGAGACCTTCCTGAAGGGCTGGAACGGCAGCGTGCTGTTCGTCACCCATGACCGCCGCTTCCTGCGTGCGCTGGCCACCCGCATCGTCGAGATCGATCGTGGCCAGGTCACCAGCTGGCCGGGCGACTGGGCCAATTACGAGCGCCGCCGCGAAGAGCGGCTCAATGCGCAGGCGCAGGAGAATGCGCGCTTCGACAAATTGCTGGCGCAGGAAGAAGTCTGGATCCGTCAGGGCATCAAGGCGCGGCGCACCCGCGACGAAGGCCGCGTGCGGCGCCTGGAATCGATGCGCAACGAGCGCGTGCAGCGGCGCGAGCTCACCGGCAATGTGCGCATGGAAGTCTCGCAGGGCGAGTCGTCCGGCAAGAAGGTGATCGAGGCCAAGGAGGTCGGCTTCGCGTTCGGTGCGCGCACGATGGTCAAGGATTTTTCCACCATCATCCAGCGCGGCGACCGCATCGGCCTGATCGGCCCGAACGGCAGCGGCAAGACCACCTTGCTCAAGCTGTTGCTGGGCGACTTGCAGCCGCAGCAGGGCGAGATCCGCATCGGCACCAATCTGCAGATTGCCTACTTCGATCAATACCGCTCGACCCTGCGTGAAGACTGGAGCGCGATCGAGAACGTGGCCGAGGGCCGCGATTTCCTGGAGATCAATGGCAAGCGCAAACATGTGCATGCGTATCTGCAGGATTTTTTGTTCACCCCCGAGCGTGCCCGCGCGCCAATCACCCGGCTGTCCGGCGGCGAACGCAACCGGCTGCTGCTGGCACGGCTGTTCGCGCAGCCGTCCAATCTCCTGGTGATGGACGAACCGACCAACGATCTGGACGTGGAAACCCTGGAATTGCTGGAAGAATTGCTGGGGGAATACAGCGGCACGCTGCTGCTGGTCAGCCATGACCGCGACTTCCTCGACAACGTGGTGACTTCCACGCTGGTGATGGAAGGCGATGGCCTGATCGGCGATTACGTTGGCGGCTACAGCGATTCGCTGCGCCAGCGGCGCAGCCCGGCGACCAGCGCGATGGCGGTGGCCAAGGCCTCGGCCACTGCGGTGGCGACTGCGCCGGCGGCCACTGCGGCGCCAGTGGAGGCTGCGCCCAAGCGCAAGTTGAGCTACAAGGATGCGCGCGAGCTGGAGCAGTTGCCTGGCCTGATCGAGACGCTGGAGCAGCAGGTGGCTGCACTGACCGAGGCGATGAACGACCCGGGCTTCTACCAGCGCGACACTGCGGCCATGGCCGCGCACACTGCTGCACTGGGCGATGCGCAGGCGCAGCTGGATGCGGCCTACGCGCGCTGGAGCGAGCTGGATCGTTGATGCGCAGGCCGGCGTGCCACGGTGCATTGGCCGTCCCTGTTCAACCCGCCGCCGCAGCTGCGCATGCGGTGCGCGGCGGGCGGGTGCGGCTCCGCATTGCGTACTTGCACGTCGGTATGACGGTTTCGATCCGTTCCGATCAACTGCAGGCGCCCGCGGGTGCCACGAACGCTGCAAATGTTCGCCCACGCGCGGCCCAGCTGGTGGCAGCCTCGTCGAGGATGTCCAGCAAGGTATCGCGATCGCCAGGCACGGCCTTCGCCAGTGCATCGGCACCATCGATCAACAGCGCATAGCCGCGCGGGGCGGCTAGCCAGCTCAGGTCGCGCAGGCCATCGCTGAGGGCGTCCCAGTTGCGGCCGAATCCGGCCGGAAAATCCAGTTGGGTGGCCAGCCGCATCAGCAGCATGCGTTTGTCGTTGCAGGTGGCCAGGTCCACGCGCAGGATGCGCAGGCCGGCATCGCGGGCCAGCGCTGCCATGGTGTCCAGGTCGTCGGTGTCGGCCTGGTAGACGCCCGACTGCTGCGGATCGGATAGGTCCAGGGCAAAGTCGCCCGCGCTCATGGCGCCTGCTCCGGGGTTGGCCCGGGGAACGGCCTGAAGCTTTGGTAATGGTCGTCGCTGTAGTACCAGGTCTGCGGTGGGGTGCCGCCGGTGACGATGCGGCGCGCGCCGCGATCTGCGCTGCCCGGCGTGTCCACCGTGTATTCGCGGTAGTGGCCACGCGGGCGCTCGGGCAGGCGATGTTCGCGATTGCCGAACACGCTGCCGTCCTGCGGATACGGGAACGGCCCGCCGCGCTGGATCAGCACGATGGTGGCCATCGCTTCGATCGGCAGAAAGGCAGGCAGGCGCGGCACCTGCCGTGCGGCCACTGGCGCGGCGATCGGTGCATTGAGTGAGGGCGCAAACTGCGGCTTGGGTGCCTGCAGCGCACGCATGCCCCACAGGCCGGCCACGAGCACCACAATGGCGACGATCAGTAAAGCGGGCTTGCGCATGAAGACGCTCCATAGGCGAAGTGTGTGCGACCCCTTCAGTATGACGTCGCGCGACTGTGCCCACTTTGAATGCACCACCGCGCCGGTCCGGTTCACGCGCAAGTAACCGGGGCATGGTGCAAGGTGTGCAGCCAAGACGGCGCGGCAGGCGATGGGATGCAGTTTCCTTGCCTGTACCCTTGGTAAGCGCCGCTGCCGTCCTTACCATCTACCCCGCAACGCCCGGTCTTCGCCGGGCGGCAAGTCTAGGAGACCCTCATGGCTTACACCCTTCCGCAATTGCCTTACGCGTACGACGCGCTGGAACCGAACATCGATGCGCAGACGATGGAAATCCATCACAGCAAGCATCACCAGACCTATATCAACAACGTCAACGCGGCGCTGGAAGGGACCGAGTACGCGGACCTGCCGATCGACGAGCTGGTGTCCAAGCTGAAGAGCCTGCCGGACAACCTGCAAGGCCCGGTGCGCAACAACGGTGGTGGCCACGCCAACCATTCGCTGTTCTGGACCGTGCTGGCGCCCAACGGCGGCGGCGAGCCCAAGGGCGAGGTCGCCAAGGCGATCGACAAGGACCTGGGCGGTTTCGAGAAGTTCAAGGAAGCCTTCACCAAGGCTGCCGTCAGCCGCTTCGGCTCCGGCTGGGCGTGGCTGAGCGTGACTCCTGACAAAAAGCTGGTGGTGGAAAGCACTGCCAACCAAGACAGCCCTTTGTTCGAAGGCAATACCCCGATCCTGGGTCTGGACGTCTGGGAACACGCTTACTACCTGAAGTATCAGAACCGCCGCCCGGAATACATCGGCGCGTTCTACAACGCGGTCAACTGGGACGAAGTCGAGCGCCGCTACCACGCTGCCATCGGCTGACGTCTACGCTGATGCGGTAACGCGCAAGGCCGGGAGCGATCCCGGCCTTGCGCGTTTGATGCGAGCGATCGTGCAGGAGCGGACCTGGCCGCGAGGGCTTTCCCGGGAGAGCTTCGTCGCGCTCGGGCGCGCTCCTACCAATACCTGCGGCGCCGATCAGAACTTGGTCGACGTCTACGCTGATGCGGTAACGCACAAGGCCGGGAGCGATCTCGGCCTTGTGCGTTTGATGGGAGCGATCGTGCAGGAGCGGACCTGGCCGCGAGGGCTTTCCCGGGAGAGTTCCGTCGCGCTCGGGGGCGCTCCTACCAATACCTGCGGCGCCGATCAGAACTTGGTTGACGTCTACGCTGATGCGGTAACGCACAAGGCCGGGAGCGATCCCGGCCTTGTGCGTTTGATGGGAGCGATCGTGCAGGAGCTGACCTGGCCGCGAGGGCTTTCCCGGGAGAGCTTCGTCGCGCTCGGGCGCGCTTCTACCGATTCCTGCGGCGCCGATCAGAACTTGGTTGACGTCTACGCTGATGCGGTAACGCACAAGGCCGGGAGCGATCCCGGCCTTGCGCGTTTGATGCGAGCGATCGTGCAGGAGCGGACCTGGCCGCGNTCGTCGCGCTCGGGCGCGCTCCTACCAATTCCTGCGGCGCCGATCAGAACTTGACGTCGAATTCGCGGGCATAGCCCGTATTGACGATCACCTTCTGCAGCGCATCGCTGATCTTGATGTTGCCGGCCACGATCTGCTGGGTTTCCGGGCCCATGTTGTCCATGCGCGGCGGGGTGGCGCCCTTGTAGTCGCAGACGCGGCCGCCGGCCTCGCGCACCAGCAGCACACCGGCCGCGATGTCCCAGGCTTTGACGCCGGCTTCGAAGTAGGCATCGGCACGGCCGCAGGCCACGTAGGCCAGGTCCAATGCCGCCGAGCCGGTACGGCGGACGTCTTCGGCCTGCACCAGCAGCGCGTCCACGCACTTGAGCTGGGCGCTGGCGCGCGCGCGTTCGCGCGGCGGGAAGCCGGTATGGACCATCGCGCCTTCCAGGTCCTTGCGCTCGGCAATGCGGATGCGGCGGTCGTTGAGTACCGCGCCGGCGCCACGGCTGGCGGTGAACAGCTCGTTGCGCAGCGGGTCGAAGATCACCGCATCGGTGGGTTCGCCGTTTTCCACCAGCGCGATCGACACGCAGTAGTGCGGGAAGCCACGCAGATAGTTGCTGGTACCGTCGAGCGGGTCGATGACCCAGGTGTAGCGGCCACTCTTGCCGCCCTGCACGCCGCCTTCTTCGCCGAATACCGCGTATTCGGGATAGCCGCGCTTGAGTTCCTTGATGATGACCTTTTCGGCATCGGCATCGACTTCGCTGGCGTAGTCCATGCGGCCCTTCTGCACCACGTTGAGTGCATCGAGCTTGTTGATACCACGCAACAGCACATTGCCGGCGAGGCGGGCGGCTTTGACCATGACGGTGACGGCGGGTTTCTGCATGGCTAAAGCTCCCGTGAAGGCAGAAAGGACAATGACGAAGGTAAAAGAGCACTCCGGCGCGAAAGCCGGCCGCGCAGTTTACCATCTACGGCCGAATCGCTCCCCAATCACTGTTCATGTCTGTCACCCAGCGCATCCGTTTCGTCCTTGTCGGTACCCAGCATCCAGGCAACATCGGCGCCGCCGCACGGGCGATGAAGACCATGGGCATCTCGCGGCTGGTGCTGGTGGCGCCGGAGCGTGCGCTCGACGAGGACGCCTACCGGCGCTCGGCCGGCGCCGAAGACGTCCTGGGCGATGCGCCGGTGTTCGACACCCTGGGTGAGGCGGTGGCCGATTGCACGCTGGTGATCGGCTGCACGGCGCGGGCGCGCCGGGTGGCACTGGAAGAACTGCTGCCGGACCAGGGCGCGCAGCGCGCGCTGGCCAAGGCCAGCGAGCCGGCCGAGGTGGCGTTCGTGTTCGGTCGCGAGCGTACCGGCCTGACCAACGACGAGCTGCAGCTCTGTCACGCGGCGGTACACATTCCCTCCGACCCGCAATTCAGCTCGCTCAACCTGGCGGCGGCGGTGCAGGTGCTGGCCTACGAAGTACGGCGGGCGCAGCTGGCGGCAGGCGCGGTCGAGCCGGCGCCGGAGGCTGCCACCGCGCCGCGCGAAGGGCCGGCCAGTCATGCGCAGTTGGAGGGCATGTTCGGCCAGTTGGGCGAAACGCTGGACGAGATCGATTTCCACAAGGGCCGCGCCCCGGAATCGGCGATGCGCAAGCTGCGCCGGCTGCTGCTGCGTGCGCAGATGACCGAGCAGGAGGTGCGGCTGATCCGCGGCATCCTGTCCGATGCGCAGCGCATGGCCATGCTGGCCAGGCAGGCCGGAAATTGACGGCTGTCACAGCTGGAGAGATTCGGCTAGGCTGTGCGCGGCTCTAGGGGAGTGTCCGTCTTGCGCGGTCTACGATGCTGTCTGATTACCTGCTGGCTGCTTGCCGGGATGGGCTTGGCGATGACGGCGGCGGCGGCGCCGTCATCGGTCCTGGTGCTGGGGCGGATCAGCGACGATCCGGCCACGCAATACCATCAGCTCAAGCCACTGCTCGATTACGTGGTGCCGCGCATGCGCGAGGTGGGTATCCGCCGTGGCGAGATCCTGATGGCGCCCGATGCGCGGCAGATGGCCAGCTATCTACGTCGCGGCCGGGTCGATTGGGCCAGCGAGACCGCTGGTGCGGCGATGCTGCTGGAGCAGTACGGCAGTGCACACCCCCTGCTGATGACCGAGCGCGACGGCGTGCGCGAGTTCCACTCGGTGTTCTTCGTGCGCCGCGATAGTCCGATCCGTTCGCTGGCGCAGTTGCGCGGGCACAGCCTGGCGCTGCAGACCGCCAGTTCCACCAGCGGCTACCTGCTGCCGATGCTGGAGTTGGTCCGCAATCACATGGCCTGCGACGTGCTGCTGTCGCCGTATGACGTCCAGGCCCCGGGTTCGGTGGGGTACCTGCTGGTCGGCTCGAAACTGAACGTCGCCGCGTTGGTGCACCGGCGGCTGATCGACGTGGGCGCACTCAGTGACCTGGATTGGAACGACGAGCGTCATCTGCCGCCGGTCTTCAAGCGGGATTTCCGCATCGTTCACCGCACTGCGCCGGTGCCGCGCGCGGTGGAAATGGTGCGTACCGGGCTGGATCCGGCGGTGGAGCGCCGCTTGCGTGCGGTGTTGCTGCAGGCGGCCTCCGATCCGAAGGCCGGCCCGGCATTGAAGCGGTTCTTCGACACCACCGCCTTCCATCCATTGGATGAGTCCAGCCGCAGACGCCTGGACGAGCTGAGTGCCGGGCTGCGGCGCGTGCGGGATCGAGTGGAATGACGCGGGTGCGCTTCGGGCTGCAGGCTCGCTTCCTGTTGGTGATGGCGCTGACCCTGCTGTTGGTCGGTGCGATCCTGGCCTCGCTATTGCAGCGGCAGAGTGCCATGCAGCGCGAAGTGCGTGGCTTGAGCGCGCAGATCCTGCATGAGCTGTTCGACCGCAGCCTGCGTACCCGTGGCGAAAGCCTGGCCACCGAACTGGCATCGGGCCTGGCCAATCCGCTGTATTACGCCGACCTGCCCGCCGTGGGAGCGCTGGTGCGCAATGTCTCGCGGCAGCAGGTGGTGAGCTACGTGCTGGTGTTCGACACGCGTGGTCGCCTGGTGCATGACGGCATGCCCAACCTGCACCGCTATGGCCAACGCATGGACGACCCGCTGGCGGCCAGGGCGGTGGCGGCGCAGGCGCTGCTGCTGCAGTCTTCGCCGGAGGTGCTGGATGTGACGGTGCCGATCATGATTGGCGACCAGCGCATTGGTGGCGTGCGCGTGGGCTTGTCGCGCGAGCGCGTGCGCAAGATGGAGTCCAACGCCAACCTGACCCTGGTCGAGAACCTCAATGCGATCGGCAAGCGTGATCTGGGCTGGCTGCTGGTATTGCTGGCCGCGCTGGTCGGGCTAGGCGTGCTGCTGGTCATCTACGTGCAGCGTACGCTGGTGGCGCCAGTGCGCCTGCTGGCCGCGGCCGCGCGGCAGATCGAGCGTGGCGACTATGCCGTGCAGTTGCCGCCGCACCCGCGCAATGACGAGATCGGCGAACTGATCTCCGCGTTCGGACGCATGAGCGAGAGTATTGCCCGCCACGACCGCGAGGTGCGCCACATGGCCTACACCGACGCGTTGACCGGGCTGACCAACCGGCTGGGATTCCGCGAGGGCCTGGATCATCTGCTCGACACCGCGCGCACTACCGGCAACAAGTTGGCGCTGCTGTTCGCCGATATCGATGATTTCAAGCGCGTCAACGACACCCTCGGCCACGAGGCCGGCGACGAGGCCTTGCTGCAATTTGCCAGCCGCATCGGCCGCGCGGTGTCTGCGTTCGGGGGCGACGATGCGATCCTGGCGCGTTTTGGCGGCGACGAGTTCGTGATTCTGTTGCAGAGCGGCGATGTCGGCTTTCTGGCCGCGCAATTGGCCGATCGCCTGGTGCACGAACTGAGCCGGCCGTTGAACGTGCAGGGGCGCGAAGTGTTTCTGGGCACCTCGATCGGCATCACCCTGTTCCCCGACGACGCCAACGACGCCACTGCGTTGCTGAAGAACGGCGACATCGCGATGTACCAGGCCAAGGTGGCCGGCAAGAACTGCCATCGTGTCTACAGCCGCGCTGCCGACCATGCGGTGGAGCGTCGCGTGCACATGGAACACGAGCTGCGCGGCGCCTGGGAGCGCGACGAGCTGCGGCTGGTATACCAGCCGATCTACCGCACCTGCGACCGCTTGCTGGTGGGGGTGGAGGTGCTGTTGCGCTGGCAGCATCCGGCGCTGGGTACGATTGCGCCATCCACCTTCATCGACATCGCCGAGCAGAGCGGGCTGATCGAGGTGATTGGCCCCAAGGTGCTGCGGGCGGCCTGTCTGGAAGCGGCGCAGTGGCCGGTGGTGGGCGAGGAGCTGTTCATTTCGGTCAACGTGTCGCCGCGCCAGTTACGCAGCGGCGCCTTGATCGACACCGTGGCCGAATGTCTGGCCGAATCCGGGTTGCCGGCGGCGCGCCTGCATCTGGAGCTGACCGAGACGGCGGTGATTGGCGATGAAATGATGGCCGCCAGCCTGCTCGACCAACTGCACCGCACCGGCGTGAAGGTATGGCTGGACGACTTCGGCACCGGCTTCTCGGGCCTGAGCCATCTGCGTCAGGTGCCGGTGGACGGCGTCAAGATCGACAAGAGCTTCATTGCCGATCTGCAGCGCGACCCCGACGACCTGGCGCTGACCACCGCCATCATCAACATGGCCCATTCGCTGGGCATCACGGTGGTGGCCGAGGGCATCGAGCAGGAGGCGCAGTTCAACCTGCTGCGCGAGCGCGGCTGCGACCTGGGGCAGGGCTATTGGTTCAGCCGGCCAATGACGCCGGCCGACCTGGTCAAGCTGATCGCGGCCGGCTGAGCAGCGGCTTAGGCTGCTGCAGCGCTACACGTAGGAGCGCCCCCGGGCGCGATGGGGCTTTCCCGGTAAGGCTCCTTCGCGCCCAGGTGCGCTCCTACGGTGGAATGCGATGGAATTGGGTCGTTATAACCGCTGTTTGCTATATCGCCAGGAAGTCCAACAGCAGGCAGTGCCTTGTAGGAGCGCCGCAGGGCGCGATGAGGCTTTCCCGGTAATGCTCCATCGCGCCCGGGTGCGCTCCTACGGTGGAATGCGATGGAATTGGGTCGTTATAACCGCTGTTTGCTATATCGCCAGGAAGTCCAACAGCAGGCAGTGCCTTGTAGGAGCGCCGCAGGGCGCGATGAGGCTTTCCCGGTAATGCTCCATCGCGCCCGGGTGCGCTCCTACGGTGGAATGCGTTGGAATTGGGTCGTTACAACGGTCGTTTGCCGGTGTCGCCGGGAATCTCGCGCACCAGCCGGGGCACTAGGTAGCCGGACAGGCGTGTGGCCAGTTCCGCATGCAGGGCGCGGGCGCGGGCATCGTCCACTTCGAAATGCGCCACGCCGGCCACGCGATCGAGCTGGTGCAGGTAATACGGCAGCACGCCGGCGGCGAAGCTGCGTTCGCTCAGCGCGGCCAGCGCTGCCACGCTGTCGTTGACGCCGCGCAGCAGCACGGCCTGGTTGAGCAGCTGCGCGCCAGCGCCACGCAGCGCCTGCATCGCCGTGTCCACCTCGGCATCGAATTCATTGGCATGGTTGGCATGGATCACGAACGCCACCGGCCATGGCAGGCCGCGCAGCCAGGCCAGCAGCGGTGCATCCACGCGCGCCGGCACCACCACCGGCAGGCGGCTGTGGATACGCAGCCGCTTGAGATGCGGGATGGCGGCCAGCGCGTCGGTGAGCTCGACCAGCTTGGGCGTGGCCAGCGACAGCGGGTCACCGCCGGAGAGCAGCACTTCGTCGATGCCGGGGTCGGCTGCGATCGCGGCCACGGCCTCGCGCCAGCCGTCGCGCGCGGCGGTTTCTTCGGCGTAGGGAAAGTGACGGCGGAAGCAGTAACGGCAGTGCACCGCGCAACTGCCGGTGGCGATCAGCAGGGCACGGCCGCGGTATTTCTGGATCACCCCGGATGCGGTCCTGGCCGCAGCATCGCCCACCGCGTCCAGGCCGAAGCCGGGTACCGGCTGCATTTCCGCATCCAGCGGCAGCACCTGGCGCAGCAGGGGATCGTCGAGCTCGCCATGCCGCATCCGTGCCACGAAGGCGTGCGGCACCCGCAGGGGGAACTGCGCGGCGGCCGCGTCGCTGATGCCGGCCGCCTGCACATCCAGCCCCAGCAGCGCCAGCAGCGCGCGCGGGTCGCGCACGGCATCGCGCCATTGCTGCTGCCACCGCGTTGGCGGCAGTGCGGTGGCGGGAGATGGCTGTAAGGCGAGGGGGGCTGCGGTTATCATATGCGGTCACAAAACCAATGCCCGCCGGTTGCGGCGGGCGCCCCATTCTAATCCGACCCGCCATCCCGTGGCGGGTCGTGGTCTATCGAGGAGCTGCACCCATGGCCACTGTTGGCATGAACGACGTCAAGAACGGCATGAAGATCCTGGTCAACAACGAGCCGGCGGTCATCACCGAGACCGAATACGTCAAGCCGGGCAAGGGCCAGGCCTTCACCCGCATGAAGTACCGCTTCATCAAGTCCGGCCGCGTGGTGGAAATGACCATGAAGGCGACCGACGACGTGGAAGTGGCCGACGTGGTCGACACCGACATGCGCTACCTGTACAGCGATGGCGAGTACTGGCACTTCATGGACCCGGAATCCTTCGAGCAGGTGCAGGCCGACAAGGCCGGCATGGGCGGCGCCGAAAAGTGGCTCAAGGGCGAGGAAGACTGCATCGTGACGCTGTGGAACGGCGCGCCGATCTGGGTGCAGCCGCCGAACTTCGTCGAGCTGAAGATCACCGAGACCGACCCGGGCGTGCGCGGCGATACCTCCGGCGGTGGCGGCAAGCCGGCCACATTGGAAACCGGCGCGGTGGTGCGCGTGCCGCTGTTCGTCAACCAGGAAGAAGTCATCAAGGTGGACACCCGCTCGGGCGAATACTCCGCGCGCGTCAAGTAAGATCGTGCGCACGGGACACCGGCGGGCGCGACGCGGTGTCAGGCTTCCGTTGCTGCTGGGCGGCGTGTTGTGGTCGCGTGTGCCGACGCCCCCGGCAGCTGGCCGTCCGGCACTTCACCTTCCATGGATTCGCTCATGACCAATGCTTCCCCAGAACGCTGCGACCTGCTGATCGAAGCCGGCTACGTGGTGCCGATCGAGCCACACGCGGTGGTGCTCGAAGACCATGCGGTGGCGGTGCACCACGGCGTCATCGTGGCGATCCTGCCGACTGCACAAGCACGCGCGCGGTTTGCGCCGACCACGACAGTGTCGCGTCCGGACGCGGCGCTGATGCCGGGGCTGGTCAATGCACATACGCACAACCCGATGACGTTGCTGCGCGGCGTGGCCGATGACCTGCCGTTGATGGTGTGGCTGCAGCAGCACATCTGGCCGGTGGAAGCGGCGGTGATCGGGCCGGAGTTCGTGGCCGACGGCACCACGCTGGCGATTGCCGAAATGCTGCGCGGCGGCACCACCTGCGTCAACGAGAACTATTTCTTTGCCGATGTACAGGCCGCCGTGTACAAAAAACACGGCTTCCGCGCGCTGGTGGGTGCGGTCATCATCGATTTCCCCACGGCCTGGGCGTCCTCGGACGACGAGTATTTCGCACGGGCCGGCGAGCTGCACGATCAGTGGCGCGACGATCCGTTGATCGGTACCGCGTTTGCGCCGCATGCGCCGTATACGGTGAACGACGCCAACTTCGAACGCGTGCGCATGCTGGCCGACCAGCTGGATCTGCCGGTGCATCTGCACACCCATGAAACCGGGCAGGAAGTGGCCGACTCGGTCAAGCACTATGGCCAGCGTCCGCTGGCGCGGCTGGACCGCCTGGGCTTGGTCAACGACCGCCTGATCGCGGTGCACATGACCCAGCTCACCGATGCGGAAATCCATCTGTGCGCCGAGCGCGGCGTGAGCGTGGTGCATTGCCCCGAATCCAACCTCAAGCTGGCATCCGGGTTCTGCCCGGCCTGCGCGTTGCAACGTGCAGGCGTGAACCTGGCCATCGGCACCGACGGCTGCGCCAGCAACAACGACCTGGACATGTTCAGCGAAAACCGCACCGCCGCCATCCTGGCCAAGGCCGTGGCCAACGATGCGACCGCGCTGGATGCGGCCACCACCTTGCGTGCGGCCACCCTGGGCGGCGCGCGTGCGCTGGGCTTCGGCGACAGGATCGGCTCGATCGAGGTCGGCAAGCAGGCCGACCTGGTCTGCGTGGATCTGTCGGCCTTGGAAACCCAACCCTTGCATCATGTGCTGTCGCAGCTGATCTACGCCGCCGGCCGTCACCAGGTCACCGATGTGTGGATCGCCGGCAAGCCCAAGCTGGTGCAGCGCGAGCTCATCGACATGGATACCGCGGCGCTGCTCGTCAACGCGCGCCAGTGGCGCGACCGTATCCGCACCGTCCGCGCCTGAGTGCGCGGCATCGACTCACGGAGTTCCGCATGAATCCCGATACTTCCACCGCCCCCGGTAACTTCCGTCAGGCCGAACTGGACAAGTTCGCCGCGTTGGCCAATCGCTGGTGGGACGCCGATGGCCCGCAGAAGCCGCTGCATGCGCTCAATCCGGTGCGCCTGCAGTACGTGTCCGCTCGCCAGGAGCTGGCCGGCGCGCGTGTGCTGGATGTCGGCTGCGGTGGCGGCCTGCTCAGCGAATCGATGGCCCGCCTGGGCGCGCAGGTGACCGCGATCGATCTGGCCCCGGAGCTGGTCAAGGTGGCTCGCCTGCACAGCCTGGAATCGGGCGTGCAGGTGGAGTATCGCGTGCAGTCGGTCGAAGACCTGGCGGCCGAACAGCCGGGCAGTTTCGATGCGGTGACCTGCATGGAGATGCTCGAACACGTGCCGGACCCCACGGCGATCATTCGTGCCTGCGCCAACCTGCTCAAGCCGGGCGGCAGGCTATTCCTGTCCACGCTCAATCGCACGCCGGCCGCATTTGCGCTGGCGGTGGTCGGTGCCGAGTACATTGCGCGCTTGCTGCCCAAGGGGACGCATCACTACAAGGACTTCATCAAGCCATCCGAGCTGGCGGCGTGGTTGCGTGCAGCCGAGCTGCAGCTGGAAGACGTCAGCGGCATGCTGTACGAGCCGTGGCGCAATCGTGCGCGGCTGTCTTCGCGGACCGAGGTCAATTACCTGGCGTCTGCGGTGAGGCCGTGACGGGCGGGGAATCGGGAATCGGGAATCGGGAATCGCAACGGCGGTCTACCGGGGTTTTGATGGATCCCGACGCTGGTCCGGTTGCAGGTCGCCTAGTGATGGCGGTGGTTTTGTGAGGTTTCCGCGGGCGGTGTTGTTTGATCTGGATGGCACCTTGCTGGACAGTGCGCCGGACATGCTGGCGACCGTCAACGCGATGCTGGCGGCGCGGGAGCGTGCGCCGGTGGCGTTGGAACAGCTGCGGCCGGTGGTGTCCAAGGGCGCGCGCGCGATGCTGGGCGTGGCCTTCGCCGAGCTGGATGAGCCGGCGCGCAACGCGCTGGTGCCGGAATTCCTGAGCCGCTACGAAGCCCTGATCGGCACGCAGTCGCAGCTGTTCGACGGTGTCGAAGACCTGCTGGCGCAACTGGAAAGCGCCGGTTGCGTCTGGGGCATCGTCACCAACAAACCCGAATACCTGGCCCGCTTGATCCTGCCGCAACTGGGCTGGCAGCAACGCTGCGCCGTGTTGATCGGCGGCGATACGCTGGCCGAGCGCAAGCCGCACCCGTTGCCGCTGCTGACCGCAGCCCAGCACATCGGCATTGCGCCGGCGCAATGCGTCTATGTGGGCGACGACGAGCGCGACATTGTCGCTGCGCGTGCAGCGGGCATGCCGTCGGTTGCGGTGTTGTGGGGCTACCGCCTGCACGACGATGTACCGGCGCGCTGGCAGGCCGATGTGCTGGTCGATACGCCGCAGTTGCTGTGGAACCCGGCAGCGTGGCCGCAGACCTGATCCTTTTTTGTTTTTGTCCGGACCCGCCATGAGCCAATCCAGCGCCCTCGACAGTTTTCTCGACAAGTGGGCAAGCCGCTGGCCGGAGTGGTCGGTCGCCGAACCCTTCATTCCCGAACCGCAGCGGCGTGTGACTGCCGCCTGGTTCGCCTTGTTGCAGGAATGGGAAGACATCATGAACATCGCCGGCGACCCATTGCCGGCCGATGCCAAGTTGGCGTGGTGGCAGCAGGAGCTGCGCGACTGGTCCGAGCAGCGCTCGCGGCATCCGCTGGGGCGCGTGTTGGAGCCGGTGCGCGCGCCATGGGCGCAGTTGGCCGATACCTTGCCGGCGATGCAGGCCGCACGCGTGCAGCCCGCCTCGCTTGTGCAGGCGCTGGCGCAATTGCGTGGCTTCGCCGAGGCCGTGGTGGCCGCCGAAGCAGTGCTGTTTGCGCGGACGCAACCCGGCGATGCCGCTGCGGTGGCAGTGCAATGGCTGGATGCACGCCAGCGCGTGGCTGGCGACAGCGCGGCACCTGGCGGTGTCAGTGCCGTGGCCTGGCGCACGCAGTTGTTGCGTGCCTGGCCGCGCAAGCCGGCACTGGCCCGCCCGCACCGCGTCTGGTCGCGGCTGGCGCGGTTGCGCCTGCAACGCGAACTGGCCGGCAAGCCGGCCTACGCGCCACCGGTGCAGCAGTTGTGGCACAGCTGGCGGGCCGCCAGCGGCGCCGACTGAGTACGGCCGGTTTGCCGGTGCGCACGGCAGTGCGCGCCGATCAGATCGGCGAATCCGGCAGCACCGAGCGGAAGGCAATGAAGGCGTCATCGCATTGCAGCGGCGTGCCTGGCCCGGGTGTGCCGTGTAGCTGGACATCGTTGGGTAGCGAGGTTGCCAGCTGATTGTAGAAGCTCACCGGCCCGCCGTTGAACGTGAAATGGACCGCCCCCGGATTGCTGGCGGGCCCACCGAAATGCGGTTGTGCGAACGTGACGTTGCCGCCCTCCAGCACCACATTGTCCAATGCGATGGCAATCGGCCGGGTGCCAGTGGCATCGCGGTACCCGTAGAAGCTCAGTTCGCCGCCGCCAAATTGCGTGGAACCGAGCGAATGCACATTGCTCAGCGAGATGCCGGTGAACTGCGGGATCTTGTCGCGCGTGGCCGGGTTGGCGTAGCTGGCATCCAATACCAACGGACGGGCAACGCCGCGCATGCAGACATTCTCGAAGCGAATATCGTCCACCTGGCCGCCGCGCGAGGCATCGGATTTGATGCGCAATCCATTGGCCGAGTAGGGGTCGCTGACGGCATCGTGCGCATTGAAGCCGTCGATGCTCAAACCGCGCACGGCGATATGGCGCATGCCTGAATCGGTTTCGCTGCCAAGCGAAAACCCATGCGTGTAGTAGAACTGGTTGTAGGCGAACAGCATGTTCTCGGACGCAATGCTGCGCTTGCTGCTTGCATGCGCCTTGATCGCCACGCCGTCGTCGCCGGTGCCGATGTACGAGTACGCCAGCAGCACGTTTTTCGACTGCCCCGGGTCGAAACCATCAGTGTTCTTGGCAGTTTCCGGGGTGAAGCAGGTTGCGTGCGGATTGACATCGGGCGTGCTGCCCGCCGGGCAGTGATAGCCCGGCCGCGAATAGACCAGGCTGGGCGCCAGGATCTTGATACCCCATGCGGTCAGCCCCACCACGTTATCGGTGATGACGTGGAAGTTGGGCGAGTTCTCCAGGGTGATGGCGTATAGCGTTACATCGGTGCTGTTGTCGATCTGCACCAGGCGCGGCACATGCTGGCTCAAACCCTTGGTGACGTTGAGATACGCCAGATCCCACCAGCTGGCCTTGCCGGCATTGGGCCCGGCGGTGAGCGTGCTGCCACCACGGCCGTCGATCTTGCCGGCGCCGACGATGGCGCTGTTGGCGGTGTCGGAAAAATGGATCAGCGGGTTGCACGACTTGGCCTTGTCGCTGGTGGCGGTGCCGCAAGTGCCCAGGCCGTTGTCGTAGTCCTGCGGATTACGCGACGCGAATAGGGTGACGCCGCGGTCGATCCACAGTGTGACACCGCTTTTGATGGTGAGCGGTGCGGTCAGTAGCCCCGATTCGCCCGCATCGCCGGGGACCAGATGCACCGCGCTGCCCGCAGGGCAATCGTCGATGGCGGCCTGCAGGCGCGCGGTATCGCGCTTGGAGCGTGCTGCATCCTGATCGAGCGAATCCAGCGACCCATCAACCGGCACCAGGGCCGCCTTGAGCGTGCTGCAGATCTGCGTTGGCAGCGTCGGTTGCTCGATCACGCCCCAGCGGGTGGAGATGCTGTGCGCGCTATCGGCTTCATCCTGTGCAGACGGTTGCGCGGCGCTGGCCGGGACGGTGATGAGGGCAATCAACGCCAACGTCAGTGGGGCGAGGGTAGGCAAGGTGGATCTGGGTTGCATAGGGAGTGCTCCGGGGGGGCAGGACGGCAGTTGCCCGATCTGCGCACGGCATCGACACGCGTGCATGACAGCGTGCCGGTGCATGCGCCAGCATCGATGTCTTGGTGCTGATCGGTCATGTGGTCGTAAGCGTTGCGCTTTCAGCTGCTGCCCGGTCTTGAATGGGCGAACTCAGCACCGTCTCCCCGAAGACAGTGTCTACATCTGCACGGCAAAGCGGCATGCCCTCACATGCCGTGGGCACGCCCCCTTACAGACTCAGCGGCCCGCGTGCAGACGCGTACGTCAGGAATCGAAATGGCAGACCCCAAAGAGCTACAGGACAAATTCTGGAAGGCCTTGAAGTCCGACCGCACCGTGATGCTGGGCCTGGATGGTGTCGAAGACGGCCATGCGCGGCCGATGACCGCGCAGATCGAAGGCGACAGTGGTGGCCCGATCTGGTTCTTCACCTCCACGGACAATGCCTTGATCTCGATGCTGGGGCAGGGCCGGCGCGTGATTGGTGCTTTCAGTAGCAAGGGACACGATCTGTTTGCCAGCATCAGTGGTTCGTTGCGCGAGGACACCGACCGTGCCGTGATCGATCGCCTGTGGAATCCCTACGTGGCCGCGTGGTACGAAGGCGGCAAGGACGATCCGAAGCTGGCGCTGCTGCGCCTGGATCCCGATCACGCGCAGATCTGGCTCAACGGGTCGAGCCTGCTGGCCGGCATCAAGGTGCTGCTCGGTATCGACCCGAAGCAGGATTACCAGGACAAGGTGGCCGACGTACCGTTGCGCTGAGCACGCAATCAGGCGCGGCACGCGGGCTCGTGTGTCGCGCCCGGCTGGTCGCGCCTGATTGGCGCGCCGCTACGCGCCATTGTCCAGCCGACCATGGCGTTACTTCCCGCGTTCGAGTACCAGCAGGGGGTCGATGCGGACGTCGAACCGCTCCGCAGCAGCACCCGAGTGGCCGTGGTGCCGGCCGCGCCGCTGCGCGCCATTGTCCAGCCGACCATGGCGTTACTTCCAGCGTTCAAGTACCAGTAGAGGGTCGATGCGGACGTCGAACCGCGCCGCAGCAGCACCCGAGTGGCGGTGGTGCCGGCCGCGCCGCTGCGCGCCATTGTCCAGCACGCCATGGCGTTACTTCCCGCGTTCAAGTACCAGCAGGGGATCGATGCGGACGTCGAACCGCGCCGCAGTAGCATCCGAGCGGCGGTGGTGCCGGCCGCGCCGCTGCGCGCCATTGTCCAGCCGACCACGGCGTTACTTCCCGCGTTCGAGTACCAGCAGGGGATCGATGCGGACGTCGAACCAATTCATCCCCCAATGCAGATGCGGCCCGGTCGCACGCCCGGTAGCGCCCACCGAGGCAATCACCTGGCCTTGCTCCACACGGTCGCCGACCTTGACGTCAATCCGCGACAGATGCAGGAAATTGGAACTGATGCCGAAGCCGTGATCCAGCAGCAGGGTGCCGCCAGTCAGGTACAGATCCGGCGCGGCAAAAGTAACCACGCCGGCAGCTGGTGCCTTGACCGGGGTGCCGGTCGGCACGGCGATGTCCATGCCGGAATGGCCGGCGCCTGGCTGGCCGTTATACACGCGCGCATTGCCGAAGCGGCCGCTGATCCGCCCCTGCACCGGCCAGATGAACGGCTGCGCAAAATCCGGGCGTGCATCGTCGCGGTCGCGGGCTGCGGTCACTTGCGCCTGTTCGCGCTTGATGCGTTCGGCAATCGCCGCTGGCGGGTTGACCGTCTTGGGCGGCACGCCATTGACGCGCTCGGTCGGCCAGTCGCGCGGCGTCACCGCCACGCTGGCCGTGCGCTGGGTGCCATCGGGCAGGGCGACCTGCACCTGCAACGGGCCAGTGGCATCGCGGCCGATACCGAACACCACGCTGCCGTAGCCGCTGACCCGCAGGGTGCGGCCGGCGTACTGCACCTTGCTGCCAGCGGGCACCTTGCCGATCACCATGGCGCCCTGCGACGCGCTGGCGGGAAATACCACGCCGGCATCGTCGGCAGCCTGTGCTTGCGCGTTAGCCGTGCCCAGCAGGGCCGGCGCGAGCGCCAGCCATGCGCCAATCACCACTGCGCGCATCAGCGGTCGAAGGTCAGGCGCTGGCCGGCGGCGCTGCCGACCAACTGCTCGCCGTCCCACACCTGTTGCCCGTTGACCCAGGTCGCGGCGATCCGCGAACGGAACGTGGTGCCCTCGAACGGCGACCAGCCGCACTTGGACAACACCTGCTCGCGCTTCACGGTGAACGGGGTGTTGTCGATCATCACCAGATCGGCGAAGTAGCCTTCGCGCAGGAAGCCGCGCTGTTCCACATCGAACAGCTGCGCCGGCGCATGCGCGAATTTCTGCACGATGCGGGTAATCGGCAGCTTGCCTTCGTGCACCAGCTCCAGTGCCGCCACTAATGCGTACTGCACCAGCGGCAGGCCAGAGGGCGCCTGTGCGTAGGGCTTCTGCTTCTCTTCCCAGGTGTGCGGGGCATGGTCGGTGGCGAGCACGTCGATCACGTCGTCGGCCAGCGCCTGGATCAGCGCCAGGCGGTCCTCGGGATCCTTGATCGCGGGATTGCACTTGATGAGGTTGCCCAGCCGCGCGTAGTCGCTGCGGTCGAAGCGCAGGAAGTGGATGCAGGTCTCGGCGGTGATGCGCTTGCGCAGCTTGCCGTCGGCATCGACCAGCGGGCCGGCCTCGAACAGCCCCAGCTCGTCGGCGGTGGAGATATGCAGCACGTGCAGGCGGGTGTTGTGCTTGCGCGCCAGCGACACCGCCAGCTGCGAGGACTTCAGGCACGCCTGGCGCGAGCGGATGTCCGGATGCATGTCCGGCGTCAACGCATCGCCGTATTTTTCCTTGTACTGCGCCATCGTCGCGTCGATGGTGGGGGTATCTTCGCAGTGGGTGATGATCGGGGTGGGCGCGTCGCGGAAGATGGCGTCCAGCGTCTCGGGATTGTCGACCAGCATGTTGCCGGTGGAGGCGCCCATGAACACCTTGATGCCTGGCGCGGTCTTGGGGTCCAGCGACTGGATGTGGGCCAGGTTGTCGTTGCTGGCGCCCATGTAGAAGCCGTAGTTGGCCCAGGCACGTCCGGCGGCCGCGTCGTACTTGGACTGCAGCGCGGCGGCGTCCAGGGTGGGCGGGTTGGTGTTGGGCATGTCCATGAAGCTGGTCAGGCCACCGGCCACGGCGGCGCCCGATTCGGTGGCGATGTCGCCCTTGTGGGTCAGGCCCGGCTCACGGAAGTGCACCTGGTCGTCGATCATGCCCGGCAACACCCACCGCCCGGCCGCATCCACCACGGTATCGCCCGGAGCGGGGAGGATCTTGCTGTCGATCTTGGCGATGCGGCCGCTCTCGATCAGGAGATCGGCGTCGAACTCCTTGCCTTCATTGACCAGACGGGCGTTGACGATGAGGGTTCGGCTCATGGATGAGGTCCTTTGCAGCGGCAGGAAGAAGATGAAGTAGGGGGCGTGCTCGCATCGGGTACCGGATCCAGGCCGCCCGGATGGAAAGGGTGGCAGCGGCCCAGCCGGCGCGCGGCCAGCCAGCATCCACGTAGCGGGCCGAAGCGGGCGATGGCGGTCATCGCGTACTCCGAGCAGCTGGGGACGAACCGGCAGCGTGGCCCGAGCAGGGGGCTGATGAACAGCTTGTAGCCGCGCAACAGCGCGATGAGCAGGCGGGAGATCACTTGCCAATGATATGCCAGTTGCATTAATAGGTGGTTGCCGGGGGTCTGCGGCGTACGTTATAAAGGTCCGCTTTCCCGGGCCCCGGGGGAACCAAGGAAGAGCGTTTCGTGGCTGCTAAAAAATCTGCAAAAAAGGCCGTCCAGGCCGCCAAGAAGTCCGCCAACCCCGCTGCGAAGAAGGCAGTGGCGCCTCCTGCTGCAAAACCGGCCGCCAAGAAGGCGACCACGGTCACCAAGCAGCCGGTCGCCAAGAAGGTTCCTGCCAAGAAGACCGCTGCGAAGGCGCCTGCCACCAAGGCGGCTCCCAAGCCGGTGCCAGCTGCCAAGCCGGTGGCCGCCAAGCCCGCAGCGTCCAAGCCGGTCGCTTCCAAGCCCGTGAATCCCGTCGCCAAGAAGACTGCTGCCAAGCCGGCGGCGGTCAAGGCAGCTCCGGCTGCCGCCAAGCCGGCCGCCAGGCCGGTGGCGTCCAAGTCCGTACCGAAGCCGGCTCCCAAGCCGGCTCCGGCCAAGTCAGTCCCGGTCAAGGCTGAGAAGCCCGCGCCCGCACCGGCCCCCAAGGCCGCCCCTGCGAAGCCGGCAAAGCCTGCGACCCCGTCACCTAAGAATCCCGTGCCCGTTTCGAAATCCTCCGCAAAAACCCCGACCAAGACCGAAGCCCCCGCCAAGCCCGCCGTGACCCGTCCGGTTGGCAAGGTGGCCGTGGCCGTGACCTCCAAGCCGTCCAGCCCGACGCCAAAGACCAAGTACAAGGTGGTCGACTACAAGACCGACGAGGCGACTGGCCGGCCGATCCTGCCGCAGGGCTACAAGCCGTCCGCGGACGAGGAGTACATGAGCAAGCTGCAGCAGGAGTACTTCCGTCAGCGCCTGCAGCACTGGCGCAACGAGATGGTGGAGGAGTCCAAGCAGACCATCGAGAACCTGCGCGAAGAAGTGCGCGATATCGGCGACGAAGCCGAACGGGCCACCCGCGAAACCGAGAATTCGCTGGAACTGCGCGCCCGCGACCGTGCACGCAAGCTGATCTCCAAGATCGACAGCACCCTCAAGCGACTGGAAGACGGCGACTACGGTTATTGCGTGGACACCGGCGAAGAAATCGGCCTGGACCGCCTGGAGGCGCGCCTGACCGCCGAGCGCACCATCGATGCCCAGGAGCGCTGGGAGCATCTGCAGAAGCAGCAGGGCGACTGATCCTGGCATGCGCTTGCCGGCATCGTCCGGCCAGATGCACCGAACCCCGGAAACTGGACGCCCGTCCAGTTTCCGGGGTTTTTCATGTCGGCAGGTTGGTGGGCGTCTTCGGGCGTCGCGTTCGCGGCATCACCGGTCTGCCGCATCGCGATCACTGCAGCTCGCGCAGGTCCAGCGTACGCAGGCGTGGCGCCTTCCAGGCGGTGGTCGCCACCACGCCCAGGGTGACGCAGCCGCCGATGACCACCGCCGGCACCAGCCCGACCAGGCGCGCCATCACCCCGTCGTAGAAGGCGCCCAGTTCGTTCGATGAGCCGATGAATAGGCCGTTGATCGACGACACCCGCCCGCGCATCGCATCCGGCGTGGCCAGCTGCAGGATGGTCTGCCGCACCACCACCGAGACGCCATCGCACATGCCGTAGACCAGCAGGATCGCCGCCGACAGCCAGAAGTGGCGCGACAGGCCAAAGGCGATGGTGCAAAGCCCGAAGCCGGCGACCGACAGCAACAGTACCCGCCCGGCGTTGCGTTGCAGCGGGTGGCGCGCCAGCCAGATGCCCACCACGATCGACCCCAGCGCCGGTGCGCCGCGCAGGATGCCCAGGCCTTCCGGGCCGTAGTGCAGGATGTCCTGGATAAAGGCCGGCAGCATCGACACCGCGCCGCCCAGCAGCACCGAGAACATGTCCAGCGCCATCGCGCCCAGCATGATCTGGTTGGACAACACGAACTGCGCGCCCTCGGCGATGCTGCGGAAGATAGGCGCACGCGGGCCGTCGTTGACCGGCTCTTCCACGCGCAACAGCGCCAGCGCCATGATCGCCAACAGTGCCACGCTGGCGGCCACGCCGTAGGCCAGGCCCTTGCCGCCCCAGCCGACCAGCACCCCGCCCAGCGCCGGGCCGATCACCATGCCGGCCTGGAAGGTGACGCTGCCGATGCTGGCGCCGCGTGCGTAGGCGTGACGTGGCAACACGCGTGCGAACAAGGCGTTGTAGACCGGCGACAGGAATGCGCGCGCCGCACCGGTCAGCGCAATGGCCGCGTAGATTGGCCACACCCCTTGCGCCGGCAGCCATCCATGCGTGATCGCCAGCAACAGCAAGGCGGTGCTGACCAGGCCCAGTACCGCCGCCAGGCCGAGCCGCCGCCGTGGCAGGTGATCGACCAGGTAGCCGGCAAACGGCGCAATACAGAAGAACGGCAGGATTTCCGCCAGTCCGATCAGGCCCAGCGACAGCGGGTTACGGGTGATCTCGTAGATATGCCAGCCGACGGTGACCGCCACGATCTGGTACGAGAGCATGGCGGCGACGCGATACAACAGCACCAGGCCGAACCCCGGGTACGCGAACAGCGTGCGCAGCGAATCGGCAGCAGACGGCGCTGGTGCGCTCACTGTTGCGCGCGTGCGGTGTCGCGGATGAAGGCCAGCATCGCGGCCACGCCGTTGCTGCGGGTCGGCGACAGGTGCTTGGCCAGGCCGATGCCGGCGATGTAGTCCGGCTCGGTGGCCAGGATTTCCTGCGCGCTACGCCCGGAATACACCCGCAGCGCGAGATAGATCAGGCCCGAGACGATCGCCGAGTCGCTGACCGCATGGAAATCCAGCCGTTCCGCGTTGCCCTCGGGCACGATCCACACCATCGACTGGCAACCGTGCAGGCGGTGTTCTTCGGTCTTCCAGTGTTCCGGGAAGGCGGGCAATTTGCGGCCCAGGTCGATCAGGTACTGGTAGCGCTCGGACCAGTCGCCGAAGAACGAGAATTCGTCGGCAATGGTGGCCTGCGCCTCGGTGGCGGTGGGTTCGAGCGGGAAGGGGGTGGTGGTCATCAAAAATCCAGAATCGTTCGCAAAAATTCAGAGGCGTTCGGTCAAAGCCCCTCTCCCTTCGGGAGAGGGGTTGGGGTGAGGGTACGGGCGAAGCCTCGTGGATGGTGCACGTCGCTTCGCCCGTACCCTCATCCGCCCCTGCGGGGCACCTTCTCCCGGCGGGAGAAGGGAGAAGGTCAGGCACGCTTCCAGCGGACGCCTTGTGCGGTGTCTTCCAGCACGATGCCTTCGTCGGCGAGCTGCTTGCGGATGGCATCGGCACGGGCGAAATCCTTGGCCTTCTTCGCGGCGCTGCGTTCCTCGACCAGGGCAGTGATGCGGATATCGTCGCCCGCATCGGTGCCGCGCGAGAACCAGGCGGCTGGGTCCTGCTGGAGCAGCCCCAAGGCCAGGCCGGCGCCGAGCAGCTCGGCCTTGGCCTTCCTCACTGCCAGGTCACTCGTACTGTTCTGCTCGCCATCGGGGTTGCCTGGGGGGGCGACCGCATTGAGTGCTTTTCGCGCCTGGTCAGCGAATTTGGCCAACACCCTGAGGGCCAATGGAGTATTGAGGTCTTCGTTCAACGCCTGCTCGATCTCATCAGGGATCACGGCTTGAACGTCAAAGGCTTTCAAGCGATCCAGGAGTTTGTATAAGCCGTTGAGCCTGTTTGTTTCAGTCTCGATCAACGCATCCGACCAATCCAGTGGCTGTCGGTAATGCGCGCTCAGCAGCGCGCAGCGCAGCGCTTCGGGCGGGTGCCTGGCAATCAGGTCGTGCACGGTTTCGATATTGCCCAGCGACTTGCTCATCTTCGCGCCGCTGAAATTGAGCATGCCGTTGTGCAGCCAGAACCGCGCGAAGGTGGCGCCGCCATGGGCGCACTCGCTCTGTGCGATCTCGTTCTCGTGATGCGGGAACTGCAGGTCCACACCGCCGGCATGGATGTCGATGGTGGGTCCCAGGCGGGCGGCAGCCATCGCCGAGCATTCGATGTGCCAGCCGGGGCGGCCACGGCCCCACGGCGAGTCCCAGCCCGGCAGCGCGTCGCTGGATGGTTTCCACAGCACGAAATCGCCGGGGTCGCGCTTGTACGGCGCCACGTCCACGCGGGCGCCGGCCAGCATCTCGTCCGGGTCGCGCCGCGACAGCTTGCCGTAGCCCTCGAAGCTGGCTACCGCGAACAGCACATGGCCTTCGGCGGCGTAGGCGTGGTCGCTGGCGATCAGTCGCTCGATCATCGCCACGATGTGCGGGATATGCGCGGTGGCCTCCGGTTCGATGTCCGGCGGCACCACACCGAGCGCGGCCATGTCCTGGCGATAGATCGCGGCGAAGCGGTCGGTGATGGTGGAGATCGGTACGCCCTGCGCCTGCGCGGCGGCGTTGATCTTGTCGTCCACGTCGGTGATGTTGCGCGCGTAGCGCAGCGCGCCATAGCGCCGCCGTAGCAACGCGGCCAGCACGTCGAACACCACCGGGCCGCGTGCGTTGCCGATATGCGCGTAGTTGTAGACGGTGGGGCCGCACACGTACAGGGTGGGGCTGGATGGGTCGAGCGGTGCGAACGGCTCGATCCGCCGCGTCAGGTTGTTGTGCAGGCGCAGGCTCATCGGCATCTTGAAGAGGGAGAACCGGTCGATTCTAGCCGGTCGCGGCAGGACGGCGAATCGGTCGCCGGTCCGAGTCTTCGGATGGGCTGTGTTCAGCCCGGAGCGACCCAAGCTCCATACACTTACGTACTGCCTGGCGTGGCCACCTCGGTACAGATGCGACTTCTTCCATTTCCCCTGTTGTGCGTCTTGGCCTGGCAGGCGATGTCCGTACAAGCGGCAGAGCCGGAGGTCAGGAACCGGGTTGTGGTGATCGAGAACGTCAAGCTGGACTATGCCCAGGTGTTGAACGTGGAGCCGGTGTACCAGACCTTGCGCGCCACCCGGATCGAAGAACAATGCGAAGCTGACCAGGCCGTGTCGGTGGCAGCTTCGCTTGGTGACGACGAAAGTCGCATCAACCGCATGGTGGATTCGGTCAGGGAGATGTTCTCGCGCCGCCCAGAGTCGGTTGCGCCAGCCGCAGTGCCGCCGACCAGTACGCGTCGCAACTGCAAGGTGGTGGAGGTGCCGCGCGAGTTCCGCCGGCCGATCGCCTTCGACGTGGACTACGTCTACAAGGGCACCAAGTACCGCTCGCGGCTGCCCGAAGATCCGGGCAACCGGCTGCGCATTCGCGTCTCGGTGACCCCGTACATTCCCGACGCCATCGTCGCGCCGCCACGGTGAGTGGCGTAGCGGTTGCGCCGTGACCGCATGCGTGCGAGGATTCGCGCCCTATGCAAGCAAACGCCTTTCAGCACGACACCAGCGCCGCCCGGATGGCCTCCGGCATGACCTCGCGTGCCCGCCGACCGGAATCCCACATTTTTGCTGGGTAACCGGGGCGTTTTGCTGCCTGTTTTCGAAAACCCAGCCCTCAGGCTGGGTTTTTTCGTTTTGGCGTCACAAAAGTTTCAACCGCAAGAAACGCGCATGTCGCGCACCCCGTCGCTCCCGGCGGACCACGCAGCAGAAGTACGCAGCAAAGGATCGATCGATGTCACTGAAGCACTTCTTGAACACCCAGGACTGGAGTCGCGCCGAACTGGACGCGCTGCTGACCCAGGCCGCGCTGTTCAAACGCAATAAGCTGGGAAGCGAGCTGAAGGGAAAATCGATCGCGCTGGTGTTCTTCAACCCGTCCATGCGCACCCGCACCAGCTTTGAGCTGGGTGCGTTCCAGCTCGGCGGGCATGCGGTGGTGCTGCAGCCGGGCAAGGATGCGTGGCCGATCGAGTTCAATCTGGGCACGGTGATGGATGGCGACACCGAAGAGCACATCGCCGAAGTGGCGCGCGTGCTCGGCCGCTATGTCGATCTGATCGGCGTGCGCGCGTTTCCGAAGTTCGTCGACTGGTCCAAGGACCGCGAGGACCAGGTGCTCAAGAGCTTCGCCAGGTATTCGCCGGTGCCGGTGATCAACATGGAGACCATCACCCACCCGTGCCAGGAACTGGCGCATGTGCTGGCGCTGCAGGAACACTTCGGTACGCCGGATCTGCGTGGAAAGAAGTACGTGTTGACCTGGACCTATCACCCCAAGCCGCTCAACACCGCGGTGGCCAATTCCGCGCTGACGATTGCAACGCGCATGGGCATGGACGTGACCTTGTTGTGCCCGACGCCAGACTACATCCTGGACCAGCGCTACATGGACTGGGCGGCACAGAACGTGGCCGAGAGCGGCGGCTCGCTGCAGGTGAGCCACGATATCGACAGTGCCTACGCCGGTGCCGACGTGGTGTACGCCAAGAGCTGGGGCGCGCTGCCGTTCTTCGGCAACTGGGAGCCGGAAAAGCCGATCCGCGACCAGTACCAGCACTTCATCGTCGACGAGGCCAAGATGGCGCTGACCAACAACGGCGTGTTCTCGCATTGCCTGCCACTGCGTCGCAACGTCAAGGCCACCGACGCGGTGATGGATTCGCCCAACTGCATCGCCATCAACGAGGCGGAGAACCGACTGCATGTGCAGAAGGCGATCATGGCGGCGCTTGCGTCGCAAGCGGGAATAGGGAATCGGGATTAGAGAATCGCAACAGCAACACCCTTGGCCCCCACCTTTACGTACTAAGGAACATTGATGAGCGCTGCTTCCACCAATCCCGAATCCCCACTCTCCACTCCCGGCACCAAGGACATCGTCCTGGCGTTCTCCGGTGGTCTCGATACCAGCTTCTGCATTCCGTATCTGCAGGAGCGTGGTTATGCGGTGCATACCGTGTTCGCCGATACCGGAGGGGTGGATGCCGAAGAGCGTGACTTCATCGAGAAGCGTGCCGCCGAGCTGGGCGCGGCCAGCCATGTCACTGTCGATGGTGGCCCGGCAATCTGGGAAGGCTTCGTCAAGCCGTTCGTGTGGGCGGGCGAGGGCTACCAGGGCCAGTATCCGTTGCTGGTGTCCGACCGTTACCTGATCGTCGATGCCGCGCTCAAGCGCGCCGAAGAGCTGGGCACACGCAGCATTGCGCACGGTTGCACCGGCATGGGTAACGACCAGGTGCGTTTCGACCTGGCGGTGAAGGCGTTGGGCGACTACCAGATCGTGGCGCCGATCCGCGAAATCCAGAAGGAACACACCCAGACCCGTGCCTACGAACAGAAGTATCTGGAAGCGCGCGGTTTTGGCGTGCGCGCCAAGCAGCAGGCCTACACCATCAACGAGAATCTGCTGGGCCTGACCATGTCCGGCGGCGAGATCGATCGCTGGGAAGCGCCGGGTGAGGGCGCGCGTGGCTGGTGCGCGCCGCGCAGCGAATGGCCGGCCGACGCGCTGAGCGTGACCCTGAAGTTCGTCGAAGGCGAAGCGGTGGAATTGGACGGCAAGGTGCTGCCCGGCGAGCAGATCCTGGCCCGCCTCAACAAGCTGTTCGCGCCCTACGGCGTGGGCCGTGGTGTCTACACCGGCGATACCGTGATCGGCTTGAAGGGCCGCATCGTGTTCGAAGCGCCTGGCCTGATCTCGCTGCTCACCGCGCATCGCGCGCTGGAAGATGCAGTGCTGACCAAGCAGCAGAACCGCTTCAAGCCGGACGTGGCGCGCAAGTGGGTGGAACTGGTGTACGAAGGCTTCTATCACGACCCGCTCAAGACCGACATCGAGGCGTTCCTGCAGTCGTCGCAGTCCAGGGTCAACGGCGAGGTCACGCTGGAAACCCGTGGTGGTCGCGTCGATGCGGTGGCGGTGCGTTCGCCGCACCTGCTCAACACCAAGGGCGCGACCTACGCGCAGTCGGCCGATTGGGGCGTGGAAGAGGCCGAAGGCTTCATCAAGCTGTTCGGGATGAGCTCGACGGTGTATGCGCAGGTGAATCGCTGAACCCGGCATGCAGGTGCCTTGATGCTGACTGCAAGTTCCTTCTCCCGCGTGTGGGAGAAGGTGGCGCGTAGCGCCGGATGAGGGCGAGGCTGTGGCACTGCCCCCATCCGCCCTTCGGGCACCTTCCCCTGCGGGCGGGGGAAGGGTTGTATGACGTAAAAAACTATTCCCCATTCGGCCACACGCCACCACGCTGCCCGACGCAACCAGACGCAATCAATGACCACACTGCTCGACAACACGCTGACCCACCTGGAGACCCTGGTGTCCTTCGACACCCGCAATCCGCCGCGCGCGATCACCACCGCTGGCATCTTCGATTACCTGCGCATGCAGTTGCCCGGCTTCCAGGTCGAGGTGATCGACCATGGCGACGGGGCTGTCAGCCTGTATGCGGTGCGCGGCACACCGACGTATCTGTTCAATGTGCATCTGGACACGGTGCCGGATTCGCCGCACTGGAGTGCCGACCCGCACGTGATGCGGCGCACCGATGACCGCGTGATCGGGCTGGGCGTGTGCGACATCAAGGGCGCGGCAGCGGCATTGGTGGCGGCGGCCAATGCCGGCGATGGCGATGCGGCGTTTCTCTTTTCCTCTGACGAAGAAGCCAACGACCCACGTTGCATCGCGGCGTTTCTGGCGCGCGGCCTGCCGTATGAAGCCGTGTTGGTGGCCGAGCCGACCATGAGTGAGGCGGTGCTGGCACATCGCGGCATCAGCTCGGTGTTGATGCGCTTTGCCGGCCGCGCCGGGCATGCCTCGGGCAGGCAGGACCCATCTGCCAGCGCGCTGCACCAGGCAATGCGCTGGGGCGGCAAGGCGCTGGAGCATGTCGATTCATTGGCACATGCACGCTTCGGCGGGCTGACCGGCCTGCGCTTCAATATCGGCCGCGTCGATGGCGGCATCAAGGCCAATATGATCGCGCCGGCGGCCGAGCTGCGCTTCGGTTTTCGACCGCTGCCATCGATGGAGGTGGATGGCCTGCTGGCGACCTTCGCCGGGTTTGCCGACCCTGCAGCGGCGCATTTCGAAGAAACCTTTCGCGGCCCGAGCCTGCCGTCCGGTGATGTTGCGCGCGCCGAAGAGCGCCGCCTGGCCGCGCGCGACGTGGCCGACGCGCTGGACCTGCCGATCGGCAACGCCGTGGACTTCTGGACCGAGGCCTCGCTGTTCTCCGCCGGCGGCTACACCGCGCTGGTCTACGGCCCGGGCGACATCGCCCAGGCGCACACCGCCGATGAGTTTGTGACGCTGGAGCAGTTGCAGCGTTATGCCGACTCGGTCCATCGCATCATCAACGGTTCCCGCTAAACCGACCCTTGCGCCTGGCGCTTCCTTCCTCTTTCGAACACGGCAATGTCCTTCCCAGCACAGCCCCACAAACAGACCCGCCAGACCATCGTGCGCCTGCTTTCGAGCATGGCCAGCGCGAAGGAAATCAGCCAGTACCTCAAGCGGTTTTCGCAGCTCGACGCCAAACGCTTTGCGGTGGTCAAGGTGGGCGGGGCGGTATTGCGCGACGATCTGGAAGCGCTGACCTCGTCGCTGTCGTTCCTGCAGGAAGTGGGGCTGACCCCGATCGTGCTGCATGGCGCAGGTCCGCAGCTGGATGCCGAACTGTCGGCCGCCGGCATCGAAAAGCAGACCGTCAACGGCTTGCGGGTGACCTCGCCCGAAGCGCTGGCGATCGTGCGCAAGGTGTTCCAGGCCTCCAACCTCAAGCTGGTGGAAGCGCTGCAGCAAAACGGCGCGCGCGCCACCTCCATCACCGGCGGCGTGTTCGAAGCGCACTACCTGGATCGCGAGACCTATGGCCTGGTGGGTGAGGTCAAGGCGGTGAATCTGGCACCGATCGAAGCCAGCCTGCAGGCCGGTTCGATTCCGGTGATTACCAGCCTGGGCGAAACGCCCAGCGGGCAGATCCTCAACGTCAACGCGGATTTTGCCGCCAACGAATTGGTGCAGGAGCTGCAGCCGTACAAGATCATTTTCCTCACTGGCACCGGCGGCCTGCTGGATGCCGATGGCAAGCTGATCGATTCGATCAACCTGTCCACCGAGTACGAGCACCTGATGCAGCAGCCGTGGATCAACGGTGGCATGCGGGTGAAGATCGAACAGATCAAGGACCTGCTCGACCGGCTGCCGCTGGAGTCGTCGGTGTCCATCACCCGGCCGGCGGACCTGGCCAAGGAACTGTTCACCCACAAAGGCTCCGGCACGCTGGTCCGGCGCGGCGAGCGCGTGCTGCGCGCCGCCTCCTGGGACGAACTGGATCTGCCACGGCTCAAGTCGCTGATCGAATCCAGCTTCGGCCGCACCCTGGTGCCGGACTATTTTTCCAGCACCACGCTGTTGCGCGCCTACGTCAGCGAAAACTATCGCGCTGCGGTCATCCTCACCGACGAAGGCCAGCTCGGCGAAGGTCGGTTGATCTACCTGGACAAGTTTGCCGTGCTCGACGACGCACAGGGCGAGGGTCTGGGCCGGGCGGTGTGGAATGTGATGCGCGAAGAAACCCCGCAACTGTTCTGGCGCTCGCGCCACAACAACCAGGTCAATATCTTCTACTACGCCGAATCCGACGGCTGCATCAAGCAGGAGAAGTGGAAGGTGTTCTGGTACGGGCTGGAGACCTTCGAGCAGATCCAGCACTGCGTGGCGCATTGCGCCACGCGTCAGCCGACCTTGCTGGGCTGAGCCGGTGACCCTCTCGCGGACGGCCATCGCACGGTTGGGCACACAGCGGGACGGGGTGTTGCGCAATCACAGCCGCCACGCCGACGGCACGCCGCGCGATACCGTGGTGTTCTCCATCATCGATACGGAATGGGCCGGGGTCAAACGCCACCTGCCGTTCCGCCTGGAAGCAAACGCATGAGTGTTCAAGCAACTACCACTATCGGCATTGTCGGCGCCCGCGGGCATACCGGTTCGGAACTGATCCGGCTGGTGGCGGCGCACCCGCATCTGCAGCTGGTTTTCGTGTCCTCGCGCGAACTGGCCGGGCAGGCCGTGGCCGACCACAACGACGGCTATCACGGCGACCTGCGGTTCAAAAGTCTGGACGCCGACGCGGTGGCTGCCAAGGCGGCCGACGTGGTGATCCTGGCACTGCCCAATGGCAAGGCCGAACCGTTCGTGGCCGCGATCAATGCGGCCAAGCCGCAGACGCTGGTGATCGATCTATCCGCCGACTATCGCTTCGATCCGGGCTGGTATTACGGCCTGCCCGAACTCACCCGTGCGGGTTATGCCGGGCAACGGCGCATCAGCAATCCGGGGTGCTACGCCACTGCCATGCAGCTGGTGATCGCGCCGCTGCTGGATCAGCTGGCCGGCCCGCCGCAGTGCTTCGGCGTGTCCGGCTATTCCGGTGCCGGCACCACGCCCTCGGACAAGAACAACCCCGAGCTGCTCGCCGACAACCTGATGCCGTATGCGCTGACCAACCACATGCACGAGCGCGAAGTCTCCGCCCAGCTCGGTGTGCCGGTGGAATTCATGCCGCATGTGGCGCCGCATTTTCGTGGCATCACCATGACCGTCAATGCCTGGCTGCAGCAGCCGCTGACGCGCGAGCAGCTGCAGGCCCGCTATGCGCAGCGCTACGCCGATGCGCCGCTGATCGAGTTGGTGGACGAGGCGCCCTGGGTCAGCCGCATCGCCGGCCGGCACGGCGTGCAGATCGGCGGCATCACCCTGGCGCCTGGCAACAAGCGGGTGGTGGTGGTGGCGACGCTGGACAACCTGCTCAAGGGCGCGGCGACGCAGGCGATGCAGAATCTCAACCTGGCGTTTGGCTGGGACGAATTGACCTCGATTCGTTGATGCGAGTCCCTCGCAAAAGCCCGCACCTCTATGATGCGAGTCCCTCGCAAGAGCCCGCACATCCATGTGCGGGGGTTTAAATCAGACGATTTATCTTGAGACGCTTTCCGATGACCAATCTGTTGTGGCAAAAACCCGGTGTGGCGGTGGACGCCAAGATCCAGGCCTTCCTGGCCGGCGGCGACGTGATCCTGGACCGCGAGTTCTTCCTGTACGACATCGCTGCCAGCACGGCGCATGCGCAAGGCCTGCAGCACATCGGCATTCTTGACGCCGACGAGCTGGCCGGTCTAAAGCGCGAGCTGGCGGTGTTGGCCGATGATTTCCGCAGCGGTGCCTTCGTGTTGGACGAGCAGTACGAGGATTGCCATTCGGCCATCGAAGCGCGCCTGACCGAGCGCCTGGGCGATGCCGGCCGCAAGATCCATACCGGGCGCAGCCGCAACGACCAGATCTTGGTAGCCACACGTATGTGGTTGAAGGACAAGTTGCAGCGCGTGGCCGAACT
Organism: Xanthomonas cucurbitae; assembly: GCF_002939885.1. Taxonomy (GTDB): domain Bacteria; phylum Pseudomonadota; class Gammaproteobacteria; order Xanthomonadales; family Xanthomonadaceae; genus Xanthomonas; species Xanthomonas cucurbitae. Next base: position 78,024 of record NZ_MDED01000013.1, read on the forward strand.
CAGTCGCGAGATCGCCAAGGTGGCGCTGGACCGCGCCCAGGTCGAGGCGGCGTTGCCGGTGCCTGGTTACACGCATATCCAGCGGGCGGTGGTGTCTTCGGCGGGCATGTGGTGGGCCGGCTGGGCCGAGGCCTTCATCGACAACGCGGTGCGCGCCAACGCCACCTTGCAGCTGGTGGACAGCAATCCGCTCGGTACCGCGGCCGGTTACGGCGTCAATCTGCCGTTGGATCGTGCGCACACCACCGCCGCGCTGGGATTCGCGCGGCTGCAGGTCTCGCCGATCTATGCGCAGCTTTCGCGCGGCAAGTACGAGCTGGCCGCGCTCGAGGCGCTGGGCAGCGCAACGCTGGATCTGCGGCGTATCGCCTGGGACCTGTCGCTGTTCACCAGCGGCGAGTTCGCGTTTGTCGCGTTGCCGGCGCAGTACACCACCGGCAGCTCGATCATGCCCAACAAGCGCAACCCCGATGTCATCGAATTGATGCGCGCCACCCACGCCAGCGTGGCGGCGGCGCGTACCGAGATCGAACAGCTGCTGTCGCTGCCGTCCGGTTACCACCGCGATCTGCAGAGCAGCAAGGGCGCCATCGTGCACGGTTTCGGCCGCGGCCTGGCCGCGCTGGAATTGCTGCCGGCGCTGTTGGCCAACCTGGAATGGCGTCCGGACAAGCTGCAGGCGGCGATCGATTCGGGCATGTATGCCACCGATGTGGCGGTGGAAGCCGCGGTGGCCGGGGTGCCGTTCCGCGATGCCTACAAGGCCGCCGCCGAAGCCTCGGACACTGCAGGGCAGGGGCGCACGCCGGAAGGCAGCCTGGCTGCACGCGTCTCGCCCGGTGCGGCGGCAGACCTGCAGCTGGATGTGTTGCGGGCACGCTGGCAGGCGCTGGTCTGATGAGCGTCGTCAATCGTGCCTCGGCCCCGCATTACCACTGGGGTGGAACCTGCGATGGCTGGCATTTGCTGGATGTGCCGGACTTGAGCGTCATCGAGGAGCGCATGCCGCCCGGTGCCAGCGAAACCTGCCACCGGCACCTGCGCGCGCGGCAGTTCTTCCGCGTCCTCGACGGCGAGGCGGTGCTGGAACTGGACGGCACCGCGCATGTGTTGCGCGCTGGCGATGGTCTGCATGTGCCGCCCGGCGCGGCTCACCAGATGCGCAACGCATCGATGGCCGATGTGCGCTTCCTGGTGGTGTCTTCGCCGCATAGCCATGGCGATCGCTATGCGGCCACTGAGGAATTTCCGCAATGACAACGCTCTATCTGGTCCTGGCCATGCGCCTGCCCAGTTTCAACGATGCCGCCATCCAGCCGCATCGCGACTTCTTGGAGGCGCTGCGGGCACAGGGCAAGCTGCATCTCACCGGCGGGTTCACCGACGGCAGCGGCGGTGCCTATGTGCTGTGCAATGTGGACACCTTGGCGCAGGCGCAGGCCATCGTTGCCAGCGATCCATTGGCGACCCTGCAGGCCTCCGAGCTGAGCGTGCACGAATGGACCATCCGCTGAGGCCGCGCCCATGACGACCTCACCGGCTGCGGATGCCGTGTCCCCGTTTATCGAGCAAGTGCTGCCGCCATGGCGACGCGCGGTCCTCAAGGTTGGCAGCAGCCTGCTCGCCGCCGATGGCGGCGGCCTGTCGCCGCGTTTTGCGCTGGGGCTGGCACAGTTCGTCTCGGCCAATCTGGCAGCCGGGCGCGAACTGGTGATCGTGTCCTCCGGCGCGGTGGCTGCCGGCCGCGCAATCCTGCCGAAGGCCGCCGAGATCGGTGCGCCGATCGCCGCGCGCCAGGCGCTGGCCGCGCTCGGGCAGGCGCAACTGATCGCACTGTGGCAGCGCTTCTTCGAACGCCCGGTGGCGCAGGTGCTACTCACCCACGACGACCTGCGCAACCGCCGCCGCTACCTCAATGCGCGCGCCACCCTGGGCGAACTGCTGCGGTTGGGTGCGCTGCCGGTGATCAACGAGAACGACACCGTGTCGGTGGACGAGCTCAAGCTGGGCGATAACGACAACCTGGCCGCGATCGTCGCTGCGCTGGTCGATGCCGATGCCTTGTTCATCGCGACCGACATCGACGGGCTGTACAGCGCCGACCCGCGCAGCAACCCGATGGCGCGCGCGCTCGACGAGGTGCCCGACCTCACGCCCGAGGTATTGGCGATGGCCGGCGGCAGCGGCAGCAGCGTGGGCACCGGCGGCATGCGCACCAAGCTAGAGGCTGCCGCCAAGGCCGGCGCAGCCGGTATCGAAACCTATCTGTTCAATGGACGCAGTGGCGAGGTGGTGCGTGGGTTGGCGCAGGACCGCCTGCGCGGCACCCGCATCCACGCCGCGCGCACGCGCATTGCCGCACGCAAGTACTGGCTGCGGCATGCCCCGGTGGAAGCCGGCGCGATCCTGATCGATGCGGGCGCGGCCACCGCGCTGAGCGAGAAGGGCGCCTCGCTGTTGCCCGGCGGCGTGGCCGGTGCGCAAGGCGATTTCCGTCGCGGCGACATGGTGGAGATCCGCCTGCGCGACGCCGACGGCGAGCGCTGTCTGGCGCGCGGGGTCAGCCAGTATTCGGCGCTGGATATCCGCCGCATCGCCGGCCGCCATTCGCGCGAGATCGACAACGTGCTTGGGTATAGCTACGGCGAGAACGTGGTGCACCGCGACGACCTGGTGCTTTTGTAGCCGGGAATCGGGAATCGGGAATCGGGAATCGGGAATCGCAACAGCGTTTCCAGCTGACTTTCCCGCTGCCGATTTCGTTGCCGTAAAGTGGTGGCGCCCGCTTTTACCATTCCCGATTCCCCACTCCCGATTCCCCCAATGACCATCAAATCCCTCGCCCTGCAATGTCGTGATGCCGCGCAGGTGCTTTCGCAGCTTTCCGCGCAGGCCAAGCAGGATCTGCTCGAGGCGATGGCTGCCGCGTTGGAAGCCGACACAGCCTCGATCCTTGCCGCCAATGCGCGCGATCTCGATGCTGCGCGCGCCAAGGGCACCGGCACCGCCATGCTCGATCGGCTGGCGCTGGACGACAAGCGCCTGGCTGGCATCGCTGCCGCATTGCGCGAGGTGGCGCAGCTGCCCGATCCGGTCGGCCAGGTCACCCGCGATGACACCCGTCCCAACGGCATCCGGGTGCAGAAGGTGCGCGTGCCGCTGGGCGTGATCGCGATGATCTACGAAGCGCGTCCCAACGTGACCGCCGATGCGGCGGCGCTGTGCATCAAGGCCGGCAACGGCGTGATCCTGCGCGGCGGTTCGGAAGCGATCCATTCCAACACCGCGATCGCGCAGGCCTTGCAGCGTGCCTTGCGCGCGGCAGAAGTGCCGGAGGCAGCCCTGACGCTGGTGCAGGACCTGCGCCGCGAGACCATGCTGGAGTTGTTGCAGCTGACCGACATCGTCGACCTGGCGATCCCGCGCGGCGGCGAGGGCCTGATCCGCTTCGTCGCCGAACACGCGCGGGTGCCGGTCATCAAGCACTACAAAGGCGTCTGCCATCTGTTCGTGGACGCCTCGGCCGACCTGGAGCTGGCGGTGCGCCTGTTGGTCGATGGCAAGGCAAGCCGCCCCTCGGCCTGCAACGCGCTGGAAACCCTGCTGGTGCACGCCGATGTGGCAGACCGCTTTCTGCCGCTGGCTGCCCACGCCCTGCAGGCGCGCAAGGTGCAGTTGCGTGGCGATGCAGCCACGCGTGCGCTGCTGCCGGACATTGCCCCTGCCAGCGAGGCAGACTACGCCGCCGAGTTTCTCGACCTGATCCTGGCGATCCGGGTGGTGCCGGATCTGGACGCCGCGCTGGCGCATATCCACACCTACGGCTCGGACCACACCGAAGTGATCGCCACCGGCGATGCGGCCAATGCCGAACGTTTTGTGCAGGCATTGCGCGCGGCGGTGGTGATGGTCAATGCCTCGTCGCGGTTCTCCGACGGCGGCGAGCTCGGTCTGGGTGCGGAGATCGGCATCTCCACCACGCGCCTGCATGCCTATGGCCCGATGGGGCTGGAGGCTTTGACGGTGGAGCGCTTCGTGGTGCGCGGCGAAGGTCAGGTCCGGCACTGAGCGCTGGCTGGCGCGCAGCAGAAGGCGCTGCACTCCGGCGCTGATCGACAGTACGCGCGCGCAAGGCATCAACGCGCGCCGCAGGCGTGGTCAGGCGGCGCGTCACCCTCCGCTCCCCTGACCTTGGTCGGTCAGGCCAGCCTACCCGCATGCCGCCTCTCCTGGCGCTGGCGCCAATCCACCAACCACGACCTTTGACACTCCCCCGGCAGGCGCGGGCTTGCCTACAGTCGGCAATTGCCCCCCAACCATGCTATCCGGAGTCGTCGATGCGCCGTCTTGCCGCCTGCCTGCTCGCCACCGCCATTGCCGCCGCCACCGGCAGCGCCTTCGCCCAGACTGCGGCGATGACGCCGGACATCACCGGCAAGCCCTTCGTCGCGAGCGATGCCGCCAACGACTACATCAAGCGCGAGGTGATGATCCCGATGCGCGACGGGGTCAAGCTGCACACCGTGATCGTGCTGCCCAAGGGCGCGCACAAGGCGCCGATGGTGCTGACGCGCACGCCATACGACGCCAGCGGGCGGACCGAGCGCATGGCCTCGCCGCACATGAAGGACCTGCTTGCGCAGGGCGATGATGTCTTCGTCGAAGGCGGCTACATCCGGGTGTTCCAGGACGTGCGCGGCAAGTACGGCTCGGAGGGCGACTACGTGATGACCCGGCCGCTGCGCGGCCCGCTCAATTCCAGCGAGGTGGACCATGCCACCGACGCCTGGGACACCATCGACTGGCTGGTCAAGAACGTCGCCGAATCCAACGGCAAGGTTGGCATGATCGGGTCCTCGTACGAGGGCTTTACCGTGGTGATGGCGCTGACCAACCCGCATCCGGCGCTCAAGGTGGCAGTGCCGGAAAGCCCGATGATCGACGGCTGGATGGGCGATGACTGGTTCAACTACGGCGCGTTCCGCCAGGTGAACTTCGACTACTTCACCGGCCAGCTTGCCCAGCGCGGCAAGGGCACCGGCATCGCGCGGCAGGGGCATGACGACTACAGCAACTTCCTGCGTGCCGGCTCGGCCGGCGACTTCGCCAAGGCGGCCGGTCTGGAGCAGTTGCCGTGGTGGCACAAGCTCACCGAACACGCCGCCTACGATGCGTTCTGGCAGGAGCAGGCGCTGGACAAGGTGATGGCGCGCACGCCGCTGAAGGTGCCCACGATGTGGCTGCAGGGGCTGTGGGACCAGGAAGACATGTGGGGCGCGATCCACAGCTACGCGGCGATGGAACCGCGCGATAAAGGCAATACGCTCAACTATCTGGTGATGGGCCCGTGGCGGCACAGCCAGGTGAACTACGACGGCAGCTCGCTGGGCGCGCTGAACTTCAACGGCGATACCGCGCGGCAGTTCCGTTCCGAGGTGTTGCGCCCGTTCTTCGACCAATACCTGGTCGACGGCGCGCCCAAGGCCAGCACGCCACCGGTGTTCATCTACAACACCGGCGAGAACCATTGGGACCGCCTGCAGTCCTGGCCGCGCAGTTGCGCCAAGGGCTGCGCGGCAACCAGCAAGCCGCTGTATCTGCAGGCCGGCGGCAAGCTGTCGTTCCAGGCACCGGCCGCCGGGCAGCCGGGCTTCGAAGAATACGTCTCGGATCCGGCCAAGCCGGTACCGTTCGTGCCGCGCCCGGTGGATTTCGCTGACCGCAGCATGTGGACCACCTGGCTGGTGCACGACCAGCGTTTCGTGGACGGGCGTCCGGATGTGCTGACCTTCGTCACCGAGCCGCTGACCGCGCCGCTGCAGATTGCCGGCGCGCCGCAGGTGCATCTGCAGGCCTCCACCAGCGGCAGCGACAGCGATTGGGTGGTGAAGTTGATCGACGTGTATCCGGATGAGATGGCGTCCAGCCCGAAGATGGGCGGCTATGAACTGCCGGTGTCGCTGGCGATCTTCCGCGGACGGTATCGCGAGAGTTTCAGCGCGCCCAAGCCGCTGGCGCCCAATCAGCCGCTGGCGTTCGAGTTCGGTCTGCCCACCGCCAACCACATCTTCCAGCCCGGCCACCGGGTCATGGTGCAGGTGCAGTCCAGCCTGTTTCCGCTGTACGACCGCAACCCGCAGACCTATGTGCCGAACATCTTCTTCGCCAAGCCGGGCGACTACCAAAAGGCCACCCAGCGCGTCTATGTGACGCCCGACCAGCCCAGCTACATCACTCTGCCGGTGCGCTGACCGCACGGGCGCCGCGTGCCGGCGGCGCCCAGCTGTCTTCCAGCAACTGCGGGCGGCAGGCCACCCAGCCGGCCACCAGCTGGATCAGGATACAGATCACCAGGAAGACGAACGGAAACGCCCAGCCGCCGCTGTGCGCGTGCAGCCAGCCGAACAGGAACGGTCCCAGGCAGCTCACCGTATAGCCCACGCCCTGCGCAAACCCCGACAGCGCCGCCGAGCCGGCAGCGGTGCGGCTACGCTGGTTGACCAACACGAGCGCCAACGGGAATGTGCTGGAGCCCAGCCCGAGCAGGGTCACCCACAGCACCGGCGCCGCCAGCGGTGCCCACCACAGCCCGGCGAACGCGAACAGATGGCAGCTCGCGCACCCCAGCACCATCGGGAAAGGATTGCGCATGCGCACCGCCAGCGCCGGCATGGTCAACCCGCCGACCATGCCCAACGCCGAAAACAGCGCCACCATGGTGCCGCCGAAGGCGGGCGAGCCGCCGGCTTCGCGCAGCAGCGTGGGCAGCCAGGTGAACATCGAATAGGTGACCAGCGAGGTCATGCCGAAGGTCACTGCCATGCCCCAGCCCAGGGCCGTCCGCGCAACGCGGCCTTCGGCTTCGGGGGTCGGGGTGATCGCGGCGGGGCCGGTAGCACGCAGATGCCCCGCACTGGTGTGCACCAAAGCCCAGGCGGCCAATGCCAGCAGGGCCGGCAGCACCCACACCACCATCGAACTGCGCCAGCCCAGCGCGTCGGCCACCGGGACTGCCAGCAAGGCCGGCAGCAAGGTACCCACCTGCAACACAGTGATGTAGAGCGTGCTGACCCGACCCACGCGGTCGCCGAAATAGCGCTTCACCAACGGCGGCAGTACCACGTTACCCATGCCCATGCCGGCCAGCGCCACCAGCGAGCCTGCCAGCAACCCGCCGGTGCCCGGCAGCAGCGGCCGCAGGACCAGCCCAAGCGTGGCCAGGGCCATCGACAGCATCGCCGTCTGTAGCAGGCCGACGCGGCGTAACACCGTAGGCGTGGCGACGCCCGTCAGGGCGAACGCGGCGGTGGGCAACATGCCCAGCGCGCCCATGGTCGGCGCCCCGAAGGCGTACTCATCGGCGATGCGTTCCAGCAGCGGCGTCAGCGAGGTGACCGCCGTGCGCAGGTTGAAGGCCGACAGCAGAATGGCGGCCAGCACCAGCCCGCGACCACGCAGCTGGGCGGACGGGGAGAGCGTGGCAGTAACAACAGACATGCAAGGACCATCCGCACCGTGCACATCCGTGCAGCGGCGCCTGAAAACACAAAACCGGCGCGAGGCCGGTTTTGTGTTTTGAAACTGGTCGGGGAGACAGGATTCGAACCTGCGACCTCTACGTCCCGAACGTAGCGCTCTACCAGACTGAGCTACACCCCGAAGGAGCCGCGTATGTTACATAGGCAGTGCGTAATCGGCAAGCACTTGACGCAACTTTTTACTGCGGCGGTTGACCTTGCTCCTGCTCGCGCGCTTCGAACCACATGCCGTTGAGCACGGCGGCCAGTGCAGCCAGGCCGGTGCCGAGAATCCAGGCGAAATACCACATCGGTGTGCTCCTTGAAGTGGATGAAAGTGAGAAGCCAGGTTGCAGCGACGCCTGCGCATTGCCGCACCAACGCGACTCAGTAAGCGTTGGGATTGGACGACAGTTGGTCGGCAGTGACCTTGCCGCGCAGCACGCGATAGACCCAGGCGGTGTAGGCCAGGATGATCGGCATGAACACGGTGGTGGCCAGCAGCATGATCCACAGCGTGAGCCGGCTGCTGGAGGCATCCCACAGCGTCAGGCTGGCGCTGGGTGCGGTGGAGGAGGGCAGCAGGAACGGAAACAGCGCAAACCCCACGGTGAAGATGATGCCGACAATGCCGCTGCCGGAGGCGATGAAGGCCAGGCCGCCGCGTCGCGCACGCAACAGCAGCGCGCTCATCGCCAGGCCCAGCAGTCCCACTAACGGCGCCAGCAAGGTTGCCGGCATGCTGTGGTAGTTGTGCAGCCAGCCACCGGCGGCGGTGAGCGCCGCGGTCTTGGCCAGCGGATTGGACTGCGCATCGGTCGGCAGGACCGAGGTCACCGCATAGCCGGGCAGGCCGAGCGCCACCCAGGCACCGCCTGCGGCGAACAAGGCCACCGCACACCACGCGGCAATACTGCCCAGGCGCGCGGCACGTTCGGCCACCGGGCCATCGGTCTTGAGCACCAGCATGGCCGCACCATGGGCGAGCAACATTGCCACGCTGAGCAGGCCGGCCAGCAACGCGAACGGCGACAGCAGCCCAAGCAGATTGCCGGTGTAGAACGTACGCATGCTGTCGTCGAAGTGGAACGGTACGCCCAGCAGCACGTTGCCCACCGCCACGCCCAGGATCAGCGCAGGAATGAAGCCGCCGACGAACAAGGCCCAGTCCCAGGTGTCGCGCCAGCGTTGATCGGGAAGCTTGCCGCGGAACTTGAAGCCCACCGGGCGCAGGATCAACGCGAACAGGATCACGAACATCGCCAGGTAGAACCCGGAAAAACTCACTGCATACAATGGCGGGAACGCAGCGAAGATCGCGCCGCCGCCCAGGATCAGCCAGACTTGGCTGCCCTCCCAGACCGGGCCGATGGTGTTGATCACCAGCCGGCGCTGTACATCGTCGCTGGCAACGAACGGCAGCAGCGCGCTCACGCCCAGGTCGAAGCCGCCCATCACCGCATAGCCGGACAGCAGCACGCCCAGCAACAGCCACCAGATCACGCGCAAGGTGGCGTAGTCGAGCAAAACGAAATCCATGAGGTCTCTCCTTCGATTACGGGGCGCTGCCGGCCACGGCGCCGTGGCTGGGCGGAGCATTGCGTGCGGGTGCGTCGTTCGCCGGGGCTGGCGGGAACAACACGTCCGATCCCTTGCGAATGGTCTTCAGCGACAACTTGATCGCGATCACCAGCAGCGTGGTGTACAGCGCGGTGAAGCCCACCAGGGTCAGCACGATCTCGTACAGGTCCAGCCCGGAGGCCGCGTAGAACGTCGGCAGCACGCCTTCCACCGCCCATGGCTGGCGGCCGTATTCGGCAACGAACCAACCGCATTCGATCGCGATCCACGGCAGCGGCAAGGTCCATACCGCCAGCGTGAGGAACCAGCGTTTTTCCTGGAAGTTGTGCTTGCAGGCGAGCCAGAACGCTGCCGCGAAGAAGGCGATCAGATAGATGCCGATGGCCGCCATGATGCGGAAGGTCCAGAACAGCGGCAGCACCCGCGGCACGGTGTCCATCGCCGCCTGCGCGATCTGTTCGGGGGAGGCATTGCCGATATCGTCGCGGTAGCGCTTGAGCAACAGGCCGTGGCCCAGGTCCTGCCAATGCGCATCGAAGACCTTGCGTGCTTCGGCATCGTTCTTGTCGGCACGAATGCGTTGCAGTGCGCCGTAGGCGATCTGGCCGCCGCGGATGCGGTGTTCGGCGCGTTCCACCAGTTCCATGATGCCGGGGATGGGCGTATCCAGCGATCTGGTGGCGATCAGGCCCATCAGGTAGGGAATCTTGATCGCGTAATCGTTGCGATGGGTCTGCTGGTTGGGGATGCCGAAGGCGGTGAAGTCGGCTGGTGCGGCTTCGGTCTCCCACATCGCTTCGATCGCGGCCAGCTTCATTTTTTGGTGTTCGTTGGCCGCATAGCCGCTTTCATCGCCCAGTACCACCACCGACAGCGACGACAGCAGGCCGAACGCTGCGGCCACCGCGAAGGAGCGACGCGCCATCTCCAAATGCTTGCCGCGCAGCAGGTAGAACGCGCTGATCGACATCACGAACACCGCGCCCAGCACGTAGCCGGCACTGACGGTGTGCACGAACTTGGCCTGCGCCACCGGGTTGAACAGCACCGCGACGAAATCCACCACCTCCATGCGCATGGTGTCCGGGTTGAACACCGCGCCGACGGGGTTCTGCATCCAGCCGTTGGCGATCAGGATCCACAGCGCCGAGAAATTGCTGCCCAGCGCCACCAGCCAGGTGACGACCAGGTGCTGCACCTTGCTCAGCCGGTCCCAGCCCAGGAAGAACAGGCCCAGGAAGGTCGCTTCCAGGAAGAACGCCATCAGCCCTTCGATCGCCAGCGGCGCACCGAAGATGTCGCCCACGTAGTGGCTGTAGTACGACCAGTTCATGCCGAACTCGAACTCCATCACGATGCCGGTACCGACACCCATGGCGAAGTTGATGCCGAACAGCACGCCCCAGAACATGGTCATGCGCCGCCAGATCTGCTTGCCGGTCATGACGTAGACGCTTTCCATGATGCCGAGCAGGAACGACAAGCCCATGGTGAGTGGCGGGAAGATGAAGTGGTACATCGCGGTGATTGCGAACTGCAGCCGCGACAGTTCAACAACGGTCGAGTCGATCATGGCGGGCGGGCCTGGTTGGGTGTCGATGAAGGAGTTGCATCAATCATCTGCGCTTGCCGCGCCCTGCGCGTTGATCCAGATCAATGCGGCTGGGAGACAGTGCGGCAAAATGCCCGTCCCGACCGGGGGAGGAGACCATTACAATGGCACTATCGAGCAGTTTTCGGAACGCGATGTGAGCCAACCCGGCGCAGGAGCCAGCGACACGCCCGCCCAGCGCCGACAGCGCGGCCAACGGCTGGACGCGCTCGCCGTCTCGGCCACCCGTCAGCGCCGGCTGGCCGGCGTGGCAATAGCGTTGTCGGGTGTGCTGCTGCTGGCACAGGCGGGGACCATTGCCTGGTTGCTGCAGGCGGTACTGGTGCAGCATCTGGCACTGTCGCAGCTGCGCGAGGCGGGTGCTGGCCTGCTGCTGGCGGTGTTCGGCCGTGCGCTGCTGACGGCCTGGGCGCAGTCGCTGACCGGCGAGGTGGCCGATGTCGCCAAGCGGGAACTGCGCGCCCGCATCGCTCGCCGCCTGGTGCAGCACGGGCCGGTGTGGTTGCGCCGGCAACGCAGCGGCGAGCTGGGCGAGCTGAGCCTGGCGCACACCGATGCGCTGGAAGGCTATTTTGTCGGCTACCAGCTGGCGCGGACCGAAATGCGGCTGGTGCCGCCGCTGATCCTGATCGCGGTGTTCTCCATCGATTGGGTGGTGGGCCTGGTATTGCTGCTGACCGCACCGCTGATTCCGTTCTTCATGATGCTGGTGGGCTGGGGCGCCGAAGCGGCCGGCCGCGAGCAATTGCGCGAGATGGCCCGCATGGGCGGGCACTTCGCTGACCGGCTCAAGGGTCTGGGCCTGCTGCGCGTGTATGGCCGCGGGCAGGCCGAATTGAGCGGCATTGGCGCCGCGGCCGAGGGCGTGCGCGAGCGTTCGCTGAAAGTGCTGCGCATCGCGTTTCTGTCCTCCACCGTGCTGGAGTTCTTTGCCTCGGTGAGCGTGGCGATCGTGGCCTTGTACTTCGGCCTGAGCTATCTGGGCATGCTCGATCTGCACGGCCTGCCCACGCTGGGCGCCGGCATGTTCTGCCTGTTGCTGGCGCCGGAATTCTTCGCGCCACTGCGGCGGCTGGCCGCCCATTACCACGACCGCGCCAATGCGCTGGCCGCCGTGGCCGAGGCTGAGCGCTTGCTGGAAGGCTTTGCAGACGACGCTGCAACCCGCGTGGCGATGCCGCTGCTTGCTGCCGCAGCGCCGGCGCAGATGCCCTTGCTGCAGGCGAGCGAATTGGCGTTGCGTCCTCCCGGCGCGCCGCAGGTGGTGGTCGAGCGGTTTTCGCTGGTGCTGGAACCCGGGCAACGGGTGGCGCTGATCGGCGCCAGCGGCAGCGGCAAGAGCACGCTGCTGGAAGGCCTGGCCGGCTGGCTCACCCCGGAAGCGGGCAGCCTGGTGCTGCGCCCCGGCACGCGGGTGGGCTATGCCACGCAACGGCCATACCTGTTCCACGGCAGCATTGCCGACAATCTGCGCCTGGCCGACCCGCAGGCCAGCGACGCGCGGCTGCATGCCGTGGCCGAGGCTGCGCAGGTGATGCGTTTTGCCGCGCAGCTGCCGGAGGGCCTGGACACGGTGATCGGTGAACGTGGTTTCGGGCTCTCCGGTGGTGAAGCGCGTCGCGTTGCGTTGGCGCGGCTGCTGCTGCGCGAGCCGGCGGTGTTGCTGCTGGACGAACCCACCGCCTTCCTCGACCCGGAGACCGAAGCAGAGTTGCTGCGCTCGCTGGGCGTGTTCGCACGCGGCCGTGCGCTGGTGCTGGCCACGCATAGCGCGGCGGTGATGGCATGGGCCGATACGGTGATCGACCTGCGCGGGGCGAGTGTGGGAGCGCAGCTGTCATGAGCGCTGCACGCCACGACCGTCTGCGCGACGTCTTCGCCCGGCATGCCTGGCGGCTGGGTCTATCGGCACTGTTGGTGCTGGTCACCCTGCTGGCCGGGGTAGGCCTGCTGGCCTTGTCTGGCGGCTTCCTGACTGCTGCCGCCCTGGCCGGCGTGGTCGGCATGGGCGCCGGCTTCAATTTCTTTTCGCCCTCGGCCGGCATCCGCGCCCTGACGTTCGCGCGCATCGTGTCGCGCTATGGCGAAAAACTGATCGGCCACGATGCCACCTTGCGTATCGCCCGCGATCTGCGCGTGTGGTTCTTCCGCCGCGCCCTGCCGCTGGCACCGGGGCGCCTGTCGGCCACGCGGACCGGCGATCTGCTGGCGCGGCTGATGTCCGACATCGGCGAGGTCGATGGCGTGAGCGTGCGCGCGCTGGCGCCGCTGGCGGCATTGCTGGGCATCTGGGTGGCTGGCATGGTGGCTGCCGCCTTGATCCATCCGCCTGCGGCGCTATTGCTGCTGACCTTGGGTGTGGCGATCGGCGGGCTGCTGCCATGGCAAGTGGCACGCGGCGGCGCGCAGCGCGAGCAACTGCGCGCACGCCAGCGCACGCAGTTACGGACGCGGGTATTCGAGGGCCTGGAAGGCGCAGCGGATCTGGCTGCGGTCAACGCCCAGGATGCCTGGCTGCAGCAGGTCGATGCGGACTCTGCGGCGCTGGGCGACGGCGATCGCCTGCAGCGCCGGCGGTTGATCGGCGGCAACCTGCTGCATGCGATCTGCGGCGGCATCGGGTTGGCCGGCATGCTGTGGCTGGCACTGCGCGCCGCCGAGCAGGGCGCGATCACTGCCGAGATGGCGGCCGCGCTGGTGTTTCTCACCATGGCGTTGCTGGACGGGTGGGCCGGCGCCGGGCTGGCCCTGCAGGCGCTGCAGAGCGCGTGCGTGGCGGCCGGGCGGTTGCAGGCCATTGTCGATCAGGCACCCTCGGTCAGCGACCCGGCCCAGCCCGCCGAGGTGCCGCGCACGGGCACGCTGCAGTTGCAACAGGTGTCCTTCGCCTGGCCAGGTAGCGTGCGTCCGGTGCTGCAGGCACTTGATCTGACCCTGGCAGCCGGTGAGCGCATCGCCATCAGCGGCGACAGCGGCAGCGGCAAGAGCACCTTGTCGGCGCTGCTGCTGCGGTTGTGGGATCCGCAGGCCGGGCAGGTCCGCTATGCCGGTATCGATCTGCGGCAGTGCGCGCAGGCGCACTGGCATCAGCGCATTGCCTGGTTGCCGCAGCATGCGCCGGTGTTTGCCGGCAGCGTGCGCGAAAACCTGCTGATCGGCGATGCCGACGCCAGCGACGCTTCATTGTGGGCCGTACTCGACCAGGTGCGTCTACGCGACTGGGCCAGCGCGCAGAACGGGCTGGAGACCTGGGTTGGCGAGAATGGCGCCACGCTGTCTGCCGGCCAGGCACGCCGCCTGGCGTTGGCGCGCGCCTTGCTGCGCGATGCACCCATCCTGCTGCTGGACGAACCCACCGACGGGCTCGATGTGGATACCGCCCACGCCTTGCTGCTGGATCTGGCCGCCGCGCTCGGCGAGCGCAGCCTGGTGATGATTACCCACGACAGCGTGCCCGCCGGTGTCGTGCACCGGCATTACCGCATGCGTGATGGAACGCTGCAGCCGCTGGAGTGAGCGGCCTCGCAATGGGTGCGCCGCTGCGCGCGCGACGCAGGGGGCGATGTTCCTCAGCTTGTCAGATACACCGCCCAGGCCAGGGCCGCAGCGTTGGCGAGCGCGCTGGCCCAGAACGCGATCTGGAACGAGATCTTGGCGGTCTTGTGCCGGAACAGCGATTGCGCCAGCACTGCGCCGGGCCAACCGCCGAGCAATGCGATGGCATGCAGGGCCGCTTCCGGGGTGCGGCGCTGGCCGCGCGTGGCGGAGGTCTTGTCCAGCCGATAGGCGATCAGTGCCGCAATGCTGGTGGCCGCGTACCAGAGTGCGATCGCAGCCGGCAGCCGATCGGCCAGCACCAGGCCAAGCATCCCCACAGCGAACAGGCCGGCCAGCAGCCGGCGCGGCAGCGCACTGCTGGCGGTTTGCGGTGGCCGTGGTCTGGATCTGGCCCTCAACCTGGCAATCAGCAGGCGTCCAGGAAGTCGCGGACCGCCGGGCCGAAGCGGGCGAAATCCACCAGGAAGGCATCGTGGCCCTGCGGCGAGTCCAGGCCGATGAAGCGGGTATCCGCACCACCGGCGCGCAGGCCATCGGCGATCTGTTCCTGTTGCTGCACCGGGAACAGGATGTCGGTGTTGGCGCCGATCGACAGCGCGCGCGCGATGCGGATGCGCGACAGGCCGGCCAGCACCTTGTCATCGCTGGAGCCCTGGCTTGCCGACGGGTTGCCGAGGGGCGCGCTGGTGTTGCGGGCGGCAGCCAATGGCGTCTGTGCGCTCGGTGCTGGCTCGGCGTAATCGGCCAGGTCGAACCAGTCCATTGAGCGGCTCAGGTACAGATAGCAGTTGGGATCGAAGAAGCGCACGAAGCGGCGTGCGTGGCCTTCCAGATAGCTTTCCACCTGGAATTCCAGCCCGAACGGATCGTCGGCGGCCTGCTCGGAATCCAGCCGCACGCGGCCAAAGCGCCCATCCCATTCCAGCGCCGAACGATAGGTGATGACGCCAAGTTTGCGTGCCATGCGCATGCCCGATTCCGGGTAGTGGGTATCGTCGTAATGGCCCCCGTTCCAGTTGGGGTCCAGCCGGATCGCCTCGCGCTGCAGCGAGCGGATGGCGATAGAGAATGGCAAGGCCTGCGCGCTGCCGGAGATGTTGATATGGCTGCGCGCGATGCCGGGGTGGCGCAGCAGCAGCGCCAGCGCGGTCATGCCGCCCATCGAATTGCCGATCAGGCAGGCCAGTTGCGCGATGCCCAGCCCACGCACCACATCGGCGGCGGCATCGGCCACGTCTTCGATCGACAGATCCGGAAACCCCAGCCGATAGCGCTCGCCGGTGGCCGGATCGATCGAGGCCGGTCCAGTGGAACCCTTGCAGCTGCCCAGCGAATTGACGCAGACCACGAACCAGCGTGTGGTGTCGATCGGTTTGCCCGGCCCCAGCATTGCTTCCCACCAACCCGGTTCCGGGTTGGCCTGGTTGGCTGCGGCATGCGCGTTGGGCGACAGCCCGGTGACGATCAAGATCGCGTTGCTGCGATCGGCGGCCAACGTGCCCCAGGTCTCGTAGGCGATGTACGCCTGATGCAGCACGCCGCCGCGCTTCATTGCAAACGGCGAGGGCAGGGCGTGGAACAGGGTGCCGGTGGGGATGAATTCGGTCATGGGGGTGGGAATTGGGAATCGGGAATCGGGAATCGAGAGGAGCGACTGGCTGTGCTCTGGCAATGCCAGTGAGGGCACTTTGAGCAACCTTGAATTCCGTGACGGTCGAGGGACGCAATATCGATTGCGATCAGCGTCCGATCACCAGCTCTACTGGGCCGTTGGCGGGCAGTTGCACGCTGATCGGCGTGCTTTCCACATCGTCGGCCTGGCGCATTGCGTTGCCACTGCGCGACAGCCGTGCCAGCACCTGCACGCTGTCCAGCGACGACAGCTTGCGGGTGGGCATCGGGCTGTCGCCGTCGTCCAGGGTGATGGTCAGCGGCAGTTCGCTGAGGGCGTGTTTTTCCACCGCCACCGGCATCGGGGTGTCGGTGGCGCGGGCGATCACGAACACGCTGGTGTCGCCGGGCAGCGCGGCGCGTTTGGCAAATTCCGCATCCAGCGCGATGCGCACATTGATGCGCTTGCCGGCTGCCGCATCGGCGCCGCTGTCGGGCGCTGTCGGCAGGGCTGCAAGCCCGGCTTCCCGGCGTGCAGCGTTGATCTGCTCAAGCAGGCCAGGGCGGGTGCTGGCGTCGACCACCTGCAGCAATGGCTTCCAGGTGGCGCTGGCCTTGGCCGGCTGGCCGGCCTGGCGCTGCACCACGCCCAGAAACCAGCGTGCGCGCTGGTGGTCCGGTTGCACGCTGAGCGCATGCTCGAGCAGGCGCATCGCCTGCGGATCCGGGCGGCCGCTGTCGTCGGCAAGCATGCGCGCCTGCGCGGCCGCCACCAGTACGTCGGGTTCATCCGGCCGCAGCGCCACCGCGCGCGCAAAGGCATCGCGGGCGTCGGCGAATTTCTGCTGGCTGGACAGCGAACGTCCCAACAGCACCCAGCCTTCGGCCTGGTCGGGATTGCGCGCCAGGGCGGCGCGCAGCTGCACGATGGCCTCCTCCAGCGTGCGTGGCGTGTCCGGGCGGTTGGCGGCCAGCGCGATCGCGCCCGGCGTGCCCACCAACCAGTACAGCGCTGCACTGGCGGCCAGCAGCAGCGCCGCCACGCTGGCGGCCAGCCCGCGCGTCTGCCGCCACAGCGGCCGCAACGCCACGCCAAAGGCCAGCAGCGCAACGACCACCACCGCCATCACGAAATCGACCATCACCACTCCTGCTCGTCGGGCGGCAGCGCGGGCGCGGCGGCGCTGCGGCGGCGTACCACCATGACCACCGCCGTGCCGCCCAGCAGCAACACCAGCAACGGGCCGAACCACAGCAACCAGGTACGCGATTCCACCTGCGGCCGGTACAGCACGAATTGCCCGTAGCGCGCGACCAGGAACTGCCGGATCTGCGCATCGCTGCGGCCCTGCTGCATCAGCGCCAGCACTTCGCGGCGCAGATCCTGCGCAATCTGCGCGTTGGAATCGGCCAGCGACTGGTTCTGGCATTGCACGCAGCGCAGCTCGGCGGTCAGCGCGTGGAAGCGCGCCTCCTCGGCGGCGGAACGGTAATGCGGCGGCGCGTGATCGCCCACCGGCTGGGCCACGGCCAGCCAGGGGAGCAACAGCAGCGTCAGCAGCCAGGCGCGGCTCATGGCTTGGCGTGCAGGTCCGGGGCGGCGGTGGGCGAGCGTTCGATCCGGCTCAATGCCGGAATCAGCTGGGTGTCGATGATGGACTGGGTGAGCATGCCGCTGTATTTCCAGCGCACCACGCCGCGCCCGTCGACCAGAAAGGTTTCCGGCGCCGCCGCAATGCCGAAGTCGATGGCGGTGCGTCCGTCGACGTCGGCGACCACCAGCAGGTACGGGTTGCCCAATTGCTCGAGCCAGCGCAGGGCATCGGCGCGCTCGTCCTTCCAGTTGTAGCCAATCACGCGCACCCGCTTGGTCAGCGCAAACTTGCTCAGCACCGGGTGTTCTTCGCGGCAGGCCGGGCACCAGCTGCCCCACACATTGATGATGTAGGGCGCGCCGCGCAGCTCACGCGCGTGCACCACGATGCTGGGGTCGTGCAGCAACGGCAGCGCGAACTCCGGCGCCGGCTTGCCGATCAGCGCCGAGGGCAGGGCATCGCGATCGCCCTGTCCAGAGCGGACCACCGCATAGACCAACAGTGCCGCCAGGGCGAGCAGCAGCACGATGGCGCCCACGAGAACCGCAGTGGGCAGGCGGGGTGAACGTGACTCAGACATCTTGGATCTCCGCAGGACGACGAAAACGCCGGTCGGCCGCGGTGACCAGGCCGCCGAGCGCCATCAGCAGCGCTCCCAGCCAGATCCAGCGCACGAACGGTTTGAGGTGGACGCGCACCGCCCAGGCCTGGTTGCCCAGCGGTTCGCCAAGGGCGACATACAGGTCGCCAAACGGACCGGGGCGGATCGCCGCCTCGGTCAGGGTCTGTCCGCCGCTGGCGTAGCGGCGTTTTTCGGCATGCAGCATGCCAACCGGCACATCGTCCTTGAACACCTGCAGGTTGGCGCGGTCGGACAGGTAGTTCGGCCCGCGCAGTTCTTGCAGATTCTCGAAATGCAGCGAATATCGCCCGATCTCTAGCTGCTGGCCCGGTGCCAGCGCCACTTCACGCTGCAGGCTCAGCGATTCCACCAGCAGCGCGCCGGCCAGGAACACCGCCACTCCAAGATGCGCCAGCGTCATGCCCAGCATCTCGGCGGTGAATCGCCGGCCCTTGGCGGCACGCCGCGTCCATAGGAAGCGCAGCGTGCCGAACAGCACCCACGCCGCGCCGGTGACGCCGATGGCTGCCTTCAGCTGCCCTTGCGGCGCCATGCACCAGGCCAGCACGCCAGCGGCCAGCGCCAGGCCGGCCCAGGGCGCCAGCAGGGCCAGCGGCCGCGAGGCCTGTTCACGCTGCCAGCGCGTGAGCGGGCCAAAGGGCAGCAACGCCACCAATGGCGCCATCAACACCACGAACAAGGTGCCGAAGTAGGGCGGGCCCACCGACAGCTTGCCCATCCCCAACGCATCGGCCAGCAGCGGGTACAGCGTGCCCAGCAACACCATCGCGCAGGCGCAGGTCAGCAGCAGGTTGTTGAGCAGCAGCAGCGTCTCGCGTGAGCTGCCGGCAAACGCGCGGCGCGGGTCGTTACCGGGCGCCAGGCGCGGCGCGCGGATCGCGTACAGCAGCAACGCGCCACCCACTACCGCCAGCAGGAACACCAGGATGAACACGCCGCGCGACGGATCGGCGGCGAACGAATGCACGCTGGTCAGCACGCCCGAGCGCACCAGGAAGGTGCCCAGCAGCGACAACGCGAAGGCGGCGATCGCCAGCAACAGCGTCCAGCTGGCGAAGCTGCCGCGCTTTTCGGTGACTGCCTGGGAATGCAGCAGGGCAGTGCCGACCAGCCATGGCATGAAGCTGGCGTTTTCCACCGGGTCCCAGAACCACCAGCCGCCCCAGCCCAGCTCGTAGTACGCCCACCAACTGCCCAGCGCAATGCCCACGGTGAGCATGGCCCAGGCCACGTTGGTCCAGGGCCGGGTCCAGCGCAGCCAGCGCGCGTCCATCCGCCCCTCCAGCAGCGCGGCGATGGCGAAGGCAAACGGCACCGCAAAGCCGACATAGCCGCAGTACAACATTGGCGGGTGGATGATCAGGCCCGGGTCCTGCAGCAGGGGATTGAGATCGGCGCCTTCGGGCGGCACCGGGAGCAGGCGCGCGAACGGATTGGAGGTGAACAGCAGGAACGCCAGGAAACCCACGCTGATGAGCGCCATCACCCCGAGCACCCGCGCCACCACCTGCGCCGGCAATTGCCGCGACCACAGCGCCACCGCGCCGGTCCACAGCGCCAGCACCAGCGTCCACAGCAGCAGCGAGCCCTCGTGCGCGCCCCACACCGCCGAATAGCGATAGATCAACGGCAGCAGGCTGTTGGAGTTTTCGGCCACATAGCGCACCGAAAAGTCCTGCACCAGGAAGGCATGCGTCAGCAACGCGAAGGCCGTGGCGATCAGGCCCAGCTGCACCAGCGCCGCCGGCCGCGCCACCGCCATCCAGCTGGCATGCCCGCGTTGTGCGCCGGCCAGCGGCAAGGCGGCCTGCACCAGCGCGACCAGCAAGACCAGGACCAGCAGGAAGGTGCCGAGCTCAGGAAGCATGGGAGAGCCAGGACAGGGGACCGGGGACCGGGGAGCCCGGAAATACACGATTCCTGGCGCGGCTGGGATGCGTGCAAGGGTCAACCGCTGCGAGGCGCTTTTCCCGGCTGCCCGGTCCCCGGTCCCCGGTCCCGACAGGCCTCCCCCTCATTGCTTCTCCTCCACCCGATGCTTGCGATGCGCACTGCCCATCTTGTCGGCGACTTCCTTGGGCATATAGGTTTCGTCGTGCTTGGCCAGCACATCTTCGGCCACGAACACGCCCTGCTGCATACGCCCGGTGGCCACCACTGCCTGACCTTCGCGGAACAGATCCGGCAGGATACGGTCGTAGCGCACCGGCAGCTGCGCATCGCCATCGGTGACGCGGAACTGCGCTTCCAGCGAGCCGGAAGCGCGCTGGAACGAGCCTTTTTCCACCATGCCGCCCAGTCGGAAACGCGCGTGTTCGCCAGCATCGCCGCGCAGCACTTCCGACGGCGTGTACAGATAGGCCACGTTGCGCTGCAGGGCCATCGCCACCAGCGTGGTGGCCAGCCCACCGGCCAACACCAACGCGAGTACCAGCCACAGGCGGCGGCGCCGTTGCGGGTTCATCGGTCCAGCTCCGCGTCGCTGGGCAGGGTGCGCTTGCGCTCACGCAGGCGGCGTGCCTGCGTGGTCTTCAATGCGCGGCGTACCTGCCAGTGGCCGGCGATCAGGTCCCACAGCAGCACCAGCACGAACACGGCGTAGGCGGCGATGACATAGGGCAGGTAGCTCATGCGGCCGCATCCTGCGGCTCGCGCACGATCCAGGCCTTGCCGGCTTCGCGGCGCAGGTTGTCGGCGCGTGCGCGGGTGAGCAGGGAACCGGCGAACCAGAACTTGGTGCCGATCACCATCAGCCACAGCGGTAGCAACATGCTGGCATCGATGGTCGATGGACCGAACAGGCGGATGCTCTGGCCCTGGTGCAGCGAATTCCACCACACCACCGAATAGCGGATCACCGGCAACAGCACCACGCCCACGATCGCCAGCAAACCGGCCGCGCGCGCCGCCTGGCGGCGGTCGTCGATGGCGTGGTACAGGCCGATCACGCCCAGGTACAGGAACAGCAGGATCAGTTCGGTGGTCAGGCGCGGGTCCCAGTCCCACCAGGTTCCCCACATCGGCTTGCCCCAGATGCTGCCGGTGAGCAGGGTGATGACGGTGAACGCCGCACCGATCGGTGCGCACGCCATCGCCAGGATCTCGCACACCTTGATGCGCCAGATCAGCGCAATGGCCGCGTACAGCGCCATCAACCCGAACACGAACAGGCTCATCCACGCGCTGGGAACATGGATGTACAGAATACGGAAGCTGTCGCCCTGCTGGTAATCGGCCGGCACGGCGAACAGGGCCTGCCAGATCCCCGCGCCCAGCAACAGCGCGGCCAGCACGTAGCACCAGGGTGCCCAGCGCGCGGTGAAACGGTCGAAGATCGGGGGGGAGGCGAGTTGGTGAAACCAGCGGACGACGAAGTTCATGCGATGGCGATGGCTCTTGGCATGGAGGCAGCTTCCGGTACGACACCACCGTACACCCTACGGGGTCCTATCGATGGCGCATCTGCAACGGCGATCAGCTGAGCGAGATCCGGATCGCCGCCGCCGCCGCCAGCGGTGCCAGCACGATGCCGATCACCAACCCCGCGCCCAGCAGCAACAACGCACCCACCGCATCCTGCCCTTGTCCGCTGGCCGCCACGCTGCCGGCACCGAACACCAGCACCGGCACGTACAGCGGCAACGCCAGCAACGCCACCAGAATACCAGAGCGTTTCATGGTGACCGTCAGTGCCGCGACCACCGCACCAAGCAGACTCAGAAGCGGTGTCCCCAACGCCAACGATGCCAGTAGCACCGGCAACTGGTCATGTGGCAGGTGCAGCAATTCGCCCAGCAACGGCGTCACCGCGATCAACGGCAGCGCGCTGGTGGCCCAATGCAACAGCACGCGCACCGCGATCAACCAGGCCAGCGGCACCGGCGCCAGCAACCATTGCTCCATCGAACCATCTTCCACGTCGCTGCGGAACAAGGCATCCAGCGACAGCAGGCCGGCCAGCAACACCGACAGCCACAGCACCGCCGGCGCGGCCTGTGCCAGCAGGTCCGGGCGTCCACCCAGGCCCAGCGCGAACAACACCACGATCAGCAGTGCGAACAGCGCCGGCTGCAGCGCGTCGCTGCGACGGCGCCACAGCAGTTGCAGATCGCGGCGCACCAGCGCGCGGGCCGCTTGCAGCAACGACGGTTGCGATGACGGCGTCATGCCGCGGTCTCCAGGGTGAGCATGCGCGTGCGTACCGGCGGCGCTGCATAGGCGCCGTGGGTGGTGACCAGCGCCGCGCCACCGCTGCGCAGGTGCGCGGAGATCATTCGGTTGACCAGGGTGATGCCGTCCAGGTCCAGGTTGGCGTAGGGCTCGTCCAGCAGCCACAGCGGAGCGGGCGAGAGCCACAGTCGCGCCAGTCCCAGCCGCTTGCGTTGGCCGGCGGAAAGCTGCCGCACCAGCGCATCCTCGTAGCCGGCCAGGCCGACGATGGCCAGCGCGCTGCCGGGCATCTGCTTGGCCCGGCGGCCATGCAGGCCGCACAGGAAATGCAGGTTCTCCAGCGTGCTGAGGTCGGCCTTCAGGCCCGGCAGGTGGCCCAGGTAGGCCATGAAGCGGCTGCGGTCGCCACGCCGGGCGGTCTTGCCGTCGATCTGGATCTGCCCGCGCTCCACCTGCAGCAGCCCGGCCAGTACCCGTAGCAGCGTGGTCTTGCCGGCGCCGTTATCGCCCTGCACCAGCAGGGCTTCGCCGGCATCCACGTGGAAATCCAGCGGGCCGAACACCGGCTCTTCGTTGCGGCTGAAGGCCAGCGCGTGGGCCGCCAGCAGCGGGGGCGCAGTGTGCAGCGGTTCGATCATCGGCGCAGCGGGCTCCCGTCGCAGGACGGCATGGGGTGGGCGAGCGGGTGTCGGGCCATCGCGTCCGCACGACCGGCACGCCGCGCGACAGGACAGGGCGCGCATTGTAGCGACGATGGCCGCTGCCGGGGGGGCGGATGCGCCGCGCAATGTGTCAGGGAACGCTGTTTTGCCCGCTGCCGGGCGCACCGGCCGGGCCGCTTTGCGTACACTCGCGGTCCCCCCGATTGCCGACCGGACAGGTGCGATGCCCCTCACGACCAAGCTGCCCAAGGTGGGCACCACCATCTTCACCGTCATGTCGCAGCTGGCGGCCGAGCACGGCGCGGTCAACCTGGGCCAGGGCTTTCCCGATTTCGCGGTGCCACAGCGGCTGGTCGACGAACTGACCAGGGCCATGGCGGCCGGCCACAACCAGTATCCGCCCATGACCGGCGTGGCCGCGCTGCGCCAAGCCATCGCCGGCAAGGCACAGCGTTGCTACGGCGCGCAGGTGGATGCCGATACCGAAATCACCGTGACCAGCGGCGCCACCGAGGCGATCTTCAACGCCATCCACGCAGTGGTGCGTGCGGGCGAAGAGGTGATCGTGCTGGACCCGGCCTACGACTGCTACGAGCCGGCGATCGATCTGGCCGGCGCGCGCGCCGTGCACGTGGCGCTGCACCCGCAGACCTTCGCGGTGGACTGGGACGCGCTGCGCGCGGCGGTCACGCCCAAGACGCGCCTGCTGATGATTAACTCTCCGCACAACCCGTCCGGCGCGATGCTCTCGGCCGACGACCTGCAGACCCTGGCCGAACTGCTGCGTGGCACCGACATCTTCCTGCTCTCGGACGAGGTCTACGAACACATCGTGTTCGACGGCCGCCGCCATGAGTCGGTATTGCGCTGGCCGGAACTGCGCGAGCGCGCGTTCGTGATTTCCAGCTTCGGCAAGACCTACCACTGCACCGGCTGGAAGATCGGCTATGCGATCGCGCCGCCGGCGCTCACCGCCGAATTTCGCAAGGTGCACCAGTACAACACCTTCACCAGCTTCGGCCCGGCCCAGCACGCCTTCGCCGCGATGATCCGCGACGAGCCCGAGCACGACGAGCAGCTGGGCGCGTTCTACCAGGCCAAGCGCGACCGCTTCCGCGAGCAGCTGGCGACCACGCGCCTGACGCCGCTGCCGGTGCCCGGCGGCTATTTCCAGCTGGTGGATTACTCGGCGATCAGCGATCTGCCCGACACCGACTTCGTGAAGTGGCTGACGACCGAGAAGGGCGTGGCCGCGATCCCGCTATCGCCGTTCTACGAGAATGCCCCGGCCGGGCAACGCCTGGCACGGCTGTGCTTCGCCAAGAACGATGCCACGCTGGATGCGGCGATCGCGCGTTTGCGCAGGCTCTGACGAGCTGGGAATCGGGAATCGGGAATCGGGAATCGTAAGAGCGGTTGGCCGCTTTTTGATCTGAATCTACACTTGGCTCGATGACATAACGCCCTCATTAGACCGCTGTTCGATTCCCGATTCCCGATTCTCCATTCCCGATTCTCCATTCCCGAGTCTCCATTCCCGAGTCTCCATTCCCGAGTCTCCATTCCCGAGTCTCCATTCCCGAGTCTCACCATGAACGACCTTCGCATCTCCCTGATCCAAGGCGACACCCGCTGGCACGATCCGGCTGGTAATCGCGACTATTACGCTGCATTGCTGCAGCCGCTGGCCGGGCAGACCGATCTGGTGATCCTGCCGGAGACCTTTACCAGCGGGTTTTCCAACGATGCCATCGACAAGGCCGAAGGCATGGACGGGCCGACCGTGGACTGGGTGCGCGCGCAGGCGGCGCGGCTGGCGGCGGCGGTGACCGGTAGCGTACAGTTGCGCACCGAGCACGGTGTGTTCAATCGCCTGTTGTGGGCCACGCCCGACGGCGCGTTGCAGTTCTACGACAAGCGCCACCTGTTCCGTTTCGGCAACGAGCATCTGCGTTATGCGGCCGGACGCGACCGCCTCTGCGTCGACTGGAAGGGTTGGCGGATCAATCCGCAGGTTTGCTATGACCTGCGTTTTCCGGTGTTTTGCCGCAACCGCTTCGATGTGGAGCGCCCGGGCCAGATGGATTTCGACCTGCAGCTGTTCGTGGCCAACTGGCCGTCGGCACGCGCCTACGCCTGGAAGACGCTGTTGCGCGCACGTGCGATCGAGAACCTGTGCTTCGTCGCCGCCGTCAACCGCATCGGCGTGGACGGCAATCAGCTGCACTACGCCGGCGACAGCGCGGTGATCGATTTCCTCGGCCAGCCGCAGGTGGAAATCCACGAACGTGAGCAAGTGGTCACCACCACCATCAGCGCCGCCGCCCTGGCCGACCACCGCGCCCGCTTCCCCGCGATGCTGGATGCCGATGCCTTCATCTTCCCGGAGTAATCGGGAATCGGGAATCGGTAAAGCGCTGGGCTGGTGTGTTGGGCATTGTCTGATCTTGATGTCTGGTTTGCGCGGCTTTGGGTTCTGAGCATGGGCAGGAGCGTTCCCGCCTGCGTTAGCCCGTTAGCCGAAAGCCCCTGGCATCTGTAAAACACGGTTGCACAATCTCAATTCGCCGGCACCGTCATCAGCGCCGACGATGTCGCTCTTACGATTCCCAATTCCCGATTCCCGATTCCCGGCTACTCACCCACCTTGATCTCATAGATCTTCGGCCACCGCTTGCCGGTGACGAACAGGCGGTCGTGTTCGGCATCGTAGGCAATGCCGTTGAGCACGTCGTTGGTGGGGTCGGTCAGGGTGTCCGCATCCGGCACCAGCGCCTTGAGGTCGATCCAGGCGATGACCTTGCCGCTGGCCGGGTCGATCCGCGCGATGCGGGTGGTCAGCCAGACATTGGCCAACAGCTGGCCCTTGACCCATTCCAGCTCGTTGAGGTTGTCCAGCGGCCGGCCGCGTGCGGTGACCTGGATGCTGCCGATCTGCTTTAGGGTTTGCGGATCGAGCTTGCGGATGGTGGCGCTGCCGTCGCTCATGTACAGCGTGTGCGCGTCGCTGGTCAGTGCCCAGCCTTCGCCGGGATAGCTGAACTGGCCGCGCGGCGTCAGGGTAGCCAGGTCGTAGATGAAGCCGCGCTGGTTGCGCCAGGTCAGCTGGATCAGCCGGTCCTGCCAGGCCACGATGCCTTCGCCGAAGTAGGGCGGCGGCGTCTCCACCTGCTGCAGCACCCGGCCGCTGTCCAGTTCGACCTTGCGCACTTGCGACCTGCCCAGCTCGCCGGTGCTTTCATAGAGATAGCCATCGCGATGGAACAGGCCTTCGGTGAAGGCGGCGGTGTCGTGCGGATACGTCCGCACCACGGTGTAGCCTTGGGTGGGAATCGCCTCGGCGCCATGCGCTAGCGGCGACAGCAGGACGGCGGCAAACAGCAGGAGGGCAGGGCGTGACATGCCGCCATGATCCCATGCCCCTGGGTGGTTTGTAGCGGCAGCGGTCGTGGCGGGGGCGAGCTAATGCTGCGCTGAACGGTGTTCGCATCGGTAGGCCGGCGTTGTCGCGGCTGCCACATCGGCGCTGCTAGTCTCGCTCCACGTCCACCATCGGCACCGCCTACATGATTAAGTCCCTGTCTCTTCTCGCGCTGCTTGGCGCCGCAACGCTGACGCCGCAGGCGCAGGCGGCCGGCAACATCGATTGCAAGCTGTCGTTCAACCTGTCCGGCTGGTCGGTGTTCTACAAGACCGCCAGCGGTACCGGCATCATCCGGTGCGACAATGGCGCGGTGATCCCGGTCAAGATTTCCAGCAAGGGCGGCGGCCTGACGGTCGGCAAGTCCAAGATCACGGGCGGCCGCGGCAGCTTCTCCGGCGCCTACAAACTCGACGATCTGTTCGGCACCTATGCCGCTGCCGAGGCGCATGCGGGCGTGGTGAAGTCCAGCACCGCACAGGTGGTCACCAAGGGCGATATTTCGCTGGCGCTTGCCGGCACCGGCGAAGGTGTGGACCTGGGCGTCAGCGTCGGCAATTTCGTGATCGAACGCCGTAAGTAAGCAGTGACTTCGAAGACGCGCGTACCGCGTATCGGTGCGTAGCGTCGGGCATCTGCGTTGCGGTGTCGTACTGCACACTTGTCGATGCAGGGTAATCCCCCCGTTTTCAGCAGCCGCCAAAAGTGGAACTAAGCAGCCAACGCAAGCTGACCAGACGTTCGTCTGTTGAGAGCCTGCATCGGCGTGATGCCTCCGAGCGCCATATTCGGGCGCTTGTTGTTGTAAGTCCATAGCCAGCGGGTGGCAATGTCCTGTACCTGCTAAATATCGTTAAAGAGGTTGCTGGCAAGCCAGGCGTAGCGCACGGTGCGGTTGTAGCGTTCGATTTAGGCGTTCTGCTGTGGGTTGCCTGGCTGGATGTATAGCAACGCGATGCCCTGCCTCCCGGCGCATGCCTGCAGCGCACCACTGATGTACTCCGGACCGTTGTCACAGCGTATGGCGCGGGTTTTCCGCGCCATTGGATCACCTGCTCGGCGAGCAGCTTCTTCAGGCGCGTGTTCTCGGCCTCCAAGTCCTTGAGCCGCTTGGCATCAGGCACGCTCATCCCACCGAACTTGCTGCGCCACAAGTAGTACGAGGCCTCGCTGAAGCCGTGGCGCCGGCACAGATCCTTGATCGCCACGCCGCTTTCTGCCTCACGCAGAAAGCCGATAACCTGCTCGTCAGTAAAACGCTTCTTCACGTCCAATCTCCTTCGGGGTAGGCAATTGGACTCTAGACTGGCGTGCTACTCAAAATCGGGGGGACGTCGCGCGCGAGCGGCAGGCAGGGAGATATCAACTTCCATCGCCAACCATTCTCGGTTGAAGTCATCCAGCGCATTGAGCAGCCGGAAGCTGCGTCCGTCTGCAAGCTGATCGTGCATGAAATCCATCGACCAAGTGTCGTTGACTACGTCAGGCACCGCCAGAGGCGCCGGCGTTTCACGGATGATGCGCTTACGCGGCTTGATGCGCAGATTCAACTCCAACTCGCGGTAGATGCGGTAAACACGCTTGTGGTTTCATTTGAACCTTTGACGTTGCGAAGGTGCATGAAGCACAGGCTGAAGCCCCAGTCCCGGTAAGCACTGGTCGGCCTCACCAGCCAGTCAGCGATGATTGCGTTCTCGTCGCTGGCCTTTGCCTGGTAGCGGTAGCAGGTCTGGATCACGCCGAACGTCATGCAGGCGTGCGCCATACTGGTGATGCCTTCTTTGACCGCTTGCCGGGCCATCTCGCGGCGCTGAGATGGCCTTACCATTTTTTTGCGAGGGCTTCCTTCAGCAGCTCAGCGCTGAGCTGCGCGTCGGCGTACATCTTCTTCAGACGCCGATTCTCATCCTGTAGTTCCTTGAGCTGGGACACCATCGAGGCGTCCATGCCACCGAACTTGCTGCGCCACTTGTAGAACGTTGCCGAGCTGATGCCGTGCTGCCGGCAGAGGTCAGGAACGGGTGTCCCGGCCTCGGCCTGCTTGAGTACGGCGATGATCTGGCTGTCGGTGAATCGTGATTTCTTCATGGGATCTCCTCGGGGTAGGTTACGAGAAAATTCCACTTATAGCTGCTGCTAACCTGCGGGGGGATTACCGTCGGGAATGGCCTGTTTGCAAGGCTCAATGCAGCTTCAAGGGTCTCAAGGCACCCACACGAATCCGCGATGAGCCATAAAAAGCATTTCATCCTGGAATTTGAGCTTTAGCCACCGACTTTGCCTGCCACTGAGTAAAGGGGTTCTAGAATCCACTCGTATATCCGTCGGCGCTCCCCCATGATGTCTGCTTCCAAGCGCATACCTGGCCGTAACGCTTCCCGTATGCCATATGCGAGGACAGTTTGCTGATCCAACGAAACAAGGACTCGATAGACGGGTTCGCTTGCCTGTCCCTGGGCGTTGCTAGCCGCAACCGCGCTCCGAGAAACACGAAGCACTCTACCCTCGTGACGGCCAAACTTCTGATAGGGATAGGCTTGGTAGCGCAAGAGTACGTGATCGCCGGGCTTGATGAACCCAATCGCTGCGCTCGGAACCACCAACTGGGCGCGCAGCATTGATCCATCAGGCAACAAGCTAAGAATAGGTTGGCCAGCTTGCACAGCTTGGCCTGCTTCTACCAGCCGGCTGGCAACCAAGCCGCCGACTGGGGCACGCAGTAGCAACTCACCTTTGGCCTCAATCTGAACGGTTTCCTGACTGAGCGTCGCAAAGTCGCGCTCAGTCTCGGCGCGAGCGGCACGCCGCTGTTCAGGAAGCTCGGCCAGCGACTGGTCCAGCTGAGCAAGGGTTCGGCGCAACGATGTCGCTTGCCGCTGTAGTGCCTGCTGAGCATTGAGTAGGTCCAGCATCGATTGTTCTTGCTGATTGATCTGTACCACACTCACGTACCGTTGATCTGCGACCTGACGATAGCGCTTTAGCGTCTCCTGACCTATACGCACCTGTTCGCCACGAGTGTGTATCTCACTTGCGATCTGCGTAAGCTCCCGACGCAATGCGTCTCGCTGTCGTTGCGTGCCGCGCTCCTGAGCCTGCAGCTGTTGCTCTTTAGCATCCTGAAGCCTCTCCAAGCTCACCAGCCGGGTCACTTGACCATCACGCAGAACCTTCAGCGCATCATCGCCGGCTGCAGTGATCCGTGGCACGTTAATGAGGAGCAAGGCGGCCTGTCGCTGCACATGGTCGCCTTCTTCTGCATGCAGGGTCGCGATGACACCGGCCGCGGGTGCCACCACGGTCGAAAGGCCAAGGTCGGGAACGAGTTCACCCTCAACCTTAGACCGACGCGTGTACTCACCGAACACAACAAATCCTATTACCACACTAGCGGAAACGACGGCCAAGGTTGCCAGCACCCATAGCCTGACGGGCTGGGCTAGTCCTACTGTGTCATTAAATGCGAAGGTGCGGAGACATCGTTCCAAGTAGTGTCACTGCGATTTCTACGGCGATTGTCCAGCGAAGCGTC
>NZ_MDED01000014.1 GCF_002939885.1 Xanthomonas cucurbitae
GGAGGTTGCCGCTGCCGCACTTCACTCTGCCGAAGCAGCTTTCCGTGTAGCGAGCCGACCATCATAGCCGGGTTTTGCGTTTCG
Organism: Xanthomonas cucurbitae; assembly: GCF_002939885.1. Lineage (GTDB taxonomy): Bacteria > Pseudomonadota > Gammaproteobacteria > Xanthomonadales > Xanthomonadaceae > Xanthomonas > Xanthomonas cucurbitae. Next base: position 85 of record NZ_MDED01000014.1, read on the forward strand.
TCAATACCTTGTCGGTGTTTTCGAAACCCCTCGTTCGTTGCTGCGGTGCTTGGAGAAGCGCCGCCGTCCTGAGCGAGGTTGCGCAGTTTAGCGAGCCTGTGCAGAAGCGCAAGCACTTTTTGACACTGGCATGACATCGCCCTGGTTTGGGTGGCAGACAAGCCCACCGCCGGCTCACGTCTCAACGCAGATTCATAGCAATAGATAAGACGGGCAGTGGCGATCACCTTCTTGGTCACTGCCCCGGGGCTACCCCTGGGCGGGGTCGGCGCGGCGTTCCGGGGGCTGATGGCCGGCACGCTGAGGGTGCTGGCGCTGCGGCCGCAGCCTTCGGCGTAATGCGGCCCTGCCTGCCGCCGCTGGCAGGTGGGCGCCGCTTATTCGGGGTCGCGCAGTTGCAGCAGCCAATGCGCAGTGGCGCCGCTGGGGCTGGGCAACGGTTCAAGATGGAACTGGCGATAGACCGGCGGGCCATGCTGGGTGCGCAGCGGCAAGGTGACGTAGGCGGCACGCCCCACGCGCAGGGCGTCCTCGAACACCTCGACCCGGGCTTTGGCGGCATCGTCGGCCAGCAGCGCGAGAATGTCGCAACCGATCAGCTCGGCGACCTCGGTCTGGCTCAGCTCGGCGAACGCCGGGTTGACGAACATCAGCCGGTGCGCGCTGCTGTGCAGGCCACGCTCGATGATGGCCACGCCGTCGCGCAGGCGCGACAGCGAGGCTTCGAGCAAGCTGAAGTCCTGCTGGAAGCGCTTGCGCTCCATCAGTTCGATCAACACCCGCAGGCTACGGGCCGATTCCAGATGCAGCGGCGACCACCGGAGCGCGCGGCCGCAGACGGTTTGCTGCCATAGGTCGAAGCTCTTGCGCGGCGACAACCGCGAGTTGGGAATGTCCGCCAGCTTGGCCAGCTGCGGGTTGCCGGCCCATTTGATCTGTTGCACCTGCTCGCGGCGGGTCCACAGCAGGGCGCTGCGCGATTGCGGCATCAGCGGGACGAAGATGAAGCCAGCCGCCAACGGCGCCAGATCGGCCAACTCCGGAAAGACCTCGCCGATGGCATCCACATGCAGGGCACCCACCGCATCCTCGCGCAGGGCCTTGTGATGCCTGGATTCGACGTGGTCGCGGATCCGCCGCAGCGCCTCGACATCCGGCGCATTGCCATGGCGGCTGATCTCGCTGCCATGGAAGATGGCCACGCCGTCGGCATCCACCACGTCCATCAGATCCGGTGCCATGTCGGCCAGCATCTCGACGGTCATCTGATCGGCATCGTTGAAATCGGTAATCAGCTTTTCGCGGATGGTCAGCAGCACCGATTCCAGCCGCGCACGCGCCACCGCCTGCAACGCACCGATGCGCCCGGCCAGCGCGCGAGTGACCGCATCGGTGGCATCGCGCATGGCGTGGCTGGTGAAGTGCGGGCTGTAGTGGTGGCAGGCAATCAGCCCCCACAGCGCGTCATTGACGACGATGGAGGACACCAGCGTGGCGGTGACGCCCATGTTGGCCAAGTATTCCAGATGCACCGGCGAGACGCTGCGCAGGCTGACATCGCTCAGGTCCACCGGGGTGCCCAGGCGCGGATGCAGGGTGGGCTGGATCGGCGACGGCTGATAGCCGACATCGGCGATCTGGCGCACGCGGTTGCGCAGGTACAGCGCGCGCGCCTGCGCGGGGATGTCGCTGGCTGGGTAATGCAGGCCCAGGTAAGCCTCCAGCTCGGGCTGGCGGGCTTCGGCGATGACGTCGCCGTTCCACTCTTCGTCGAAGCGGTAGACCATCACCCGGTCGAAGCCGATCATGCTGCGCAGACCCTTGGCCGCGCGCACGGCGGCTTCGGCGATGCCGGGGTCGCGCTCGATGCTGCGCAATAGCGGCAACGCCTCGCGCAGGGTGACGTCCATCAGGCGCGCGTCGCGCGGCTCGATCTCGACCAGCCATTGCTCCGGATACAAATGCCAGCCAGCCACCCAGGCATGTTCGGGCGGCGTGGCACGCGCGGGGAAACGCACTTCGGCATGCAGCAGGTGCTGCGCTTGTTCGTCCACCGCGAAGGGCTGCGCCTCGGGCACCTCCAGCACCTGGGTGTAGGGCATGCCCAGCAGCGATTCCAACGGCACGCCGAGCAGGTCGGCGGCGGTGCTGCTGGCCTGCACGATGCGGCCATCGGCCGGCTCGATCACCAACAGCGCGCCGTAGGGCTGGATCAGGCCGGGGATGTGGATCGGTTCGCGCGCGCACTCATCCATATCCAGGGGTTCGGTGGTCTGGGTCACGCGTGTGGCTCCGCTGCGAGGCAGGTATGGAAGTGAGTGAACATGGCCTGTGCGCCTTCAATGGCGGCAACGCGCGCGCGCGGCGAGTCCAGGCGATGGTCGAGCACGCTCTGGAAACGGCGCCAGCCTGCAGGATCTTCGTCTGCCAGCTCGAAATATTGCAAGGCACCGGCCAATGCGGGGCGATGGCGGCGCAGGTGGCGGGCGATTACCCGGCCGCCCAGCTGCGATCCTTCGATCACGTACAGCATGCCCCAGCGCGCGGCATCGTCGTCGCCGGCCGGCGGTGGCAGCGGCGCATCCGGTGCCTGCGCGAGCGTGTAGAGATCCGCGCGCAGGGCAGGCACGCGACGACGATAGGGCCAGCCGCTACCAACCAGGGTGTTCAACCAGTCGCTCAGGCGCTCTTCGAAGCCGGCCAACAAGGCGTGATGACGGCGCAGGACCGTGGCATACCCATTGCGGTCGATCTGCCCGTGGCCGAGCGCCTGCATCAGCGGCACCGCCTCGACCAGACGGTGCGTGTCCTGGGTGGCATCGCGCAGCGCGCGTGCGGCCGATGATGGAACCGCCAGGGTGTCCGAACGCATAGCGAAGTCGAGGCAGTGCCGCAGCACGGAAGACGCCAGCCTAGCAGCGCAGACGCCAATCAGAAAAAGCAGGCGCAAGCGCCGGATGAATCCGTTGCCATCAACGCCCCTCCACAGCGGCCGGGCTCTGCGGGCGGCCGGCGCGTGCCCACGCCATCGCCCAACCGACGGCCAGTAACACGCCGGCCAGCAGCCAGGGCGCGCCGGGTAGATGCAGGGACGTGCCCTGGCTGATGAACCAGGCGAACACATTGGCGAACAGCAACGGCCCGACGATGCCGGCCAGGCTGATTAAGCTGGTCAACGCACCCTGCACGCGGCCTTGCGCGTCGGCGCCGACTTCGCGGGTGATGAGTGCTTGCGCCGCCGGGCCGGCGACGGCCCACAACGCACTGATCGGAATCCCGATCAGAAACATGCGGCCGCTGTCGGCCAAGCCATAGACGACAAAGCCGATCACCCCGCAGCCCAGGCCAAGCAGCAGCGCGCGGCGTTCGCCCAGCCAGCGCACCAGCCGACCGACCAGGGCCACGTTGACGAGGATGCTGCACACCCCCACCCCGGCCAGGACCCAGCTCACTGCGCGCGGACCCCAGTGGTATTGGTAGCCGGCGAACAGCACGAAGATGCTGGGGTAGACGTAGTGCGCCAGGTTGGCCAGGAACACCACCGAGGCCAGGCCGAACACCTGCCGGTAGCGTCGCAGCAGCCTGAGCGCGCCAAGCGGATTGGCATGCGACCATTCCAGCCGCGCGGTACGACGGTCGGCGGGAAGCGATTCGGGCAGTACGAAGAACCCGTACAGGACATTCACCAGCGACAGCCCGGCAGCAAACCAGAACGGCCAGCGCAGGCCGATGCTGCCCAGCCAACCGCCGATCAACGGGCCGGCCACGAAACCGATTCCGAACGCCGCGCCCAGCAGGCCGAATGCGCCCGCCCGCTTGTCGGCCGGGGTGACGTCGGCAATGTAGGCGGTGGCGGTGGAAAGACTGGCAGAACACACGCCGGAGATCACCCGCGCCAGCAGCAACATCGGCAGGCTGTGGGCGATGGCCATCAAAATAAAGTCCAGGCCCAGGCCCAGGCACGACAGCAGGATCACCGGGCGGCGGCCGAAACGGTCGGAGAGCGCGCCCTGCAGTGGCGAACAGACGAACTGGATGGACGCGAACAGGAAGCCGAACCAGCCGATCCAGCCAGCGGCCACCACGTAGTCGCCCCCAGTGAAATGCCGCACCAGATCCGGTAGCACCGGGATGATGACGCCGAAGGACAGCACGTCGATCAGCACGGTGATGAAGATGAAGATCAGTGCAGCGCGGCGCCGGCCCGGGACTGCAGCGGAATCGGGTGGGAGGGTCATCGCGCAGACCGGGAAGGATGAGGCCGGCAGTGTAGCTGTGGATGAGAGGCAGATGCCGGCGGGGATGTAGCCGCTGGGCTGGGTGGTGTCTTGTGCTGGGTGCTTGGGTTGGCTGTGGCCCTCATCCGCCCTTCGGGCACCTTCTCCCGCAAGCGGGAGAAGGGAGTCGGAAATGACCTTGCTCCCGCAGGCGGGAGAAGGGAGTCGGAAGTGGCCTTGCTCCCGCAGGCGGGAGAAGGGCATCTTGCGGCGCCTTATTCGACGCTGATGGTCTGGGTCAGGGTGTGACTGGCGCCGGGGGCGAGGTCGATCACGTCCGGGCCGGCATTGGCCGCTTCCAGGCAGACGTAGTCGCGCCAGCCCTCGCCCACGTCGGCCATCTTCTTGCCGGCGTCCTCGCCCGGGTTCCAGGCCACCAGCGAGCGGCTGCCTTCGGTGGCGATGACGATCCGACGGGCGAGGACCGGGTCGGTGAGCGTGTAGCGGCCGCCGGCGTTGACGTAGATGCGGTCGCTGCGGCCGGGATCGCGCGGGTCGCGCAGGTGCCAGTCGCCTTGCTGGCGGTAGGTGGTGGCGTAGTGTTCGTACTTGTCCAGGTAGTCCAGGCCGTCCAGGCCCTGCACGCTGACCTTCAGGGCATCGCCGACGCGGAAATAGGTATGCAGCGCCTGGGTGAAGCGCACCGGGGCGTTGCTGGTGTTGTCGGTCGTCAGGCGCTGCTGCACGGTGCGGCCGATATGCAGCGTCATGCGCAGGCGCAAGGCCAGGTCGTCGAAGGTCGGCGGAGCCAGCGTGAGCACCACGCTGCCGTCGTCTTCGCGGTGGCTGTCGATGAGCTGCCACTGCACGGTGCGCACGAAGCCGTGCGCGGGGACTTCGCCGGTCTGGTCCTGGCGGCCGAAGTACGGCCAGCACACCGGGGCGCCGCCACGGATCGGGGTGGGCGGTTGCTTGGCGCTGGGCGACAGCCACAGCACGTCCTGCCCGCCCTTGGGCACGAACGAGAGCAACTGGCCGCCGAACAGGCTGATGGCGGCGGTGGAGAACGGGGTGTCGATCAGCAGCGAGGGGAAGCCGTGGAAGTCGCCTGTGGTCAGGCCGGTGGTGTCGGACATGGGGGATGCCTTGTGGACGATGGGAGATTGGGCGAATGCCGGATAAGCGGCCGGCAGTTTGAAGGCGGTGCCGCGCACGGCCGCCAGGCCGGTGAGCGGTGGGGCGGCACGCAGGGCGGTGAGGATGCGCTGGCCGGGGCGGCCGTCGGCCGGCTGCAGGCCCAGGCGGGTCTGCTCGACCTGGATGGCGCGGCGGGTGGCGCTGCCGACCATGCCGTCGGCCTCGCCGATCTGGTGGCCGCGGGCGAGCAGCAACTGTTGCAGCGCGCGGCGTTCCGGGCGGCCCAGGCCGGGGTCGTCGGTGGGCCAGGCCACCGCCAGGCCAGGGCCGCCACGCAGGCGGTCGGCCAGCAGCGCGATCGACAGCGCATAGCTTTCGGCGGCGTTGTAGGCGTAGATCGCGTCGTAGTTGCGGAACACCAGGAACGCCGGGCCGGCGGCGCCGGCCGGCAGCAGCAAGGCGGCGGGTGTCTCGGCCGGCAGCCCGCTCGGGGCGAGCGGTTGGCCATCGGTGCCGAGCAGACCGCTCTTTTGCCAGGCCTGGAACGGCTGGCGGCGGGTGCGGCCGGCCTTGCTGGCGTCGAAGCCGGGCGGCAGGCGCACCTCCATGCCCCAGGGGCGGGCGCGCTCCCAGCCGGCCTTGACTAGGTAGTTGGCGGTGGAGGCGAGCGCGTCGGGAATGCTGGCGACCAGGTCGCGGTGGCCGTCGCCGTCGCCATCGACCGCGATGCGCGCGTAGGTCGAGGGCATGAACTGGGTCTGCCCGAACGCACCGGCCCAGGAGCCGGTCAAGCCCTCCGGCGACAGGTCGCCTTGCTGCAACAAACCGAGCAAGGCGATCAATTCGCCGCGGAAGAATGGCTGGCGGCGGCCGGCGCACGACAAGGTGGCCAGCGACACCAGCAGCGGGCGCTTGCCGGTGACCCGGCCATAGTCGCTCTCCACACCCCAGACCGCGACGATGGTGGCTGGGTCCACGCCGGTCTGCCCGGACAACCGGGTCAACAGCGCGCGGTGGGTGAGCAACATGGCCTGGCCGTCGCTGACCCGCTGGCTATCCACCAGGCTGGCCAGGTAGTCCCAGATGGGGGTGGTGAACTCCGGTTGCGCGTCCAGCAGCGGCAGCACGCTGGGGTCCGGAGCCAGGCCAGCGGTGAAGCGCTGGAAGCTGGCGGCATCCACGCCCTTGGCGGCGGCCTGGGTCTGCAGCCCAGCCAGGCAACGGTCGAAGACCGCATCGGCCCAGGCGACGGCAGGCAGCAAGGCGATCAACAGCGGTAACGCGCGCAGTGTCGGCGTCATGGCCGGGGAGCCGGCGGGTGCATGGAGGTCATGCGCTACGGCACTCCTGTGGCGGCAAGTCGGTGGGCGAGGATAGCCAACCTGGCCGGGCGCGGGCGTGCAGGCTGATGGCGATGGCGGTGGCGGCGCACTGCGCAGGTCGCGCGCGCCTGCGGACCGGTGGCGCAGCAGCAGGCTGCACACCGTTGGCCGAGCGTGGCACGGCGGCAGGCAGTGGCACGGCGGTTGCCCGCGCTGCGGGGCCGGCGGGCAGTGGTCGAACGGCCAGCGCGGCAGCGGCCCGCCGTTCTGCCGCACGCGGCGAGGTTTGTTGCGCGGGCTGGCCCGACCACGGCGGTCAGCCCGCACGGGTGCGCTGCCCGCGTGACCTCGGTTGGATAGCTTTGCTGCGCTGCATTGCGCCAAACTGGTGAATTCTTCTGGTTCTTCGAGGTCCGCATGTCGTCCTGGCTACGGCGCAAATCCATCGATCAGGTCACCGTGCACGAGGCCGGCCGGCAACTGGTCCGCAGCCTGAGCTGGCCGCACCTGATTGCGCTCGGCATCGGCGCCATCGTCGGTACCGGCATCTACACCCTGATCGGCGTGGGCGCCGACAAGGCCGGCCCAGCGGTGCTGTTGTCATTCGTGGCCGCCGGCATCGTCTGCGCCTGCGCGGCACTGGCGTATGCAGAGATGGCCACGATGATGCCGGCCGCCGGCAGCGCCTATACCTACAGCTACACCGCGCTGGGCGAGAGCATCGCCTGGGTGGTGGGCTGGAGCCTGGTGCTGGAATATTCGCTGGTGGTCAGCACGGTGGCGGTGGGCTGGTCCGGCTACTTCGTCGGCTTCCTGCAATGGCTGGGGGTGGAGCTGCCACAGTCGCTGATTGCCGGGCCGCATGCCGGCGGCATCGTGAACCTGCCGGCGGTGGTCATCACCTTCCTGGTCGCCGGCATGCTGATGGCCGGCACCAAAGAGAGCGCCACGCTCAACGCGGTGCTGGTAGTGCTGAAGATCATCGCGCTGGGCGTATTCGTGGCGATTGCCTTGCCGGCCTTCGACAGCGCGCACCTGCAGCCGTTTATGCCGTACGGCTTCTCCAAGGCGATGGGGCCCGATGGCGTGGAGCGCGGGGTGATGGCGGCGGCGGCGATCATCTTCTTCGCGTTCTATGGCTTCGACGCCATTTCCACTGCGGCCGAAGAGACCAAGAACCCCGGGCGCGATCTGTCGATCGGCATCGTTGGCTCGATGATCGGCTGCACGCTGATCTACGTGCTGGTGGCACTGGCGGCGGTCGGGGCGATGAGCTTCAGCGTGTTCGGCAAGAGTCCCGAGCCGCTGGCGCTGATCCTGCGCGAGCTAGGCCACGGCAAGGCGGCGTTGGTGATTGGTGCGGTGGCGATCATTGCATTGCCGACGGTGCTGCTGGCGTTCCTGTATGGGCAGAGCCGGATCTTCTTCGTGATGTCGCGCGACGGGCTGTTGCCGCGCGGCTTGTCCAGGGTCAATGCGCGCACCGGCACGCCGGTGGCGATCACCCTGTTCACGGCGGTGCTGGTGGCGGCATTGGCAGGCGTGGCGCGGCTGGACGAGATTGCCGCGTTGGCCAACGCCGGCACGTTGGCAGCGTTCACGGCGGTGGCCGCGTGCCTGTTGGTGCTGCGCGTGCGCGAGCCTGGCCGTGCGCGGGCGTTCCGCACGCCGCTGGCCTGGGTGGTGGGGCCGGTGGCGATCCTGGGCTGTCTGTATCTGTTCTGGAGCCTGCCCAGCAAGACGCAGGGGTGGTTCCTGCTGTGGAACGCGCTGGGCGTGGTGGTGTATCTGGTGTATGGACGGCGCAATAGCCGGTTGAATCAGGCGAAGTGAGGCGTTTTCGAGAGGACGCTTCCAGCTGGATTGCGCGATGCTGACCAATCCCTTCTCCCCCCTGCATGGGGGAGAAGGTGGCCCGAAGGGCCGGATGAGGGGACGGGCGAAGCCTCGTGTCATCCACCTTGGTCAGTGGCTTTGCCGCGTACCCTCACCCCAACCCCTCTCCCGAGGGGAGAGGGGCTCCAGCAGCGAATACGGTCACTGCGCCGCTGCAGGTGTGGCGCAGAACGAGGTCGGCAACGCATCCGCCTGGGTGCCCCAGCCTTGCGTGGGTGCCTGCTCGGTGAGCGCAAACGACAACGTGCCACCCTGCTGCAACTGCGCCCAATCCAGGAACACCTGCGGCTGCGGTTTGCCGTTGAGACGCACGCCTTGCACGTATTGCAACGCGCGGCCGCTGGCGCCGGGGGCGTCGATGCGCAGGCGCTTGCCATTGCCCAGGTCCAGCGTGGCGCGCTTGAAGCGCGGGGTGTGCAGCAGGAATTGGCCGCTGCCCGGTACCGCCGGATACAGGCCCAAAGCGCTGAACAGGTACCAGGCCGACATGGTGCCGAGGTCGTCGTTGCCGGTGACGCCATTGGGCGCGTTGGTGAACAACTGCTGCGCGGCACGCACCACGGTGGCGGTCTTCCACGGCTGGCCGATCAGCGTATACATCCACGGCACATGCAGGTCCGGCTCGTTGTTGGGGTTGTAGCGGTACTGGTTGTAATAGCTGTACGGGCCGACCACCCAGTGCGTGCGTGCGCCATTGAGCGGGTCCTTGAGCAGGTCGTCGTAGGCGAAGAAGGTGTCCAGGCGTTTGCCTGCCTGTTCGGTGCCGTGCATGGCCTGCAGCATGCCGGGGATGTCCTGTTGCACCAGCCACTGGTATTGCCAGGCGGTGCCTTCATGGAAGCCGTGCTGCGAGCGTGGGCTGTACTGGTCGTTGGACGGTGCGTACCAGCTGCCGTCTTCCAGACGCGGACGCGGGAAGCCGGCAAATCCGGTGTCGGCATCGCGCACGGTGGCATCCCAGACCTTGTGCCAGTTGCTGCCGCGCGCGCGCAGCTGCGTGCTGTCGTCGGCATGGCCCAGGGCGTGGGCCATCTGCGCCAGCGCGCAATCGGCCAGCGCGTATTCCAGCGTGGCCGAGCCGCCGTGGTGCGGGTCCACGTCCATGCCCTTGGAGGGAAACGCGCGGTCGTATTGCACGAAGCCATTGGCGAGATAATGCGCATTGCCCGATCGCCCGGAATGCCGCGAGTTGATCGGCGGTTGGCCGAAGGCGTTCTGGCGGAGCGCGGCGTAGGCCTCGGCCTCGCGGCCCTGCAGCGCGCCGAAGCGCCATAGATCGACCAGGAACGGAGTGACCGGGTCGCCGGTCATGATGTTGGTATCAAAGTTGGCATAGCCCCAGCGCGGCAGCCAACCACCCTGCTGGTGGATGGCCAGCAACGAGCGGCCGATATCGCGCGCGCGCTGCGGGCGCAGCAAGGCCAGCAACTGGTTCTGCGAGCGATAGGTGTCCCACAGCGAAAAATATTCGTAGTAGGTCCAACCCTCGGCGCGGTGGATGGCATCGTCGTAGCCGCGATAGCGTCCATCGGCATCGCTGCCGGTGAGCGGTTGCAACAGCGCGTGGTAAAGCGCGGTATAGGCCACGCTGCGGTCATCTTTGGTGGCGCCCTCCAGCTGCAGGCTGGCCAGTTCGGTGCGCCAGACCTGCTGCGCGCGCTGGCGCATCTGCTCCAGGCTCAGCAGTGTGCCGCCCTGCATGCCGTCGGCGCGCAGATTGGTGCGGGCGCCTTCGGCATCCACGTGCGAAATGGCGCTGACCACGGTCACCGCCCGCGCGTGCTTGTCCTTGCCCAGTGGAAAGCTGAGCCAGGCGCCATTGGGTTTGAGTTCGCCGCCCATGCCGTGACGCGCGCCGGGCACGCCGCCGTCTTCGCCCCAGATGCCGTGCGCGGTGAACGGGCGGTCGAATTCCAGCCGGAACCAGGTGGTGTATTCGTGGCCGCCGCAAAAACTCTGCGTGACCAGCTTGCCTTCGACCACGCGGTCGCCGACCAGCTGCACCTGGCTGCCGATCACCACATGGCGGTCGTTGGCCTGGGCCACGTTGATGAGCACATGGCCGGTGTCGGCGCCGGGCGCGAAGGTGTAGCGCTCGGCGGCGGCGCGGGTGAGCGCGCTGGCCTCGGCGTCGATGCCGCCGTAGTCGGTGAGCCGCACCTTGTAGTAGCCGGCCTGCCCCACTTCGCCGGCGTGCGTATAGCGCGCCGCATAACGTTTCTGGTCGAAGGTCTTGGCATCACCCGTGTCAAAGTCGCCACCGGGGCCGATGCGGCCGGTGACCGGCAACACCGAGACCTGCCCGCCCTGCTCCCAGCAGCCGGCACCGGACAGGAACGAGTGCCCGAAGCCGCGGATGCTGGGGTCGTCGTAGCGCCAGCCGGCGTAGTGCGCGCCGATCGGGCTGACCTGGATCAGGCCGAACGGGGCAGACGCGCCGGGGAAGGTATTGCCATCGTCTTTGCTGCCGATGAAAGTGTTGACCTGCGCCGGGTCCTGCGCGGCCAGCGGTGGCGCAATCACCATGCCCAGCAGACACAGGCTGGCGGCGGCGCGGCGCCACAGCGGGACGCCGGATGCAGGAAACAACGAACGATCGGATGCAACGGCAGAACGCATGCAGGACACCTCAAGGGAGCGGGCGGCCAGCGCCGCCGGTGGAATGACGCATGGCCCGACGCGATGCCCGGCGCGCGCATCGCAGACGGCGGCGCAGGACGCTAGCGTTGATCGGCGGTGCCGGTGCCGCGGCGTGCCCGGCGGCGTGCGTACAGCGAGCGGTCGGCGCGGTCGACCACGGCGGCCAGCACTTCGCCTGCCTGACGCAGCGCCGTGCCCAGCGTGAACTGGATGGGCGCTTCGGCGGCAGCGGCCAGGTAGTCGCGCGCCAGCCTGTCCAACTGCGCCTGGATCGGTTGGTGCAGCAATACCAGGAATTCGTCGCCGCCCAGGCGCACCAGTCGGTCCTGGGTGCGCAACGGTTGGTTGAGGAACCAGGCCATCTGCACCAGCACTTCGTCGCCGCGCTGGTGGCCATAGGTGTCGTTGACCAGCTTGAACTTGTCCAGATCCACCACGATGCACCCCCAGCACCCGCCGGGATCGCGCTTGTCCAGCTCGTCCAGGTAACGGCGGTTGTAGCAGTTGGTCAGCGGGTCGGTGAATGACCACTCCAGCAACTGCTTTTCCTGCTTGTACTGGTTGGTGACATCTTGCGCGTGCGCCAGCACGACGGTGGCATCGGCCTCCACGTCGAGGACGTTGTGGTACTGCCAGTGCCGCAGGCTGCCGTCGCCGGCCACCAGTTCGATCACTCCCGAGTCCTGGCCATCGAGCACCATGCGCGAGAGGTAACCACGCAAGGCCGCATGCCGCTCGGGGCGGACCAGGTCCTCCAGCCGGCACCCCTCCATCTGCTCCACGCTACGGTCGAGCGAGCGCGCAGCGGCAGGGTTGACGCTAATCAGGCGGCCCTCCATGTCGTGTGTGCAGATCAGGCCCAGGCTGTACTGGAACAGTTTGCGGAACTTGCGCTCGCTGGCCGCCAGCGCATCGACCGCGCAATGCCGGTCGGTGACGTCCTGCACTGCGCCGATCAGGCGCATGCGTCCCTGCACATGCTCCACCGACCCGGTGCTGTGCACCCACAGGTGACGCCCGCGAGCGCTGATCAGCGGCAATTCCAGATCCCAGGGGGTGCCATCGCGTAAGCAGGTTTCCACCGCATCGGTAATCACCGCACGCGCTTGCAGCGGATAGAAGCCGATCGCCTCGGTCAGGCTGGGGCGGTAGCCTGGGGGCAGGTCATGCAGGCGGCAGGTCTGGTCGGACCAGGTCAGCGTGTTGCTGGCCACATCCACCTCCCAGCCACCGACCCCGGCGACCCGGCCGGTGCGTTCCAGGAAGGCTTCGCTCTCGCGCAGCCGCTGCTGCAGCTCGTCATTGGCCGCCTGTCGCTCGAGCATCGCCCGGCGCTGCTCCAGACCTTCTGCCGCGACCCTGGCCAGCTGTTCCAGCGCCGCCAGCTGGGCCGGTTCCAGCGCGCGCGGGCGTTGGTCGATCACGCACACCGTGCCCATGCGCAGGCCGTCGGACAACACGATCGGCGCGCCGGCGTAATAGCGGATACCGGGCGCCCCGGTGACCAGGACGTTGTCGTCGAAGCGCGGGTCTGCGGGTGCATCGCGCACTTCCATCACCGCATCGCTCTGGATGGCGTAGGCACAAAACGCCAGTTCGCGCGGAGTCTCGGAGACGCCAGGCAGGCCGATGCTGGCCTTCCACCACTGCCGATGTGCATCCACCAGCGAGACCAACGCGATCGGAGTGCCGGCGATGGCCTGCGCAGCGGAAACCAGGGCATCGAAGAACGGTTCGGCCGCCGTGTCGACCACCTGCAGCGATGCCAGGCGGGCCAGGCGCTCGACTTCGCCGAACGGTGCAGCGTCGCGCGGATTCAATGGGCAGCTCGCTCGGCGAAAGTCATTTTTACAGTCTAGCCGAGCCGGCCGGCACGGTACGGCCGGTCGACTCGCGTTCGACGGCAGCGGCCGGTTCCGTCAACGCCCTGCCCAGCTGCAGCGCGGCGGCCACGTTGCGCGCGGCGCGGCGTACATTGCCGGCCGCCTCGGCCAGCGCCTGCTCCACCGTGCAGGGGCGGTGCACCACGGCGAACATCGCCGCGATGCCATGCGCATGCAGCAGCCCGGCATCGTTGCCCAGGCCACCGGCGATGGCGATCACCGGCTTGGCGTGCCGCTGCGCCAGCTGCGCAACGCCCAGCGGGGTCTTGCCGTGCAGGCTTTGGCGGTCCAGCCGGCCTTCGCCGGTGATGACCAGGTCGGCCTGGGCGATCAGTGCCTCCAGGCCCAGCGCCTGCGCCACGATCTCCACCCCGGGCCGCAGCTGCGCGCCCAGCACGGCCACCAGCGCCGCGCCCAGCCCGCCTGCCGCACCGCCACCGGGCAGGTCATGCAGGCGCAAGCCGAGGTCGCGCTGCAGCAGGTCGGCATAGTGCTGCAGGTTGGCCTCGAGCTGCCGCACCATGTCCGGCGTGGCGCCCTTCTGCGGCCCGAACACCGCCGAGGCGCCCGTCGGGCCAAGCAAGGGGTTGTCCACGTCACAGGCCACCTCGATCCGGCAGTGCTGCAGGCGCCGGTCGAGACCGTCGGTCTGGATCCGCGCCAGCGCGGCCAACCCGGTGCCGCCAGCGCCGATCGGCGTGCCGTGCGCATCCAGCAACAGCGCGCCCAGCGCCTGTGCCATGCCGGCGCCGCCGTCGTTGGTGGCGCTGCCGCCAAGGCCAATGATGAGGTGCCGCGTACCGGCGTCCAGCGCCGCCAGGATCAGCTCGCCCACGCCCGCAGTGCTGCTGCGCAGCGGGTCGCGCGCGGCGGCCGGTACCAGTGCCAGGCCGGCGGCGGCGGCCATCTCGATCACCGCCGTGCGGCCATCGCCGGTCACCCCGAAGAACGCCAGCACCGGCGTGCCCAACGGCCCGCTCACGATGCGCTCCACCACCCGGCCGCCAGTGGCCGCGACCAAGGCCTCTACCGTGCCTTCGCCGCCGTCGGCCATCGGAACCGTGATGTAACTCCAGTCGGGGAATACCTCGCGGAAGCCGGCTTCGATCTGGGTAGCCACCTCCAGCGCGGACAGACTTTCCTTGTAGGAATCGGGGGCGATGACGACCTTCATGGGACGCTCGCTTGAATGGATGCAGGGTTGGTGGCCGCGTCGATACGTGCGTTGTTGCGGCAATGCTGCAGCATGCTCATCAAGCCCAGTCCTTGCCCGTCATGGAAGCTCCGCGATGTCGGAACGGTGACCCATTGACCGTGTTTTCCATGGTGATGTACAGCATGCGCGGCCGACGTGCCTGACGCATCGGTGCAAGGTGGCCAAACGCCGAAGGGCACACAGTAGCGGCCCCCTGCCGCGGCGTGCACAAGTTCAACCCGCGCCACATCGCGAGCGCCGAGCGCTTAGCACTTTTGAAGAATACATTTAAAATCAGTTGCTTCGCGCACGCAGCCGCGCACACTTGCGTGGTCGCCGCCGTCTGCGGCCTGCCCCTACGCATCTCCACGTCCGCAGCATGAAGCAGGTCTTTTGCAGGCGCGTATTGCGTGCGTACATCGCACATCCCCTTTTCGCGAGAATCAGCCATGTCCACTGCATTGCACGCGCTGCACCGCCGCCTGCTCACCGTTGCCCTGATCGCGGCAGGCCTGGGTAGCGCTGCTACCGCCAGTGCGGCCTGTACCGCCGGTAGTTGGGTTGCGCGCATCGATGAGGCCGGCATGCCGCCGGTGCGCTACGAAACCGCGCATTTCGCGTTCCGCTGGAATGGCGACAGCGTCGCCGTTGCCGATGCACGCGCGGCCGGCGAACATATGGAAATGGTCTGGGACACCTTCATCAACCGCCTGCAGTTTCCCGAACCGTTCTGCGCCACCGCCACCAAGTACAAGGCCAACCTGCATGTGGACCCGAGCTTTGGCCTGACCGCTGGCATCTCCAGCAGTGGCGGCATGGCCATGTGGATCGGGCCAGGTGGCCTGCGCGATCACTGGGGTCTGGCGCATGAGTTCACGCATACCTTGCAATATCAGTCCGGCGGTTTGCAGGACTCCCCATACACCGGCTGGATCTGGGAATCGCACGCCAACTGGATGACCCACCAACTGCCGGAATTCCACTCCAGCAACGTGCATTGCTCGACCATGCTGGTGAACTACCCGCATGTCTATCTGGGCTCTACGCGTGATCGCTATTGCAACTGGCAGTTCATGGAGTACCTGAAGGATCGCTTTGGCTACGCCATCATCAACGACATGTGGGGCAAGGCACCGCGCATCGACAATCCCGCGCATCGCAGCGCCGATCCGTTCTCGGTCATCAAGGCCAACATGGGCTGGACGCAATCACAGATGAACGATGTCTTCGGTGACTGGCCCATGCATAACGTCAACTGGGACTACACCAATCCCGACGGCAGCGACCAGGGTGCGCTGTACCGCCTGAGCTATGGCAGCAATCTCTCCTTCGATCCGCAGCAAACCCAGGATTGGAACAACCGCGATCGTGCGCTGCGCATGACGATGCTGGATCCGGTCCCGAGCCAGGCCAATCGCTACCGTGTGCCATTCGAGTGGGCACCGCAACGCTGGGGTTACAACCTGGTGCAGCTGATTCCCGCCAGCGGCGTCAGCAGCATCAAGGTCGCCTTCGAAGGCCAGGTGCAGAGCGCAGCGGCCGTCACCAGCCTGCCTGGCCTGCTCAACGACCCGTCCAGCATCCCCTCGCCGAACTCGGACTGGCGCTGGGGTGTGGTGGCCATCGATAGCCTCGGCAAGGCGCGTTACAGCACGCTGCAGCGCGGCGCCAAGGCCACCCTCACCATGGCGGTGAAGACCAGCGACCGCGCCGTGTATCTGATGGTGATGGGCGCGCCCAGCAGCATGCAGCAGATCAAGTGGGACCAGTCCTACTATGCGATCTACCGCTACCCATGGAGCGTGACACTGACCAATGCCGCGCCGGCCGGGAGCCAGCCCAACGCGCCTACGCCGACCCCGGCCGGCCGCCGTCATGCCAACGGCGGCGGCTGGGTCGCCAACACCGCCAATGTCGCCTCCACCGCTTACGTGGGACCGTCTGCGCGAGTCCTGGCCGGCAACGTGCTGGGCAATGCACGCATCGACGGGCATGCCACGGTGATGGGTGGCACCGTGCAGGGCAATGCCGTGCTGGGCGGGCTGACCGTGTGGCACCCGGGTGCCACCATCGGCGCCAACGCACAGGCGCATACCGTGTTCATGGGCCCCGGCGCGTTCGGTGCGATCAATGTCGGCGGCACCGCGCAGCTGCGTGGCGATGTTGAAGAACAAGGTGCCTCGCCCACCCAGGGCGTGTTTTACGGCTATGTCGATCCGTCCACGATGACCAACCCGGAATTTGGTGCGGACCTGCGTCAGGCGGTACCAGAAATCACCGCACGCCCGGCCGGGTGGTGAGCGCTCGCAGCTGCACTACGCAGCTGCAGACCAGGGTGAGCGACGATGCAGCCAGGCCAGGGATGGCCTGGTGTGCAGATCGGTCCACGCCAAGGACCTCTTCCACCGGCGCCTGCCAACGGGTGCGGATCGGCACGTCTGGTTCCAGCGGCATGCCGGCGATCGATGAAACTGCCGGATGCGCGACGGGGTGCCGGCAGGCTCACCTGTCCAGTTCGGCCAACCGCGCGCGCACGCTTTCCACATCGATATGCTCACGCACGTGTGGCCACTGCCGTGCCCACACCGAGCGGAATACGATCCACGCACCGAACACGCCCAGGCAAGTCGAGCCCAGCGCCAGCAACAGCGGGTGCAGCGGCGAGCTGGCGCCGGTCTGGAACAGGTACATGAAGGCCCCGGAAAATAGCAGCCACATGCCAAACACCGGCCAGTTGCTGGCCAGCAGGCTGGCCTGCGGCCGCTCGATCTGGCGCAGCAAGTGGCGCAAGACCTTGCGTTCGTCTTCGTCGCTGGAGGTCATCGGCGGCCGGCTCCCTGGTTGCTTATCCGCATTGAATCCGTGTGCCGGCCGCTGCGTGGCGCTGCCAAAACCGCAGGCTGCGCAATGCCGGCCCTGCATCGGCAGGCGCGGCTACATCACGCGGCAGAACACCGCCTTGAGGTAACGCGACTCCTGCACATGCGCCATGAACGGATGATCGGGGCCAGCGCCGGCCACCTTGAGGATCTGGATGGTGCGCCCGGAGAAATACGAGGCGCGCCGCAACATGTCCAGAAACTCCTGCTCGGCCACCAGCCCGGTGCATGAGAAGGTGGCAAACAGGCCGCCCGGCTTGACCACGCCCAGCGCCAATTTGTTCATGTCCAGATACTTCTTCAGCGCCGGAATCACCTGCTCGCGGTCGCGGGTCATCTTGGCCGGATCCAGGATCACCACATCGAACTGTTCGCCGCGATTGGCCGCATCGCGCAGCCACGGAAAGATATCGGCCTGCACGAACCTGGGCCGCACGTTATTGAGCTTGGCGTTGCCCTTGGCTATGGCGATGACGTCCTCGTCGATATCCACGCCCAGCACCTCGGCCGCACCGCGCGCGGCCGCATACACCGCAAACCCGCCGGTGTTGCAGCACAGGTCCAGCACGGTCTTGCCGTCCACCTGCTCGCTCAGCCACTGACGGTTGTCGCGCTGGTCGGCGAAAAAGCCGGTCTTGTGTGCGCCGGCCGGGTCGGCGCGGAACTTGATGCCGTGCTCGGTGATGACCGCAGCTTCCGTGGTGGTGTTGCCGTGGAAGTCGAAGCTCTCCTGCTTTTGCACATGTTCGTCGGCAAAGCTGTGGAAGCGGCAGCCCGGGAACTGTTCGCGCAGCGCGTCGTAGATCCATTCGCGGTGGCGGAACATGCCGGCGGCGAAGAACTCCACCACCACCAGGTCGCCATAGCGGTCCACCACCAGGCCGGACAGGCCATCGCCTTCGCTATGCACCACGCGCCAGGCATCGGAGACGCCGTCGAGCTTGAGCCAGTCGCGGCGCAGGCTCACCGCAGCGGCAATCTTGCGCGCGAACCAGCCCGCATCCACCGGCACCGTCTGGTCGGTTTCCAGGATGCGCACGGCAATGCGCGAATGTCCGTTATAGAAGCCGCGGCCGATCCACTCGCCATCCACGCCGACCACCTCGACAATCGTGCCGGGTTTGGGCTTGGCGGCGGGCTTTTCCACCAGCTTCTGGAAAATCCACGGGTGGCTGGAGCGCCACGCATTCTTGAGTCGGACGACGGGGACAGGAGTATTCATCCGCCCATTGTATCCGGCTGGATTGACGTGCCTGCGCCTGGCCCGCAGAATCGGGCCCAGAAGGGGAGTAGCTCCCAACGTTGTCGCCGTCATGACGAGTCCTGCCAGCCAGGCTCCGGTGCAACGGCAACCGGCCCAGCCGGTTGCGAGCGAGACCTTCGCCGCGCAGGCGAAGGTCCGTCACCCGGAATCCACGAATTCCGTGTCACAAGACCTCAGCCCACGCGGCTGGCCCAGGTCGTTTCACTTTCGGAATTTCTTATGCAAACCATTGGCAATGTCTGGTTATGGGGTGGCTTCGCGGTCGTGGTGATCGCCGCGCTGCTGGTCGATCTGGTGTTGATGCGGCACGGCGGCGCGCACAAGGTGACCTTCAAGGAAGCCACCTGGTGGAGCATCGGCTGGGTGCTGCTGGCGCTGGCCTTCAATGCCGGCCTGTGGTGGTACCTGCAGGGCAGCATGGGCGATGCGGCCGCCGACCGGATCGGGTTGGAGTTCCTCACCGGCTACCTGGTGGAAAAATCGCTGGCGGTGGACAACATCTTCGTGTTCCTGATGGTCATGACCTACTTCGGCGTGCCAGAGGAACAGCGCCAGCGGGTCCTGATTATCGGGGTGCTGGGCGCGATTGTCCTACGCGCGATCATGATCTTCGCCGGCTCGCTGCTGCTGGCCAAATTCCACTGGCTGCTCTATGTGTTCGGCGCGTTCCTGCTGCTGACCGGCATCAAGATGTGGTTCTCCGCCGGCAAGGAGCCAGACCTGGAAGCCAATCCGGTGCTGCGCTGGATGCGCGGGCACCTGCGCCTGAGCCCGCAGTACCACGGCAACCTGCTCAGCGTGATGAAGGATGGCAAGCGCTGGTTCACGCCGCTGTTCGTGGTGTTGATCCTGATCGCGGTGATCGACGTGATCTTCGCGGTGGACAGCATCCCGGCGATCTTCGCCATCACCACCGACCCGTTCATCGTGCTCACCTCCAACGTGTTTGCAGTGCTGGGCCTGCGTGCGATGTTCTTCCTGCTGGCCGGCATGGCTGACCGCTTCCACCTGCTGCCGTACGGGTTGGCGGTGATCCTGGTGTTCATCGGCACCAAGATGATGATCATCGACCTGTACAAGATTCCGGTGTTGGTGTCGCTGGCCGCGGTGGTGGCGATCCTGGTTGCGACCATCGTGCTGAGCCTGCTGCGCCCGCCCAAGCCGGCCGGGCACTGAGGGGCTGGGAATCGGGAATCGGAAATCGGTACAGTCCGTTCCGCGTGCGCTGCTGACAACCATGCGCACCGACCATCTCGACAGGTCTTGCCCGCCCACCGTCGCGGGACCTTACGCGGCATGGATGCCGCGTAAGAGCTTACATGGACGTACTTGCAGCGTGTCCCGCGATGGTGGGCGGGCAAGGGCCCTGCAGCAGAGCTGCAGATCGGACGGAAGGGAACTTTACAGATGGCGGATGGCGCGGCACGTGCGCTGTCACGCCTCACCCACTTGCATGATGTGCGGCTGACTACGCCAATGATTCGGCAGCGGGATTGGATTATCCCGCTGCCGGGCCTGCTTATCCCGAGCCGGATAGGCTTGTAAAAAATTCGCGCGCCGCCATCCGTGAGTGCATGACAACGCATTTTCTCGCCCCCGATGCCGCCACCCAGAGCCGCCTGGACCGCTCGCGGGTGCTGCGTGCCTTCAACCTCAGCCTGGCGGCCGTATTGCTGCTGGTGGCCGTATTCACCGCGCAGGGCATGTTCGACTGGCGCGCCTGGGCGGTGGCGCCGCTGCAAGCCGACGGCCTGATCGGCATCCTCACTGCCCCGCTGTTGCACGGCTCACTCGCACATCTGGGCGCCAATGCGGCCGCGCTGCTGATCCTGGGCACCCTGGCCGGCAGCGTGTACCCACGCGCCACCGTCCTGTCGCTGCCGCTGCTGTGGCTGGGTTCGGGGCTGGGCGCGTGGCTGCTGGGCGAGCCCGGCAGCCGCCATCTCGGCGCCAGCGGCATCACCCACGGGCTGATGTTCCTGGTGTTGGTGCTGGGCCTGCTGCGCCGCGACCGCCCGGCGATCGCCACCAGCATGATCGCCTTCCTGTTCTATGGCGGCATGCTGCTGACCATCCTGCCGCACGAAGCCGGCGTGTCCTGGCAATCGCACCTGGGCGGCGCGGTGGCCGGCCTGATCGCCGCTCTGCTGCTGCGCCTGCGCGACCCGCAGCAAGCCAAGCCACGTTACAGCTGGGACGACGAGGACGAAGATGCTGCCTGGGAAGTAAGCAACCCCGAGCACGCGATGCTGGAACCGCCGCCACCGCGGCAGGTGCCGGTGCTGTGGCAACGCCAGGAAGACGGCTCTGACAACGTGGTGCTGCAGTTCCCCCCACGCGAACGGCCACCAGGAACGTAGGAGCGCGCCTGAGCGCGCCTGAGCGCGACGGGCGTTACCGGGAAGGCCTCGCGCGCAAGCGCGCTCCTACGGACCGCATGGGCGTTTAACGCGTTGCACGCTCGCTCAAGGCACGCCGCGCCAGGCCCGGATCGTCGGCGAAGAACGCATCGATGCCAGCATCCAGATACGTCTTGAGTTCGACCAATGCACCTGCGTCGTTACGCTCGGTCACTGCACCATTGCTGCGGTTGTCGGCGGCCAGGAAATAATTCTCCGGACGAAACGTGTACGGCTGCACCTGCAGCCCGGCCGCATGCGCATCGTGCACCAGGCTGGTCGGTGTACCCAGGCGTTGCTGCGCATCCAGCGGGATGATGCTGCGGATGTCAGGGCCGATCGCGTCGGCATAGGTGGCGACCTGCTTCAAGCCGTCGGGCGTGAGCATCTCCCCGTAGGTCTTCGGCGCCTTGCCTGGGCCGGCATCGGGCAGCGGCATCTGCGCGCCGCCCAGTAACTGCAGCAGGCGGATGGTGCTGGTGCGCCCGATCTTGCTGCGCAGATAACGCAGATTGCCGGTCTCGAACGACTGGATCACCACCGGTGCGGTCTGCGTATAAGCGTGTGCCTGCAGCGTGGCCAGCACCTTGTCTTCCATCGGCAGGCCGAGCGCCTGGAAGTAGCTCGGATGCTTGATCTCGGGAATCAGCCCGACGGTACGGCCGGTGGCGGCCGACTGCGCCGCAACGAAATCGATGATCTCGTCGAAGGTCACGATCTGAAACTGGCCATCCCAGCGCGTGCCACGCAACTGCGGCAAGCGCTCGCGTGCGCGCAAGGTCTTCAGTTCGGCCAGCGTGAAGTCCTCGGTGAACCAGCCGTCCATCGATTGACCGTCGATGGTCTTGCGGGTCTTGCGCGCGGCAAATTCCGGATGGCTGGCCACATCGGTGGTCCCGCCGATCTCGTTCTCGTGGCGTGCCACCAGCACACCATCTTTGGTGGACACCAGATCCGGCTCGACGAAATCCGCGCCATCGGCAATGGCTTTGGCGTACGAGGCCAAGGTGTGTTCCGGCCGCAACGCGCTGGCGCCACGGTGCGCAAAAATCTGCACCGTCCTGGCCAACGGTGCCTCGGCAACCGCCGGGTCGCTCATGCCAACCATCATCGCTCCCACCAGCCAGATACGACCGAACTGCATCATGCCTATCTCCAACGAAGAACAGCTACCGAATCGACGCAGGCCGCCAGGCGCGCCTGGCCAATGAGCGACGCAGGAGGTACGACTGTACATCCCACGTCCACCGCATCGTCCGCACCTGCCCGACAACCACGCAAGACGTCTTGTTGACCACTCTAGCCGGCCCGCGTCGACGGACCTCGGAAATCAGAAGTCAGTGAGCAACAGCAAAACCCGCTCTTGCGATTCCCGATTCCCGATTCCCGATTCCCATCCTCAGAACTTCGCGTCCAAGGTCAAGAACACCTGCCGCGGCGCACTGGCGTGGAAGGCCAACTGCCGCCCATTCGGATCGCTGTTGGCGAACGCGGTGAGGTTGGAGGCGTAACGCTTGTCGGTGAGGTTGGTGACATTGAGCGAGAGCTTGAGCGCCTGCAACACGCCGACCTGGCCGAATGCATAGCCGGCGCCGGCATCGAACGAGGTGTAGCCGCCAAAACCTTGGTCGTTGGTGTAGGTATAGAAGCGCTCGCCGGTGTACTTGCCGCGCAGGTTGAGGTTCCACCCTGCGTAGTTGAAGGCGATTTCGCTGGCCAGCATGCGCTTGGGGGTGTCCACCGTGGTCTTGCCGGCGGTGGGAATCACCACGCCGTTCTGCACGTAGTTGTCGTCGTAGGTGGAACGGTTGATCGAGGCCGAGTTGTACCACTGCAGATAGCTGGTCGGCTTCCAGATCACCGTCAGCTCACCACCACGGCTGCTCACCGAGCCCACGTTGAAGAAACGCGTGGTGCAGGCCGGCGTGGTGCCCTGCTGGATGCTGGCGCAGGGGTTGAGCGAGAGCAGGCGGTTGTCGAAGGTCACGTCGTAGCCGACCAGCGAGGCCTCGAAGCGGTCACGCACGAAGCGGTAACCGGCTTCCAGCGTGCGCGACTTTTCTGGTTCCAGCGCACCCACGCTGGCATCGAACGACGCTTGCGTCACCAGCAACGGGCCACCGGCACCACCGCCCTGGAACGCGGCGATATTCTCCGCGTACGAGGCAAACACTTCCTGGCCCTCAGCGATGCGATAGCCCAGCCCGATCTGCGGCAACACCGATTCGCTGGCCTTGAGCGAGCCGGTCGCCACCGGCGCTTCCACCGCCACGCCCGGCGTCTCGCGCGCGGTCATTTCGGTGCTCGGGCTCTTGATGCCCAGGTCCAGGCTCAGGCGCTCGTCCAGGAACTTGAAGTTGCCCTGCACGTAGAACTGCCGCGTGGTGATGATGTAGTTCTGCGAGAACAGCCGGCGATCGGGATTGCGCAGGAACGTATCATCGTCCACTGGACCGGTGATCCAGTAGAAATTGCGCTCCACATCGTGGTGGTTGCGCTCGTACCACAGCCCGGCTTCCAGATGATGCGGGCCCAAGTCCCAGCCCAGCGAGGCGATGCCGCCGGTGCGGTTGATCCAGTAGTTGGTGCTGCGGATGGAGATCGGCAGTGCCTGCGGCGTTCCCGGATTGGAGGCCTGGCCCGGCGACCACCAGTGGCCCTGGCCCTTGTTTTCGTGGTGATAGACCTGGGTGTGCAGGCTGATCGCATCGTTGGGCTGGAAGTCGCCGGCCACGTAGAACAGGTCGTCGTCGCGCAGCGCGCGGCTCTGGTAGTACGCATCGTCGATGTTGTCCACGCCGCCACTGAATCCGCAGCGCGCCGCATTGCGTGTGGCCGGCGCGCAGTACGCCGCGGCCAGGGCGCGGTTCCAGTCCGGCGCATACAGGTTCCAGTCCCAGCCCAGGCCGCGCGCCAGGCCACTCTTGGACAGATAGGAATAGTCCGCCTGCGAGGTGCGCGAGGTATCGGCAAAGGCGGTCAGCTTGCCGCCATCGAATTGATACACCCCCTTGGCGTTGAACTGCCGCGTGGTGGTCGGCGATTCCGGGCGCGCCCACATGTCCGCTTCCGCATTGATACCGGAAAGGTACGCCGAAAAGCCGTTGTAATCGCCGGTGTCCACGCGCAGGAAGGTGCGGCGGTTGGCGTCCGAACCCACGGTCTGCGACACCTGCCCACCGAATACGCTGGACGGATCGGCCGAGTAATACTGGATGGTGCCACCCAGGTTGCTGGTGGACGCGGTACCCAACGCACCGATGCCCGAGGCCAGCTCCACGCCACCGAAGTTTTCCGCGATCAACGCGCGGCTGATGTTGAGGCCGTTGTAGTTGCCATAAGCGTTATCGCCCAGCGGCAAGCCGTCCAGCGTGTAACCCAGGCGCGTGCCGTTGAAGCCGCGCAGGCTGATCGTCTGCGACTCTTCGTTGGCACCGAAGGCATCGTTGGATTGCACGTTCACACCCGGCATGCGGTTGAGCAGCTTCTGGATGCTGGTGCCCGGCGGCAGCACCGGGATGTCCTGGGCGGTGATGCGCTGCACCTGGCGGGTTTCGCCCTGCCCGATCACCGACACCGCATCGAGCTGCTGCACGCTGTCCGCGGCGGCGGCATCGGCCGATGGGTCGGCAGGCGTATCGGCCGCCTGCACGGCCGGCGACAACATGAGCGCGGCGAGCACGGCAGCACTGAGGAGATGGGTCTTGGGCATGGGCGGCGTGGGGGAAGAGTCAAAAGATGGCGGCAAGCGTGCGACAGCTGTCTTGCGTCGACACGACGACCAGATGACAGTGCCGCGACAATCGGTGCGCATGCCGCGCCGCAGCTGCGTTGCGCTGGCATGCAGGTGTCATCTGCGCGTCGTAATCTGCGAACTCTTCCCGTCTTGCCGTTCCGAGGAGTTGCCCATGTCCCACCGCATCGCACGCCGCTGGCAACCCACGCTGGCAGGCGTCGCCATCGCCACGCTGCTGCTCGGCAGCGGCATGGCCGGTGCGCGGCAACCGGCAGCGCCGGCAGGCTCGGTGATCGCCACCGATGCACGCGGCTACCTGGACACGCCACAACTGCCCGACAGCCTGCGCCTGGTTCCGCCGCCGCCGGCAGACGGCAGCACCGCGCTCGCCAACGACGAGGCCATCGCCAAGGCCATGCTTGCCCTGCGCGGCACCCCGCGTTGGGACCTGGCCGCGCACGATGCCGTGCTGCGCTTTCCCGCCGCCGCCAGCACCTTCAGTTGCGCGCTCGGCGTGCAGGTGGACCAGGCCACCACCCCGCACCTGCTGCGCCTGCTCGAACGCAGCATGCGCGACGCCAGCACCAGCACCAGCGCCGCCAAGGCGCACTACCAGCGTCCGCGTCCGTTCATGCGCAACGCGCAGCCAACGTGCACCCCCGACGACGACGCCAGCCTGCGCAAGAACGGCTCCTACCCCTCCGGCCACACCGCCATCGGCTGGGCCTGGGGGCTGATCCTTTCGGAGATCGCGCCCGCCCGGCGCGATGCACTACTGGCACGCGGCCGCGCCTTCGGCGACAGCCGCCTGGTCTGCAACGTGCATTGGCAGAGCGATGTCCTGCAGGGCCGCATCATGGGCGCGGCCACCGTAGCCGCCTTGCATGGCGATCCAGCGTTTCAGAAAGACCTGGCCGCCGCCCGCGAGGAGATCGACACCGCGCGCGCAACGCCGTTGCCTGCCGCTGCCGCTGCCGCCTGTGCCGCAGAGAACGCCGCATTGCAGACCGTATTACCGGGCGTGATGTAACGCATCTCGGCGTGGAGCCTCCAGGCAGTGGGGCTCGCCTGTCGATGGATGCATGACGCCGATGCGCTCAACGCCAGCAATCCACGCTGTCGGCAGGCCACGTTCCATGGATGCAAGGTGGTCAGATGGCGCAGACAGCATCGCCACGTCGTTTCACTTGCCGATGCAGAAGCTCGAGAAGATCTGGCCCAGCAAGTCGTCGGCGCTCATCTTGCCGGTGATCTCGCCCAGTGCTGCGTGCGCCAGGCGCAGCTCTTCGGCGGCCAGTTCGAGCTGTTCGAAACCCAGCTCCAGGTCGGCGGCTTCGGCGTGTTGTTCGGCGCGGCGCAGCGCTTCCACATGGCGGGCGCGCGCGGAGAATTCGCCTTCCACGCTGTCGCTTGCATCGCCAAGCGCCAGCTCGCGCAGACGGGCGTGCAGGTGCTCCAATCCATGTCCGGTCATGGCCGAGATCGCAATCGCGTCGTCGCCCAACGGCGTGCTGTCGGCCAGCAGATCGCATTTGTTGTGGATCCACAGTTGGCGTGGCACCGCATCGATGGCATCGCCGATCGCATCGCGCGCCGCCTGCGGGTCGCGCGCATCCAGCACCACCAGCGCCAGATCGGCACGTTCGAGCTCGGCGCGCGCGCGGCGCATGCCTTCGCGCTCGATCGCATCGCCGCCTTCGCGCAGGCCGGCGGTGTCGACCAGGGTCAGCTCGAAACCATCGAGCTGGATGGCTTCATGCAGGGTGTCGCGGGTGGTGCCGGCCACATCGGTGACGATGGCGCGCTCGCTGCCGGCCAATGCATTAAGCAGCGAACTCTTGCCGGCATTGGGCGGGCCGATCAGTACCGCATGCAGGCCATCGCGCAACTTGCGTCCGCGTTCTGCGTCGCCCAGCAGCTGCGCCAGCGCTGTCCGCGCCTGCTGAAGCCCGTCGCGCACCTGCGAGCCCCCCAGGGTGTCCAGTGGCTCGTCGGCGAAGTCGATCGCCGCCTCCACATGCACGCGCAGTCGCGTCAGTTGCGCACTTACCGTCTCGATACGGCGCGAAAACACGCCATCCAGCGAACGCCGCGCGGCACGTGCAGCGCGCACGTCGCCGGCGGCGATCAGGTCGGCGATGGCCTCGGCCTGGGCCAGGTCGAACTTGCCGTTGAGGAAGGCCCGCTCGCTGAATTCGCCCGCGCGTGCCTGGCGTGCGCCCAGCGCAACGCAGCGCGCCACCAACTGACGCAACAGCACCGGGCTGCCATGGCCTTGCAGCTCCACCACCTCTTCCCCGGTAAAGCTGCGTGGCGCCTTGAACCACAGCACGATGCCATCGTCGATGACCTCGCCCTGCGCATCACGAAAGCGCGCGTACTGCGCCTGCCGCGGCTGCAACGGCGCAATGCCCAACCCCATGGCGATCAGCATTGCCTGCGGCCCGGACAGGCGCACGATTCCCACGCCACCGGCTCCGGCAGCACTGGCGATGGCAACGATGGTGGAGGTGGAAGACGACATGCGCACTGCTCTGAGATGGATTGAAAAAGACAGCCGTGGCGGTGCGGCGACGTGTTGCCGGCAACGGCAGCAGGCCGATACCCGGGTCCTTGGTGAATCACGCCGCCGTCCCGGGGCGGGTTTTCCAGGCGAGAGTTCGCCGCAATGCGTCAGCTGGGTTGAATCACAACGACTGCCGCTGCGTGCTCACCTGCTTCGCACCGCTGCTCTGCAGCTGCAGATACGTGGAGTACGCCTTGTGCGCCGTCCCGCGATTGCCGGTCTTGGCATGGGCATTGCCAGGATCGAGATAGGTCACGGCGGGCAGGAGGATCTTCAAAGTGTTTCCAGCCAATGCGCATGCACAAGGCCCGCCTTGCGGCGGGCCTTGGTGAACTTACTTGGCGTTGGCCTGGATGATCTTGCTCGGCTGCTCGCCGTGCTGGCGGATCATCCACCACTGGATCAACAAGCCCAGACCGCCGTTGACCACCCAGTACAGCACCAGGCCGGCCGGCATGAAGGCCATCATGACGCCGAACACCAGCGGCATGAACTGCATCATCTTGGCCTGCATGGGGTCCATGCCCGGGGTCGGGGTCAGCTTCTGCGTCGCCCACATGATGGCGATGTTGAGCACCGGCAGGATGAAGTACGGGTCGCGCGCGGTCAGGTCCTGGATCCAGCCCAGCCAGGGCGCCTGGCGCAATTCCACCGATTCCACCAGCACCCAGTACAGCGCGAAGAAGATCGGCATCTGGATCAGCAGCGGCAGGCAGCCGCCCATCGGGTTGATCTTTTCCTTCTTGAACAGCTCCATCGTCGCCTGCTGGTACTTGACGCGATCGTCGCCGTAGCGCTCCTTGAGCTGGGCCAGACGCGGCTGGAAGCGGCGCATCTTGGCACCAGATTTGTACTGCGCGGCCGACAGTGGATACAGCGCCAGACGCAGCAGCACCACCAGGCCGATGATAGCCCAGCCCCAGTTGTGCAGGAAGCTGTGCAGGTGGCTCAGCACCCAGAACAGGCCCTGGCCGATGATGGCCATGAGCGAGAAGCGGCTGTAGTCGACCACCCGGTCCAACCCCTTCACGTCTTCCTTGGCGATCTGGCTGACCAACTTGGGACCCACCCACAGGCGTGCCTCGGTGCTGGCGGTCTGGCCCGGCGCCACGGTGAAGGCCGGGCCACGCAGCTCGGCCACGTCGCGCGGGCCGTCCTGGGCCAGCACGTACAGCGAGGCCTGGTCCTTCTGCGGAATCCATGCGGTAAAGAAGTGGTGCTGCAGCAGCGCCACCCAGCCACCGGTGATCTGGCGGTTCAAACCGCCGTCGTCCATGTAGTCCTTGAACGCGCGGCGCTCATAGCCTTCCTGCGGGCTGTACCAGGTTGCCCCGTTGAAGCTGAAGGAGTCCGGGTTGGTCATGCCGCGGCTGAGGATGGTCGGCACCCGGCTCAGCTTGCGGAACACGTAGCCGTTCCACGCCGCACCGCTCTTGTTGATGACCTCGTCCTTGATCGAGATCGCATAGCGACCGCGTTCCAGGGTGAAGGTGCGGCGGATCGACACGCCGTTGGGGCCATTCCAGATGAACGGCACCACCAGGCTGTTCTGGCCCTTGGCCAGTGCGAAACTGCTACCCGGCTGTTCGGCGCGGAAGCCGCCCATGCCCGGCACCGGCGAGTGCTCGCTGGCCCAGCCGCTGGTGGCGTTGTACGGGTGCGCCGCATCTTCGGTCAGCAGGCTGACCGGTGCAGTGCCGTCCTTGGTCTGCGGAAACTGCAGCAGCTCGGCATCCAGCACGCTGCGGCCATCCAGCTTCAGGCGCAGCACGTCCGAGGTGACGGTCACCACCGGCGCGGCACCGGCGGCGGCCGGCGTCGCCGTGGTGGTGCCGATGGACGGCACCGCGCCCGGGGCGCCGGCCTGCGGGATGGCCTGTGCGCTGGGCACGTTAGCGGGCGTGGCCGCCGCATCCGGATCGCGCGCGGCCGGCACCGATTGGGTGGCCACCGCAGCGGGTGCATTGGCGGCCGCCTTGTCCTTGCCCCACTCCATCCACAGCAGCGCCGCGACCATCAGCCAGGCAAAGATCAGGAAAACACGGGTCTGGTTCATCGGGCAGCAACTCGCTCAGTCGGAACTAGCGTTCCGGCTCTGTCGGGGAAAGGGAGGATGGGTGCATCGTCCTGGCGGGCGGCATTGTGCCGGGCGCAGCAGGCAGGGGCAATGCACCGGCACGGCGCAGCAGGCGCACGAAGGCATCGCGAATCTGTGGATTGGTCGCCTTGGCGGCTGCCGAACGCGCCACAATCACGTAATCGCCGCCGGCCAGTTCGGGCAATAGATGGCGCATGGCATCGCGCAGTACGCGCTTGATGCGGTTACGACCCACCGCGCGGGTATCGACCTTGCGCGACACCGCCATGCCCAGGCGCGGCGGCGTGTCGCCGGTTCGCCAGTGCAGGCTGAGCAGCGGATCGGAGGTCCGACGCGCGGTGTCGAAGACAACCGTATATTGCGCACGCGTACGAACCCGCGCAGAGCGAGGAAATCGCCTGCACGGGTTCGATGCGTTCACGGTAGGGACTGCCTCGGCCGCAGGGAGCGGCGCGGCAATCAAGCGCTCAGGCGCTTGCGGCCCTTGGCGCGGCGGCGAGCCAGGATCTTGCGGCCGTCGGCGGTTGCCATACGTGCACGGAAACCATGGTCGCGTGCTCGCTTCAGGTTGCTGGGTTGGAAAGTACGCTTGGTGGCCATGGGGCCCTCTGCATGAATGGAAACGGTGAACCGGCAATTTTAGACGCCTGATCCAGGCCAGGTCAACTACCCGCTTGCGCGGCCGCGATGCACATGACCGCAGCCTGTGGATGGATCTGTGAATAAGTCTGGGAAAAGCCGGCCTGCGGTGCTAGGCTGGTCCATCCTTTTTTCACTTCCGGGCTGCGTGCACGGCGCCTTGCTGCGCGCCGCAGCCAGCAATCGATGATGACACTTTGATGGATGCTTGGCCCCGCTGTCTGGAACGTCTCGAAGCCGAATTTCCGCCCGAGGACGTGCACACCTGGTTGAAACCCCTGCAAGCCGAAGACCGCGGCGACAGCATCGTGCTGTATGCGCCCAATGCCTTCATCGTGGATCAGGTACGCGAGCGCTACCTGCCGCGCATCCGGGAGCTATTGGCGTATTTCGCCGGCGCCGGCGAGGTTGCGCTGGCGGTGGGCTCGCGTCCGCGCGCGCCGGAGCCGGTGGCTGCACCAACGGCGGCGGCCAGCGCAGCGGTTGCCGCGCCGATCGTGCCGTTCGCCGGCAACCTGGATTCGCACTACACCTTCGCCAATTTCGTCGAAGGCCGCAGCAACCAACTCGGGCTGGCGGCGGCGATACAGGCCGCGCAGAAGCCCGGCGACCGCGCGCACAACCCGTTGCTGCTGTATGGCAGCACCGGCCTGGGCAAGACGCACCTGATGTTCGCCGCCGGCAACGCGTTGCGCCAGGCCAACCCGGCCGCCAAGGTGATGTACCTGCGTTCGGAACAGTTCTTCAGTGCCATGATCCGGGCGCTGCAGGACAAGGCGATGGACCAGTTCAAGCGCCAGTTCCAGCAGATCGATGCGTTGCTGATCGACGACATCCAGTTCTTCGCCGGCAAGGACCGCACGCAGGAAGAGTTCTTCCACACCTTCAACGCGCTGTTCGATGGCCGCCAGCAGATCATCCTGACCTGCGACCGCTACCCGCGCGAGGTCGAGGGCCTGGAACCACGGCTGAAATCGCGCCTGGCGTGGGGCCTGTCGGTGGCGATCGACCCCCCGGATTTCGAGACCCGCGCGGCCATCGTGCTGGCCAAGGCGCGCGAACGCGGCGCCGAGATTCCCGACGACGTGGCCTTCCTGATCGCCAAGAAGATGCGTTCCAACGTGCGCGACCTGGAAGGCGCGCTCAACACGCTGGTGGCGCGCGCCAACTTCACCGGGCGCGCAATCACGGTGGAATTCGCCCAGGAGACCCTGCGCGACCTGCTGCGAGCCCAGCAACAGGCGATCGGCATCCCCAACATCCAGAAGACCGTGGCCGACTACTACGGCCTGCAGATGAAGGATCTGCTGTCCAAGCGCCGCACCCGCTCGCTGGCGCGGCCGCGCCAGGTGGCCATGGCGTTGGCCAAGGAACTCACCGAACACAGCTTGCCCGAGATCGGCGATGCCTTCGCCGGCCGCGACCACACCACCGTGCTGCATGCCTGCCGTCAGATTCGCACCTTGATGGAGGCCGACGGCAAGCTGCGCGAGGACTGGGAAAAGCTGATTCGCAAGCTCAGCGAGTGAGGCAAGGGCGGCCTTCCCGCCGGGCTTGGAAAAAAGCGTGGATGAGTTGGTACTAAATGCGGGAGAATCTGTGGATAAAGAGGCTTGCGGCGGCGAACGCAAAAGTATCCACAGGTTTTCCCACCGCCCCAGGCTGACTAGTCCAATGGGTTTGTGGGTCTGAAAAGTCTTTGGAAACAAGAATTTAGAGTGGTTGTCCGCAGAAAACGGCCCTACCATCACCACCAAGCTTTTGATTTATTCCACATCTTTAAAGCATAGGGGCACGGAACCACATGCGTTTCACACTGCAACGCGAAGCCTTCCTCAAGCCGTTGGCCCAGGTGGTCAATGTGGTCGAACGACGTCAGACCTTGCCGGTGCTGGCGAACTTGCTGGTGCAGGTGCGGCAGGGGCAACTGTCGCTCACCGGTACCGACCTGGAAGTGGAGATGATCTCCCGTACCCTGGTCGAGGACGCACAGGACGGCGAAACCACGATCCCGGCGCGCAAACTGTTCGATATCCTGCGCGCACTGCCCGACGGCAGCCGGGTGACCGTGTCCCAGAATGGGGACAAGGTCACCGTGCAAGCCGGGCGCAGTCGGTTCACATTGGCCACCCTGCCCTCGAATGACTTCCCGTCGGTGGACGAGGTAGAAGCCACCGAGCGCGTCGCCGTGCCGGAAGCCGGGTTGAAGGAGTTGATCGAACGCACCGCGTTTGCCATGGCCCAGCAGGACGTGCGGTATTACCTCAATGGATTGCTATTCGACCTACGCGACGGCCTGCTGCGCTGCGTGGCCACCGATGGTCATCGCCTGGCACTGTGCGAGACCGAGCTGGAGAACGCTGGCGGTGCCAAGCGGCAGATCATCGTGCCGCGCAAGGGCGTCACCGAACTGCAGCGCCTGCTGGAAGGCGCGGACCGCGAGGTTGAGCTGGAAGTGGGCCGCAGCCATATCCGCGTCAAGCGCGGCGATGTCACGTTTACGTCCAAGCTGATCGATGGCCGTTTTCCGGACTACGAAACGGTGGTTCCAATTGGTGCCGATCGCGAGGTCAAGGTGGATCGTGAAGCGCTGCGTGCGGCATTGCAGCGTGCGGCGATCCTGTCCAACGAAAAGTACAGGGGTGTCCGCGTCGAAGTGTCGCCCGGCCAGCTGAAGATCAGCGCACACAACCCGGAGCAGGAAGAAGCGCAGGAAGAAATCGAAGCCGACACCAAGGTGGATGATCTGGCCATCGGCTTCAACGTGAATTACCTGCTGGATGCCTTGTCTGCATTGCGCGACGAACATGTCGTGATCCAGCTGCGCGATGCCAATTCGTCCGCGCTGGTCCGCGAGGCGAGCAGCGCGAAATCCCGTCATGTGGTGATGCCGCTGCGGTTGTGACCTGCGGTTCCACGTGGAACACGAAGCCCGGCAGATGCCGGGTTTTTTGTTGGACAGATAACGGCTGGGTTGTGGGGGCGGATGTTTGTGGTGTGGTGTCGGTTGCATACAGCGCTTGTGCACGGGATGACAGGTTGCACCATCCAGGTCGCAACTCCGCACCGGTCCGGCAACGCGGAGGCACCGGCATACGATTGTTGATTGCGCCGTCGGTAGAGCGGCTGCGAATCATCAGGATCATTCGGAAGCAGGGTGCGAGCTGAACGTGGCGAATCGCTGATGACGTGGTCATCGCCGCGTGTCCGGCGATCGACACCGAAGTGACTTTACCGACGTTTACGCCAAAAGCGCAGCTATCTAAAAATCTCTGAGACGGCCACCTACCGCCGAGTTCGAATCAAGCCGCTGTTGTGGATGTGAATTCATTCATGTAGCTGCCGCCTCCGTTCCGAGATGACTGTTTGTCTGGCGCGTGGCTCGAAATCCAGTTATGCACACGCTCCTCTGCTTTTAAATCTATAAATAACTTAAGAGCTTTGTGGTGATGGTAGACGTAGATTTCGCCGAAAAGTAGGTTAAGTCATTGTTCTAAAAGTACTTTAATGGCTTGAAACCCTGTGGTTTGGAGCCCGTCTTCCCCGTAGGAACCTGTGCATAAGGCAGTCGGCGGCCAAGACAGCGCTTTTTGTCCACATGTTATCCCCAACAAGCCAGCCGGACCCGGGCGCATGTCCTCCCCACGGCTCGAAGCGATCACGTATGCTGCGCACCGACCGGGATGCCGGATCCCATCCCGGAGCGCAGGTCTCGATGCACGTCGTTAGGCTATCCATCCACCGTCTTCGCCGCTTCGAGTCGGTCGAGTTCCATCCTGCGGCAGGATTGAATCTGCTGACGGGCGACAACGGAGCCGGCAAGACCAGTGTGCTGGAGGCTTTGCACCTGATGGCCTATGGGCGCAGTTTTCGTGGACGTGTCCGCGATGGCCTGATTCGCCAGGGCGCGTTGGACCTGGAGGTATTTGTCGAATGGAGCGAGCGGTCCACCGGGCCACTGGCGCGTACCCGGCGCGCAGGCCTGCGTCACAGCGGGCAGGAATGGACGGGCCGGCTGGACGGTGAAGATGTGGCGCAGCTTGGCGCATTGTGTGCCGCCCTGGCAGTGGTGACGTTCGAGCCAGGTAGCCATGTGCTGATTAGCGGTGGGGGCGAGCCGCGGCGTCGTTTCCTGGACTGGGGCCTGTTCCACGTGGAACCCGACTTCCTGGCCCTGTGGCGGCGTTATGCGCGCGCGCTCAAGCAACGCAACGCATTACTGAAGCAGGGCGCGCAGCCAAGCTTGCTGGACGCCTGGGACCATGAACTGGCCGACTCCGGCGAAGCGCTCACCTCGCGCCGCCAGCGCTACCTCGATCGTCTGCAGGAGCGGCTGGTTCCCGTTGCCACGGCCATCGCCCCCAGCCTCGGGCTTACGGCGCTGACCTTCGCGCCGGGCTGGAAGCGCCACGAGCTCTCACTGGCCGATGCGCTCCTGCTGGCACGCGATCGCGATCGGCAGAACGGCTATACCTCGCAGGGCCCGCATCGCGCTGATTGGTCCCCCACATTCGACCTGCTGCCGGGCAAGGACGCCCTGTCGCGCGGCCAGGCCAAGCTCACTGCTTTGGCCTGTCTGCTCGCGCAGGCCGAGGATTTCGCCCACGAGCGTGGCGAGTGGCCGGTGATCGCGCTGGACGACCTGGGGTCGGAACTAGACCGGCATCACCAGGCCCAGGTGCTGCAGCGCTTGGCGCAGGCACCTGCCCAGGTGTTGATGACGGCCACCGAACTGCCGCCAGGCCTGGCGGCATCGCAGAGTGTGCTACATCGGTTTCACGTGGAACACGGGCAGTTGACTGCAGCAGCAGTCCCGATCTGAGGTCAACGGCCCAGGCGGGCCGACTGGTATAATTTCCGTGCTATCCCCCTTTTCCCACGGTGCGAAGCGGCTCCCGCCGTCTGCGCCCGTGTTGTGGAGCCAACGGCACGCGCATGACCGACGAACAGAACACCCCGACGACCCCCAACGGCACCTACGACTCCAGCAAGATCACCGTGCTGCGAGGTCTGGAAGCCGTCCGCAAGCGGCCCGGCATGTACATCGGCGATGTCCATGACGGCACCGGCCTGCACCACATGGTCTTCGAGGTCGTCGACAACTCGGTCGACGAAGCCCTGGCCGGCCACGCCGACGACATCGTGGTGAAGATCCTGGTCGATGGCTCGGTGTCGGTGTCCGACAACGGCCGCGGCGTGCCGGTGGATATCCACAAGGAGGAAGGCGTGTCCGCGGCCGAGGTCATCCTCACCGTGCTGCATGCCGGCGGCAAGTTCGACGACAACAGCTACAAAGTCTCCGGCGGCCTGCATGGCGTGGGCGTGTCGGTGGTCAATGCATTGTCCGAGCACCTGTGGCTGGATATCTGGCGCGATGGCTTCCACTACCAGCAGGAATACGCACTGGGCGAGCCGCAGTACCCGCTCAAGCAGCTGGAAGCCTCGACCAAGCGTGGCACCACGCTGCGCTTCAAGCCGGCGGTGGCCATCTTCAGCGACGTCGAATTTCATTACGACATCCTGGCGCGCCGCCTGCGCGAACTGTCCTTCCTCAATTCCGGCGTCAAGATTGCGCTGATCGACGAGCGTGGCGAAGGCCGGCGCGACGATTTCCACTACGAAGGCGGCATTCGCAGCTTCGTGGAGCATCTGGCCCAACTCAAGTCGCCCCTGCACCCGAATGTGATCTCGGTGACCGGCGAGCACAACGGCATCGTGGTGGACGTGGCCCTGCAATGGACCGACGCCTACCAGGAAACCATGTACTGCTTCACCAACAACATCCCGCAGAAGGACGGCGGCACCCACCTGGCCGGCTTCCGCGGTGCGTTGACCCGTGTACTGAGCAACTACATCGAGCAGAACGGCATTGCCAAGCAGGCCAAGGTCTCGTTGACCGGCGACGACATGCGCGAAGGCATGATCGCGGTGCTGTCGGTGAAGGTGCCCGACCCCAGCTTCTCGTCGCAGACCAAGGAGAAGCTGGTCAGCTCGGACGTGCGCCCGGCGGTGGAAAATGCCTTTGGCGCGCGGCTGCAGGAGTTCCTGCAGGAGAACCCGAACGAAGCCAAGGCCATCACCGGCAAGATCGTCGATGCTGCGCGTGCACGCGAAGCCGCCCGCAAGGCGCGCGACCTGACCCGCCGCAAGGGCGCGCTGGACATCGCCGGCCTGCCCGGCAAGCTGGCCGACTGCCAGGAAAAGGACCCGGCGCTGTCGGAACTGTTCATCGTCGAGGGTGACTCGGCCGGTGGCTCGGCCAAGCAGGGCCGCAATCGCAAGAACCAGGCGGTGCTGCCGCTGCGCGGCAAGATCCTCAACGTCGAGCGCGCCCGTTTCGACCGCATGCTGGCCTCCGACCAGGTCGGCACGCTCATCACCGCGCTGGGCACCGGCATCGGCCGCGACGAATACAACCCGGACAAGCTGCGCTACCACCGCATCATCCTGATGACCGACGCCGACGTGGACGGCTCGCACATCCGCACCCTGCTGCTGACCTTCTTCTACCGGCAGATGCCGGAGCTGATCGAGCGTGGCTATATCTACATCGGCCTGCCGCCGCTGTACAAGCTCAAGCAGGGCAAGAGCGAGCTGTACCTGAAGGACGATGCTGCGCTCAATGCCTATCTGGCCAGCAGCGCCGTCGAAGGCGCGGCGCTGATTCCGGCGGCCGATGAGCCGCCCATCACCGGCGAGGCGCTGGAAAAACTGTTGCTGCTGTTCGCTGGCGCCAACGATGCGATCGCCCGCAACGCGCACCGTTACGACCCGGCGCTGCTCACCGCGCTGATCGACCTGCCGCCGCTGGACGTGGCCCAGCTGCAGGCCGAAGGCGACGTCCATCCCGCCCTGGAGGCGCTGCAGGCCGTGCTCAACCGCGGCACCCTAGGCACGGCGCGCTACCAGCTGCGCTTCGATCCGGCCACCGAGCACACTGCGGCAACGCTGGTGGCGATCCGTCGCCATATGGGCGAGGAATTCACCCAGGTGGTGCCGATGGGTGCTTTCGAAAGCGGCGAGCTGCGTCCACTGCGCGAAGTGGCGCTGGCACTCAACGGCCTGGTCCGCGAGGGCGCGCAGATCGTGCGTGGCAACAAGTCCCACCCCATCACCAGCTTCGGCCAGGCGCATGCGTGGCTGCTGGACGAAGCCAAGAAAGGCCGCCAGGTGCAGCGCTTCAAGGGCCTGGGCGAAATGAATGCCGAGCAGCTGTGGGAAACCACGGTCAACCCCGACACGCGCCGGCTGTTGCAGGTGCGCATCGAGGATGCAGTGGCCGCCGACCAGATCTTCAGCACCCTGATGGGCGATGTGGTGGAACCACGCCGCGACTTCATCGAGGACAACGCGCTGAAGGTCTCCAACCTGGATATCTGAGCCGCCGTTGTCGTACGCGCGCAGCGCGACAGTGCTGCGTCGGCGATGCGGTGTTCGCAGGACGACGATGCGCACAGATCTCCCCCCTCCCCCGGCGCCATCCGGTGCCGCCGGCAAGCCGCCGCTGCTGCCCGCGTTGCTCGGGTTCGGCATCGATGCGCTGATCGCCATCGGCCTGTTGCTGGGCCTGAGCGTGGCCGGTTTCGCGCTATGGGGCGCGCTGCGCGGCCTGGAACATGTGCAGGCCGCCAAGGCGCAGGGCCTGACGCCCTCGCCCGCCGAGGTCATGGCCGCGATCGGCCAGCCCGGGGTGATGGTGCAATTGCTCACCGCACTGGTCAGCACGGCCACCCCGGCGGTACTGCTGTATTACTGGCGCCGCCGCGCAAGCGCGAGCGAGCGGGCGTCCTCGCGCGCTGCGACGTGCCGCGCCGCCACCTGGGGCTGGACAGCATTGATCGCCGCCGCGGTCTTCCTGCTCAGCAACCTGGTCAGCGTGGCGGCCTCGGCCCTGGGCATCAAGCCGGTGCCGACCAACCTGCCGCTGATGGAAGAAGCCATCCAGCAATGGCCACTGGCGCTGACAGTGTTTGCGGTACTGATCGCGCCCGCGTACGAAGAACTGCTGTTCCGACGGGTGCTGTTCGGCCGCCTGCTGGCCGCCGGCCGTCCCTGGCTGGGCATTGTGCTCAGCGGTGTGTTGTTCGCGCTGGTGCATGAGGTGCCCGGCATCAGTGGCAATGGCCCTGCCGCCATCGTCCAGCTGTGGCTGGTCTACGGCAGCATGGGCGCGGCATTTGCGTGGTTGTACTGGCGCACCGGCACCTTGTGGGCGCCCATCGCGGCCCACGGCATCAACAATGCCACTGCCCTGGCGGCGTTGTACTTCTTCGGCTTCGGCTGAGCCTGACCATCGCACCGGCACGCCTCCGGCCCACGGTGTGCAGCCGGTGACCGGCATGCAGGCATCGATCGCGCGCGCCGGATTCGGTGCGGCATCTGTCCGCACCGGACGACCGCTGACCATGTTTTGACGGGCATTCCAGCTCGCTTGACGAAAAGTTAAGACGAGCCTGCCAAAATGGCCCTCAGCGTGACAGGGGGATCCAATGAAAGCCAAGTTGTTGATCGTTGTTGCCGTCCTCGCATTGACGGCATGTGCCACTGCGACCTCGCCGACCGGCCGTCGCCAGGTGGTGGGAGGCGTGTCCCAGGAACAGCTTGACCAGCTGGGTGCGCAGTCGTTCGCGCAGACCAAGGCCAAGGAGAAGGTCAGCACCGATGGCAGGCAGAACGCCTACGTGCAATGCGTGGTCGGTGCGCTGGTGGCGCAACTGCCGCCGCAATGGCGCCAGACCAACTGGGAAACCGCGCTGTTCGTCGATGACGAGGCCAACGCGTTCGCCCTGCCCGGCGGCAAGGTCGGCGTCAACACCGGCATCTTCACCGTGGCCAAGACCCAGGACCAACTGGCGGCGGTGCTCGGGC
The DNA here is from genome assembly GCF_002939885.1 of Xanthomonas cucurbitae. Classification (GTDB taxonomy): domain Bacteria; phylum Pseudomonadota; class Gammaproteobacteria; order Xanthomonadales; family Xanthomonadaceae; genus Xanthomonas; species Xanthomonas cucurbitae. The sequence goes on from NZ_MDED01000014.1 coordinate 38,824, forward strand.
ACGAGATCGGCCATGTGATCTCGCGGCATCACGAAGAACGCATCACCCGCCAGCTCGGTGCGCAGACCGGGCTGGGCATCATTGGAGCCCTGGCTGGTGCGGCGTACGGCGACGGGGCGGCCAGTGCCGTCAACCAGGTCGGGGGTATGACCGCTCAGACAGTATTCCTCTTACCCGGCTCGCGTACCCAGGAAAGCGAGGCTGACATCGTCGGGCAGCGGCTGATGGCGCAGGCCGGGTTCGATCCAGCCCAGGCGGTCACGCTGTGGCAGAACATGATGGCCGCCAGTGGCAATCGTCAGCCGCAGTGGCTGTCCACCCATCCCGATCCGACCAACCGCATCCGCGAGCTGCAGGCCGACGTCGGCCAGTTACAGCCTGTCTATCAGCAGGCACGCCAGGCAGGGCGTCAACCGAAGTGCGGTTAGACACCGTGCCGGGCGGCGCGGTGTTCGAAGACGCGGGGCCGCGCCGATCCGCAGACGCGGCAGCCGGAGGGCTCAGGACCTCGTCCGCGTCGCATCTACTCGCTGCCTGCTGGCGACCGTTAGCCTTGCTCAACAACTGTCACATTGCACAATTGCCGCAGCACAGCATGGGAACCGTTTTCGGGAACTGAGACTTTCTGCTAAGTTTGCCGGCTCAGATTTTTCGTACAGCGTCCATTCCGCTTTTCGTACCGCCACACGGCGGCTCGTCCGAGGTGAATCATGAAACTGCTCAACCGCAAGCAAGCCCTGTTGTCCTTGTTCATCGCCGCGTCGCTGGGTGGGGCTGTCGTCGCCGATGCAGTTGCGCAGTCGGACCGCTCGTCCGAGCGCGCCAGCCGCAAGTCCAAGAGCAGCGGCAAGGCCGAGGAGCTGTACCCGCAGTCGACCCGCCAGGCGCCGACCATCAAGCCCTCGTCCAAGCTGAGCAGCAAGCTGCAGAAGCTGATCGAAACCTTCAACAAGGGCGAAGACTACGCTGCCGTGCGCAGTCAGGCCGACGAGATCCTGGCCAACAGCGCCGCCAACGAAGCCGACAAGGCGCTGGCCGCCCAGCTCGCCGCGCAGGCCGCCTACAACCTGGACGACACCGCTGCCGCCAAGACCTATCTGCAGCAGGCCATCGGCCTGAATGCGCTGGATAACAACGGCCAGTTCCAGTCGATGTTGATGCTGGCCCAGCTGCAGATGCAGGACGACCAGCAGGCCGAGGGCCTGGCCACGCTGGACAAGTATCTGGAGCAGAGCAAGTCGCAGCGTCCGGAAGACCTGATTCTCAAGGGCCAGGCGCTGTACCAGGCCGAGCGCTACAAGGAAGCGATCCCGGTGTTGAAGCAGGCCATCGCCGCCTCGCCCGAGCCCAAGGACACCTGGAACCAGCTGCTGATGGCGTCCTACGCCGAAGCCGGCCAGACCGGTGAAGCGGTCGCCGCTGCCGAAGCATTGGCCGCCAAGAGCCCGAACGACAAGAAGGCCCAGCTCAACCTGGCCAGCATGTACATGCAGGCCGACCAGATGGACAAGGCCGCAGGCGTGATGGACAAGCTGCGCACGGCGGGCCAGTTGACCGAAGAAAAGGAGTACAAGCAGCTGTACTCGATCTACGCCAACACCGACAACAAGGAAAAGGACGTCATCGCCGTCATTAACGAAGGTATGCAAAAAGGCATTCTCAAGCCTGATTATCAGACATACCTTGCGCTGGCGCAGTCGTACTACTACAGCGAGGACGTGCCCAAGGCGATCGAGAACTGGCAGAAGGCTGCACCACTGTCCAAGGACGGCGAGACTTACCTGAATCTGGCCAAGGTGCTGCATTCGGAAGGCCGCATCCCGGAGGCCAAGCAGGCCGCGCAGCAGGCGATCGCCAAAGGTGTCAAAAAGCCGGAAGACGCCAAGAAGATCATCAACCTGAAGTAAAAAGAAAAATAAACCCCCGAAATCCCTGTGTTTTGAGTGGTTACAGGACTCGGGATTGGTATAAGCTTGGGAGTTACTGCGGTGTCACAGCCGTCCGAAAACCTGGGGATCATCACAGTGATCCGGGCCCCCACTGAAAGAGCCATTGGCGCATGACGGAACAACTCGTTATCCACAGGCATGACTATGATGCCGGGAACCAGGGTCTGAGCTGGGCCCGCATTATCGGTATTGCTTTTGTAATTGCCCTGCACCTCACTGCACTGATGATGTTGCTGATCCCTGCAGTGGCGCCGAAGGCTCCGGCAGAGAAGGAGCGCACCACCATGGTCACCCTGGTGGATGCACCGCCTCCTCCCCCGCCGCCGCCGCCGCCGCCGGAAGACAAGCCGCCACCGCCGGTCAAGAATCTGTCGCCGCCGAAGCCGTCACCGGTTCCGCCGCCGCCGGAAGCACCGGTTGTCGATGTTCCCGAACCGCGTCCGAGCGATATCGTCACGCCGCCGAGCCCTCCGTCTCCGCCGCAGCCGCCGAGTGACATCGGCGCCAGTGTCGATATCTCGTCCAAGAACATGAACCCACCCAAGTACCCGCCGGCAGCATTCCGTGCCGGTGTCCAGGGCGAGGTGATCCTGATCGTGGATGTGGATGCCAGCGGCAACGTGACCAACGTGTCGGTCGAAAAGTCCAGCCGCAACCGCGACCTTGACCGTGCCGCGATGGACGCAGCACGCAAGTGGAAGTTCAACGCCTCCACTGTCAACGGGCAGAAAGCCGCCGGACGTGTCCGCGTCCCGGTGAACTTTGCTCTGAACTGATCCCACGGGCCGGCTGTGGTCGGCCCAGGATCCTGTCTTCCTTTCGCTCCACCCTTCATCACCACACACAACAAAGGTAAGCGTCATGCTGCAGGAATTCTTTATCGCCGCCGCTGCAGGGGGCTCCAATCCGTCGGCCGCTCTGTCGCAGATGGGCTTCGAGCACTTGATCACCGAAATGACCTCCAGCCCCGGCGACTTCGCCGTGTCCTGGGTCGTGTTGGTCACCCTGATCGCCATGTCCGCTGCCTCCTGGTACTGGACCGTCATCAACATCTTCCGCGCCACCCGCCTGAAGAGCGCGGCTGACCGCGTCACCACCGCCTTCTGGGAAGCCCCGAACGCGCAGGACGCCATCCGCGCCATGGAAGAACAGCCGGCTTCCGAGCCGTTCTCCAAGATCGCACTGGACGCTGCGCAGGCGGCTGCCCACCACCAGCGTGCCGAAGGCAACACCGGCGGCCTGGGCGAGAGCCTGAGCCGTTCGGAATTCGTCGACCGCGCCCTGCGTCAGGCCGTGACCCGCGAAAGCACCAAGCTGCAGTCGGGCATGACCCTGCTGGCCACCGTCGGTGCGACCGCGCCGTTCGTCGGTCTGCTTGGTACGGTGTGGGGCATCTACGGCGCCCTGATCAAGATCGGTGCGACCGGTTCGGCCTCGATCGATGCCGTTGCCGGCCCGGTGGGTGAAGCGCTGATCATGACCGCGATCGGTCTGTTCGTCGCCATCCCGGCCGTGTTCGCCTTCAACTTCTTCTCGAAGGTCAACAGCTCGGTGATCGCCAAGTTCGACACCTTTGCCCACGACCTGCACGACTTCTTCGCCACCGGTTCGCGCGTTCGCTAATCCGGTCGTCAAGAACGCCTTCGCAACGATTTAGACGGAGCCCGTTATGGCCTTCAGTAGTGGAAACAGCGGCGGCCCGATGGCCGACATCAACGTGACGCCCCTGGTGGACGTCATGCTGGTGCTGCTGATCATCTTCATCATTACGGCACCGCTGATGTCCCACAAGGTCAAGGTGGAGCTGCCACAGGCCAACTTGATCCAGAAGGAAGATGCGGAGAAACGCGCCGCGCCGATCACCCTGGCCGTCAAGGAAGACGGGTCGCTGTACTGGAACGATGAGCCGATCTCCAAGGAAGCCCTGGAGTCGCGCCTGTCCACCGCAGCGCAGCAGACCCCGCAACCGCCGCTCAACCTGCGCGGCGACCGCACCACCAAGATGCGTACGATCAACGAGATCACCAAGATCGCGCAGGGTCAGGGCATGCTGGACGTCGGTTTCGTTGCAACCAAAGTCAAGGGGCAATAAGCCATGGCATTTAGTACTGGTGGCGGCCGTGGGCCGATGGCCGACATCAACGTCACGCCCCTGGTGGACGTGATGTTGGTGCTGCTGATTATCTTCATCGTGACCGCGCCGATCATGACCTACCCGATCGCCGTGGATCTGCCGCAGCGGGTGCTCAACCCGCCACCGCAGACGACCGAACCGCCGCCGCCGATCGAGCTGCGCATCGACGCCAGCAACCAGGTGTTCTGGAACAACAGCCCGACGCCGGTGGATCAGCTGCAGCAGAAGATGGAAGAAGTGGTCCAGTCCGATCCGACCAACCAGCCGGAACTGCGCATCGATGCAAACCAGGATGCGGAGTACGAGGTGATGGCCAAGGTGCTGGCCGCTGCGAAGAACTCGCAGATGAAGAAAATCGGCTTCATGCAGCAGTAAACGTAGTTGCAAGACCGCAACACAACAGTCATGACGCGACTGCAACGCCACCGGAAACGGTGGCGTTTTTTTATGCATCGTGCACGGTAATTTCTGCTGCCTTGTTGCGAAAGTGTGCCTGCTTGCGTGCACCACCCACGAGATGGGTCTGAAGACCCTAGGCCTGCGCGCTCGGCCCGCACACAAGCTGCACATACGCGCGCACCGTGGCATCCAGCCCGTGGTACAGCGCTTCGCCGATCAAGGCGTGGCCGATCGACACTTCCAGCACGCCCGGCACGCTGGCGAGAAAGGCGCCCAGATTGGCCTGCGACAGATCGTGCCCGGCATTGATTCCCAGCCCGTGTGCAGCGGCGCGACGCGCCGCGTCCGCGAACGCGGCCAACGCTTCGGCCGGATGCCCGTCGGCATGCGCCTGCGCATAGGGACCGGTGTACAACTCGATGCGGTCCGCTCCCAGCACTGCCGCCTGGCCGAGCTGCGGATTGCCGGCATCCACGAACAGGCTCACGCGGCTGCCCAGGGCCTTGAATGCGCCGATCAACCCGCCCAGCTCGGCGGTGTCCTGCGCAAAGTCAAAGCCGTGGTCGGAGGTGAGCTGGCCGTCGCCGTCGGGAACCAAGGTGACCTGCTGCGGACGCGTGGCACGGCACAACTCCAGCAAGCCCGGGTAGCCGGGACGTGGCGGCGCGAACGGATTGCCTTCGATATTGAACTCGACTCCACGCTCGCTGGTCAGCGCACTCAGCGCCAGCACGTCGTCGGCGCGGATATGCCGCTGGTCTGGACGCGGGTGCACGGTGATGCCGTGCGCGCCGGCGGCCAGACAGGCGCGCGCAACCTCCACGACATCCGGATCACGGCCGCCACGCGAATTACGTAGCACGGCGATCTTGTTGACGTTGACGCTGAGCTGGGTGGTCACTGGCGCACTCAGGCCTGCGGCTCGCCGTCGCGCGCCGCGGCCGGCGCCGCCGCTTTGCGGGCCTGCGCCACTTCACGCAGGCGCCGCAGCTCGGCCGGGTCGATCATGCTGCTGGTATCGCGTTGCGTCTCGCCCATGCGCGAGGCGAACCAGCCGCGCGTCCAGAGCAGCAACAGCACCAGCGCCGCCAGCAGCGCCGCGATCAGCAACCACATGTGCGGCGTGCTAAACGCCAGCACCAAAGCTCCCAGTGCCATAAGCAGAAACAGCCAGTGCATGACGCGCTCCCCGTTGAGTGGCAGCAGTGTAGCGCTGCGCTGCAGAGGGTTCCACGTGGGGCGCGATCGATGGGCTGGAGCGGCAAGCCGCGTCTGACCAGCAATCGCCGAAGGGGGGCGGACGCCGCCTGCTGCTGCAACGACGTTCGCTGCCAACGTCCAACCGCGGCTGCCCCCGCCCGCTGGCTGCACGGCAATCTTGCAGGCCACGCTTACAGCAGTGGCGACAGCAGCCGTGCGAAGGCCTCGGGCAGGCGCGAACGCCACAACGGACGCCGGCGCACGAAGCGGACTTCCTGCGCGTGTTGCAGCTCGGTGTCGATCATGCCGGCCAGTTCGGCGGCCACCGCCTGGTCGCGCAACAGCATCGACAGTTCGAAATTGAGGCGGAAGCTACGGCTATCGAAATTGGCGCTGCCGATGATGCAGACCTCGTCGTCGGCCAGCAATGCCTTGGTGTGCAGCATGCGCGGGCCGTATTCGTAGATGCGCACGCCGGCCTCTAGCAACTCATCGAAGTACGACCGCGCCGCGTACGTCACCAGGCGCGAGTCGCTCACGCGTGGTACCAGCAGGCGCACGTCCAGCCCGCCCAATGCGGCCGAGGTCAGCGCCATCCGCGCCGCCTCGCCGGGCACGAAGTACGGGGTGACCAGCCAGACCCGGTGCCTGGCCTCATGGATGGCCGCGACCATCAGCCGGTGGATCGCCTCCCACGACGAATCCGGTCCGGACACCAGCACCTGTGCATCGATGCTGCCCTGCGCGCGGGTGGGCACGTCCTCGGGCCATAGTTGCTGGCCCTGGAAGACGGCGCGCCCCTGCCCGGTGGCGTACAGCCAGTCCTCCAGAAACACCAGCTGCAGGCTGCGCACGACATGCCCCTGTACGCGCACATGCAGGTCGCGGTAAGCATCGGTGCGCACCTGTTCGTTCTCCTCGTCGGTGACATTGATGCCACCGGTGAAGCCGATCCGCCCATCGACCACCACCACCTTGCGGTGGGTGCGCAGGTTGAGCCAGGGCCGCTTGAACGGCTTGAGGAACTGCGAGGGATGGAACCAGGCGGTTTCCACGCCGGCCTCGCGCAGCGTGCGCAGGACGCGCCGGGTCATCGCCGAGGAGCCGATCGCATCCATCAGCAGCCGCACCTTGACCCCGGCACGGGCACGTTCCATCAGCGCATCGCAGATCGCAGTGCCGCTGTGGTCGGGCTGGAAGATGTAGTACTCCAGATGGATGTGGTCGCGTGCGCCGGCAATGGCGTCGATGATGGCGGCGTAGGTGGTCGCCCCATCGACCAGCCAGTGCACCTCGGTGGCGGTGCTGGGCGCCAGGCCGGTGGTGGACTGGGCAACCTTGGCCAGCTCGGTGCAATCGGCATCGGGCGGGCACACGCTGCTGTAGCTCTCCATCCCCGAGCGCGAGCGGCCGCGGCGCAGGCGCTGCCGTTTCACCTTCTGCGGCCCGAGCCAGTAATAGATCAGCAGGCCCAGGTACGGCAATGCCGCCAGCGACAACACCCAGCTCAACGTGGCCACCGGCTCGCGCTTTTGCAGCACGATCCAGCTGGCGATCCACAGCAGGTACAGCACGTAGGCGGCGATGAGAAGCGCTTCGAGGTGGGGAAGGCTGACCAACCAGTCCCACGCGCCCTGTGCGAATGCGAGCATGCGTGGATTCTACGGGCCACGCGCGCCATTGCGATGACCGCGAGGTCATGCCCAGCCGCTCGGCGCCGGATGCATGTGTCTGCGCGTCCGTTCGTGGTCGCGGCGCATGAGACTGGCGCGCCGTACCATGCCTGCATGGCAAGCGCGATCAAAGGCCGGGGAGCGACCGGCCATCTGCCCGCACGGTTCGAGGCCACCACCTGGCAGGCGGTGGACGATGGCTGGTGCGCGGACGCCGATGAGGCGTTCACCGCACCGGCGTTGCGCACCCAGGTCACCGACGAAACGGCGCGCCGCATCATCAGCCGCAACCACTCGCCGGATATCGGTTTTTCGCAGTCGGTCAATCCGTATCGCGGCTGCGAGCATGGTTGCAGCTACTGCTTCGCGCGACCATCGCACGCGTATCTCAATCTTTCGCCAGGCCTGGATTTCGAAACCAGGCTATTCGCCAAGACCAACGCGCCGGAGCTGCTGCGCCGAGAATTGTCGCGGCCGAATTACGTGCCCAGCCCGATCGCACTGGGCATCAACACCGATGCTTATCAGCCGATCGAACGTAAGCGCGCCTTGACGCGCCAGTTGATCGAGGTGCTATGGGAAACGCGCCACCCGTTCACGCTGATTACCAAGAATGCGCTGGTGACGCGCGACCTGGACCTGCTGGTCCCGTTGGCGCGCGAGAACCTGGTCAACGTGCATTTTTCAATCACCACGCTCGACCCGCATCTGTCGGCCAGGCTCGAACCGCGCGCTTCAGCCCCGCACGCCCGCCTGCGTGCGATGCGGGCACTGCATGAGGCCGGCGTGCCAGTCGGAGTGATGGCTGCGCCAGTGATCCCGTGGATCAACGACCACGAGCTGGAAGCGATCCTGCAGGCCGCCGCCGATGCCGGCGCGCACAGCGCCGGTTATGTACTGCTGCGCTTGCCGCATGAAGTTGCGCCGCTGTTCCGCGACTGGTTGCAGACCCATCACCCGCAGCGCGCTGCGCATGTGATGAGCACCATCCAGCAGCTGAGTGGCGGCAAGGATTACGACAGCACCTTCGGCACGCGCCTGCGTGGGCAAGGCGTGTATGCCGATCTGCTGGCGCGTCGCTTCACCCTCGCCCACCGCCGCGCCGGTTTCGATGCACATAACATGGCGACATTGGAGACCGGCAAGTTCAAGCGCCCCGCCCCGCCAGCCAAAGCAGTACCTGAGTCGCCCCAGGGGCAGTTGTTCTAGCGGCGGAGATTGGGGAATCGCAACGGCAATGACGCATCGACCGACCATTGCCGATTGCCCGCCATGCAACGTCGGCGATATCTGGCCGATCCGGCTGGTCGCCAAGGTACTCTCGTCATTCGCGCCAACGCGCGGATCAACCCGCGGCGGCTGTTCGGGCAGCACAAATCAGTCGCCGCAATGAAAGCTAGCAGGCTACAGCAGCAACGCCGCGCCGTTGCCGTTGCGATTCCCCACTCCCGATTCCCTATTCCCCGCCATAAAGCGCTTGCGCAGACCGGAACAGGATCCAGCTGGTGGCGATGAACTTGTCGCCGCCGACCGGGCGGTTGCCGCGGTGGGTGTGGGTGAAGGCGGTGGGGGCGATCAGCAGGCTGCCGGTGCGCGGGCGGGCCTTGCGCTGCTGGAACAGGAATTCGGTTTCGCCCTGCTCGAACGCGTCGTTGAGGTACAGCGTCCACAGCAGATGCCGATGCAGGGTGTCGGCGCTGGCATCGCGCGGATACAGCTCGCAATGCCAGTACGGGTAGCCGCCCTGATCGGCGGTGTACCACTGCAGATTGATCGCGCCCGGGCGCAGGCAGGTGCGTGCCAGATCGCCCAGTGCCTGGTCGCTCATCGGCACGATGTCCTCGGCCAGCAGCCGGTGCGGCGTGCCGTCGGCGGTCGTGACCTGCAGCATCAACGGCGAGATCAGCGCCTGCGGGTACTGCCGCAGATAGGCCAGCACGCCGTCGAACACGGCCTGCTGGATGCGGCCTTCCACCGCCGCCCATTCGGCGATGCCGCTGATGCGCAGGTCGCGGCTGTGCTTGAGTTCGGGAAACACGCCGCCGCCGACCCGGCCTGGATGCAGCTGCTGGCTGTCGCGCATGCGCTGCACGATGGCGGCGCAATCGGCAAGCGAAAGGGCGTTGTCGGTGATCTGGATGAAGTCGGGTTGGCTCATGCGCACGACCATAGCAATCCGTCGTGCAGGCTGCACGGCCCTGCCGCACAGCGTGCAGCTGGCACAGGTGGGCATGCCGATGCAGCGCCGGCGTCGGCTGCTCCGTGCGGCTGCGCCAGCACGCGATTCCCCTGGCCGGCCCGTGCGCGCGAACGGTGGACCAGGACCAAAGAAAAACCCCGCCGTAGCGGGGTTCGTCGTCGTGCGGCCTGCAGTAACGATCAGAACTTGTACTGGACCGATGCAGCCAGGATGTCGCCCCTCACGTCGTAGCTGCCCGCCAGGCGGTCGCCGGTGGCGCTGCGGGTATCGGTGGTCGGGTCGCTGACGAACAGGTGGGTGTAGCCGAAGTTGTACTCGGCCTGCTGCGAGGGACGCCAGCTCAGACCCAGCGAGACCCACTTGCGGCTCGCATCCGGCACGCGCACGTCGCGATGCTCGGCACTGGTCGGGGTCTGGTCATAGGCCAGGCCGCCGCGCAGGGTCAGCGTGTCGCTCATGCGGTAATCGGTACCGATCGAGGCGAAGGTGGTGTCGTGGTAGGAAAAATCCAACACGCTGTCGGGCTGGTTGGAGGCGAAGTCCACCGTCACCCGGTCGAACTTGCTCCAGGCGGTGCGGGTGACGTCGGCCATGATCGACCACTGCTCGTTCACGTTGTGGGTGAAGCTGGCAGTGGCACTGACCGGCATGGTGACGGTGGCGCGGCCCTTGGTGTCGACGAAGGTGCCGGGGGCGGCGAACGCCAGCACGGCAGCTGCATTGCTCGGCGTGGTGAAGTCGGCCTCGCCGTCGGTGATCTTGTGCTCCACTTCCGAGCGGTAGCTGAAGCCGATGTGGGTGTTTTCGTCGATGCTGAACAAGCCGCCCAGGGTAAAGCCGACTTCGGTGCTGTTGCCCTTGATGCGCGAATAGCCGTCGGCGCTGCCCGGTGCGAAGCCCGGCACGCGGCGCGCGGCCAGGATGCTGCCGAAGTCCACGGCATTGGCCAGGTCGATGTCCAGGCGCTCGGCAAACACCGAGGCTCCGAAGGACACGTACGGGTTCACGTCGTAGGAGAACGCCACGTTGAAGTCGACCGCCTGCAGCTCGGTCTTGGTGCCGTGGTAGCGGCCCACCCAGTCGCGGTCGTATTCGGTCTTGAAGCCGAACGGCGCGGTGATCGAGGTGCCCAGGTGCATGTTGTTGTTCTCGCCGAACGGCACATGGAAATACATGGCCGGAACCGGCGCGATCATGCCGGCATCGCCGCCATTGCCACCGGAGACCGGGGCGCCATTGGCGTAGGTGGCGGTGTCGGGCTTGAACTTGGCTGAGAAGCTGATGGCGCTGACGTCGGCCTGGAACAGGCGGCCGTCGAGCTGGCGCATGCCGGCCGGGTTGTTGGCGATGATCGAGGCATCGTCCGGGGCGCTGCCCGAACCCGCAAACGCGCGGCCGAGGCCCTTGGCGCTGTTTTCCTTCAGCTGGAAAGCGGCACCGTGTGCCTGGCCAACGGCCAGGACGCCGGCGATGCCGACGGCGAGCAGGGTGGCGCGGCTGAGAGTGGAAGCAGTAGACATGAGTTGTTGCTCTCCGGATAAGGACTGCAATGGTCGATTCAGCGCCCGCGCCCAGCACCAATCCAGTGCCCGGGGCGCGCCGGAGACCCCCCCCGACATACGACGCCGTACGCAGTATACCCACGACAATTAACCGAACAATAACGATCGTCCCTTTCTGCACGCCGACGGGTTAGGGTTGGGTTCAGGCCCGCGGGCGGCTATTGTGCCCCTCCGATGTTCGTCTCCCTCCCCTCCCGCAAGAAACCCACCCCACGCTGGGCCGTGCCGTTGCTGTTCGCTGCGGTGTGGTTGGCCTATCTGTGGTCGATCAGCCAGCCAGGCGAGGCGCGCAAGACGCTGTGGCTGGATTGGGGCGCCTTGTCCAGTGGCGTGTCCAACCTGGGCGCCTGGTTGGCCACCCTGCGCGACGGCAGCGTGTTGCGCTTGTTCACCGCGTTGTTCCTGCATGCCGATTGGTCGCACCTGCTGGGCAACCTGGTGTTCCTGCTGATCTTCGGGCTGCCGGCCGAGCGCATCCTGGGCCCGTGGCGGTTGCTGCTGCTGTTCCTGCTGGGCGGCGCAGCTTCCAACCTGGCGGCGATCTTCGCCATCGGCACGCCGGACCGGGTCATCATCGGCGCGTCCGGTGCGGTGTCGGCCTTGATCGGCACGTATCTGGCGCTGTTTCCCGGCGCCAAACTGGGCGTGGTGCTGCCCTTGGGGTTGTTCCTGGAATTCATCCGCGTGCCGGCGCCGCTGCTGATCGGTGCCTGGGCCTTGCTGCAGGTGGTGTTCGCCTACATCGGCCCGGCGTTCGGTATGGTGGCCTGGTCGGCGCATATCGCCGGCTTCGTGTTCGGCGTCGTCTACGGGCTGTCTGTGCGCGCGGCCATCGCCCGGCGCCTGCGCAAGCGCCACGGCTTCTAGCGTGCGCGGTGGTGCGCGGCTGGCCGATGTGCGCACGCTGTCAGGCGTGCCCGCGCGCCTATAATCGGTGCATGGTCAAGCCTCTCTACAAAGTCACCTTCCTCAACCATGGCAGGGTGTACGAGCTCTACGCACGCGAAGTGACCGGCAGCCATCTGTGGGGCTTCAACCAGATCGGCGAGCTGGTGTTCGATGTGCACGACGGGCTGGTGGTGGATCCCACCGAAGAACGCTTGCGCGAGGAATTCGGCAACACCCGGACCTTGCACCTGCCGATGCAGAGCATCGTGCGCATCGAAGAAGTGGAAAAGAAGGGCCAGTCGGTGATCCGCGATGCGGCCACCGGCGACAAGGTGGTCACGCCCTTCCCGCTGCCGGGCAAGCCGCGCTGATGCGCATCGTGGTGCCCGACGATTATCAGGGCGCTGTAAGCAGCCTGCCCTGTCTGCAGCACCTGCAAGGCCACGATGTGCAGGTGCTGGGTGCCCTGCCCACCGAGCCCAGCGCATGCGTCGAGCGCTTGTCAATGTGTTCGAACACGAGCCGGTGTTCGATCCACACGATGCATTGCTGCAGCATCCGCGCGTGCTGGCCACGCCGCATCTGGGATACGTGGAACGCGACAGCTACGCGCTGTATCTGGATGCGGCATTTGACAATGTACTGGCATTCGCTTCTGGAACGCCGCGCAATCTGGTCAATCCCGAGGCATTGACCAGATTGCGCTAGCCCGTTGTGATCGATCGCCCCTACTTGGTCGGCGGGCTGGGTTCGGGCGTCTGTGCCGGTGCGGACTCGGCTGGCGCGGCCGGCTTGGCCTTGTCGGTGGCCGGCGGACGCGCCGCCGCCGGCTTGGATTCTGCCGCCGGCTTGGCGGCTGCCCTGGCCTTCTGCGCTGCCTGCGCCTTGGCCTTGCGTGCCGCCTCGGCCTTGGCCGCCGAGCCGGGCTGCTTGAGTTCGGCCAGGGCGGCGGTGATGGGACCGTCGCCGGGCAGCACGTCGCCGGCGGTATAGCCCTCTTCGCCTTCGGCGTCGCCGCGCAGATGGCCGGGCAAGGTGGCTTCGCTGTAGTCGCTCAGGCTGGCCGGCAGCTCGGACTCGCCCGGTTGCGGGTCGGGCGTAAGCAAGACCTCTGGCACGATGCCGCTGGCCTGGATCGACTTGCCGCTGGGCGTGTAGTACCGCGCGGTGGTGAGCTTGACCGAGTCGCCGTTGTCCAGCGGTAGTACGGTCTGCACCGAGCCCTTGCCGAAGGTGCGGCTGCCGATGATGCGCGCGCGCTGGTTGTCGCGCAGCGCGCCGGCCAACACCTCGGACGCACTGGCCGAGCCGGCGTCCACCAGCACCACCACCGGCGCGCCGCCAAGCAGATCGCCCGGGGTGGCATCGAACTTGGCATCGCTGATGGAGATGCGCCCGCGGGTGCTGACGATGTTGCCCTTGTCGAGCAGGTCGTCGGCCACCTGCACCGCCGCGGTCAGCAAGCCGCCGGGGTTGCTGCGCAGGTCCAGCACCAGGCCGCGCAGCTTGCCGCCGGCCTGCAGTTGCTTGAGGTTCTTCTGGAAGTCGGCACCGGTATCGGCCTGGAAGGTACTGATACGGATATAGCCATAGCCCGGCTCCAGCAGCTTGCTGCGCACGCTGGCCACGCGGATGGTCTGGCGTTGCAGGGTGACATCGAACGGCTTGGGTGCCCTCTCGCGCAGGATGGTCAAGGTAACCTTGCTGCCGGACTCGCCGCGCAGCGGCTCCATTGCCTTGCTGGCGTCGATCGGCTTGCCGTCGATGGCCACGATTACGTCGCCGGCGCGGATGCCGGCGCGTGCGGCCGGGGTGTCGTCGATCGGCGCGATCACCTTCAGCGTGTTGTCCTGCTGCTGCTGCAGTTCCACGCCGATGCCGTCGTAGGCACCGCTGGCCTGCTCGTCGAAGGCTTCGGCGTCTTCCTTGTCGAAGTAGGTGCTGTGCGGATCCAGGTCCGAGAGCAGGCCGCGCACGGCCGCGTGCATCAGTTTCTTGTCTTCCACCGGGTCCACATAGGCCTGCTTGACCGCGTTGTACACCGCCACGAAACGGCGGATCTCCTCCAGCGGCACCTTGGAGACGGCGGCTTCATCGGCGTCCGGATCGTCTGCAGCGGGCTGCGCGGCAGCGGCGGGACGGTCGGTCTGCGCCCAACCAGGCGACGCGAACAAGGCCAGCGACAGGGCAACAGACAGAACGGCTACGCGCATGAAGCACTCCGGCAAAGAGACAAGACGCCCCGCAGCGCGGAGCTGCCCGATTATGCGCGAAGCGGCGGTAAATCCACGTTGAATTGCAGACGCGTTGCGCGGGCCGTTGCAGGGCCGCCTGCTGGCGAGGCCATCGCAGGTGGCGTGCGTTGCACGGCCGTGTCGGCAGGTCGCAACGCAGGGCAGAGGGCAGGCAGGCTAGCCGCCGGGCAGATCACCGCTCAGGCGGTGTCCACGCAGCGCACTATTGACGCCGTACTACCCATCGCTGCCGCCTAGCGTGCCACCGCGCGCGGCCACTAACGTCGCTGCAGCCAGCTTGAAGGGTCGACCGGCTGGCCGTTGCGGCGCAGCTCGAAATACAGCGCCGGCACGCCCTGCCCGCCCGAGCTGCCGACCTTGGCCACCGCTTCGCCGCGTTTGATCGCCGCGCCGGCGTCGCGCAACAAGGTGTCGTTGTGCGCGTACAGGCTCATGTAGCCGTTGCCGTGATCGACGATCAGGATCATGCCGTAGCCGGTCATCCAGTCGGAGAACACCACCGTGCCATCGGCCACCGCAGTGACGGTGGTGCCCTTGGGCGCGCCGATCAGCACGCCCTTGCTGGTATGGCCATCGGGCAAGCTGGCATTGAAGCGGGCCAGCAGATTGCCGGACACCGGCCAGCTGAGCCCACCGACCTTGGGCGCTGGTGCGTTCGCCACCACCGTGGGTGGCGTCTTGCCGGCACGCTCGGGGCGCTCGGACTTGCCGCGTTTGGCCTGGGCGGCAGCAGCGGCAGCGGCGCGCTTGGCGGCGGCGCGGCGTTCGGCTTCGGCCTTGGCGGCAGCGGCGCGCAGATTGGCGAGCAGCTGTTCCAGCGCCTTGGCGTCCTGGCCCAGGGCCTTCTCGCGTTCGGCGCGTTGTTTGTAGCGGTCGTCCAGTTGCGCGACGGTGGCCGCCTGTTGCGAGCGATCCTTCTGCAATACCGCTGCCTGCGCCTTCTGCTGTGCGCGTGCGGCATCCAGCGCCTGGCGACGGCTGGCGATGTCTTGCTCCACCTTTGCCAGCGCGTCCAGCTGGGTGGTCAGGGCCTGGATCTGCTGTGCACGGGCGTTCTGCACGTAGCGGTGGTCGGCCAGCATGCGCGTGGCATCGCCCACGGTGTCCTGCGACAGCAAGACCTTCAGCGGCGCATTGCGGCCCACCTGGTCGGCGGCGCGCAGCAACGCGGCCAGCTGCGCGCGCTGGCCCTGCAGGCCACGCTGCAGGCGCGCGCGGTCTTGCTGCAGCGTGGACAGGTGCAGCTGCTGGGTCTGCATCGCGGCTTCTGTTTCGCTGAGCGAGCGCGCGGTTTTGGCAACTTTTTCGTCGGCCTGGCGCAGCTGTTGGGCGGCGGTGCCGCGCTTGCCTTCCAGGTCGCGGCGGTCGGCGCCGATGGTCTTGAGTTCATCGCGCAGCTGCTGCAGCTTGCGTTCGGTCTCGCGTTGGCTTTGCGCGATGGCACCGGCGCTGCCCAGCAGCAGGCAGGCCAGCACGGTCGCGGCCAGCCACGCGCGTCCACGGCCGGTGGCACGGGCCAGTGGCGGACGCGACAGCGGTGCAGGCGAACAGGCCAACGAACGGTCCAGTGACTTCAGGCAGGTGCGCGATTGTAGCCACCCATGGTGTGATCGCTGCCACGTCCCAGACTGCCGCCACCGCGCGAGGTTCAGCATGAAGTCCCAAATTCTTCTCCTGGCGTTGTCCCTGACCTGCGCGAGCGCCTGGGCCAGCGAGGACATCAGCAAGGTCAATGGCCGCATCAGCGCCGAAGCCGGCAAGGTGTATGGCGGCCTGGAAACGGTCAACGGCTCCATCGAGGTCGGCGCCGGCGCGCAGACCAAGGACGTGGAAACCGTCAACGGCGGCATCCGGATCGGCAATGGCGCACGCACCGGCGGGGTGGAAACGGTCAATGGCGCGATTGCGCTGAGTGAGAGAGTCATCGTCTTCGGTGGCCTGGAAACGGTCAACGGCAGCGTGCTGGTGGAGCGCGGCAGCCAGATCAGTGGCGGGGTGGAAACGGTCAACGGCAGCATCGGCCTGGTGGAAACCGAACTCGGCAAGGGGATCGAAACGGTCAATGGCGACATTACCGTCGGTGTGGGCTCGCATGTGCGCGGCGGCATCAAGGTGACCAAGCCGAACTTCAGCTTTGCGTTCAAGCCGGCGCGCAAGCCGCGCGTGGTGATCGGCCCCAAGGCCGTGATCGACGGCCCGCTGCAGTTCGAGCGCGAGGTGGATCTGTATGTGCACCGCAGCGCCAGGATCGGCGCGGTCAGCGGTGCCACGGCGCGCCGCTTCGACAGCGATGTGGCGCCCAAGGACTGACGCGCTCACCACACGGACGCTCTAAGATCGGAACTCCGCTGCACGAGGAGTTCCGATGCCCCGCAAGACCCTGTTGTGCCTGGCCGCGACCTTGGCCGTGGCCGGCTGCACGCGCGAGGCGGCCGATGCGCCAGCCACGCCGGCCGCGCAAACACCGGCCCAGACCACGCCCAGCGCACCGGTCAGCCGGCATGTGTTCTCGCCGGAACTGACCGAAGGCGACTTTGCCGAGCTGGTCAAGACGCTGGCCTCGGATGCGTTCGAAGGGCGCGGCCCGGGCACGCCCGGCGAAGAAAAGACCGTGACTTACATTCGCGACCAGATGCAGCGCATCGGCTTGCAGCCGGGTAATGGCGACAGCTGGTTCCAGGAGGTGCCGATGGTGGAAACCACCGCCGATGCCGCCACCGCGCCCAGCCTGCGCAGCGGCGAGCAGACCCGCACCCTCGCCGTCGGCACCGACATCGTGGTGGGCACCCGCACCGGCCAGGCGGAGGTCAAGCTGGACAACAGCGAGCTGGTGTTCGTCGGCTATGGCGTGGATGCGCCCGAGCAGCAGTGGAACGATTACGCCGGCCAGGACTGGAAGGGCAAGACGGTGGTGATGTTCGTCAACGACCCCGGCTTCCACAGCAATGACCCCAAGCTGTTCGACGGCAAGCGCATGACCTACTACGGGCGCTGGACCTACAAGTTCGAGGAAGCCGCGCGCAAGGGGGCGGCCGCAGCATTGATCGTGCACGACACCCCTGGCGCCAGCTATGGCTGGGATGTGGTCAAGCACTCCTGGTCCGGCCCGCAATACGATCTGCCGGCCAAGGACGACCCGGACCCGCGCCTGCCGGTGCAAGGCTGGATCAGCGCCGAGACCGCCCGGCAGCTGTTTGCCGATGCCGGGCTGGACCTGACGCAGGCGTACAAGGATGCCGGCAAGCGCGGCTTCAAGCCGGTGCCGTTGAAGGCCCGCTGGTCGGTGGATCTGAAGAGCAGCATCGCCGAAAAGACCTCGCGCAACGTGGTTGGCGTGCTGCCGGGCACCCGCCATGCCGACGAGGCGGTGTTGTACATGGCGCACTGGGATCACCTGGGCAAGCATCCGGGCGAGAGCGGCGACAACATCTACAACGGCGCCGTGGACAACGCCACCGGCGTGGCCGGCATCCTGGAAATCGCCGATGCGTTCGCGCATCAGGACCCCAAGCCGGAGCGGTCGGTGGTGTTCGTGGCGGTGACCCTGGAAGAATCCGGCCTGCTCGGCTCCAAGTATTACGTCGCCAACCCGAGCTTCCCGCTGGACAAGATCGCTGCGGTGATCAACCTGGATGCCATGTCGGTAGCCGGCCGCGCGCGCGACATGACCGTGGTGGGCATGGGCAGTTCGGAACTGGAGGACATCCTCAAGCCGATCGCCGCGATGCAGGGCCGCCGCCTGCACCCCGAAGCGACGCCGGAAAGCGGCTCGTATTTCCGCTCGGATCACTTCAACTTCGCCAAGGCCGGCGTGCCGGCGCTATATGCCGATGGTGGCGAAGACCTGCGCGAAGGCGGCACCGCCGCCGGGCGTGCGGCGGCCCAGGATTATGGCCGCCATCGCTACCACGCACCTGGCGACGAATACGATGCGGCCACCTGGAAACTGGACGGCACCATCGAAGACCTGCAGGCGATGTATGGCGTGGGCAAGGAGGTGGCGGCAGCGGGGCGCTGGCCGAACTGGTACGCCGGCAATCCGTTCAAGGCTGCGCGCGACCGCATGATGGCCAGCAAGCCGGCGGCGAGCGCCGATGACGCGACGCGGCCGGCCGCTGCCGACCGCGCCTCGCCAGGCAGCAAACCCGTGCACACAGCCCCGCCCAGGCAGCGATGAGCCAAGCGGCGGCCTCGCCGGCAGTCGCCGGCGGGTACGGGCGCCCGTGTCCGCGTGGGCGGGCCAGTAACGTGCTGCCGGTGCATGGCGGCCATCGCGTGCGCCGCAGGACGGGCCGTCAGCGCCTGGACCGTGCGCTACCGCTGGTACGTGTTGCACGACTCGCCTGTGGCGACAGGATCGACATCTGCGGCTTTTCGGTGCCGTCCTTGCTGGGATGCACGTTGTAGGCGTAGGAAATGTTCCACCACGCACCGGCCGCCCACCAGGTCCAGCCCAGCCACACATCGGCGTTGGTTTCCATGAAGGCCAGCATGCCTTGCAGCGCCTGATTGCATACGGCGTTGTCGGCCGTCCCGAACTCGGCCAGGAAACCGCGCTTGTTGTGGATGCGCAGCCACTGGGTGAAATTGCGCAGGCGGTCGGCACCGATGGTGGGGCTGACGCAGACGCTGCTGGTGCCGCTGGAATCGGCGTCCAGGTATTGATGCACTTCGAAGGCATACCGATCCAGCGGGTCATAGATGGACGCCAGCGCCAGCGCGTTGGAATAGCCATCGCTGGTCGCCGAATACCAGCTGTGCGCGCCGGTCCACGACGCGCCGGGCACCAGGATCAGGTTATCGGCGCCGGTGGCGCGGATGGTATCGATGGCCGCCTGCGCGGCACCGGCCCACTGGCTGGACGCAATGTTGTACGGCTCGTTCATCAGCCCGAAGATCACCGCGTTGTCGCCCTTGAACACCATGGCCAGGCGACGCCACAGGTCGGTGAAGGTGGCGACCGGCACGTCCGGCCCGCCGATCAGGGAGCCGTAGTACTTGGCGTAGTTATGGATATCCAGCACCAGGTACATGCCCGACGCCTTGGCGCGCGTCACCGCCTGTTGCACCAGCGCCAGTTGCACCGCGTCCAGCTCGCCCTGCGCGCTGGGCTGCAGGCGTTCCCACAGGATGGGAAGACGGACCGTGTTCATTCCAACGCCAGCGAAATAGCTGTAGTCACTGGCCGAGGCATACATGTAGTCCTTGTTGAGGACACCGGGCTTTTTCGAGGAAGCGAACTCCGCGCCGGACACATTGACCCCGGCATAGGTGAGTGCGCGGGTTTGTGCCTGCACTTGAGGCAATCCCGCGAGCAGGACAAGTAGCAGGACGTAGCGGGCGATACTGCGTAGCGGGACGGAAACGACGGACATGGAAACACTCCTGGCAGCGCGGTGGGGGTGCGTCGCAGCGGTTTGCGTGCAATCTGCGCACGAGATGGCGCATCGATGCACTGCTGTGCATCGGCCGTGCCTAAACGGCGGCGGCGCCGCGTGGCGCAGGATCTGTGCATGCGTGCGCAGTCACTGACGACATGGCGCACGCATGTGGCAACGCGTTAACGCGTTGCCGTGCCACGGCCGTCGCTGGCGCCGGCATCCGGGCGTATGGAAGCGCCCGCCGCCAATGTCATGACGCCAGCGCACCGACGCCGCAGTGGTCGCCGCCCTCGCCCGTGGGCACCACACGACAGCACTGCATCGCGTACCGCGCCCGGGATGTCCTACCGCGCGCGCCGCGCCGCGTGCACGCGCAGCACCGACATCTGCGGCTTGTCGCGTCCCTGGGCATCGGGATGCACGTTGAACGGATAATCCGCCTTCCACCACGCGCCAGCGGCCCACCACGTCCAGCCCAGCCAGAGATCGCCATTGCGCTCCAGATCATCCAGCATGTTGTTCAGTGCGCGATTGCAGGTCGCGTTGTGGCCGGTACCAAATTCGCCGAGAAAGCCGCGCTTGCGATGCAGGCGCAACCACTGGGTGAAGCTGCGCAGGCGTTCGACTCCGACGGTGGCGCTGACGCATCCGGCGGTGGTGCCGCTGGAATCGGCATCCAGATACTGATGCACTTCGATGGCATAGCGGTTCAGCGGATCGTGGATGGAGGCCATCGCCACCGCGTTGGATTCACCGGCGTCCGTGGAATACCAGCTGTGCGCGCCGCTCCACAGCGCACCCGGTACCAGGATCAGATTGCTGGCGCCGGTCTGGCGAATGGTGTCGATGGACGCCTGCGCAGCAACGGCCCAGGCGCGTGGATCGATACCGTAGGGCTCGTTCATCAGGCCGAAGATCACGCGGTTGTCGTGCTTGAACGCAATGGCCAGCCGCCGCCATAGATCGGTGAAGGTGGCGATCGGTACCTGCGGGCTCCCGATCGTCTGTCCGTAATACCGGGCGTAGTTGTGCACGTCCAGGATCAGGTACAGCTTCGCCGCCCGTGCGTTGGCGAGCGCTTGCTGGATCGCGGCAAGTTGCGCCGGATCGAGCGCGCCGCCAGCGGTGGGCTGCAGCCGCTCCCACAGGATGGGCAAGCGGATGACGTTCATCTGCTTGCCGGCGAAATAGCCGTATTCCTCGGCACTTGGATAACGGTAATCGACACCAGGCACGCCGGGTTTTTGCGAGGATTTGATCTCTGCGCCGGACAGATTGACGCCGACCAACTTCAGCCGGTTGCCGTCCTGTGCGTGGGCCAATGGCATGAGGACGAGCAGCAGCAACAGCAACGCGCGCGCGCAGCTGGGCAGCCGGCGCAACTGGGTGGGAAAAGACGACATGGGCACTCCTACTACAAACGGGGGAGATGCAGTGCCCTGTCCTGGACATGCCACCAACCTGACGGCACCGCACCGCCGATCAGGCTAAGCGCATTGGTACCGGCAAACTATGCATGCGAGGGATTGCAGTGGCGAGTTGTGCGGCACTTCTCGATCGAACTGTCGATGCCGTACAACGCTCGCCATACAACGCTGCACGCAACGCAGGCACTCAGCGAGTGGCACGCTGTGCGTACTTGCTCAGGATCTTCATCTGCGGCTTGTCGCTGCCGTCCTTGCCTGGCTGCACGGTGAAGGGATAGTCCGGCTTCCACCACGCACCGGCGGCCCACCAGGTCCATCCCAGCCACACGTCGCTGTTCTGTTCCATGTAGGTCAGCATGCCTTCCAGCGCCTTGTTGCAGACCGGATTGTTGGCGGTGGCGAATTCGCCCAGGAAGCCCTTCTGCTTGTTCTCGCGCAGCCAGGCGGTGAACCCGCGCAGTTTCTCTTCGCCCACGGTGTCGCTGGTGCATACCGGCTTGGTGCCGCTGTAGTCGCTGTCCAGATACTGGTGCGCCTCGAACGCCAGATGGTTGCCGGGATCCTTGAGCACCTGCAATGCCGTGGCATTGGAGATCCCGTAGCTGTTGCTGCGCCAGCTGTGCGCGCCGGTATAGGCGGTGCCCGGCACCAGGATCAGGTTGTTCGCGCCGGTCTTGCGAATGGCGTTGATCGCCGCCTGCGCGGCGCTGGCCCAGTCCGGTGCGGAAATGCCGTTGGGCTCGTTCATCAGCCCGAAGATCACCGTCTTGTCGCCCTTGAATTCCAGCGCCAGCCGGCGCCACAGGTCCGCCACGGCGGCAATGGGCACCTCGTCGCTGCCGATGCGCTTGCCGTTGTAGCTGGCGTAGTTGTGCAGATCCAGGATCAGGACCTGTTGATTGGCCTTGGCGGCGGCCAGCGACTTCTTGATGAGCCCAAGCTGTGCCTGATCCAGCGCGCCGCTGAGCGTGGGTTGCACGCGCTCCCACAGGAACGGCAGCCGGATCGTATTCATGCCCTTGCTGGCGAAATACCTGAAATCCGCGTCGGCCGGGTAGGTGTAGTCCTTGAACAGCGTGCCGGGCTTCTTGCGCGAGTTGAACTCCGCGCCGGACAGATTGACGCCCACATATTTCAGGCCTGTCGCGGCCTTGCCGGGGCTGCCGGGCGGTTTGGCATGCGCCAACGAGGGGCCGGCGAGCAGGGCGAGCAGCAGCGCGGCATGAGGCAACGCTGCCAATTTCACGGGAGAGCGGAACATGGTAGACTCCTTCGGCATCGACGTGGGGCCGCAGGGGGAGGGCACGGCCAGAAGCAATGGTGCAGGGCGAGCGCTACGATCGTCAGCCTAGAAGCTCGCACGTTAGCGCGTCATTCACGCGGCATCGCATGCATCGGGCCTGCGCGGCCTGCACGCCCCGTCTCATGCCGCTGCGCTAGCGTTCGCAAGAGGATGCGCAAAACGCACTGTCACAGGAGTGCGACGCCACCGTGTTCTACCCTATCGACCCTCCTCATCTTGCCGTGCCTGGCGTTTGCAGTTGCCGCCCACGGCCCACCATTCCGGAGTCTTCCCCATGAGCCAAGCCCACGCCTACGCCGCCCAGGCTGCCGACCAGCCGCTTGCCCCGTTCGTGTTCGAACGGCGCGCGCCCGGCCCCAACGACGTGCAGATCGACATCGCTTATTGCGGTGTGTGTCACTCGGACCTGCATACCGCGCGCAACGAATGGCATAACACGCAGTATCCATCGGTTCCCGGCCACGAGATCGTCGGCCGCGTCACCGCCGTCGGCAATGCGGTGACCGGCTTCAAGGTCGGCGACCTGGCCGGCGTTGGCTGCATGGTCGACAGCTGCCGCAGTTGCGCCTCCTGCCAGGAAGGTGAAGAGCAGTACTGCGAAGCTGGCTTCACCGGCACCTATAACGGCCCGATGTTTGGTGGCGAGAACACCTATGGCGGTTACTCCGACCATATCGTGGTCGACCAGCAATACGTGCTGCGCATCTCGCACAGCGACAATCTGGCCGCCGTGGCGCCGTTGCTGTGCGCCGGCATCACCACCTACTCGCCGCTGGCGCACTGGAAGGTGGGTCCGGGCCAGAAGGTGGGCGTAGTCGGCCTGGGCGGCCTGGGCCACATGGCAGTGAAGATCGCCAAGGCGATGGGTGCCACGGTGGTGCTGTTCTCCACCTCCGAGAGCAAGCGCGCCGACGCACTGCGCCTGGGTGCCAGCGAAGTGGTGATCTCCAAGGACCAAGCGCAGATGGCCGCGCAGGCCAACACCCTGGACTTCATCCTCAACACCGTAGCGGCCCCGCACAACCTGGACCCGTTCCTCAACGCGCTCAAGCGCGACGGCGCCATGGTGCTGGTCGGCGTGCCCGAGCAGTCGCACCCCTCGCCGGCGGTCTTCAACCTGGTGATGAAGCGCCGCACCCTGGCCGGTTCATTGATCGGCGGCATCCGCCAGACCCAGGAAATGCTGGATTTCTGCGCCAGGCACAACATCGTCTCGGACATCGAAACGATCCGCGCCGACCAGATCAACGAGGCCTACGAGCGCATGCTCAAGAGCGATGTGAAGTATCGCTTCGTGATCGATATGGCGACGTTGGACAAGGCGGCCTGATTCGCAGTTGCGTCAGGGTGTGATGCACCGTCTGCGCCCATCGGGCGCGGACGGTGGCATATGAACCCAATGGCGCTTACGACGTTCGAGTGTTCAGCATGCCAAGCACACATGTGCCACGAACAAGCGCATAACCCCAGGCGAATGGCTTCCCACTGCAGGCCAACAAGTCACCTGAGCATGTGACTAGCACCCCTCACGCCGCAGCCGGCTCCTTGACCTGCGCTTTCACACCCAGCAGCTGCACGATGCTGCCCGCCGCATCGCGGCCTTCGGCCACTGCGGTCACCACCAGGTCGGCACCGCGCACGCAGTCGCCGCCGGCGAACAGGCGTGGGTTGCTGGTCTGGTAAGGCAGGCGGCCATGGCCGTCGGCCGGGGCGACGATGCGGCCGTTGCTGCCGGCGTCCACGCCTTGCGATGCCAGCCAGTCGGGCAGGGTG
Source organism: Xanthomonas cucurbitae (assembly GCF_002939885.1). Lineage (GTDB taxonomy): Bacteria > Pseudomonadota > Gammaproteobacteria > Xanthomonadales > Xanthomonadaceae > Xanthomonas > Xanthomonas cucurbitae. The sequence continues at coordinate 62,968 of NZ_MDED01000014.1, forward strand.
GGCGAGAAGCCGAAGGCGATGATGACCACGTCCGCTTCCAGCAGCGATTCGCTGCCTTCCACCGGTACCGCATTGCGGCGGCCGCTGGCGTCGGGGTCGCCGAGTCTGGTTTCCACCACGGTGACGCCGATGGCTTCGTCATCGGCGCCGGATTCGATCGACAGCGGCTGGCGGTTGAACAAAAAACGCACGCCTTCTTCGCGGGCGTTGGCGACCTCGCGCGCTGAGCCGGGCATGCTGGCTTCGTCGCGGCGGTAGGCGCAGGTGACCTTGGCCGCGCCAAGGCGAATCGCGCTGCGCACGCAGTCCATGCCGGTGTCGCCGCCGCCCAGCACCACCACGCGCTTGCCGTTGAGGTCGGGCAGGGCGAGCTGGTCTTCCCAGCCGGCGATCGGCCGGCCGTGCGGGTCGTTGCCGCTGACGATGCGGCTGTTCTGCACCAGGAAGGGCAGGGCCGGCAGCACGTTCTTCAGGTCCTGCCCGGGCAGGCCGCCGTCGGTGTAGCGATAGGCGCCGGTGCCCAGGAACACGGCATCGTATTCGCCCAATAGCTGTTCGATGCTGATGTCCTTGCCGATCTCCACGCCCAGGCGGAACTGCACGCCCATGCCTTCGAGGATCTCGCGGCGCTTGCCGATCACCGACTTGTCCAGCTTGAAACTGGGGATGCCGAACTGCAACAGGCCGCCGATCTGCTCATAGCGGTCGTAGACCACCGCTTCGATACCGGCGCGCGCCAAGCGGTCGGCACACGACAAGCCGGCCGGGCCGGCGCCGATTACCGCCACGCGGTGGCCGCTGGGCTGCACATTGCCCAGGTCCGGGCGCCAGCCCATCTTGAAGGCGGTATCGACGATGTATTTTTCCACCGCGCCGATGGTGACCGCGCCGAATTCCTCCAGTGTGCAGCTGCCCTCGCACAGACGGTCCTGCGGGCACACGCGCCCGCACACTTCTGGCAGCGGGTTGGTGGAATGGCACAGCGCGGCGGCTTCTTCGATGCGGTTCTCCTGCACCAGCTGCAGCCACTGCGGGATGGCGTTGTGCACCGGGCATTTCCAGCTGCAGTACGGATTACCGCAATCCAGGCAGCGACCGGATTGGTATTGCGCGTCGGCCTTGTCGAACTTGCCGTACAACTCGCCCCAGTCGCCGGAGGTACGCAGTTCCACCGGAATGCGCGTGGGCATGGTCCGCGGCAGGTCGAGGAATTGGAAGGCTTGTTTGCGGCTCATAAGAAAATCCGTGGCTGATTCCCTTCTCCCGCGTGCGGGAGAAGGTGCCCCGAAGGGGCGGATGAGGGGCGCGGGGCACNTCTCCCGCGCGCGGGAGAGGGGAGCACAACTCAGGCGGCGCGCCGCAGCGACTCAGTAAGCGACTCAATACTGGCGGCCTTGGGTTTGACCAGCCAGAACTTGCCGATGTAGTCGCGGAACTCGTCCAGGATCTGCTGCGCCCAGATGCTGCCGGTGAGCTCGCGGTGGCGGCTGATCAGGGTGTGCAGATGCTGGCGATGGTTCTCGAAGCCTTCGGCGGAGACACGGTGGATGTCGATCAGTTCGTGGTTGTAGCGGTCCACGAAGTCGCGTTCGATATCCAGCACATAGGCCAGGCCACCGGTGAAGCCGGCGCCGAAATTCAGGCCCACCTTGCCCAGCACCAGCACCACGCCGTCGGTCATGTATTCGCAACAGTGGTCGCCGGCACCTTCCACCACCGCCAGCGCGCCGGAGTTGCGTACCGCAAAGCGCTCGCCCGCCCGCCCGGCGGCGAACAGCTCGCCGCCGGTGGCGCCGTACAGGCAGGTGTTGCCCACGATCGGGGTGCTGCGCGCTTCGAAACGCGCGCCACGCGGCGGACGCACCACCAGCCGGCCGCCGGCCATGCCCTTGCCGACGTAGTCGTTGGCTTCGCCTTCCAGTTCCAGCTGCAGGCCGCCGGCATTGAACGCGCCGAAGCTCTGCCCGGCGGTGCCGCGGAAGCGCAGGTTCAACGGCGCATCGCTCATGCCGTGGTTGCCATGCGCGCGCGCGATGGCACCGGACAGGCGCGCGCCGATCGAGCGGTCGGTGTTGTGGATCAAAAAGCGATGGTCGCCGCCAGTCTTGTGGGCGATGGCATCGGCCAGCAGGCCGTCCATCTGCGTGGCCAGGCTGTCCGGCGATTCGTACAGGCGCTGGGCGGCGCAATGGCCGCCGTCGTAGCGCGCATGGGTGAGCAGGCGCGAGAGGTCGACCTTGACGCCCGGGCGCGGAGAGACCTCCAGCTGCTCCAGCAGGTCGGTGCGGCCGACGATCTCGTCCAACGAGCGCACCCCTAGGTACGACAGCCACTGCCGCACTTCTTCGGCCAGCAGGCGGAAGAAGTGCTCCACGCGCTCGGGCAGGCCGGTGAAGTAGCCCGCACGCAGGCGCTCGTCCTGGGTGGCCACGCCGGTGGCGCAGTTGTTGAGGTGACAGATGCGCAGGTACTTGCAGCCCAGCACGATCATCGGCGCCGTGCCGAAGCCGAAGCTGTCGGCGCCCAGCAAGGCGGCCTTGACCACGTCCAGGCCGGTCTTCAGGCCGCCGTCGGTCTGCAGGATGGTGCGGTCGCGCAGGTCGTTGGCCACCAGCGCCTGGTGCGACTCGGCCACGCCCAGTTCCCATGGCACGCCGGCATAGCGGATCGAGCTGACCGGGCTGGCGCCGGTGCCGCCGTCATGGCCGGAGACGGTAATCAGGTCGGCGCCCGCCTTGACCACGCCGGCTGCGATCGTGCCGACGCCGGCATGCGCCACCAGCTTCACCGACACCAGCGCGGTCGGGTTGACCTGCTTGAGGTCGTAGATCAGCTGGGCGAGGTCTTCGATCGAATAGATGTCATGGTGCGGTGGCGGCGAGATCAGGCCGATGCCGGGCTTGGCGTAACGCAGCCGGGCGATCAGCTCGTTGACCTTGTGGCCGGGCAGCTGGCCGCCTTCGCCGGGCTTGGCGCCCTGGGCGACCTTGATCTGCAGCACCTCGGCGTTGACCAGGTATTCCGGGGTGACACCGAAGCGGCCGGAGGCCACCTGCTTGATCTTGGAGCGCTTCTCGGTGCCGTAGCGGGCCGGGTCTTCGCCGCCTTCGCCGGAATTGCTGCGTCCGCCCAGGCGGTTCATCGCGATGGCCAATGCTTCGTGCGCCTCGGGCGACAGCGCGCCCAGGCTGATGGCGGCGCTGTCGAAGCGGCGCAGCACATCAGATGCCGGGGCCACTTCGTCCAGCGGGGTGGGGGTGTCGGCACGCTTGAGCTGCACCAGGTCGCGCAGCGTGGAGGCCGGGCGTGCATGCACCGCGTCCACGTACTTCTGCCAATCGCCCGCATCGCCGGTGCGGGTGGCGCGCTGCAGCGTCATGACCACGTCGGGGTTGTACATGTGGTATTCGCCGCCGTGCACGTACTTGAGCAGGCCGCCCACTTCCGGCTTGAGCTGGTCGTTCCAGGCGCGTGCGGTGAGCTCGCGCGCCTCGGTATCCAGCCGCGACAGACCAACACCGCCAATGCGCGCAGGCGTGTCGGCAAAGCACAGTTCCACCACGTCCGGGTCCAGCCCGACGATTTCGAACAGCTGCGCGCCGCGGTAGCTGGCGATGGTGCAGATGCCCATCTTGGAGATGATCTTGGACAGGCCCTTGTAGATGCCCTTGCGGTAGCGGCGGCCGATCTGCGACTGCTCGCCGCCCTTGCTCAGCTGCAGGATGCCGCGCCGGCCCAGATCGAACAGGGTCTGGTAGGCCAGGTACGGATACACCGCGGTGGCACCGACCCCGAGCAGGCAGGCCATGTGGTGCGCATCGCGCGCGGTGCCGGTTTCGATGATCAGGTTGACGTCGCAGCGCAGGCCCACCTTGCACAGGTGGTGATGCACCGCGCCGGTGGCCAGCAGCGCATGCGCCATCGGCCGGTCCGGCACCGGGTAGCGGTCGGATAGCAACAGCATGACGGCGCCATCGCGCGCGGCCGCTTCCACTTCCTGGCAGATGCGTTCCAGGCCGGACTTCAGGCCTTCTTCCACGCTGTAGGACAGGTCGATCAGCCGATTGCGTTCGAGGTACTGCTCCATCTTCAGCAGCTGGCGCAGCTTGCGCTGGCTGAGCACCGGCGAGTTGAGGATGACGTGGTTCACCGTCTGCGCACCGGCATGGAAGATATTGGTCTCCTTGCCGAGCTGGGTGGTGAGCGACATCGCGATGCCTTCGCGCAGCGGGTCGATCGGCGGGTTGGTGACCTGCGCGAAGGCCTGGCGGAAGTAGTCGTACAGCGGCCGGGTCTGGCGGCTGAGCACCGCCATTGGGGTGTCGTCGCCCATCGAGCCGGTGGCTTCCTGCTCGGTCTCGGCCAGCGGGCGCAGGATCTGCTCCACTTCCTCGGTGCTGAGCTGGAACAGCTTGTGGTAGCTGCGCAGGGTCTGCTCGCTGAAGGGTTCTTCCACCAGCGAAGGGTCGATCAGCTCGGTCTGCAGATAGGTCACGCCCTGCTGCAGCCATTGCTTGTACGGCGCGCGCGCGCGGTTGATGCGGTCGATGGCGTCCGAGTCCAGCAGGTCGCCGCGCTTGAGATCGATGGCCATCATCTCGCCCGGACCCAGCTTGCCCTTGCGGGTGATGCGCTCGGCCGGCAGTTCCCACACCCCGGCCTCGGAGGCCACCAGGAAGTGGCGGTCGGAGGTCAGCATCCAGCGCGCCGGGCGCAGGCCGTTGCGGTCGAGCATGCAGGCCGCGTAGCGGCTGTCGCAGGCCACGATGCCGGCCGGGCCGTCCCACGGCTCGGTGTTGAGGCCATAGAACTCGTAGAACGCGGCCAGGTCGGCGTCCTTGAATTCCAGCGATTGGGTGGCCGGCGGCACCAGGATGCGCAGCGCCTGCAGCAGGTCCATGCCACCGGCGATCAGCAGCTCCAGCATGTTGTCCAGGCTCTGCGAATCGGAGCCGTGCATGGAGATCACCGGATCGAACTGCGCGATATCGAAGCGCGGGGTCTGCCACACCTTGCTGCGCGCCTGCGCCCAGCGGCGGTTGCCTTCGATGGTGTTGATCTCGCCGTTATGGGCGAGCAACCGGAACGGGTGTGCCAGCGGCCAGCGCGGCAGCGTGTTGGTGGAAAAGCGCTGGTGGAAGACGATCGCGCTGGAGGACAGGTCGCTGCGCTGCAGGTCCGGGTAGAACGTGCTCAGCTTGTCCGGCAGCACCATGCCCTTGTAGCTGATGCCATTGGGCGAGAGCGTGGTGACATAGAAGTCCTGCACGCCCTGCAGCTGCTGTTCGGCGCGGCGGCGCGCCAGGAACAGCGCCAGGGTGAAGCCGTCTTCGGTGTGGTCGGCACCGGCATCGACAAACACCTGCTCGATGCGCGGCAACGTCTCGCGCGCCAGTTGGCCGCACACGCTGTCGTCGGTGGGCACCACGCGCCAGCCCCGCAGTTGCACGCCGACGCTGAGCAACTGGCTTTCCAGTTCGGCGCGACATCGGGCGGCATCGGCGTCGTCCAGCGGCAGGAACACCACGCCGGCCGCGTAGCGCGTGCCCAGCGGGATGCCGGCGTCGCGCGCCAACCCGCGCAGGAACGCATCGGGTTTGCGAATCAATAAACCGCAGCCATCGCCGGTCAGCCCGTCGGCGGCCACGCCGCCGCGGTGGGTCATGCGCGAGAGCGCCGCAATTGCGGTGTCCACCAGCGAACGGGAAGGCTGGTCGTCCAGCTGGGCGACCATGCCAAACCCACAGGCGTCGCGCTCATCGCGCGCGCTGTTGTAGAGACCGTAGTCGTTGAGCCCTTGGCGAGTGCGGGGGGCCATGTCTGCCTCTTTGCGATCTTGGGAGAGCGGCGACGACGTTGCACCGCTCGATCCGTGGAGCGTTCCAAGAGGTCACCGGATGATCGACTAGACCACAGTTGATGCGGTGCCGCAATACACCGTTACAGCTGCAACGAGACCCGCGCAAATCCCTTGCGGCAGCTGGCTTGGCGCCGCTTCGGCGAGCGGCGCCAGGCGGTGCTCAGCCGCAGCGTACCGAGGTGACGACGTTCTTGGCATCCACTTCCAGATTGAGCCGTTCGCCGTTGAATTCCATGGTCACCATCTGGCCGGGCTTGAGTACGCGCACCGACTTGGCGCCGGCATCGCTGCGCGCCTGTTCACTCACCGCATCGGTGAGGGCTTGGCCCACCAGGGACTGCACCTGCGTGGCATCGCAGCTGCCGATCGGCGGGGCCTCGGGTGCGGTGGCCGGGGCTGGCGCTGAGGCCTGTTCGACCGCTTGCTGCGCCTTGGCGGTAACCGCTTCCTGCTCGTCCGGTTGCGGCTTGTTGCAGGCACTCAATGCAGCCAGCACGAGCAGGGGGCAGGCCAGGCGGGCAGTAGGCAGGACAGCGCGCATCGATGACTCCAGACAAAGGGCAAGGCCCAAGCATAAGCACAATTTGCACAACCGGCATGGCTTGCGCACACGCCGTTGTCATGGCGTTGACGTGGCCTAGTCTGGACAGGCCCAACAATCGGCCGACCACTTCCGATCTGTATGCAATGAAAGCCAAACGCGTTCTTCGCAAGGCCACCGTCGCGGCCAGCACGGCCGGCAAGCTCGCCACCGTTGCCGCAGGTGCAGCGGCGGCCACGGCGGCCGTCGCCACTGCCGCCGCCGTGGTTCAGGCCAAGGCCACCGCGCGTGCGGCCGGGCTGACCTATGTCAACGACCAGCAGCCCGGCATCAGCCGCCGCCGCGCCGGCAAGAGCTTCAGCTACCGCAATGCGGATGGGCAACGCATCGCCGATGCCGACACCTTGCAGCGCATCCGCGCGCTGGCCATTCCACCGGCCTACACCGAGGTATGGATCTGCGCCAAGCCCAATGGCCACCTGCAGGCCACCGGGCGCGATGCACGGCGGCGCAAACAGTACCGCTATCACGCCGAGTGGGCGCAGGTGCGGGGCGAAGGCAAGTTCGAGCGCGTGATCGCCTTTGGCACCGCGCTACCGAAACTACGCCGCCGCCTGCGCCGCGATCTGGCCGTGCCAGGCTTTCCACGCGAAAAGGTGCTGGCCATCGTGGTGGCACTGCTGGCCGACACGCTGGTGCGCGTGGGCAATGCCGAATATGCGCGCAGCAATCGCTCCTACGGGCTCACCACGCTGCGCAACCGGCACATGGAATTTCTCAAGGGCGGGCGCGCGCGGCTGAAATTCCGCGGCAAGAGCGGGCAGGAGCACGACATCGAAGTGGACGACAAGCAGCTGGTCACGCTGATCCGGCAATGCCAGCAACTGCCGGGACAATCGCTGTTCCAGTATCGCGACGACGCAGGCCAGCTGCAGCCGGTGGATTCGGGCGAGGTCAACGACTACCTGCGTGAGGCCATGGGCGAGGACTTCACCGCCAAGGATTTCCGCACCTGGGGCGGCACGTTGGCTGCGTTGCAACGCCTGGCCCGGCTGCCGTTGCCCGAGCGCAGCAGCGAACGCGCGCTCAAGCAGGTGCAGAACGATGTCATCCGCGAGGTGGCAGATGCCCTGGGCAATACGCCCTCGGTATGCCGCAAGGCCTACATCGACCCCTGCGTGTTCGCAGGCTGGCGCGCCGGCGAATTGCAGGCCATGGCGACCGGCGTGCGCGGCGAGCGGCAGTGGGAAGCGGCCACGTTGAAGTTCCTCACTGCCTCGCGTGCCAAGCGCAAGACAGCGGCAAAGTGCATTTCGAAACGCAAGTGAATGGGCTGGATCGGGAACCGAAAAGCCGCGATGCTTTCCGATTCCCGATTCCCGATTCCCGATTCCCGATTCCCGATTCCCGATTCCCGATTCCCGATTCCTCAGCCGCAATACACTGCGGTGATGTTGTTGTACGGCCCGGTCTCGATGGTGAGGTGGTCGCCGCCGCTGGCGCTGGCACCCTGCGCCGGATCGCCCAGGCCGCTGGCAGTGGTATCGCCGCTGGCACGTGCACCGCGGCGCACGCTCACCTGCAGGCTGTCGCTATCCACGCGTGCGCGCTCGATGGTCTGCCGGGCCGCCGCCAACCCGACGATGCCCCGCACCCGCTCGATATGGCACTGGCCGGAGATCACGCCATCGATCGGCTGGACCTGTGCTACCTGGTTGGAGGCGCAGGCGGACAACAGCACGGCGGCGGCCAGCGGGGCAAGAACACGGATCATGGGTGCAACTCCAGGCGGGGGACGTTGCCAACAGCGTGAATGCGTCACCGTTGCGGCGGCATGAAGGCTGTTGATGCCGGGAGAAGCTGAAAGTAACTTCTCATGCGTGTTGTTGCCTCTGGTCCACCGCAGGCACGCCAGCAACGCGACCGACGCACGCCGGCCAAGCCCCGCGTGCATCATCAAGCTTGAAAGCAGCAGCGCGGGAGCGCGAGCCATGGCTGATCGACGAGGCTTCAGAGTCTCCTAAACAAGGCGGAGCGCTTCAGGGGAGAGCTTGGCAGCAACCATCCCTCCAGTGGATAGGTCGCGCGGTACCTCACGCCTCACCACCGACACCGCCCAGCCCATCCAGCGGACTGCGGACCGCCGACGCACCGCGTCCCAGCACATGCGTGTAGATCTGCGTGGTGGTCACGTCCTTGTGGCCCAGCAGTTCCTGCACCGTGCGGATATCGTGGCCGGCCTCCAGCAGGTGTGTGGCGAACGAATGCCGCAACGTGTGGCAGGTCGCCGGCTTGACGATACCAGCCCGCTGCCTTGCCGACTGCACGGCACGCTGAAGAATCTCTTCAGAGACATGATACCGGCCAGGCCGGCCGCTGCGCGGATCCCGCGACCGGCGCGCAGAGGGGAACAGGTATTGCCACCCCTGCTCCACGTCGGCATTGGGGTACTTGCGCGCTAACGCATGCGGCAGGAACACCCGCCCGGCACCGGCCACCAGATCGGCCGCATGCACTACCAGCGCACGGTCGCGTTGCCGTTGTAGCGCCTCTCGCAGGCTGAGCGGCAGCGGCACCCGCCGATCCTTGCCGCCCTTGCCATCGCGCACCACGATCTCGCCACGCGCGGCATCCACGTCCTTGATGCGTAGGCGCAGGCATTCCATCAACCGCATCCCGCTGCCGTAGAGCAGGCTGGCCATCAGCCAGCAAGGCCCCTCCAGCACCGCCAGCAGACGTGCAACCTCCTCGCGCGAAAGCACCACCGGAATGCGCCTGGGTCGCTTGGCACGCACCAGGTTTTCCATCCAAGGCAGCTCGATGCGCAGCACTTCGCGGTAGAGAAACAACAGCGCCGCCAGGGCCTGGTTCTGGGTGCCCGCAGACACCTGGCCATCCGTGGCCAGCCGCGTCAAGAAGGCCTCGACCTCTGCCTGCCCCATCTGTGCCGGATGGCGCTTGCCGCTGGCCAGGATGAAGCGCCGTATCCAGCTGAGATAGGCCTGCTCGGTGCGTAGGCTGTAGTGCTTTACGCGCAGCCGGTCGCGCACCTGATCGAGTAACCGCATCGGTGGACGTGCTGTTACGCCATCGTTTTTGGAGGTGTACCTCATACGCCTACGCCTTTGCTGGATAACGCTGGAAGCCTCGCAAAGGTTGCGTTCGCTTGCCATCGTGCAATCCCTTGACTGGAGCTAGGAATTCCCCTATTCACAACGAATCTGCAATCGGAGATAATCGCCACAACACCGCATTTCGGCGGTCCAATAGTTGTTAGGCGCTAGGAGGAAAGTGTGCGGTGAGTACGAACTTCGAAACGACGCTAGCGCCTGTCACGCGCCGCATTTCAGAAAGCTACTTAGGTCAGATGCGGAGTGCGGCCATTGGCGGTGGCAGCTTCTCCGCCGCGATTGTCCTGGTTCTTCTTCAGGTCAAGCTGACCTCCGTTGCACTGCATGTCTCGTTTGCTGCAGCTGCTCTGGGCATCCCGATCTGGATAGTTGTCTGGCAGTACGTACAGCCATACTTGCTGTATGGGCCAGACTCCTATGCTCACTTTCGGAAAGTGGGAAGCATTGGGGTAGCTACCGGGCTAGCTGTCGCTGGGCTGATTACACTCTTCGTTAGCTTCAGCGCACTTCTGTGGCACATGTCGCTTTGGGTTGCACTCGTCTTTTCGCTTTTCAGCCTCGCTGCGGTCATCGTCATCGCGAGGCATGGCCAATCTGTGCTAGCGGCGGTCAAGCTTGTAGATAACGGGCCTAGCGCCTAACAATTCGTCCAAGCCGACGCCGCTTCGCGGCGCGGTTTAACTCCGGTGTTAGCCGTTCAATCAGCGTCTTGGTGATCTGATGATTGTTGACGAGTTCGGAGACTCCATCGGAATCTACGATGAGATGCTTCGCAGCGGAGAGCGAGATCCTTTGAGCATGCTCAACATTGTGGATAAGCGGCTTGCTGACATATCCAACCACATTGCGGTGTGCCATCGCGTTCTTGCCGAGCAACGTTCGCTCGCTCACGGTGCGTTCCTTGGCAGCACTCGCAAGCGGCATGTGGACAAGGCGGAGCAAGCCGGACAAGTTCTTGAGCAGGTGATTGCAGTGCAGTCCGACTTGTTCGACTTTCGCCACAAGGTTCTTTCTCAGGTCGCCACTCACTTGCGGGGTGTCGTGTGACCGTCGCGGGCAGAACGGCTAACAATTCATTCAAGCCGAACCCGCTTCGCGGGTCGGCTTAATTCAGGCGTTAGGCCCTAAGGAAACCATGCGATTCTTTGACGCACTAAAAAAAGATGATCCGGCATATGAGATCTTCAACTCCGCTCTGGACACAGTCTTTGACGAGGGCGATGGAGTTACAGAGCACATTGAGCGCCTTACTGATCAGGCACGCCTCGTCTACTTGCTGTGGTGCCTAGACGGAGAGGTACATAACGGTGGCTTTGACCAGCTATTCACAAACTCGCTCGGCAATCACTGCCTTGAGATCCTCCGGCACCTTGAGGTTGTTGGTGCAACCAATTCCCACCGTCTCTTGGCACGCGCAGTTTCCTGGTTCCCCAACTCATCACCCTCCCGGAATCGGACGGAAAGATGGTCGCAACATGAGTCATTCTCCGACAATCCAGAGTATCAGGCCGAGATGGATCGTCTTGACACTGAGTTCTATGAGTACAAAGACAATTTGGCATCACTGGTAAATGCATATGTGGCCCGGCACCCTGATGCCTCGGTTAGGGCCTAACAGTTCGTTCAAGCCGAACCCGCTTCGCAGGTCGGCTTAACTCAGGCGTTAGGCTGTGGTGGAGCAAATACGTTGGTTGTTGCCGCTTCGGTGAGTTCGCTAGCGTGCATGCGGTCGGCTCCGGGCAATAGTCATCACTTTTGTGGGGTGCGGTAAGTTCAGTGCTTCGCCCTTGTCCGTCGTTGACGCGCCGCGCTCATTGCGCTTGGCTTCGGTGGTACCACGCGCCGCTGCATTGCTGAGCAAGCTCAATCCCACAACCTGTGGCACACTTGGCTCAGGCGGCAGTGCTGGGGAGCATGGTTGCACGATCCAAGCCTTTGCGGCCACTCACTGCCTAACAACTCATTCAAGCCGAAGTTGCTTCGCAACTCGGCTTAATTCAAGCGTTAGCCGTCAAACCAACATTACGGGAGTTCGGAAATGGAAGGACGGTTTACGGAATTTCTGATCGATCGCACTGGAAACGCGCCACGGAACTTGGCTGAATCCATACGCCGCGTCCAAGACTGTTCTTCAGGGTTTCGCCGCAGCTGGCCCTTGCGTCAAAGTGACGCTTACGCGACAAGTCAAGAGGCGTTCGAACATCTCGATTACATCCAGAATGAGCTCCTGCGTCGCCGAGATGCAAAGTCAAACGAGGCTGGCTGGGCTAACTCGCCGCTTAAATCGGCCTTGAACGCCCTAGCTGGGAGCATCGTCACTAACGTCTCCGGCACTGATGAGGTGTGGTTCGCCTCTTTAACTGAAGGCCAAGGCGCGATCCCACCGAACTGCAGTCCAACCGACGCCAGCCTCGGTGTTGCCCTCAACAAGTTGAAGCATAGATCCACGTCTATCTTTAACTTCTCATTGCCCCCGGACGGCCGGCACCTCGTCCATGTGTACGCAACAGCTGGTATGGGGCAACCCAACTCCATCTCGCAGATCGACATTGATAAATTCTGCGATGCTTGTCGGGTGGCTGTGCCTCACGCTTGACGGCTAACAATTCATTCAAGCCGAAGCCGCTTCGCGGCTCGGCTTAATTCAGGCGTTAGGCGACATAGGAGAGTTTCATGCCAGGCAAAAAGGATTACTGGTTTCCTGCCAAGACTTACGGATGGGGCTGGGGACTGCCAAGTGTCTGGCAAGGCTGGCTTGTTTATGGTATCGCGTTCGTTCTTCTAGTTGCCGGGTTCTTCATCTTCCCGCCGGTCGTTGAGCCGGTAATTTTTCAGATTTATATCTGGGCAGTTCTACTAATTCTCGTGGCCATCTGCTGGGTCAAAGGTGAGCCGCCGCGTTGGCGTTGGGGTAAGTAGGTGCCGCCTAACAATTCGCTCAAGCCAAACCCGCATCGGGGCACCGCCTGGGTGCTTTTCCGCTACGCTAGCACCCAGTCGCCACCCCGCTACGGGTCGGCTTAACTTAGGTGTTAGGCACCAAATGGGCTACCCTATCGTTGAAAAAACTCTGCGCACGATGTTCAACGCTGAGGATGGGCTGTCCCTAGCTGTGTCATGCGGTTTGTATGCACGTAGCGTCCGCTCTTCGCCAGCTTTTCGCGATCTCAAGGAAGAGCTCGCCCGTGCGTTCGCGGATCAGAATTTGTCGTGGAAGGAATTGCTTTCCAATGAAAGGTACGAGGTTGTTGAACTGGAGACCGAAGATGACGCTAAGGCGTTTGCCCATCGCATCTTGATCGTGTCGCTAGAAAGCGATGTTGAATAAAGACGCAATCTCGTGTCGGTTCGCCGAGTGCGGCCACTCACTGCCTAACAACTCATTCAAGCCGATGTTGCTTCGCGGCTCGGCTTAACTCAGGCTCTAGCGCCCATGGAAAAAGTTCTAAGGCTCCCAACGTTCAGTAAAGCACTGGCCGGCCTCTCGTTAGCGATCGCGGCTTGGAAGCTCGCCACTCTCGTTCCCTATCGAATCGGCTTCGAGCTGAGATATCTGATGTCTCCGAGTGCGCTCTACAGCTTCGCCTTCGACGCAGTGTTGGCGATAGGCGCGGTTCTGCTCTGGCGCGGCCGGCCGGCAAGCCGGTGGCTCTTTGCCGCGCAGGCGACTATGACCACGGCCGGATGGTTCGCAATCGGCGGTTTGCATCGCTTGCCCTTCATCCTTATGTATCTCAAGGGCACCGACGATCCCTCCGCGCAGGCTGCAATCGGCTATATGGCGCGGCCATTCTTGGTCTTTGGTGTGTGGTGCCTGTTCGGCTGGCTCCTCGCACTCGCTTGCTTTGCGTGTTTCGGAACGGCGCGGGGCGCCCCGCGCCGGAGTTCCAGTATGCCCCGAGCCGAACGGCCTGAGGACCCTACTCTGGCCGAGATCATGCGCCGCAAAGCGGATGAGCGCTAACAATTCGTCCAAGCCGACGTGTCCCGCAACTCGGCTTAATGCAAGCACTGGCAGCGCAGCAACGCGCATGGGCCGACCCGAAGACCGTACTGGCCTGCAAGCAAGCCGCCGCACAGGCGCGCGTCACACGCCAGGCGTTGCAGGTGTTGCACGACGCGCTGGAGAGTGGCCTGGCCACGCGGGTCGCCGGCACTGAGCCGGCTTCGCCAGGGCGGGGCACCAATACCGCTGTGGTCGCCGATACTGTGCGGCAGGCAGACGGTGAGCAAGCGATGACATACCGGGTGGTGGTATTGGGTGGTTTCGGGCACTTCGGAGCGCGCATCGTGCGGGCGCTGGCGGCTACTCCGCAGGTGCATGTGATTGCCGCCGGCCGGCATCCCGGCGAGGTTGCCGTGCACTGGCCGGAGGCCGCCGCTGGATGCATTTCAACGTACCGGCTGGATATCGACGCGGAGGATTTCACGACCCGGCTGGCGGCTACCGGTGCCGATGCGGTGGTGCACACGGCCGGGCCATTCCAGGGGCAGGCCTATGCGGTGGCCCGCAGCTGCCTGCAGGCCGGCATGCATTACATCGACCTGGCCGATGGCCGCGCCTTCGTACGCGACTTTGCGGCGGCGCTGGATGCGTCTGCGCGTCAGGCGCAGCGGGTCGCCATCAGTGGTGCCAGCACGTTGCCTGCGCTCTCCAGCGCGGTGATCGACGCGTTGTTGCCGCGCTTTGCGGCCTTGCACGAGATCGGCATGGTGATCGCGCCTGCACAGGGCACGCCGCTGGGGCTGGCTACCGTGCGCGCAGTGCTGTCGTACTGCGGCACGCCGTTTGCGTGGTGGCACGATGGCCGCTGGCAACAGGTGGTGGGCTGGTCGAGGCCGGTGCGTGTGCAGTTCGCGCGGCTGGCATCACGCCTGGCTTCGCCCTGCGATGTGCCCGACCATGACCTGCTGCCGCAGCGTTATCCCGGCGTGCGGACGGTGCAGTTTCGCGCCGCGCTGGAAGTGCCCTTCCTTCAGCGTTGCCTGGCGGTCATCGCCTGGCTGCGTCAGCACGGCGTGCCGCTGCCAATGGCACGCGTGGCCAGGCTGCTTGCGCGTGCCGGGCGCTGGTTCGACCGCTTTGGTACCGATCTGGGCGGCATGCGCGTGGACCTGCGCGGGCAGGCGCATGCCGTGGATGCTGGCGAGACCGCAGTGCCCTTGTGGCTGCAGTGGGATCTCACCGCTCCGATGTTGCATGGGCCAGAAATCCCATGTTTTGCGGCAATTCTGCTGGTCCGCAAACTGGCTGCCGGGCACCCGTTGCCGATCGGTGCACACGCCTGCATGGGGCTGCTGACGCTGGCCGATTTCGAACAGGAATTTGCTGCATGGCAGATGCAGGCGGAGGTGGTCCAAGTGCTTGGGTAACTGCAGGAATGGCCGGAAACGTGCCCCAACAGGTAGACGCTGGCGAGCACGGTCCAGGTGGGGAACCACACCATGCCGGGCGCCGGGGCGTCGTGGGCCGCATTGCCTGCACTGCGCTAGGCCTGACAGCCACTTGCGCCGTTCCGTCAGCCGCTCGGCCCTGACTGGCCCAGCCGCGCATGTGCCTGCGCGATCTGCTCCCACAGCGTCAGCACCACTTGCACCTGCGCCTCGCTGAGCGTGCCGAAGACCTCGGTACGCAGCGCATCCAGCCGGGCCTCGATCCGCACCACCAGCGCCTGGCCCTCGTCGGTGAGCCATAACTGGTTGGCGCGGCGGTCACTGCTGTCGGCCTCGCGCCGCACCAGCCCCTGCGCGGCCAGCTTGTCCAGCAGCCGCACCAGCGAGACGCCTTCCATGCCCAGCTGCTGGGCCAGCGCCACCTGGCGGATGCCGCCGCCGGAGCGGCCCACCATCAGCAAGGGCCCGGTGCAGGCGCTGGACAGGCCGAACGCTTCAAAGGCCTGGTCGGCCAGCCGCTGCCATTGCCGGGCGGCTACCAACAGCCCGGAGCTGAGCTGGGCGCGGGCGAGAGCAGTGTACTCGCCATAATTGTTATGGATGCTATCAATTCAGTACTGAATAAATAGTCACTGAACCCGCGGCAGCCGCCGCAACTGCCACTGGGGCCGCCACCCCGTCCTCGGGTACCATGCTCGCCCCCTTTGGGTGCACTTGCGCATGAGCCAGTCCGACCAGCCCGATTCCTCCGTCACCCAGGCCCAGGCCGAAGACGCCGTGCGCACCCTGCTGCGCTGGGCCGGCGAAGACCCTGCCCGCGAAGGCCTGCTGGACACCCCGCGCCGGGTGGCCGAAGCCTATGGCGACTGGTTCAGCGGCTACCGCGAGGAACCGCGCGAGTACCTGGAGCGTACCTTCGAGGAAGTGGCCGGCTACGACGAACTGATCGTGCTGCGCGACATCTCCTACGAAAGCCATTGCGAGCACCACATGGCGCCGATCATCGGCAAGGTGCACGTCGGCTACCTGCCGAGCGGCAAGGTGGTGGGCATCAGCAAGCTGGCCCGGGTGGTGGAAAGCTATGCGCGCCGCTTCCAGGTGCAGGAAAAGATGACCGCGCAGATCGCCCAGTGCATCCAGGACGTACTGCAACCGCGCGGCGTCGGCGTGGTGGTGGAAGGCGCGCATGAGTGCATGACCACCCGCGGCATCCACAAGCGCGGCGTCAGCATGGTGACCTCCAAGATGCTGGGCAGCTTCCGCGAAGACGCGCGCACGCGCGCCGAATTCCTGCAGTTCCTCGAAGTGGGCGGCAAGCGTTGAGGCAGCCCCTGCAGTCGCCATGAAGCACCAGGCACGGATTGCCGGCTATCGCCAGTTGCGCGAGCAGCCGGCCTGGAAACTGCTGGCCGCCGATCATGCCCCGGAGCTGATCGGCCTGCTGCAGACGCTGTTGATGGATGGCGAACGCCGGTTGCCGTCGGCAGTGCTGCACGCGCGCCTGCAGCGCCAGCTGGACGCGCTGCGCGGCGATGAACTTCTGCGCGAGCTGCCGCGCACCGCGCAGGCCTATCTGGCGCACTGGCTGGCGCAGGGCTGGCTGGAACGCCGCCTGCCCGAAGGCGCTGCCGAAGAGGAATACGAACTTTCGCGTGCGGCCACCCAGGCGATCCGCTGCATCGCCGGCCTGCGCGAGAGCGGCAGCAGTGCCACCGAGAGCCGGCTGTCGCTGGTGATCCAGCAGCTGGTGCAACTGGCCGGCCAGACCGAAGCCGACCCGGACACGCGGCTGGCCGCATTGCGCGAAGAACGCGCGCGCCTCGATGCCGAGATCGAGCGCGTGGCTGCCGGTCGCGTCGCTACGCTGGACGGCAAGCGCGCGCTGGAGCGCACCCGCGACCTCATCCACCTGTCCGACGAACTGGCCGAAGACTTCCATCGCGTCCGCGACGACTTCGAGCAGCTCAACCGCCAGTTCCGCGAGCGCATCATCGATGACGAAGGCGCGCGCGGCGATGTGCTGGAGCAGCTGTTCAACGGCGTGGACGTGATCGCCGACAGCGAGGCCGGGCGCACCTTCGAGGCGTTCTGGAGCCTGCTCAACGACACCCAGCAAAGCAGCCAGCTGGACCAGGCGTTGGACGCCCTGCTTGCACGCGGTTTCGCGCGCAAGCTCGATCGTCGCGAACGCGCCTTCCTGCGCGGGCTCACCGGCACGCTGCTGGAGCGCGGTGGCGAAGTGCACACGGTGATGCAGCATTTCGCACGCAGCCTGCGCGGGTTCGTGCAGAGCCGCGGCTATCTGGAACAGCGCAGGCTCAACCAGTTGCTCAAGCAGGCCCAGGGCGAAGCCCTGCAGCTGCGCGACAGCCTGCACGCCACCGCCGCCACCGGCTACACCCAGGCGCTGAGCAGCAGCCGGCTGCGCTCGCTGTCGCAATGGCGGCTGCACGACCCGCGGCTGACCCAGGTCGATGGCCGCGTGCACGCCGCCGATGCGGCGGACATCTCGCTGGACAGCGTGGGCGACCTGGTCGCGCAATCGGAGATCGATGTGCGCACCTTGCGCAACGATCTGTATGTGCTGCTTGGGCAACAGCTGCGGCTCACCATTGGCGATGCGCTGCAGCGGCGCCCTGCGGTACAGGGGCTGGGTAGCGTGATCGGTTATCTGTCGCTGGGCACGCGCCACGGCATGGTGATCGACGGCCAGATGGAGACGGTGCAATGGGAAGGCGGCGACGGCGCGGTACGCCGTGCGCGCATTCCCTTGGTGTGGTTTACCCGGGAGAAACGCAATGAACTGGTCTGAGCAGGCGCGGTCCGACATGCACAAGGACGACGAGGGCGCCGCCGACAGAGCCACGCCGCTGCGCGCCAGCGATGCCGCCGGCGACGTACCGGGCGGTGCGCTGTTCCTGGGCGACACCGGCACGCTGCCGTTCGAGGCGCGCCGCGCGCTGTGCCAGTTGCTGGCCGGGCCCAGCATCGATGCGCAGCGGCATGGCGCGTTATGGCCGGCGCTGCTGCGCAATGAAGCGGCCATCCGCCAGGTGTTGTGCGAGCTGTTCCTGGAGCTGGTGCTGGACCGCGAGGGCGGGGTGGCGTTCACCCGCCAGGCCGACACCGCCGAGCTGGAATCGCCCAGCTTGCTGCGCAGCGCGCCGCTGACCTTCATCGAGTCGGTGCTGTTGTTGTTTCTGCGCCAGCAGCTGGCCGAGGCGGATACGCGCGGCGAGCGCGCGGTGGTGGACGAGGCGCAGTTGGTGGAGGCGTTGTCGGTGTACGAGAAGAACGTCTCCACCGACAAGGCTGGGTTCACGCGGCGGGTGATGACGGCCATCGGCAAGATGCGCGACAACCAGTTGCTGTCGCGGCTACGCGGCAGCGAGGAGCGTTACGAGGTGTCGCCGGTGTTAAAGCTGTTGTTCTCGGCGGAGGATGTGCAGGCGTTGGTGCTGGCGTATCGGCAGTTGCGAGAGGGGGAGGTTGCGCTGGAGTGATGCCTCTTGCATCTCTCTTCTCCCTGCGGGAGAAGGTGCCCGAAGGGCGGATGAGGGCGCGGTGTCAGGCGGTGCGTGAAGTGTTACGGGTTGTGTTTGGTAGGGCAGAGCTTTCACGCCCTTTCGGGCGCGAGTCACTTTTCTTTAGCTTGTGCAAAGAAAAAGTAACCAAAAAGAAAGCACACCCCGTCCTCGCGCCCTCCGCGCCTGCGGCGCTGCGGGTGCGCAAGTCCGGCAGAAATTTTTGTAAGGGACATCCCTGTCCCTTACAAAAACCTCGCCCATCCATGCGCGCCGCCCTACGGCTTGTATCTGCCGGCCTTGCCGCTGCGGTATGGGGCCCCGAAATGCAAACTGCAACAGCAAACCTGCTCTTGTAGGAGCGACCCTGGTCGCGAAGCCGTCCACGCACGCCATCCGCTACCCTGTCCAAGCTCATCCCGCACCACCGCACCACAAAAAAATGCGTCACCGTTCGTGATGGTCTGTCCCTGGCACCTCTGTCGTTCCGTTATTGGTGAGTGAGCAATGAATTTCCAGTCCAACCTGTCGCCGGCGTCGCCGGGTGCTTCCTTGTTCGCCGAGACGCTGGCCGAGCAGCGTGCGCAGCAGTTCCGTATGCGGCGCCTGCAGGTGCACAACTGGGGCACGTTCAACGGCTTGACCGAGGTGCCGATCGCCGAGAAGGGCTTTTTGTTCGTCGGGCGCTCGGGGTCGGGCAAGTCCACCTTGCTGGATGCGATGTCGGCACTGCTGACGCCACCGAGCATCGTCGACTTCAACGCCGCCGCGCGCGAGGCCGAGCGTAGCGGTCGCGATCGCAATCTGGTGTCGTACGTGCGTGGGGCCTGGGCCGATCAGCAGGACAGCGCGTCTGGCGAGATCGCCACGCAATACCTGCGCAAGGGTGCCACCTGGACGGCGCTGGTGCTGGAATACCGCAACGCGCAGGGCGAGGCGGTGAGCCTGATCCGGTTGTTCTGGATTGCCGGCAGCGGCAATGCGGCCGCCGATGTACGCCGCCACTACATGGTGGCGCCGCGCCGCTTCGACGTGGCCAGCGAGCTGGATGGCTTCGACCTGGACCTGCGCAAGCTCAAGGCGCGGCTGGGCGAGGAGGTGGCGCATTTCGATGGGTTCTCCGGTTACGCCGAACGCTTCCGGCACGCGCTGGGCATCGGCAACGAGATGGCGCTGCGCTTGCTGCACAAGACTCAGTCGGCCAAGAATCTGGGCGATCTCAATGCGTTTCTGCGCGGCTTCATGCTGGACGAGCCGCGCACCTTCGAAGCCGCCGATCGGCTGGTGGAGGATTTTGCAGAGCTCGATGGTGCGCACCATGCGGTGGTCACTGCACGCCGCCAGGTGGAGACGCTGACGCCTGCGCGCGAGCACCATGCGGCGCTGATGGCGTTGCGCCACAGCGTCGGCGAGTTGCGCGAGCTGCAGTTGGGCGTGGACAGCTACCGCGAGCAGCAGCGGCTGGCCCTGCTGGATGAGCGCTTGCAGGAGCTGGACAACCAGGACCGCGGCCTGGCCGGCGAAGAAGGCCAGCGCCGCGAATCGCTGGACAACCACGAACAGAAGCTGGTCGGGCTGGAACGCGAGCAGCGCGCCGCCGGCGGCGAGCAGATCGAAGAACTGGAACGCGAGCGTGCGCGCGTCGAGCGTGAGCGCGACGAACGCCTGCGCCGTCGTACGCTGATCGAACAGGCCTGCCGCCAGCTCGGTACCGCCCTGGCGGCCGGGGCCAGCGGCTTTGCCGCGCAGATCGCGCATGCGCAAACCGTACTGGACAACGGCAAGCACGACGCCAGCGCGCTGGACGATGCGATCGCCGAGCGCATGGGCGCGCGCCGCGACGACGAACGCCGCTTTGCCGAGATCCGCGCGGAACTGGATGCGCTGAAGCGCGCGCCATCGAGCATGCCCGCACCGATGCAGGCCCTGCGCGCACGGCTGTGCGAAGACACCGGCATTGCCGAGGCCGCGCTGCCGTTCGTCGGCGAGCTGGTGCAGGTGCGTGATGACCAGATGGCCTGGCGCGGTGCGATCGAGCGTGTACTGCACGGCTTTGCACAATCGCTGCTGGTGGACGAGCGGCATTACGCGCAGGTCAGCGAATGGGTCAATCGCACCCACATCGGCACGCGCCTGGTGTATTTCCGTGTGCGTCGCAACGACGAGCTGCACTCGCGGCGGGTCGATCCCGACGCGCTGCCGGGCAAGCTGCAATTGCGCGAGCACGCCTTCACCGAGTGGCTGCGCAACGAGCTCACCCGCCGCTTCGATTACGCCTGCGTGGACAACGCCACCGCGCTGCGCAACGCCGACCGCGCCATCACCCGCGAGGGCCAGGTCAAACACCCCGGCGATCGCTATGAGAAGGACGACCGCCACGCGGTCAATGATCGCAAGCGGTGGCTGCTCGGCCACGACAACCGCGACAAGCTCAAGGTGTTCGAGCGCGAAGCGCAGGCGCTGGCGCAGCGCATTGCCAGCTGCGATGCCGATGTCGCAGCACTGCGCAAGCAGCGCGAACAGGACCAGGAACGCCAGCTCGCCGCGCACACGCTGGTGGAGCGCGACTGGGACGAGATCGACGTTGGCCCCAAGCTGCAGCGCCTGAGCGATATTGATGAGCAGCTGGTGCAGCTGCGCGAAGGCAACAGCGGTTTGCGCGCGCTCGGCCAGGCCATCGATACCGCACGCACCTTGCGCGACCAGGCCAAGCGCACCTATGACGATGTGCGGCTGGAACGCGCGCAACTGGCGCGCGAGCGCGTACGGCTTGCGCAGCAGCATGCGGCGTGCGCGGGCCGCGCTGGCACTGCCACGCTCACGCCCACCCAATTGCAGGGGTTGCGGGAACGGCTTGCCGCATTGACCCCGCTGTCGCTGGACAATCTGGAAGCGCATTTCCGTGTGGTCGAGCGTGGCCTGGCCGAGCAACTCGCCGAAAGCCAGGGCCGCGACAGCCGGCTCAGCGCGCAACTGCTGGAATGCTTCCGCAAGTATTGCCAGCAGTGGCCCGAAGACAGCGGCGACTTCACCGTGAGTCTTTCCAGCGCCGACGATTTTCTCGCACGGCTGGATCGGCTGGAAAGCGATGGCCTGCCGCGGCACGAGCATCGCTTCTTCGACCTGTTGCAGACCCAGAGCAAGAACAACCTGCTGGCCTTGCAGCGCCACACTGCCGAGGCCCACAAGGGCATCAAGCAGCGCATGGACGAGGTCAATGCCAGCTTGGAGCAGGTGCCCTTCAACCGCGACACCATCCTGACCATCGAGGTCAGCGACCGCCGCCTGACCGAGGTGCAGGAATTCCAGCAGCAGTTGCGCGCGGTGCTGTCGCACCAGCAGACCGAAGATCGCGCCTTGGCCGAGGCGCAGTTTTCCACCTTGCGTGCGCTGGTGGCGCGGCTGGGCGCGCAGGAGCCGGAGGCGCGGCGCTGGCGCGAACAGGTGCTGGACGTGCGCCTGCATGTGGAATTCATCGGCGTGGAACTGGACGCGCAAACGCGCGTGCAGGTGGAGATCTACCGCAGCGGTGCCGGCAAGTCCGGTGGTCAGCGGCAGAAACTGGCCACCACCTGTTTGGCGGCGGCACTGCGTTACCAGCTCGGTGGCGAAGATGGCGAACTGCCGCGCTATTGTGCGGTGGTGCTGGACGAAGCCTTCGACAAGGCCGATAACGAGTTCACCGCATTGGCGATGAACATCTTCGAAAATTTCGGCTTCCAGATGGTGGTGGCCACGCCGTTGAAGTCGGTGATGACGCTGGAACCCTTCATCGGCGGGGCGTGTTTCGTGGAGATCAGTGGCCGTCATAACTCCGGCGTGTTGCTGATCGAATACGACGAACAGGCGCAACGCTTGAAGCTGCCCGAACGCTCGCGTGGCGATGAGCCAGCGGTTGCCGATGCGACGGACGCTGCGCCATCGCTCACGGCTGCGAGCGAGCCTGCAGGAGTGCAGGGTGCTGCAAACGCAGATGGCATGGCAACGGATGCCGTTCCAGCGCATCCGACAGTGCCAGCGGCGTACGAGGCATCGCCCGCAACGGAGAACACGCGCAGCAACAAGCGCAAACAGTCACTGGCGACGGCGAACAAGCAGACCAAGAAAGCCAGGACTGCATCGCCTACGCGCGCCACGGTACAGGCTCAAGTAAAAAAGACGGGCATATCGTCCGTGGCCAGCGAGCCGGCATCGGACAAACACGCAGGGGGTGGGTCGCACGCGCAGGCGGTGCCTTCGCCAGCAACGGCGTCCGCGCCCAATCCGGCCAAGCCTGCACGGTCGTCAAGAACGGGCAAGCCGATCGCCGCGCCACGCACATCCAAGGTCACATCGAAGAAGGCCGCCACAGCATCTGCGGCAGCGAAAGCCACCACCGCCAAGCCGCGTGCAACAACCGCGTCGACGGGGCGGCCAGCACGTGGTGCCGGCAAGACAGCCTCGGCACGCGCGGCGACGAAACCGTCGCCAGCCAAGAAGCGCGGCGCCAAGGTAGGCACCCCGCAGACGCGCGGCAAGCGCTGACACAGTGCACGTTGACGCTACTTGCCCGGGTGGCGTCACCGGCTTCGATCACCTCGCCCTGGCAGCGGGTTTCCACGGCTAGTGCAGCAGATCCCAGCCCATCTTGCCGATCAGCACGATCACCAGCACCAGGAACAGTTTGCGGATCAATGGCGTGCCACCGCGTAACGCCATCCGCGTGCCGACTACCGCGCCGGCCACGTTCGCTGCCGCCATCGGGATGCCGATCGCCAACATCACTTGTCCGCTGGGCAGAAAGAACGACAACGCGGCAAGGTTGGTGGCCAGGTTGACCACCTTGGCTGCCGCCGAGGCGCGCAGGAAATCCAGCCCGAAAAAGCGGATGAACAGGAAGATCAGAAAGCTGCCCGTGCCTGGGCCGAAGAACCCGTCGTAGAAGCCGATTGCCGCCCCCATCGCCAATGCGGTCGCCAGTTCGCGACGGCCGATCTGGCGTGGCCGGTGCAGCGCACCGAAATCCTTCTTGATCAACGTGTAGATCAGCATCGCGACCAGTAGCACCAGGATCAGCGGCCGCACCGCGTGCTTGGGCATCAGGCTGACCGCGGTCGCGCCCAGGAACGAAAACGTGAATGCTGCCGCCGTTGCATACAGCACCGGCCGCCACGGGAAGCGCACCGTGCGCGCATACCGCCAGGCCGACGCCCCGGTGCCGAACATTGCGCTGAACTTGTTGGTCCCCAGGATCAACGATGGCGCTTGCTGCGGCAGTGTTGCGAACAGGCCTGGCAACTGGATCAATCCACCGCCGCCGACCGCCGCATCCACCAGCCCGGCGACAAACGCAATGCACAGCAGCCACGGCAATTCGGTGGGAATCAATTCCAGCAAGGCCACGCTCCGCAGGACGAGGGCGACAGCATAGCCGCCGCTCATCCCTCCCCGCTCCCCAATTCCCAGTCCCATCCCGCACAATCCCCGCATGCCGACCTCCACGCCTACCGACCCCTGTCCCTGCGGTCGTCCTGCCGGGTACGCGCGCTGCTGCGGCCAGTACCACGCCGACGCGGCCGCCCCCGATGCCGAAACCCTGATGCGTGCGCGCTACAGCGCCTACGTGCGCCGTGATGTCGCGTACCTGCTGTCCAGCTGGCACCCGTCCACCCGCCCGGCCGAACTGCCCTTGGACGAAGGTGGCCGTACCACCTGGCTCGGCCTCACCGTCCAGCGTGCCCTTTCCACCAGCGAGGACAGCGCCGAGGTGGTGTTCCTGGCGCGCTACCGCATTGGCGGCGGCAGCGCGGTCCGCATGACCGAGCACAGCCGCTTCGTCCGCGAAGATGGCTGCTGGTTCTACCTCGACGCTTGTTGATCGGCCGGCGCAGTGGGTTCAGTCCCACGCCCACCGTCGCCATGGTCGAGGGCCGGTGGCCTGCTTCTGCGGCACCCCGCACCCGGCGCCATGTCACCGTCGTCCGCCATTCATCCGATCAATGGCATCAGGCGCGGGGATTTGTCGACATGGCGTTCGCAGCCGATCCGCCAAGCTTGCCGCGCTGGCGGGACTCGCCGTGGGGGTGCACGCGATCATGGGAACCTTCAATTTCTGGCTGTGGGCATTACTGGCCATCGTGGTCTTCGCGGTCGTGCTGCCGGCGGTGCTGGCCACCGTCATGGTGCGCTTCGGGCCGCGCCACGACGCACCGCCACCTGCACGCCTGCGCCGGACCGTCGATGGCAGTCTGGCGGCAGCAACGCTTTCGCTGCTGACCGGCATCGCCGGCGACGGCCACTAACGCGGTCACGCGACCAATCGCAGCACCAGGCAGGCCGTCGGCATCGAGGCGATGGCGCCACCGGCAAACCCTCCGCCACCGCGCGTGCTGGTCCTGGTCAAGGCGGTAGTGCCACACGACGCGCACGCCATGCGGCGTCCTCCAGGCGGCCATCGCGAAGGCGGCTTCAACGCGGGCGTCGCCGCGCTGTTCGGCTGACCCACGACAGGGCTGCCGACGCCCCACCTCAACCCTGCCGCAGGCTGCCGCACGGCGATCACCTACGGCACGCACCGCACCGCACCGACGCAGCCCCTGCGACCGGCGCCGTTACACTGCACGCATGTCATCCGAATCCCTGATCCTTCTCGGGCTGCTCTGTGCAGTCTTCGTGCTGCAGCTGGTCATGCTGCTGCGGCGTTCCTCCACCGGCGGGCTGGAGCAGGCGCTGCGCGCCGAGCAGCGCGAAGGCCGCGGCGAATTGCGCGACCAACTCGAAGGCCTGTCCCGGCAGCAGGACGCGCGCCTGGAAACCTTCGCGCGTCATCTCAGCGAGCTGTCCACCCGTACCGACCAACGTCTGGACCTGCTGCGCGAGGCGCTGGGCGAAGACGCACGCAAGGCCCGCGAAGAGGGCACGCTGGCGCAGCAACGCACCGGCGAGCTGTTGACGGCCCGCCTGACCGAACTGCGCACCCAGCTGGAAGGATTCGGCCAGCAGCAGGAAACCCGCATCCACGTGTTCGGCCAGCAATTGAGCGAACTGATCGCGCGCACCGACACGCACATGGCCGCCTTGCGCGAGGCGCTGGCCGAGGATGCGCGCAAGAGCCGCGCCGAAGCGGGGCAGTCGCAACAGCGCTTCACCGAGGCATTGGGCCTGCGCCTGAGCGAACTCACCCAGCGCAACGAGCTGCGCATCGGCGAAATGCGCGCCACGCTGGAACAGCAGCTGGCCAGTCTGCAAAGCGACAACGCCAGCAAGCTGGAACTGATGCGCGCCACCGTCGACGAAAAACTGCAGACCACGCTCAATACGCGGCTGGATGCCTCTTTCCAGCTGGTCTCCGAGCGGCTGGAGCAGGTGCAGCGCGGCCTGGGCGAGATGCAGCAACTGGCCACCGGGGTGGGCGACCTCAAACGCGTGCTGACCAACGTCAAGAATCGCGGCGGCTGGGGCGAGGTGCAGCTGGACAACATTCTCGAACAGACGCTCACTGCCGAGCAGTACGCGCGCAGCGTACGGGTACGCCCGGAGACCAACGAGGCGGTGGATTTCGCGGTGCGCCTGCCCGGGCGCGGCGATACCGACACGCCGGTGTGGCTGCCGATCGATTCCAAGTTCCCGCGCGAGGATTACGAGCGCTTGCTCGACGCGCAGGAAACCGGCGACGGCGAGCAGATCCGCCTGCTCGGCAATCAACTCGAGCGCGCCATCCGCATCCAGGCCCGGTCGATCAGCGACAAGTACATCTGCCCGCCGCACACCACCGATTTCGCGGTGATGTTCCTGCCCACCGAAGGGTTGTACGCCGAAACCATCCGCCGGCCCGGTCTGGTCGATGTGTTGCAGCGCGAACACCGGGTGGTGATCGCCGGCCCCACCACCGTCACCGCCTTGCTCAACAGCCTGCAGATGGGATTCCGCACGTTGGCGATCGAAAAGCGTTCCAGCGAAGTGTGGGGTCTGCTGGGTGCGGTCAAGAGCGAGTTCGGCAAGTTCGCCGGCATCCTGGAAAAAGCGGAGAAGCAGATCAGCACGGTGGGCCGCAGCCTGGGCGAGGCCAGCCGCAAGACCCGCACCATCGAACGCCGCCTGCGCGGCGTGGAGACCTTGTCCACCGATCAATCGCAGGCGCTGCTCGACGACGCCGGCAACGACGACACCGGTAGCACGGACGACCAAGCCGGCGACGAGCAGGAATAAGGGATGTCACGGATCACCGCGTCCGTACCCCAACCGACGTGATGTAGGAGCGCGCCCGGGCGCGATGAAGCGTTCCCGGTGGTGCCCCATCGCGCCCAGGTGCGCTCCTACAGGGCGGAAGGCATCGCAGCGCCCCCGGATACCCACCGACGTGACGTAGGAGCGCCCCCGGGCGCGATGAAGCGTTCCCGGTAGTGCCCCATCGCGCCCAGGTGCGCTCCTACAGGGCGGAAGGCATCGCAGCGCCCCCGGATACCCACCGACGTGATGTAGGAGCGCCCCCGGGCGCGATGAAGCGTTCCCGGTGGTGCCCCATCGCGCCCAGGTGCGCTCCTACAGGGCGGAAGGCATCGCAGCGCCCCCGGATACCCACCGACGTGATGTAGGAGCGCCCCCGGGCGCGATGAAGCGTTCCCGGTGGTGCCCCATCGCGCCCAGGTGCGCTCCTACAGGGCGGAAGGCATCGCAGCGCCCCCGGATCCCAACCGACGTGACGTAGGAGCGTCCCCGGGCGCGATGAAGCGTTCCCGGTGGTGCCCCATCGCGCCCAGGTGCGCTCCTACACGACCAAAGGCACCCTGCCGCCCAGCGCCAGGCGGTTCTGCTTCGATTCACCGGCGGGTCCGCATGCGCGCGCGCCTGTGCAGGCGGGGCGGTCTATGCTCTGGGGCCCCTTGCAACCAGGCCGCGCCAATGCACCAGAGTATCCACGACATTCCCCTGACCCGCATCGATGGCGCTTCCGCCACCCTTGCCGACTACCGCGGCAAGGTGCTGCTGGTGGTCAACGTCGCCTCCAAATGTGGATTGACCCCGCAATACACAGTCCTGGAAGCGCTGTATCGCGACAAACAGGCCGCCGGTCTGGAGGTGCTGGCGTTTCCGGCCAACGATTTCAACGGCCAGGAGCCCGGCAGCAACGCAGACATCGCCCAGTTCTGCCAGCTGACCTACGAGGTCACCTTTCCGATGTTCTCCAAGATCGCCGTGACCGGTGCCGATATCCATCCGCTCTACCAGGCATTGACCAGCGCGCAACCGCAGGCGGTCGGCGACGGCCCGATGCGCGAGAAGCTCGCCGGCTACGGCATCGTTCCCAATCCGATGCCCGGGGTGCTGTGGAATTTCGAGAAATTCCTGGTCGGCCGCGACGGCGCCGTTATCGCTCGCTTCGCCCCCGACGTGCCGGCAGACGATGCCCGCCTGCGCGCCGCAGTGGACGCGGCACTGGCGAGCGCTGCGTAGGCGCAACCGTCCGGCATCGCGCAGTACCGACCCGTGGCAGTTCGTCACCGCCACTCACACCCCTAGCGCGTCCTGTGCGCCAACAACACTCCCGGGATCACTCCCGCGTGTGTTGTTCACAACAGCGTTATGGTGCAGTTACCGGATCCACTGCGGGATCGGCATCGCATTGCCGGGCACGGTGTTGTCCTTGTCGTCGCGCAGATAGTCCGGCAGCTCGGTGTTGTCGCGATTGCTGCGCAAGTCGCGGGTGATCTGGTAATTGCGTCGCTGCATCCATGCGTCGCGGGTCAGCGCATACTCATCCGGAGCCTGGTCGCGCAGCGCGTCCAGTGACATCAGCTGCGCACGCGTATCCACCAGCTGCAGGCCCTGCAGCGCAAAGCGCGCGCCGCTGTCGTCGACATGGCGTATCCACGACAGCGGGATGTCGCCGGCCAGGCCAAGGGTATCGCGCACGGTGCGCGGGCCGAACAGCGGCAGCTCGAAATAGCGCGAGTTACGCCAGCCCCAGGCACCCAGGGTCTGGCCGAAGTCCTCGCTGCGTCGCGGAATGCCGGCAGCCGTCGCCGGGTCGAACAGGCCCGCCACACCCACGGTGGTGTTCATCACGAAGCGGCCCAGCGACTGCGCCGCATGCACCGGATGCCCCTGCAGCAGCTGGTTGACCATGGTCAGCGGCGTGCCGAGGTTGTCGAAGAAATTGGTCACGCCCAACCGGGCCGGGCCGGGTATCACCTTGGTGTAGGCGGTCGCCAGCGGTCGCGCCACGCCACGGTCCACCGCAAGATTGAAGCGGTGCATGCCGCGGTTGTAGCGTTCCCACGGGTCGTAGGCCGGTGCCGCTCCCGGTTGCGCCGGTGCGCCATTGGCGCCGGCCTGCGGGGTGGTCGGGCCGTACAGCGCATCGAAATCGTCTTCGGCCGTGGTGGGAGCGCCTGCGGCTGCCGAGGCCCCGGCGGTCGCGGCCGTGGTGCCATCGTCGGTTTGCGGGTCAGCGGGCGTGGCGCTCGGCGTAGCCGTCACTGTGCCGGGCGTGGCCGGTTGCGCATTCGCTCCGGCCTCGTCGCGGGGAAGCGGCGAGGCACTGGCGGCAGGCGCGGCCGGCGGCGGCGCGGATTTCGGGGCATGGCTGGCGCAGGCACCGAGCAAGAGGCAGGCCAACAGGGGAATGCAACGGAACTGGGTCATGGCGTGGCGCTCAGGCCTGGAAATCGAGAGTAGGGGACAGGCGGTACGCGGCGCGCAGGTCGTCCAGCGCGGACGTCCCACCCACCAGCGCCACCGCACCGTGTGCGCGCGCGGCCAGTTCGGCCAGCATCGCCACACCGGCGCTGTCCAGACGTTGTACACCCGACAGGTCCAGCGTGCGGACGCCATCCAGCTGCGCCACCGCCTGCGGCCATGCCGCCGTCACCGCCGCACGGTCGAACACGCCGGTGAACACCAGCGTGTCGCCGTTGCGCTGCACCGGGCTGTTACTTGCCATTGGCCGGGGGGGCGCCCACCTGCAGGCCACCGTTGCGCAGATCCGCAGCGACCTTGGCGATGCCCTTTTCGCGCAGCGGGCCATCGAACTGGGTCTTGAAGGTCTGCACGTAGGAGATGCCTTCGATCATCACGTCGAAGATCTTCCACTGGCCGCCGACGTTGCGCATCAGGTAGTCGACCGGGGTCGGGTCGTTGCCGGCACGCAGCAGGTCGGTGGACACCTTGACGCCGCGGTTGCCCGGCAGCGCGCTCTCGGACTTGCCACGGAAGCTTGGCTTGCCTTCGAAGTTGAGCAGGGCGGTGCCATAACGCTGCATCAGGTTGTCGGCCATGGCATCGGCAAACAGCTTGATGTCCGCATCGGACGCGCCGCGGCCATGCACGCCCAGCACCAGGCGTGCGGCGTAGTCGCGGTCGAAGGCCTTGTTCAATTCGCCGTCGATGTACTGGCGCAGCGCCGCCGGGTTGCTGCGGAATTCGGCGCGGCGCTGTTCCAGCGTGCCCAGGATACGGGTGCTGCTGTCGATGACGGTCTTGGTGGCCGCCCCTTGCGCAGGCGCGCTGGCGGCGGCCGGCTGTGCCAGCACGGTGGCCGGTGCGCACACCAGCAGGGTGGAGGCCAGGACGGCGGAGAGCAGGGTGGTCTTCATTGATGCGGTTCCGTTGAGGAAGAAGCGGGCTGGGCAGGCGGGGCGGCCTGACCGTTCGCAGCGGATTTATCACCGCCGCCACTGAACATGTACTTGCCGACCAACTGCAGCAGATCCACCGCCGGCTGGGTGAAGCCAATCTCTTCGCCCGGCTTGAGCGTTTCCGGGTCGCCGCCCGGCTGCAACCCGATATAACTCTCGCCCAGCAGTCCGCTGGTGAAGATGCCGGCGGAGGTGTCGGCAGGCAGGTCCTTGTACTTGGTGTCCAGCGACAGGGTCACCACCGAATCGAACTTGGTGGGGTCCAGGCTGATGTCGGCCACCTTCCCAATGGTCACGCCACCGATCTTCACCGGTGCCTGCGCGCGCAGCTGGCCGATCTGGCTGAAGCGCGCAATCAAGGTGTACTGGCTGGAGCCGAAGCCCCAACGCTGGTTGGTCGAGGCCACCGCCAGCACCAGCAACGAGGCCAGGGTCAGCAGCAAAAAGGCGCCGACGGCGAATTCGAGTCGTGGTCCACGCATGGCCATGGGCTATCTCACCTGAACAACATTGCAGAAAGGACGAAGTTGAACATCAACACCAGCAACGAGGCGTTCACCACCGCGCGCGTGGTG
The DNA here is from genome assembly GCF_002939885.1 of Xanthomonas cucurbitae. Classification (GTDB taxonomy): domain Bacteria; phylum Pseudomonadota; class Gammaproteobacteria; order Xanthomonadales; family Xanthomonadaceae; genus Xanthomonas; species Xanthomonas cucurbitae. The sequence continues at coordinate 93,608 of NZ_MDED01000014.1, forward strand.
GCGATCGAGGTGCCTTCGATGGTCGGCTCGGCATGGAAGCCCACGTAGGCGGCGACCAGCGCGGCAGTGCCGCCGAAGATCGCCGACTTGAGCAGTGCCACGCCGAAGTCGTCCCAGAAGTCCACGCTGGTGCGCAGCCCCGACCAGAACGTGCCGTTGTCGATGCCCAGCACATGCACCGCTTCGAAATAGCCGCCGGCGATGGCCAGCGAGCAGAACACCCCGGTCAGCAGCGGCACCGTCAGCACCGCCGCCCAGAAGCGCGGCGCCACCGCCTTGGCCACCGGGTCGATGGCCATCAGCTCCAGCGCCTTGATCTGGTCGGTGGCACGCATCAGGCCGAGCTCGGCGGCGATCGAGCTGCCAGCGCGGCCGATGAACAGCAGCGCGGTCAGCACCGGCGCCAGCTCGCGATACAGCGACAGCCCCAGCAGCGTGGACAACGCATCGGACGCACCGTAGGTGGAGAGCGTGCGGTAGCCCTGCAAGGTCAGCACCAGGCCGACGAAGGCACCGCCCACCGCAATGATCGGCAGCGAGCGCGCGCCGACCTTGTAGATCTCGCGCACCAATTCGGCGATGAAATCGCGCGTGGGCAGCGAGCCGCGCACCACCGTCAGCGAGAACAGGCCGGCGCGGCCAAGACTGCGGATGGATTCGACCAGGGCCATCAGGCGGCGCTCCGGTCGCGGCGCGGGGCGGCGTCGAAGGCGATCGGGCCATCCGGCTGGCCGTGCAGGAACTGCTGCACCAACGGGTCGGTACTGTCCTGCAGTTGTTCTGGCGTGCCGGCGAACACGATGCCGCCATTGGCGATCACCACCGCCTGGTCGCAGATCGGCAGGGTCTCGTGCACATGGTGGCTGACGATGATGCTGGTCAGGCCCAGGCTGTCGTTGAGGCGCTGGATCAGGCTCATGATGACTCCCGAGGCGATCGGGTCCAGCCCGGTCAGCGGCTCGTCGTAGATCATCAGCGGCGGGTCCAGCGCCAAGGCACGCGCCAGTGCCACGCGCCGGGCCATGCCGCCGGACAACTCGCGCGGCCAGGCATCGGCGGCGGCGAGCAGGCCCACCGCATGCAGCTTCATCTGCACCAGGCGCCGCAGCACCGGCGCCGGCAGGCGCGTATGCGTGCGCAGCGGCAAGGCCACGTTGTCGGCCACGCTCAGGTCGGTCAGCAGCCCATTGCCTTGCAGCAGCACGCCGACGTTGCGGCGCATCTCCAGCAGCGCACGGTTGCCGTGCGGGATGGGGTTGCCGAACAAGGTGACGGTGCCGGCCAGCGGGCGTAGTTCGCCGGTCAATGCGGCCAGCAGCGTGGATTTGCCGCTCCCCGACGGACCGAGCACGGCGGTGATGCTGCCGCGCGGCACCTGCAACGAGACGTCGCGCAGGATCGTGCGCCCGCCGCGATCGATGCGGACGGCGGACAGGTGCACCACGGGGGGAGCGGACGCTGACATCCAGGCCTTTAACAGAATTCCAACGCGATAGAGTAACCGTCACACGGCTGAACATAACCGAACCGCCGCGTGTACTATTGTCGCATCATGCGTCAACGTTGCAGTCCTTTGGTGAAGCATGCTTCATGCAACAACGTGTCCTACAACGCAGGACACGCCTCGTTCGCCAAACCTACGCGGTGAGGGAGCAGGGCCGCGGGTGCCCGGGCTTGGTCCGGCATGCCGGGGATGCGCACCCCGGACACTAGCCGGGCCACTCTCTAACGGCTGCCGGCCGACCCGGATCTGTCGAGTGCGTCGCGTTGTTGGCATCGGCGTCTTGTCGGATCGGCGCCAAGAAGCAACGATCCGCGCTACATCGTCGCCGAAGGAGGTATCCATGGAATTGCTGACGCTTGAACATTTCGCCGGTAGCGTCAACGAGACCTTCGCCGCCGCATTGAACGATGGCGAAGTGCCCTTCGTGCTGGTGGAAGCGAGGCCGCTGAAGAACGCGGTCAACCCGCAACGTGCGCCATTTTCGTTGCTGTTCCGCAATAGTTCCGCCTTCCTGTTTCCGCAGCAGACCTACCAGATGCGCCATGCACGCCTGGGCGAAGTGGGCATTTTTCTGGTGCCGATCGCGCGTGAGCGCGATGGGTTCCTGTATCAGGCGGTGTTTAACTGACCTGCTCCGACGGCTGAGCAGGCCGCCGCCAGTGCATCTGCAGATGCGTCTGATTGCTGCAGCCGGCAACGAAGCCGTGGCGGTCGTACAGGCGACGGGCGGACGGATTGGCGTGCAGCACGTGCAACGACAACACGCATCCGGCCGCACCCGCCCACGCCTGCGCACGGGCGATCAGCTGCGAGCCGATGCCTTGGCCACGCCACTCCGGCAACAGGCTGATATCGATCAGCGTATGCTGCGCCGCGCCGCGGTGCAGATACAAGCGGCCGACACGTAGGGCGTTCACCTGCACGAGCAAGAAGTCGGCATCTGCAAAATGCTGCCGATAATGCGCGCGCTGCAGGGTGAATTGTTGCCCGGTGAACGCGCGCTTGACCGCGTCCGGCCAGGGCACGCTGGCGAGTTCGTCGCTGCGCGTGCTGGCGTAAAGCTGTTCCAGCCAGGCCAGGTCATCGGGTTGTTCGGGCCGCAATACCAACGCCGCCGCCGTCGGTGCACAGGCCACCTTCGTCCCGGATTGCAGGCGCGCGGACGCCTGCGCAACGTGCTTGGGGGCCGGCATCGCTCAGGGAAACACCGGGTAGTCGCCCTGTAGCGCGATGCAGAAGTTCAATGCCAGGTAGGGCTGCCGGTTCTCGTGTGGCAGACCGGCACCGGTGGGGAGCAGCATGACCGGAGAGAACTGCTTGTCCGGCGCGGCATTGGTGAAGGGCCGCTCGCTGTTGATGCTCAGGTTCGAAAACGCCGCGCCGCTTGCCGGGGTGCCGCTTTTCTTGGTCTGATCGGTTTGCGCGTAGGCGTTGACACCATGCTCATGCGAAGGCATCTGCGTGGTGAGCAGACTCACCGATGCCGCGCCGAAGGCGTTGCCCATCGCGTGTGCGGTCAGGCCCGGGCCCGGGCCCTGTTGGCAACCGGCACGCGCGCAGAAGTTCGGTAACTGGAAAGTACTGCTGCCATTACCGCCGTAGGCCAACGCGAGCAGTGAGAACAGCGCGGTGTTCTGCGCCACCGGCAACGTGGCACCGTTGCACAGTGCCCATCCGTACGGGTTGTAGTCGAAGCCGAATAGCTGGATTTCGCCGAGATAGGGTTCGGTCATGTTGCGTATCTCCGAGGGAGCGGATGCGCGCTGCAGCCAAGCCGGCGCAGTGCGCCGGATCAGGCCTGCTGCGGGAAGATGCCGAGGGTGGCGATGCAGTACTGCACCGTGAGCGCCGGCATCAGGTTGTCGTGCGGCTGGCCGCCGCCGGCGTACGAGGTGCTCTGCCCTGACATCGGCTGTGCGGTCGCGTTGGTCAAATCGCTCACGTAAAACGTTGTCCCGCCGACTGCGGCCGGCAGCAGGCCGGCCGGTGCGCTGGCGGTCGCGGTGGCGGTGGTGGCCTGCGCGGTATGCGTATGCGCCGGCAATTGCAGCTCGGTCAGCGTCACCGTTTCAGTGCCGCCGGATTTACCCAGGACATAGTTGTTCAGCGCCGGTCCCTGGCCTTGGTGCACCGGCAGGCGGCCGCGCAGGTCCGGAACGCCGAAGGTCGTCTGACCGTCGCCGCCGTAGGTGGTGCCCAGCAGCATGAACAGTGGTTCGTAGTCGGAAATCTTCAGCGCCGAGCCGTCGCATGCCTGCCAGCCCTGGGGCGTACGACCGAAGCCGAACATGCGGATTTCGCCGATGAATGGAGTGCCCATGAGATCCCTCTTGATCGATGACGCGCCGTATGCGCGCAGATGGAGACGGCTAGTTGCGCGACGGGAAGATGCCGGACAGCGCAATGCAGAAATTCAGCGCTGTGTAGGGCTGCAGGTTCGGGTGCGCCTGGTTGCCACCGGCGGTCGCGACCGTGGCCTGGGTCAGCGGCACCAGCGCTCCCGGCGCGGCATACAGCGAGGTGACCGCTGCGGCTGTACTGACATTGGCGGCAAACACCCGCCCGCCTGGCGCGCGGTTATTGCCGGCAGCACTGGCGCACTCCATCAGGTGGACGTGCGGGGGCAGGTTGTCGGGTGCCAGGGTTACCGTCTCCGCACCTGCGGCCTGGGCCATCGGCACCGGCGACGGTTGCCAGATCGGATCGACCGAGGGCCCATATCCGACCGGTGTGCGCCCGCGCAGGTCCGGCAAGGCGAAGGTGGTTCTGCCATCGCCGCCGAAACGCGTGCTGAGCAGGCTGAACAATGCCTGGTTCTGGTTGACGGGCAACAACTGACCATTGCATTGCGCAAAAAACTTTGGCGCGAAGGCGAAGCCGGTCAGCATGACCTGACCGATGAAGTACTCGCTCATGCGGATCTCCTTGCGTAGGTGCTGCACCGACAGCCGTCGGGGTGTGGCGTACAGATACCCGCCAAGGCCGTGTCCGGCAAGCCTCACATGTTCAAAACTGGGATGAAGTATTAATTTTTTGTTCTTTAACTGGCAGTCAGTTCCTGTTCCAATGCCTTCGCAATGCCGGAAGGGGCTTTCTTCGGGGCGGCATTGCCTTCAGGCACGAGGACCGTGCTGGCGCCGGGGTGGCGCTTCTCCAGGGGTAGAACGTGAACAAGTTGCAGGGGCGTGGGATGAGGGCTGGCGTGCCGGTGCGCCGGGTCGTGGCGTGGGTGGTGTTTGCTCTGGCGATGCTGTTGCCTGGCTTGGCCTGGTCGCAAGGCGCGTCCGCGTACTGCCCAACGCAGAACCGGACCATCAATCAGGGCCAGTCGGCCACGTTCGACGTGACCAATTGCGATGGTCCCACCGACATCGGAATGGGCGATGACCCCAGAAACCCGCTGGCCCCTTTCGGCAACGGCGGAGGTAATGGCAGCACTCCCAACGGAACCATTGTCCTCAGTGAGCTGGCCGGACCTCCCAACAACACGCAGACCGTCACCTATACGCACGGAAACAATAGCGCCACGTCCGACACGTTCTACCTGCGCGACGAGGACGAGAATGTCCTCACCTTCAACATCACCATCGTGCCGTCGCGATCCGCCAGCATTGCGGTGACGCCGGCCAGCAGTTTGGAAAACAGCGGCGGCTCGTTCGTCTACACGGTCACGCTGAGCCAGACCAACAGCATGGCCACGACGGTGAACCTGACCCGCAGCGGTAGCGCGGACAGCGCCAACGACTATTCCGGCGCGCTAAGCACCGTCGTGATTCCGGCCAACGCCACGTCGGCCAGCTTTACCATCACCCCGACCCCCGACGCGACGGTGGAAGCCGATGAGACGGTCGTCTATACCGTTGGTACCGGTACCGGGTACGTCCCCGGCAGCCCGGGCAGCGCCACTGCCATCATCGTCAACGATGACTTTCCCGTCGCGAGCATTGCGGTGTCCCCGGCCAGCGTGGCCGAAAATGGCGGGAACAACCTGCTCTATACCGTCACCCTGAGCCAGGCCCCGACCTCGCCCGTCTCGATTGGTTTCGTCACTGGCGGTTCGGCGACGTCCGGCACTGACTATACAGCTGTCAATTCGTCGCTGGTCATTGCGGCCGGCCAGACCACCGGCACCATCACCATCGTGCCCAGCCCCGACACCACCGCCGAGCCCGACGAGACCGTGACCATCACCCTGGACAATGGCAGCGGTTACCTCGTGGGTGCGCCAGCCAGCGCCACCGGCACCATCGCCAATGACGACCAGCCGGCGCTGTCGATCAACGACGTCTCCCTGAGCGAAGGCAATGCCGGCACCACCAATGCCACCTTCACGGTATCGCTCAGCCAACCGGCCGGCGCCGGCGGCGTCACCTTCGACATCGCCACCGCCAATGGCACCGCCACCGCTGGCGTGGACTACGTGGCGTCCAGCGCCACCGCGCAAACCATTCCCAACGGCAGCAGCAGCGCCACCTTCACCGTGCTGGTGAACGGTGACACCCTCAACGAGCCGAACGAAACCTTCTTGGTCAACGTCAGCAACGTCGCCGGCGCCAGCGTGACCGATGCACAGGGAGTGGGCACCATCGTCAACGACGATGCACTACCGGCGTTGTCGATCGATGACGTCAGCGTCAACGAAGGCAATAGCGGGACCGTCACGGCCACGTTCACGGTGAGCCTGAGCGCTGCCAGCGCGCAGGCGGTCACCGTCAACTACGCCACCGCCAATGGCAGTGCCACCGCCGGCAGCGACTACACCGCCGGCTCGGGGACGCTGAATTTTGCGCCCGGCGTCACCACGCAGACCGTGGTCATCACCGTCAATGGCGACCTCACGGTCGAGTCCAACGAAACATTCAGCGTCAATCTGTCCGGTGCCACCAATGCCGCCGTCGCGCGCGCGACCGGCACGGGCACCATCCTCAACGACGATGTGGTGGTCACCATCGCGCCGACGTCGTTGCCGGCGGCTACTGCCGGCACGGCGTACAGCCAGAACCTGAGTGCCGCAGGCGGCACCGCACCTTACAGTTTCGCCATCACCGGCGGCGCGTTGCCGGCCGGGCTCACCCTGAGCGCCACCGGCGTGCTGGCCGGCACGCCCACCGCCAGCGGCAGCTTTGGCTTCACTGTGACGGCTACCGACAGTGGTGTCCCGAGCTCCGGCAACCGCGTCTATACGCTGACCGTGGGCGCGCCGGCCATGACCCTGCCGGCGACCACCTTGCCCAACGGCACTGCCGGCCAGGCCTACAGCGCGCCGATCACCCCGGCTAGTGGCGGCATCGCACCGTACACCTACGCGCTCAGCACCGGCGCGTTGCCGCCGGGAATCTCGATCAATAGCGCGACCGGCGCGCTCAGTGGCGTGCCGACGGCGCCAGGCAGCGCCAGCTTCACCCTGACTGCGACCGACAGCACCGGCGGTACGCCCGCACAGGCCAGCCAGAACTATGCACTCAACATCGTTTCGCCCAGCATCGTGGTGGCACCGAGCAGCTTGCCCGCTGCCACGCGCGGCACGGCCTACAGCCAGGGCTTGAGCGCCAGTGGCGGCGCTGCGCCATACACCTATGCGATCAGCAGCGGGGTGTTGCCGGCGGGCCTGAGCTTGGCCAGCAATGGCACGTTGTCGGGCACGGCCACGGTGGAGGGCAGCTTCAGCTTCACTGTCCAGGCCACCGATGCGAATACCTTCACCGGAACGCAGGCCTACACGTTGACGGTAGCTGGCCCGAATCTGGTGCTGCCAGCTTCCACCCTGCCGGCTGGCACAGCCGGTCAGGCGTATACGGCGGCCATCACCCCAGCCACCGGCGGCACCGCGCCCTACAGCTATGCGCTGAGCGCGGGCACACTGCCGGCCGGCATCGTGGTGGATGCGGCCACGGGTGGATTGAGCGGTACGCCGACGGTGGCGGGCAGCTTCACCTTCACGCTCACCGTTTCCGACAGCACGCCCAGCCCGGCTGCGCAGGCATCGCGCAGCTATTCGCTGACCGTCGCTGCTCCGCAGGTGGTGGTGGCACCGAGCAGCTTGCCCGGCGCCACGCGCGGCACGGCCTACAGCCAGGGCTTGAGCGCCAGTGGCGGCGCTGCGCCGTACACCTATGCGATCAGCAGCGGGGTGTTGCCGGCGGGCCTGAGCTTGGCCAGCAATGGCACGTTGTCGGGCACGGCCACGGTGGAGGGCAGCTTCAGCTTCACTGTCCAGGCCACCGATGCGAATACCTTCACCGGAACGCAGGCCTACACGTTGACGGTAGCTGGCCCGAATCTGGTGCTGCCAGCTTCCACCCTGCCGGCTGGCACGGCCGGTCAGGCGTACACGGCGGCCATCACCCCGGCCACCGGCGGCACCGTGCCGTACAGCTATGCGCTGAGTGCGGGCGCACTGCCGGCCGGCATCGTGGTGGATGCGGCCACGGGTGGATTGAGCGGTACGCCGACGATAGCGGGCAGCTTCACCTTCACGCTGACCGTTTCCGACAGCACGCCCAGCCCGGCTGCGCAGGCATCGCGCAGCTATGTGCTGACCATCGGCGCTGCCACGCTGGTGATTGCGCAGGGCACGTTGCCGCCGGCCGTGAGCGGTACCGCATACACACAGACGCTGGCCTCCAGTGGAGGGGTGGCGCCTTACGGTTTCGCGGTGAGCAGCGGTACCCTACCGGCGGGCCTGACCCTGGCCAGCAACGGCACGCTGTCGGGCACGCCCAGCGCTGCGGGCACCAGCAACTTCACCATTACCGTGACCGACCGCAGTGCCGCCAGCGCCTCGCAGGCCTATACCTTCACCGTTGGCGGTGCCGCGCCGGTAGCGGTGGCAGACACCGCCGTAACCATGGATGGCACGGTCGTGACCGTGGCGGTGACCGGTAACGACACCGGGACGATCAGCGCCGTCGCCATTACCACCGCGCCTGCCAATGGCACGGCGGTCGTCGATGGGCTGCAGGTGATCTATACGCCGAACGCTGGCTTCATCGGCACCGACGTGCTGCGCTATACCGCCACCGGTAGTGGCGGCACCTCGGCCGCAACCACGCTGACCATCACCGTCAACGCGCGGCCGGTGGCGGTATCGATCACCGCAGAAGCGGTACCTGGCGAAGCGCAGCAGGTGGACCTCACCCGTAATGCCACCGGCGGGCCATTCGTGACCGCCGCAGTGGTGGCGGTGCTGCCGGCCTCGGCAGGCACGGCCAGCATCACCCGTGTTGGCGGTGCAGCCATTGCCTCGGCGGCGGGTGCCTCCGGCCCATCGACGGCGGCCACTGCCATGGCCGAGCCGCCCAGCTTCGTACTGACCTTTACACCCAACCCGGCCTTCGTTGGCCAGGCCACGGTGCAGTTCACCCTGTCCAATGCGTTCGCCACCTCCATCCCGGCCAACGTTGTCTTCAACATCGCGCCGCGCCGCGATCCGAGCCAGGATTCAGAAGTACGTGGCCTGGTAGATGCGCAGTCCGAGTCCACGCGGCGGTTTGCGCGGGCGCAGATCGACAACTTCCAGCGCCGTCTGGAAGCGACCCATCGCGGTGGTGGCGGCGTCAGCAACGCGGTGAGCTTCCAGCCCACCTCGCATTGCCGTGAGGCCGACCGCGGCACCGGTGCGCAGCACTGCCACCCGGACACGCAGGACGCCGACAACGACTTCCGCGATGCGCCTGCGGTGGCAACAGGCAGCAGCACCGGTGCGCAGGGCCAGGGCGATCTGGGCCTCTGGGTCGGCGGTGCGATCCGTTCGGGCAGCTTGAACCGGCAGGCCAACAGCAATGGCGTGGATTTCCAGACCGACGGCTTGAGCGTGGGTGCCGACTACCGGCTGGCGCAGTCGCTGGCGATCGGTGCTGGCCTGGGTTGGGGCCGCGACGACAGCGATGTTGGCACACGCGGCAGCCGCAGCAAGGGCACCGCGTACACCATGGCCCTGTATGCCAGCTTCCATCCGGGCAAGGCGTTCTTCTTCGACACCCTGGTGGGCTACCAGCTGCTGTCCTACGACTTGCGCCGTTTCGTGACCGACGACAGCTCGCTGGCCGAAGGCAACCGCGACGGCAAGCAGTGGATCGCCTCACTGTCCACGGGTGCGGACCTGCAACGAGGCGAGCTGCAGGTGACCCCGTATGCGCGCGTGGATGTGGCACGCGCCACGCTGGATGGCTATGTCGAAGACGGTGTGGCGCCGTTCGCGCTGCGCTATGCCGACATGGACGTGGCCACCAGTACCGGTAACCTGGGCCTGCGCCTGGAATGGCGCCGCGAAGTGGCCTGGGGCCGGCTGACTCCGCAGTTGCGCGTGGAGTATCAGCGCGACTTCCAGGGTCGCGGCGATGCCACGTTGAGCTATGCCGATCTCAGCGGCGGTCCGTTCTACCGCACCGGGCAGGCCGCGTTCGACCGCAATCGCCTGATGGTGGGTATCGGCGCGGCGTTGCTGACCGAGCAGGGCCTGTCCACGCGGCTGGAATACCGCGGCATCACCGATGGCGACAGCAATACCGATCAGACCTGGATGCTCAACCTGGAAAAGAAATACTGATCGCCTCGATCGTCAGGCGGGTTAGCGCAGCGGGCCGGGGAGCATCCTCCCCGGCCCGCTGCGCATTACCCATTGCCAACCATGGCTGCGGTGGCCGGCACTGGCGTACGTATTCGCGCGCAGCTGCGGCATACCGTGCGCAGGCCTGCGTTACGCCTCGCTCAAAACTGACCGTGCCATCACCGTGGACAACTTACCCTCCGAAAAGCGCTCGGACCAACGCTTGCGTCAGAGCGGCTCGCATGACCGCAGCCGGCTCGGCTGGATGTCGATACTCCCGAGTGCCATTCATGGCGCTCTCCACATGAGGCGGAATGCTGGCGTTCAATTGATCGGAGATAGGGAAGCATGACAAATGACGCCGATCTGTTCCCGAATCGGTCGTCTCTTCTGAGGCAGGCGCTGGGTGATTTGATTTCTCCTGAAGCGACCTCGTTCCTCGATATGTGCGATGACGATATCGTTTTCGAATTTCCCTATGCACCGGAGGGAACGACTGCGCGTCTTGCAGGAAAATCGACACTCGAGGCCTATCTTCCGACGGTAGCGCAATTGCTGACGATTCAATCGATGAGCCTTGGTCGAGTCATCGTTGCCGCAGGGGGGGACGCAGCCACGATCGAATTCAGCTGCAAGGGATATTCCAACGAGACAGGCGCGGGTTACGACCAGGTCTACGTGTCAGTGGTTGAAGGGCGAACGCGATCCGGTAATGCACCAGACCAAGAAGGGCAACCAGTACTACTTCGGGATGAAGGCGCACATTGGCGTGGATGATGAGTCCGGATTGGTGCACCACGTGGAATGCGCGGCGGACATCACGCAGGCGCACAAACTGCTGCACGGCAAGGAAGACACGGTGAGCGGGGACAGCGGCTACACCGGATTGGACAAGCGCGAAGAGATGGCGAGCAAGCGCAAGCTGCGCTACCTGATCGCAGAAAAGCGCTCGAAGTTGAAGCAGATCAAGAACAAACGCGCGTTGAAGCGGGCAAAGCGTTGGGAGCACACCAAGGCCAGCCTGCGGGCGAAGGTGGAGCATCCGTTCCGCGTTATCAAACGCCAGTTCGGCTACGTCAAGGTGCGCTATCGCGGTTTGGCGAAGAACACCGCGCAGGTGTTGACGCTATTTGCGCTGTCGAACCCGTAGCTGAAGCGAAAGCACTTATTGCCTGCGATGGCCGAGTTGCGTCTGTAGTCCGGGAAAACCCTCGGAAATGCGCTGAAAACGGCGAAAATCGAGGGTCTGAACGAGTTTTACGCGACCCAGGACGGCTTTTTCCGTCTCCTGGCGGCGTTGATCAGACAATCCCTAATCCTACTGTGTCATATAAATGTTATTCTGCATGCAATCCACACCGCGCTGAGATGAACATGGCCGCAGTCAGTCACCAAGCGCGTTTTTCCGCCTATCTGGATGACCTATCCGCTGCGCTTGGTCATGCTGATCGCGCGGCGGGCTTACACGGTTATTGCCGGGGATTGATGCTGCCGTTGGAGCGCAAAAGCGTAGAGCCGCTGGCGGCGCATGTGGATCCGCTGCGGACACGGGCTCGGCATCAGGCGTTGCACCATTTTGTGGCCAAGTCGGATTGGTCCGATGCGGCGGTGCTGGAGCGCGTCCGTCAGTACGTCTCATCGCATATGGATTCCTGATTAGCCCCATTCCTCAGCCGGTAGTTGCAGGATTTGCGACGGGTCGGCTGGACAATGGCCCCACTTGAAGGCAACGGAGGTG
>NZ_MDED01000015.1 GCF_002939885.1 Xanthomonas cucurbitae
CAGGCTCATCAAGCAAAAAAGGGAACGTGTTGAACACGTTCCCTTTTTACTGGATCAGCTCCCCTCGGGGCTTAACTGACTGGCATTGGGCAATGCCGGGCTTTTCCATTTGCGGCGGCGTTTTTGTACGCCGGAACGGGGCGGTGAACGTCGCCCATCCTTTTCAGGTCGTCGTCCGTTTCTACGTTGCGACTGAATCGCCAGCACGGCGCGCGATCAGAAAATGCAGCGAAGCAGCCAATACCAATGGTCGCAGTTTTAGCGAGCATGACCCCGATCACTCACTGAACATCTTCCAGGTCGGAAGTGAACCAATCGCGCCCGGATCGGTCACACTGGACCTATGAACGCACCGCCGCTCCTCCCCCCAGAAGCCGCTGCCGCGCCCGCCGAGGACCGGCTGCATCGTCAATTCACCTCCCTGCGCGAGTCGCTGGCGCAGCGTATCGTCGGCCAGTCGGCGTTGGTCGAGCGACTGCTGATTGCCTTGCTGGCCGATGGCCACCTGCTGGTCGAGGGCGCGCCCGGGCTGGCCAAGACCACGGCGATCCGTGCGCTGGCCTCGCGGCTGGAAGCGGATTTTGCGCGGGTGCAGTTCACCCCGGATCTGCTGCCGGCCGATCTGACCGGCACCGAGATCTGGCGCCCGCAGGACAGCCGGTTCGAATTCATGCCGGGGCCGATCTTCCATCCCATCCTGTTGGCCGACGAGATCAACCGCGCGCCGGCCAAGGTGCAGTCGGCCCTGCTCGAGGCGATGGGCGAACGGCAGGTGACCGTGGGCCGGCACACCTATGCGCTGCCGCAGCTATTCCTGGTGATGGCAACGCAGAACCCGATCGAGCAGGAAGGCACCTTTCCGCTACCCGAAGCGCAACTGGACCGCTTCCTGATGCATGTGCGCATCGGATACCCGCAGGCCGACGCCGAGGCGGAGATCCTGCGCCTGGCCCGTGAGGCGGCGCGCGATACGCTGGAAAAACACGAGACCGTCTCCGACAAGATTCCGCTGGAAGATGTGTTCGCGGCCCGGCGAGTGGTGCTGGATGTGCACCTGGCGCCGCAACTGGAACGGTATCTGATCGAGATCGTGCTCGCCTCGCGCGATGCACAGCGCTACGACCCTGCATTGGGGCGGCGCATCGCCTGGGGCGCCAGCCCGCGTGGCTCGATCGCGCTGGAGCGCTGCGCGCGTGCGCGTGCATGGCTGGCCGGGCGCGACTACGTGACGCCGGACGATATCCGCGCCATCGCTCCGGATGTGCTACGCCATCGCGTGTTGCCCAGCTACGAGGCGACTGCCGAAGGCTGGGATGGCGAGCGTCTGGTATCCGCCTTGCTGGAAAAGATCCCTCTGCCCTGATCGGGTAGCGCGTTGCCCAGGTATGCCGTCCTCCCGCCCCACTCCGATGTCTTCGATGCCGTCTCCGCCCCCCGCACATCCCGCCTCGTCCGTTGCCGGCGACGGCCTGCGCCCGAGTCTTGCGGAGCTGATCGCATTGCGTGGCACCGCGCTGCATCGCGGGCAACCCGGACGCGGCCGGCATGGCCTGGTGGGTCCGGTGCCGGCGACCACGCGTGGGCGCGGGATGGAATACGCCGAGTCGCGCGAGTACGTGGCGGGCGATGATGCACGGCATATCGACTGGCGCGTCACTGCGCGTACCGGGCGCGCGCATACCAAGTTGTTCCAGGCCGAGCGCGAGCGCTTGAGCCTGATCGTGGCCGACACCTCGCCGGCGCTCTTCTTCGGTACGCGGGTGCGCTACAAGTCGGTACAGGCGGCGCGCGCCGGGGCAGTGGCGGCGTGGCTGGCACAGCGACAGGGCGACCGCATCGCCGCCTTGCGCGGTACCTCCAGCGAAGCGCCGATTGCGCCGCGGTCGGGGCAGCGTGGCGTGTTGCCGGTGCTGGACGCCCTGGCGCGCTGGTACGCCCAGCCACCGTCCGGCGATGCCGGGCTGGAGGTCGCGCTGGACCATGCCGCGCGCCTGCTGCGTCCCGGTGCGCGGCTGACCGTACTGGCCGATGCGCGCAGTGCTAGCGCGATTTCCGTGACCCGGTGGTCCGGCCTGGCGCTGCATTACGAGGTGGTGGTGATCGTGCTGGTCGATCCGCTGGAGCTGTCGCCACCGGCGCGCGCGCTGAGTTTCGATGTGCGCGGCGAACGCATTGCGCTGGACCTGGCCAGCCAGTCCGCGCGCGCGCGCTGGCAGGCCGAGTTCGTCGCGCCCGTGGAACATCTGGCCGCACTGCTGCGAGCACGCGGCGTGCGCCTGCATCGCCTGTCCACCGAGGATGCCAGCGATGCCTGGCTGGGTGGCGGCCCACCCGTGCGGGGCGCATGACGATGGCACCGCAATCGCTGCCACTGCGTGATGTGCACCTGCCGCCGTCGCCGGGCTGGTGGCCGCTGGCGCCGGGCTGGTGGCTGGTCATCGCGGTTGTCGCGCTGGTGGTGGCCGGTGCTTGGTTCTGGTGGTGGCGCCGTCGCCGCCAGCAACGCCGCTGGTTGGCGGCGTTCGATACCGAGCTGCGCCGCGCGGCGACGCCGGCGCAGCGCCTGGCAACGCTGTCGGCGTTGCTGCGACGTGCCGCGCGCACGGTGGATGCAAACGCCGACCGCCTGCAGGGCGAGGCATGGCTGCAGTTCCTGGACGGCCGCAAGCGCAAGGCGCAGGCGTTTTCGCAGGGGCCGGGCCGCGCGCTGCTGGAAGGTGGTTTCCAGCGCACGCCGGCGGTGGCCGACATCGAGGCCGTCCAGGCGCTGGTGCGGCAACGCTTCCTGTCGCTGATGCGGGGGCGGCGATGAACTGGCTGCAGTGGTCGCAATGGCAGGACGCGCTGGCGCAGTGCGCCTGGCCGTGGGCGTGGTGGCTGATGCCGCTGCCGCTGCTGATGCGGTTCTGGCCGCGCCGCGCCGCCGATGCGGCGGCATTGCGCGTGCCGTATGCCGATCAACTACGCGCGGTCGCGCAGGCGCAGCGTGTGCCCGCGCTTCGCATGCCGCGCTGGTTGGCCTGGCTGGGCTGGTTCCTGCTGTGCGCCGCGTTGGCGCGCCCGCAGCAATTGGGAGAGGTCATCCAGCCGCCGCGTGAGGCGCGGCAGATGATGCTGGCGGTGGACCTGTCCGGCAGCATGAGCGAGCCGGACATGGTGCTGGGCGGCAACGTGGTGGACCGCCTGACTGCGGCCAAGGCGGTGCTGTCGGATTTTCTTGATCGGCGCGATGGCGACCGCGTCGGCCTGTTGGTGTTCGGACAGCGCGCCTATGCGCTGACTCCGCTGACCACGGACCTGACGTCCGTGCGCGACCAACTGGCCGACAGCGTGGTTGGGCTGGCCGGGCGCGAGACCGCCATCGGCGATGCCATTGCGCTGTCGGTCAAGCGGCTGCGCGAGCAGCCACAGGGCCAGCGCGTGGTGGTGCTGCTTACCGACGGCGTCAACACCGCCGGCGTCTTGAATCCCTTGAAGGCGGCCGAACTGGCCAAGGCCGAAGGGGTGCGCGTGCACACGATTGCCTTCGGTGGCAGTGGCGGCTATTCCTTGTTCGGCGTACCGATTCCGGCCGGCGGCAATGACGATATCGATGAGCAGGGGCTGCGCAAGATCGCCGAGCAGACGGGCGGGCGCTTCTTCCGCGCCCGCGATACCGCCGAGCTGGCCGGAATCTACACCGAGCTCGATCGCCTGGAGCCGGTGAAGGCGCTGGGCCCGTCGGTGCAGCCACG
The DNA here is from genome assembly GCF_002939885.1 of Xanthomonas cucurbitae. Lineage (GTDB taxonomy): Bacteria > Pseudomonadota > Gammaproteobacteria > Xanthomonadales > Xanthomonadaceae > Xanthomonas > Xanthomonas cucurbitae. Next base: position 3,735 of record NZ_MDED01000015.1, read on the forward strand.
CGTGGAGCGCTACTACTGGCCGCTGGGTGCGGCCCTGATGGTGGCGTTGCTGGCGTTCGTGTTGCCACGGAGATGGCAATGACGGTGCTGACCAGCCCACTCGCCGCATTGCATCTCCTGCGTCCGGACTGGCTGTGGGCGCTGATGGCGATCGTGCCGGCGGCGGTGCTGTGGCAATTGCGTCGCCGCAGCGCAAACGCATGGCGGCAGAGCGTGGATGCGCATCTATTGCCTGGCTTGCTGGTCGCCGGTGGCCGACGCGGGTGGCTGGGCTTCGTGCTGGCCGCCTTGACCTACGCGCTTGCGGTGGTGGCGATGAGCGGGCCCAGCTGGCGGCAGACCGAGCGCCCGGTGTTTCATTCGAGCATGCCCCTGGTGATGGTGCTGGATCTGTCCTCCAGCAGCAATGCAACCGATCTGCCGCCATCGCGGCTGCTGCAGGCGCGCGCGAAGCTGGCCACGCTGCTGCGCAAGCGCGCCGGCGGCGATGTCGCGCTGCTGGTGTATGCCGGCGAAAGCTTTACCGTCGCCCCGTTGACCGAAGACGCCAGCAATGTGGCCCTGTTTCTGGACGCGCTCTCGCCATCGGTGATGCCGGTGGATGGCAAACGCGCCGACCGCGCCATCGATGCGGCGACTCGCCTGCTGCAACAGGCCGGCTTCAAGCAGGGCGAGATCCTGCTGCTGAGCGATGGCGCGGACGGTTCGGCAGAAAGTGCGGCGCGCACTGCGCGTGCGCGAGGCTTCCGCGTGTCGGCCCTGGGCGTGGGCGGTGCGCGCGGCGCTGCCTATCGCACCGCAGGTGGCGAGATCGCGCAGGCACGCCTGGACGAATCCGCTCTGCGCGATTTGGCCAGTCAGGGCGGCGGGCGCTATGCGCGAATCACGCCCGATGATGCGGATCTGCAGGCGCTGGGCGTGCTCGATCCCGCGCAACAGTCGTTGGCCGAAGAGACCGCCGACGCCAACGGCGGCAAGACCTGGCTGGACGAAGGCTATTGGCTGGTGCTGCCGGTGATGGCGCTGGCATTGCTTGCATTCCGTCGGCGTGCGGTGGTGGCACTGCTGGCGCTGGTGTGTGTCCTGCCGCTGGCCCAGCCTGCACGGGCAGCCGATGGCACGCTGTGGCAACGCGCCGACCAGGTACAGCAGCAACGCCTGGATGTTGGCGTGCAAGCCTACCGGCGCGGTGATTTCGCCGCCGCGCAAAAAGCCTTCGAACGCGTGCCGACCGACGAAGGTCTCTACAACCTCGGTAATGCACTGGCACGGCAAGGCCGCTACGACGAGGCGATTGCGGCCTACGATCGCGCGCTCGAGCACCATCCGAACCAGGCCGATGCCATCGCCAATCGCGCTGCGGTCGATGCAGCGCGCAAGCGGCAGCAGCAGGGCAACAAGGACGGGCAGGGCAAGTCCAAGGATCAGAATCCATCGGGGCAGGACAAGGCCGGCCAGAACCCGCAGAACACTCGGGGCGCGGGCCAGAATGGACAGCAGCCGCAGGACGCGCAAGGCAATCAGGAGGGCAAGGATCCATCGTCTGCCCCGTCTGGGTCGCAGGATGGAAAGACGCAGGCCCCGCAGTCCAGCGATGGCAAGGGCGAGCCGAACACGCAGGACGCAGCACCGCAGTCGGCCGACGCCAAGGCGCAACAACAGGCCGACCAAGCGCAGCGCCGCAAGATGCAGCAGGCCATGGCGCAGGCCGGCGACAAGGGCGCCGATGCCAAGGGCAGGGCGGAAGCGGCAGTGGCGGACGAAACGCCGGAACAACGCGAACAGCGCCAGGCGGTGGAGGCATGGTTGCGGCGGGTACCGGACGATCCGGGCAGCCTGCTGCGGACCAAATTCAGGCTGGAATACGAACGCAGGCAACGGGACGGACGATGATCGGCACATACCATTTGCGCCGTGTGGCGATCGGCATGCTGAGCAGCGCCGCGCTGGTGTTCTGCGCACCGCTGGGCGCGGTGACGCGCGCCTGGCTGGACCGCGACAGCGTCAATGCCGGTGATGCGGTGACGTTGAACATCGAAACCGATCAGCGCGGTGTCGATCCGGACTACGCGCCATTGCGCAATGACTTCGCACTGGGCGCCAAGAGCGCCAACCAGCAGATGCAGGTGGCCAACGGTGGGGTGACGGTCCGCGCGTTGTTTGGCGTGGTGCTGACGCCGCGCAAGAGCGGTGCGTTGATCGTGCCGGCGATTCGCGTCGGCGGCGAGCGCACCGAGCCGCTGCGGTTGCAGGTGGTGGGCTCGGCGAGCGATGCCGCAGACAGTGGCGCTGGCGCCGCAAGCGGGCCAAGTGCGGCGCAGGGCAACGAAGAGGCCTTCGTCCAGACCCAGGTGGACGACCCGCAGCCCTTCGTGCAGCAAAGCGTAGGCGTGGTGGTGCGCCTGTATTACGCCAACCAGCTGGCCTCCGGCGAGCTGGATCTGGAAGCGCCCGATGGCGCATCGCTGCAACGCATTGGCGATGACGTCAGTTCGGTCAAGCTGGTCAACGGGCGTCAATACAACGTGGTGGAGCGGCGCTACCTGCTGGTGCCCGAGCGCAGCGGGCGTCTGCTGCTGCCCTCGGCGCGCTTCACTGGCCGTGCCGTGGGCGGTTTCTTCGACGATTACTTCGGCCGTGGCAACGGCGAGCTGAGCGCGCGCAGTGCCAGCATTGCGCTGCAGGTGCGGGCGCAGCCGGCCAACGCGCCGCAACCGTGGTTGCCGCTGCGCAGCCTGCAGTTGCGCTACACAGCCACCCCGCAGCGCGCCACTGCCGGCGAGGCCGCGCAGTTCGTGGTGGAGGCCAGTGCACGTGGCGCCACGCAGGCACAGTTCCCGGACCTGCCCACGCCGAGCGTGCCGGATGCACAGGTGTTTGCCGAACCGCCGCAGTACGACGAACGGTTTGTGGACGGTTCGCCGCAGTTGCGGGTGACGCGTCGTTATTCGGTGGTCCCCAATCGCGCCGGGCAACTGGTCATCCCGGGGCTGCAGTTAGCGTGGTGGGACGTCACCGTCGCCGAAGCGCGCACCACGACGTTGCCGGACATCATATTGAAGGTGGCACCCGGTAGCGGCGCTTTTGCAGTCCCCGCCAGTGCGCCAGCACCCAGCCAGCCGACCAACGTCACCGCCCCCCTCGCCGACAACGCGACGCTGCAACGATGGCAGTCGGCGCCGCCACCTTGGGGCTGGATCGGTCTGGCCGCCGGGTTTGCAGCGCTCTGGATCGCAACCCTGCTCTGGGCGCTGCGGCGGCGATCCGGTGTAGGGACGGCATCGCGCCCGGCAGGGGGAGTAGCGCAGGCCTCGGGTCGACGCGCTGCGCGTGGCGTGGCTGAATTGCATCGCGCCCTGGATACCGGCGGCATGGACGATATCGCGACTGTACTGTGTAGCATGGCCGGTGTTGCCGAGATGGATGGCGTGCTGGCTGCGTTGGACGATCCCACCCAGCGTGCCGCCGTGGTCCGCATGCAGCGGGCCCGTTGGGGTGGCGATGGTGATGTGACCGCTGCCCGCGCCGCCTTGCGTGAGGCGTTTGCCAAGGGGCCGCGTTGGCGCAATGCCAGCGCGGCAGAGCCGGACGTGTTGGCGCCGTTGTATCCGCCAGCGCCCTGATCGGCGGCTAGACGACTGCCATCGCCGCGCGGCTCTCTGGATCTTGCGCAGGCACGAAGTCTTGAGGGACGCGCGCAATCACGGGTTGCCGATCCTGGCAGTTATTGCCGGGGAACAGGCGCTTCGAGTGACGCGATGCCGTCGACGATGACGATGTGTGCACTACAACATCCGTCTCGTTGCGCTTTTGCCTGTTGATACGCCTCGGAGTGGTAACACGCTTGCGCCGTGGCGAAATCCTCGAATTCGATGACGACGTGCCGCTGTAACTCCTGGCCCTCCAGCGTGACCGATGGTCCGCCGCGCGCCAGGAATCTGGCTCCGTACTGGGCAAAGGCCGCCGGTGCCAAACTCATGTAGTTCTGGTAGTTGTGCGGATCCAGAACGGTGACGTGGGCAATCCAGTAAGCCGCCATCAGCGGGGTTCTCCTTCAAGAAGGGTGTATGCGATGGCTTGGGCTTCCCTGATGTGTTCGGCCACCCGATCGCGCGCAGCGGCGTCATCGCGCTGTACACAAATTGCCTCGCAGATCGCACGAATTCGTTCGAATCCGGTTTTCTCTCGTGCCGTGTGGGTCATCGTCATCGCACGCAGGCGACTGATACGGCCATTGAGGCGCTGGACAATTTCCCACGCGATAGGGTTGTTGCCTACTCGAAAGATGGTCTCGTACAAGGCAGACAATGCTTCAAGTACGTTTGCGATTTCGGGTGAATCGTACGACAGCCGGAGCCGTTCAAGCGCCTGCATGATGTCACTGGCCGATTCATCGGTGAGGTTTCGCACGCAGTCGGCGACGGCCGCCTGCTCCATCACCATGCGGATCCGGTAGACCTGGTTGGCCACATTCCAGTTGAGCACGGCAACGATCGGGCCTTTTTGAGGAAGTATCTCAACCAGCCCTTCGGCCTGCAGGTAGCGGATGACCTCACGCACCACCGAACGGCTTACACCCAGCTGTTCGCACAAGGTGCGTTCCACCAGCCGTGCCCCCGACGGGAAATAGCCTGTGATGATCGCGTTGCGCAATTTCTCCTGGCATTTCTCCCGAAGTGTCACCGGGGTGTGGTCGATTCTCAGATTCATGATGGTTGGTGCTTCCTCTCAGCTGGCCGTCGCGCATGTCGGGCCGATCTCGTCGCGTTCCAGCGTCTTTGCTATTCAAACACGAATGATGAATAGCAGGCTCGGAAGACTCCGTCGATGCTGTCCGCCGAAGATCGAAAATGAATACGGATAGGTGTTTTGCAAGCCGTTTTCTAGGCATGCTACCGTCCGTTTCACTAGTATACCAACATACGGTACTCCAAAAGATGTCGCCGCTCCGCACACCAGGAAGTTCTCTATGAGCCTGATACGAAAAACCGTTCTCCATATTGAAACCGTCCATGTCGACGGTGGTCGCGTGGCGGCCAAGCCGCTCAAGCTGATTGCCGCCGCAGCGGTGATCCAGAATCCGTGGGCCGGTCGCGGCTATGTGGAGGATCTCTCGCCGGAGATCAGGGCGCTGGGGCCGCAGCTGAGCCAGCACCTCACGAACCTGATCCTGGGCGAGCTCGGCTCCGGCGATGCGGTGGAGGCCTTCGGCAAGAGCGCGTTGGTCGGCTTGAGCGGCGAACTGGAACATGCCTCGGCGCTCATCCACACGCTGCATTTCGGCAACATCTATCGCAACGCGGTCAAGGCAAAGTCCTACTTGGCCTTCACCAACACGCGCGGCCCGGCCAACAGCCCGATCGTGTTGCCGATGATGGACAAGAACGATGAAGGTCGCCGTTCGCACTACCTCACGGTGCAGTTTGCGATTTCCGATGCACCGGCTGCCGACGAACTGGTGATCGTGCTGGGTGCAGCAACCACCGGTCGTCCGCACCATCGCATCGGCGACCGTTATCAGGATCTCAAAGAGCTTGGCCATGACGTCTCGAATCCTGCCGCTGTCTGACGGCCGTCAGGTCCACTATCTGGAGCAGGGAAGGGGGGAACCCCTGGTCCTGGTCCACGGCGTGGGCATGCAGGCCGCCGCATGGGGGCCGCAGATCGACCGCTTTGCCGGCACGTTCCGGGTCGTGGCGGTGGACATGCCCGGCCACGGCCAAAGCAGCCTGTTGCCGGGCGAACCGGCGCTGACCGATTACGTGTCCTGGATGTCGGCGTTCATCAGCGCACTGAATCTGGGCCCGGTGAATCTGGCCGGACATTCGATGGGTGCGTTGATCGCCGCAGGCGTGGCGATCGAGCGACCAGATCTGGTCAAGCGTCTGGCAGTCATCAACGGTGTCCATCTGCGGACCGAGGCGGCCCGTGCGGCGGTGATCGCCCGCTCCAACGAGCTTGTCAGTGGCCGCCTGGATGTCGACACCCCGTTGCAACGCTGGTTCTGCGAAGAATCTACCGACGCTTCGCTGGTCGAGGATGTTCGCAGCTGGCTGGAGAATGTCGACATGCAAGGGTATGCCGCCGCTTACCGGGCATTCGCGCGCGGCGATGCCAGCTACGCAAGTCGCTGGAACGAAGTGACCTGCCCTGCCTTGGCGCTGACCGGCGCCGACGATGGCAATTCCACACCGGCCATGGCCGAAACGATGGCCCGGCTGGCGCGCAATGCCAAGGCCGTGGTCATTCCCGACGAACGCCACATGGTCAATCTGACCGCACCGGCCAAAGTCAACGCGGCAATGGCCGAATGGCTGGAGACCACGACGCGCTGACCACCGGATACACCACTTGAGCCATCGGTTGGAGGGAACATATGGCCATCAATCCAAAAGAACTGAGGGATGCCTTCGGTTCGTTCATGACTGTCGTCACCATCGTGACGACAGTGACCGCCGACGGTGAGCCGATCGGCTTTACCGCCAATTCGTTCAGTTCGGTCTCGCTGGATCCGCCACTGTTGCTGGTCAGCATCGCCTGCATGTCAGGCAACTTCGAGAACTTCACCGGCGCGGAGCGCTTTGCGGTGAACATCCTGGCCGAGGCGCAGACGGAGGCGTCAAACACGTTTGCGCGCCGTCACCCGGACCGCTTCGCTTCGGTTACCTGGTCCAGCAGCGCTCGCGGCAACCCGGTACTCGAGGATGTCAGCGCCTGGTTCGATTGCACCATGCACAAGGTGGTGGAGGCTGGCGACCACGCCATCCTGATTGGACTGGTGGAAGATTTCCATGCCGCTGGCCGGCCAGGGCTAGGTTACTACCGCGGCGGCTATTTCACCCCGGCCAAGATCGCCAGCGAAGTCATCGCCGACGCCAAGATGCTCATCAGCGCGATCATCGCGCACGAAAATCGCGTGTTGCTGGTGGCCGCGCCGTCGGGAGGCTACACGTTGCCGACCGTCGCCACCGGCAACGAAGGCGCCGATGCAGCGCTGGAGCGCATCTTCGCCCGCTACCAGCGTGGGGCCTCGGCCAACTTCGTCTACTCGGTCTACACCGATACCCGGACGCAGCAACAGTTCGTGGCGTTCTTGTGCAGCACCCCCTACGCAAGCGCCACCGACGGCATCTACGTCGAACTCAAGGACGTTCCGGGGCTGGACATTCCAGATGCAGCCATCAAAAGCATGCTGCAACGCTATTGCCGGGAACGCGAGCTGAAAACCTACGGCACCTACTACGGCGACCATACCCACGGGGTGGTCAAAGAACTGATTGGAAGGGAGAGTTGAGATGCGGTTTTCCTTGTTCATCCATATGGAACGGGTTTCGGACCAGCAAGCCCAACAGCAGCTGTACGACGAGATGATTTCGTTGTGCAAGATCGCCGACGAGGGTGGCATGCATGCCATCTGGACCGGCGAGCACCACGGCATGAACTTCACCATTGCCCCTAACCCACTGCTCAACCTCGTCGATCTTGCCAACAAGACCAAGAACGTCCGCCTGGGCACCGGCACTGTGGTGGCCCCGTTCTGGCATCCGATCAAATTGGCCGGCGAAGCGGCCATGACCGACATCATTTCCAATGGCCGGTTGGATCTGGGCATTGCGCGCGGTGCGTACTCGTTCGAGTACGAGCGTCTGATGCCGGGGATGGATGCCTGGGCTGCGGGCCAGCGCTTGCGCGAGCTGATTCCCGCCATCAAGGGGCTGTGGAAGGGCGACTACACCCACGACGGGGAGTTCTGGCAGTTTCCCAAGACGACCTCGGCTCCGTTACCCGTGCAACAGCCACATCCGCTGATCTGGGTGGCCGCGCGCGACCCCAATAGTCACGAATTCGCCGTTCAAAACGGCTGCAATGTGCAGGTCACTCCGCTCCACTTCGGTGACGAGGAAGTGGAAAAGCTGATCGGTCACTTCAATGCGGCCTGTGCCAAATTCACCGAGGTGCCGCGCCCGAAGATCATGCTGCTGCGCCACACTTACGTAGCGGACTCAGAGGCCGATGCCCAACTGGCGGCCGATGAGATCAACGTGTTCTACAACTACTTCGGCGCGTGGTTCATGAACAAGCGCGAGATCAGCCAGGGCTTGATCGCTCCGCTGAGCGAGGAAGAGATCGCCGCCCATCCGATGTACTCGGCCCAGGCCATGCGTCGCAACAACGTCATCGGCGAGCCTGCCGAGGTGATTGCTCGCCTCAAGGCGTACGAGGCGATGGGCTTTGACGAATACGCGTTCTGGATCGACACCGGCATGAGCTTTGAACGAAAGAAAGCCTCGCTATTGCGAATGGTCCGTGACGTGATGCCTGCCTTCCAGGATTGACCATGACCCGTCCATTCGAACTCTACATCGATGGTCACTTCGAGGCTGGGGCGGCCACGTTCGACAGTGTGGACCCTGCCACAGGCGAACCGTGGGCCAGCATGCCCGAGGCGCGTCGCGAGCAGGTGGAGCGTGCCGTCGAGGCGGCCGACCGCGCCCTGCATGCGCCAGCCTGGGCCGGCTTGACCGCCTCCCAGCGCGGCAAGCTGCTGTACCGGCTGGCAGACCTACTGGAGAAGGCGGCACCGGAGCTGGCCGCGATCGAAACGCGCGACACCGGCAAAATCATCCGCGAAACCTGCGGCCAGATTGCCTACATCGCCGAGTACTATCGCTACTACGCCGGCATTGCCGACAAGATCGAAGGCAGCGTCGTGCCAGTGGACAAGCCGGACATGCAGGTCTGGCTGAATCGCGTGCCCATCGGCGTGGTGGCTGCCATCGTGCCATGGAACAGCCAGCTGTTCCTTTCGGCAGTGAAGCTGGGTCCGGCACTGGCCGTCGGCTGCACGGTGGTGCTGAAAGCCTCGGAAGACGCGCCGGCACCGCTGCTGGCCTTCGCGCAGTTGCTGCACGACGCCGGTTTTCCACCGGGCGTGGTGAATGTCATCACCGGCTTCGGCCCGGAATGCGGCGCGGTGCTCAGCGCGCATCCCACAGTGGCCCAGATTGCCTTTACCGGAGGCCCGGCAACGGCACGGCATATCGTGGGCAACAGCCAGAACAACCTGGCCCGTGTTTCGCTGGAACTGGGGGGCAAATCGCCGTTCGTGGTGTTCGACGATGCTGACCTGGAAAGTGCAGTGAACGCGCAGTTGGCGGCGATTTTTGCGGCCAGTGGACAGAGCTGCGTGGCCGGTTCCCGGCTGCTCGTCCATGCCGACATCAAGAACGCCTTCCTGGCCAAACTGCTGGAGAAAGTGGCTGCCATTACCATCGGCGCCCCCGGCGAAGCCGACACCGAGTTCGGCCCGCTATGCACTGCGCGCCAGTTGCAGCACATCGGACAGGTGCTTGCCTCCTCCCTGCAGCAGGGGGGCAGGTTGCTCTGCGGTGGCACCCGCCTCGAACGACCGGGCTATTACTTCCCGCCCACCATTCTTGATTGCAGCCACACCCCGCAGGCAGACAGCATCACCACCGAGCTGTTCGGACCGGTGCTGTCGGTCGATGTCTTCCGCAGCGAGGAGGAGGCAGTGGCCAAGGCCAACGGAACCTCGTTCGGACTGGCCGCCGGCATCTTCACCCGCGACCTGAGCCGCGCCCACCGTTTGAGCCGTTCGATCCACTCCGGCGTGGTCTGGATCAATACGTACCGCGCGATCTCTCCGTTGGCCCCGTTTGGCGGCTTCGGCCTCTCCGGTCACGGCCGGGAGGGTGGCGCGGCGGCGGCCCTGGAATACACCACCACCAAGACGGTGTGGTTACGCACCTCCGATACGCCCATGGATGACCCCTTCGTGATGCGCTAGGGCGCTGTGCTCTTCCGCATTGGCGGCACTCCAACGCGTCACCCGCCGGCACTGCCCGCCTTCCCCCCTCGATGGGCGTTGCAGTGCTCCCAAACTGATGACTGAATCGGTCCACATCCGCGCAGAGTGTCTGCGGGTGGCGTGGTCGATCCTGCCCAAGGATCAACGAACATGAGCATCGCAGACAAGCAAGACGGCGTTTTCGCCATCGAGGGTCACTCCATCGGCTACATCCCGGACCAGCAGCGCCACGGGAATCCCCGTGACCTGTTCACCCTCTGGTTCTGTACCAACATCGCGCCGTTGGCGGTCATCACCGGAGCGATGTCCATCCTGACCTTCAAGTTGGATGTGGTCAGCGCGATCACCGCCATCGTGGCCGGCCACCTGTTCGGTGCCATCGTCCTGGCGCTGGCATCGGCACAAGGTCCGCTGGCGGGCATTCCGCAGATGATCCAGAGCCGCGCGCAGTTCGGTCGCTTCGGTTCGTTGCTGGTGGTGGGCTTCACCACGCTCATCTACCTGGGTTACTTCATCTCCAACATCATCCTGTCCGGCAAGACGCTGCACACGGTGATCCCCGCCATCCCCGTGCCGTTGGCGACCGTGCTGGGAGCGGCCCTGGCGACCGTCATCGGTATCATCGGCTACACCTTCATTCACAGCTTCAACCGGATCGGCATCTGGTTCATGGGCGGGGCGCTGGTCATCGGCCTGGCCATCATGGTGCCCAACCTCAGCGCCGATACGCTGAGTCAAGGTGGCTTCACGCCAGCCGGCTGGGTTTCCATGTTCGGCATCGGCTGCGTGTGGCAGATCAGCTTCTCTCCCTACACCTCGGATTATTCGCGCGCATTGCCGCGCAGCGTGGGCGTGTTCAAGCCCTTCATCTACACCTATCTTGGCGCATCGCTTGGGCCCATCCTGGCCTTCACCTTCGGCATGTTGGCAGTCAGCGGAGGTGGCCAGACCGATGCCATGGAGGCCGTGCGCATCCATACCGGCGGCTTCGGCTACGTGCTGATGATCCTGTTCCTGGTCAACATCATCGGTCACAACGCAATGAACCTGTATGGCGCGGTGCTGTCCTGCGTGACTTCATTGCAGACCTTCTCGCCCATGTGGACACCGGGGCGTCTGGCGCGGATCACGCTGTCGTGCGTGCTGCTGGCCGTGTCCACGATATGTGCGTTGTGGGCGTCGTCCAACTTCATCGAGATCTTCATCAACGCCGTGTTCGCGCTGCTGTTCATCCTCGCCCCGTGGGTGTCGATCAACTTGCTGGACTTCTACGTGGTCAACCGTGGCAAGTACGACATCGCCTCGATCTTCGCGCGTGACGGCGGTCGTTACGGCCTGTTCAACGGCAAGGCGATGACGGCCTATGTCATCGGTACGCTGGTGCAGGTTCCTTTCATCAGCAACACCTTCTTCCAGGGGCCGTGGGCCAGCCTGTTCGGTGGGGTGGACGTTTCCTGGATCGTCGGCCTGATCGTCAGCGCGATCTGCTATGCGCTGCTCGTGGTGCGCAGTCCACGCCACGCCAACATTCCAGTCAACTGAGCGCTGCACGCGCACTGCCACGCGCGCTGTGGCTTGCCCATTCTACGAGGTCGCAATGGACGTTCAATCGTTCGCCCTGTTCCACCAGAAGGCCCTGATCGCCGGTGCATGGTGCGCCGCCGACAATGGCCAGACCGACGACATTTTCAACCCCGCTACCCAAGGCGTGATCGGCACGGTACCGCGCATGGCTGGTGAGGAGACCCGGCGTGCCATCGCATTGGCGCAAGCGCAGTGGCCGCAATGGCGCAGCCGCACGGCGCGGGAGCGTTCGGACATCCTCAAGCGCTGGTTCCAGCTGATGGTCGATCATGCCGACGAACTGGCGGCCATTCTCACATTGGAACAGGGCAAGCCGCTTGCCGAGGCGCGTGCCGAGGTCGTGTACGCGGCCAGTTTCGTGGAATGGTTTGCCGAAGAAGCCAAACGCGTCTACGGCGACATCATTCCCAGTCCGCATGGCGACGCACGCATCATGGTGACCAAGCAGCCCATCGGCGTGGTCGCAGCGATCACGCCGTGGAATTTCCCTGCCGCGATGATTACCCGCAAGCTGGCTCCGGCACTCGCGGCTGGGTGCCCTTGCATCGTCAAGCCTGCGGCTGAAACACCGTACACCGCGCTGGCACTGGCCGACCTGGCCCTGCAGGCGGGAGTGCCGCCGGCGATGCTCAGCGTGGTCACCGGCGACGCACAAGCCATCGGCGAAGCGTTCTTCGAAAGTACCGATGTGCGCAAGTTCACCTTCACCGGCTCCACTCCCATTGGGCGTCTGTTGTATGGCAAGGCCGCCAAGACCATCAAGAAGGTCTCGCTGGAGTTGGGTGGCAATGCGCCCTTCATCGTGTTCGACGATGCGGACATCCCGGCCGCCGTCGATGGCGCCATGCTGGCCAAGTTTCGCAATGCCGGCCAGACCTGCGTCTGCGTGAACCGCTTCCTGGTGCAGGATGCCGTCTACGACGTCTTTCTGAGCGCGCTGCAGGCGCGCATCAGCGCGCTCAAGGTTGGCGCCGGTGAGGATGCCGACACCGACGTGGGCCCACTGATCAATCCGGCAGCAGTGGCCAAGGTGCAGTCGCATGTGGATGACGCGCTGGCCAAAGGCGGGCGGCTGCTCGCGGGCGGGCACGTCTTGCCGGCCGGTGAATGTTTCTACGCGCCGACCCTGATTGCCGACGCGGTCGCGGACATGCAGGTCGCCCGTGATGAAACCTTCGGCCCGCTGGCGGCGGTCTTCCGCTTCCACACTGAAAGCGAGGCCGTGGCACTGGCCAACGATACCGATTCAGGCTTGGCCGCCTACTGCTATACCCGCGATCTGGACCGCGCCTGGCGCATGAGTGAGCAACTGGACTACGGCATGGTTGGCATCAACCGTGCCGCCATCTCCAACGAGGTTGCGCCGTTCGGCGGCATCAAGCAGTCCGGCCTGGGGCGCGAAGGATCCAAGTACGGTATCGAAGACTTCCTTGACATCAAGTACACCATCTTCGGAGGCATGACAGCATGAACGACGCACGATTTGAGAAAGGCCTGCAGATTCGACGTGAAGTGCTGGGCGATGCTTATGTGGATCGTGCGTTGGCACAGGCCGATGCCTTCAGCCAGCCGCTGCAGGAACTGGTCACGGAATATTGCTGGGGCACGGTATGGGCGCGCAGCGATCTGGCCCGCTCCGAGCGGAGTCTCATCAACCTGGCGATGATTTCCGCCTTGAACCGGCCGCACGAGCTGAAGATCCACGTGAAAGGCGCACTGCGCAATGGCGTCCCCCGCGAAAAAATCCGTGAAGCGCTGCTGCAGGTAGCGGTCTACTGCGGCGTGCCGGCGGCCGTGGATAGCTTCCGCATCGCCCGGGAAGCGATCGCCGAGTTCGATACGGCTGACCCGGCGTAAACGCGGCATTCCCTCATGCAGTGGCCTTGCCGCCGTGACGGGCGGAGGGGCTGCGGTTGCCTTCCGTCTGCACGCCTGTCCGGGAATCTCAACATGGCCATTGCTCATCGTTTTGCTTTGCCCTCCCGCCTGCCATTGCGCTTGTGCGCGAGTGCCCTGGCAGTGGCTTTGGTGTGTTCTGCCAGCGTGCAAGCACAGACAGTGGAATATGCGGCTCCAGCGACCGTGGCGCCGGCTGGCTGGACGGCCGGTGCGGTGTTGCGCGCACGTTGGGACGTGCGTTTCAACGACGTCGGCGGCGGCGGCCAACGGCGGACCTCCGATCATCTTTCGTTCGACACCTTCATCCTGAAGGCCGACTTCGACGGCCGCGATTATTTTGCGTCAGCGCAGTACCGGTTCTATGGCGGAAGCTTTCTGTATCCAACCACCTCCGGCTATCGCAACTATCCAGGCGAGGTGGGTTTCCCGCTGCAGGCGTACGCCGGTCGCCGGCTTGCCAATGGCGATCGCATCGCGGTAGGCCTGCCGCCGGTGGTACTGGACGATCAGTACTGGGGTGCGCAGGTGTTGGGTAGCATTGGATTCGTGATCGGTCTTGAAGAGGTGTATGCCCCGGGCATCACCTACAAGCACGACGGGCCAGGGTATCGCCTGTCCACCGGCTATTACCCGATCTCCACGCCGAACGGCAAGGGTCTCAGCCGCGATGGTGCCCGCTACTCCACCACGTTCGTGCAGGCCGACGGTTACGTACCCGATGGGACGAATACCTCCGAACGCGATCTGCTGGCCGCCACCTACGATTGGGATGTAGCCAGTGGTTGCGATGCGAAACTCACTGCCGCAGTGTCCGGCCTGCACTCCCGGCTGGTGGACGAAAGCGGGCTCGGTCATCGCGATGGTCAGCGTTTGGCGTATGCCGCCAGTCTCAAGCTGGTGGCCACGTCCTGGAGCGCGAAGTTGCTTGCCGCGCGCCAGCAAATCAACCTGTCGGGAGTGCGGAACCCTGACATTGTGACCGTCGGCGGCTTCGATGCGTCGTACAACATCGCAACCTGCGGAACCGTGGTGTTTGCGGAATTTGGCATGCCGGTCACCCTGGGGAGCGAATCGTTCAACACGTACGCCAGCTATTCACGCTTCTTCAAGGACCGGGCCGCGTTCCAGGACAGCGAGCGCTTGACGCTGGGGATTGCCTGGAAGCGCGCTGCGTTGCAGATTTCCACCGAGCTACTGGTTGGGCGCAACGATCCCTTCGTCGGTGCCGGCCAATACCTCGGCGGTGCAGCGCAAGGCGGCGACGGCCGGACGAAGACATCCATTTTCTCGATCATTGGCTACCACTTCTAGAGCGGCCAAGCCCCCTGCTGCGCCGCCGCCAGGCAGGCGTGGCCGGTGTCCGGGATCGGCATCTACCACGGGTCTGCTGCAGGCCCTGCGCGCCATCCAGGCCAGCGGACGACTGCCTGCGATGAGAGGCCGACTGCGATTGCTCGCGCGGCGGTCTACGCCAGGCCGAACCAACCAAGGCAGCCGGGTAGTCGCCAGTATGTTCAGCATCCAGACGGAATTGTGGGGTTGCCTATCGCCCCGCAAAACTCGCGCAGCGGGCCATCCACGCGTGGTCGCACCGATGGCGTTTGTTAAGCTCCAGTCTTTGTGTTCAGATCAAGGCCGACCAGATGACTGCATCCCCTGCCGCACGCCGCCCGGGCCTGCCCCTGCACTGGAAGATGGGCATTGGCTTTGCCGTGGGCCTGGTGCTGGGGCTGGCGGTCTACTATCTGGCCGGTAGCGACGCCGACTGGGTGCGCCTGGCGACCAAGTACGTCACCACGCCGTTTTCGCAGGTTTTCCTCAATCTGATCTTCATGCTGATCGTGCCGTTGCTGTTTTCGGCACTGGTGATGGGCATCTCCGACATGGGCGACATCCGCGCGCTGGGCCGCGTGGGCTGGCGCACCCTGGGCTACACCGTCGTGCTGTCTGGCATTGCAGTGCTGCTCGGTTTGGTGCTGGTCAATGTGCTCAAGCCCGGTGCGGGGGTGGACCCGCAACTGGCCAATCAGCTGATCCAGGAAAATGCCGAGCGCACCCGCGAGATCATTTCCAGCTCCGGCACCCAGCCGCAGGGCATGGACATGCTGTTGTCGATCGTGCCCAGCAACGTGATTGCCGCCGCGTCCAGCAATGGCGCCATCCTGTCGCTGATGTTCTTTGCAGTGATGTTCGGCGTGGGCATGGTGCTGAGCGCCGATGAAAAGGTCGCCACGCTGCGGCGCGGGATCGAAGGCGTCTTCGAGATCTCGATGACCCTGATCGGCCTGGTGATCCGCCTGGCGCCGTATGCGGTGGCCTGCTTCATGTTCAATCTTGCCGCGCTGTTTGGCTTCGACCTGCTGATCCGTCTGGGCGCCTACGTGGGCGTGGTCGTGCTGGCGTTGGGGCTGCACATGGTGGTGAGCTACGGGCTGGCGGTGAAGTTTGCCGGGCGCTCGCCGTTGGGCTTCTTCAAGCAGACCCAGGAAGCCACGTTGATGGCGTTCTCCACGGCGTCCAGCAACGCCACCTTGCCCACCGCCCTGCGCGTGGCCGACGAGATGGGCCTGCCGCCGCGGGTGTCGCGCTTCGTGCTGACGGTGGGCGCCACCGCCAACCAGAACGGCACCGCGTTGTTCGAGGGCGTGACGGTGATCTTCCTGGCGCAGTTCTTCAACGTGGACTTGAGCCTCGGCCAGCAATTCATGGTGATGCTGGTCTGCATCCTGGGCGGCATCGGCACCGCCGGCGTGCCCTCCGGCTCGCTGCCGGTGGTGGCGCTGATCTGCGCGATGGTGGGGGTCAACCCGGTGGGCATCGGCATGATCCTGGGCGTCAACCACTTCCTGGACATGTGCCGCACGGCCTTGAACGTGACCGGGGATCTGGCGCTGACGACCCTGGTGGCCAAGGGCGAGGAATAGGGAATCGGGAATCGAGAATCGAGAATCGAGAATCGGTAAAAGCGGGCTGGCGCGAAGGTGAGCCCATCGACCAACCCGCAACGCTGCATCCGATTCCCGATTCCCGATTCCCGATTCCCGTAACGCTGTGTATGGGAGAATGAAGGCTCCGCTTCCAGCGGTGTTCCCTTCCGCTTCCATAGACGCCCATGACCCAGCCCACCCGCCGCCAGCTGGCCAACGCCATCCGTTTTCTTGCCGCAGATGCGGTCGAAGCCGCCAAGTCCGGCCATCCCGGCATGCCGATGGGCATGGCCGATATCGCCGAAGTGCTGTGGAACGATTTCTACCGGCACAACCCGAACAACCCGCAGTGGTTCAACCGCGACCGTTTCGTGCTGTCCAACGGCCACGGCTCGATGCTGCAGTACGCGCTGCTGCACCTGTCCGGCTACGACCTGCCGATCGAGCAGCTCAAGCAGTTCCGCCAGCTGCACAGCAAGACCGCCGGCCACCCGGAGCACAGCGAAACCCCGGGCGTGGAGACCACTACCGGCCCGCTCGGCCAGGGCTTTGCCAATGCGGTCGGGTTCGCGCTGGCCGAGAAGTTGCTGGCACAGCGCTACAACCGCCCGGAGCTGGAAATCGTCGACCACCGCACCTGGGTGTTCATGGGCGATGGCTGCCTGATGGAAGGCATTTCGCACGAAGCCGCCTCGCTGGCAGGCACCTGGGGCCTGGGCAAGCTGGTGGCGTTCTGGGACAACAACCAGATCTCCATCGACGGCAACACTGCCGGCTGGTTCAGCGACGACACCCCGGCGCGTTTCGAAGCCTATGGCTGGCACGTCATCCGCGACGTGGACGGGCATGATGCCGAGAAGATCAAGGCCGCCATCGAGGCGGCGCTGGACAACAGCGACAAGCCCACGCTGGTCTGCTGCCGCACCAAGATCGGTTTCGGCGCGCCGACCAAGGCCGGCAAGGAATCCTCGCACGGCGCACCGCTGGGCAAGGACGAGCTGGAAGGCGCGCGCAAGGCACTGGAATGGCCGTATGGCCCGTTCGAAATTCCCGAAGAGATCTACGCCGGCTGGCGCGCCGGTGGCACCGGCACGCTGCGCCAGGCCGAGTGGGAACAGCTGTTCGACAAGTACGCCAGGCAGTACACCAGCGAAGCCGATGAGCTGACCCGCCGCTCGCACGGCGAGCTGCCGGCCGACTTCATCGCCCAGGCCGATGCCTACATCGCCAAGGCGCAGCAAGACGGCCAGACCATCGCCTCGCGCAAGGCCTCGCAGCTGGCCATCGAAGCCTTCGCGCCGCTGCTGCCCGAGTTGATCGGCGGCTCGGCCGACCTGGCGCATTCCAACCTGACCCTGTGGAAGGCCAGCAAGTCGGTGGCCACCGATGACCCGGACGCCAACTACGTGTATTACGGCGTGCGCGAGTTCGGCATGACCGCCATTGCCAATGGCCTGGCGCTGCATGGCGGCTTCATTCCGTTCGATGCCACCTTCCTGGTGTTCAGCGATTACGCGCGCAATGGCGTGCGCATGAGCGCGCTGAATCCGGCGCATGCCATCCATGTGTACACGCACGACTCGATCGGCCTGGGCGAAGACGGCCCGACCCATCAGCCGGTGGAACACCTGGCCTCGCTGCGCTACATCCCCAATAACGATGTCTGGCGCCCGGGCGATGCGGTGGAATCGGCAGTGAGCTGGAAGGCCGCGATCACTCGCAAGGACGGCCCGAGCTGCCTGATCTTCAGCCGCCAGAACCTGCAGCACCAGCCGCGCAGCGCCGAACAGCTCAAGTTGATCGAACGCGGTGGCTACGTGCTGGCCGATGCCGAAGGCGGCACGCCCGATGTGATCCTGATCGGCACCGGTTCGGAGGTGGGCCTGGCGATGGAAGCCAAGCAGACGCTGGATGCGGCGGGGTTGAAGACGCGCGTTGTTTCGATGCCGTCGACCGATGTGTTCGACCGCCAGGATGCGGCGTACCGCGAACAGGTGCTGCCGAACGCCGTGCGCAAGCGCGTGGCAGTGGAAGCGGGCGTGACCGGCTTCTGGCGCAAGTACGTGGGCCTGGATGGCGATGTGGTCGGTATCGATACCTTCGGCGCCTCGGCGCCGGCCGATCAGCTGTACGCGTACTTCAAGATCACGGCCGCGCATGTGGTTGCGGCGGCCAAGGCGCTGTAACGCCTTGCGTGGTGCTCGAACAAAGAAGCCGGCGAAAGCCGGCTTTTTTGTTGGATTTCGCGAGCCATGCGCAGTGCGTCATCGTTCAACGGATGCCTTGCGTGGCTCAGTGCGCCTCGTTGGCCAGCACGGCTGTACGGATCCTGGTCAGCACTTTGAGCTGTGCGTCCATCATCGGCGGATTGGGATCGTGTCCTGTGCGTGGCAGCAGGAGAAATTCCTTGCTCGGTGCAGAAAGACCATCGAAATAGGCTTTGCTGATGTGCGCCGGAGTGACCAGATCCTGCTCGCCCTGGATCAGATAGACCGGCATGGCTAACTGCGGCCCGAGTGCGCGCAGGTCGATCTGCGGGCCCATGCCGTCGCCTGCCAGCCCGACGAACTGCAGGAAGGAATAGTCTTCCCCGGCCTCATAGGCTGCGCGGTAGTCGGGCGTGTCGTAGTCCGCTGCGAAGGTGAACCAGTCTTCCGGTGCCGGGTCGGTACGCAAGGCTTCGTATTTGCGCGTCAGGCGCCTGAGGACTCCGAAGTTGCGTGGGTTTGTCCAAGGCGGCGGGCCGATCGTCTCCAGCTTGCCGATCGCATCCGCATCGTTGGCTGCGCGGGCCAGGCTCAGTGTCTTGGCGTAGCTCGACGCCATGTCGTCCTGGTAGTTGACCAGTTGCGCCGTGCCGACATAAGCGTGGAACAGGTTGGGATTCGCCTTGGCGAGAGTGACGGCCAGTGCCGAGCCCCACGACCCGCCCATCAGGATGAGCTTGGGTTTGCCCAGCCGTTGCGTGGCATAGCGTGCGACCTCGCTACCGTCCTGGGTCAGCCGCTGCATGGTCAGCGACTCGCCGTCGGCAGGCTTGCTTGCCGCATAGGTCTTGCCGGAACCGCGTTGGTCCCACTGCACGATGGTGAAATCGCGCGTCCAGCTGCCGAACAGGCGATGCGCGAACGGCGTATTCGGGTTGCCCGGCCCGCCATGGACGATCAGCACCACTGGATTACGGCAGTCCTGGCCTTCGATCGTGACCCATTGCTGGATGCCTCCGATCTGGACAAGACCTGCCTCGTGGACGGCGTTGCCGGGGACCCGGCAAGCGTCATTCAACCGCGTTTTTCCTGACTCCTCCGCACGCACTGCCGGCGCGCACACCAGCAGTAGAGCGATCGCTACCCAGCATTTCTTCATGTGATTCCCGTTGCAGTGCGTTCCGTCATCGCATCAGCCACCTGTTCGGCAGCTCCCGCTGTGAGTGTCGCGTCTATGCGAGTTCGGCTGCAATGGCTGCGGTTGGACCGGGAGTTGCACCATGCGCCTTTCGCTTGGGTAGCGCTCGCTTGTGTCAAGCAAATGCTAAATAAACCTCAATCGGCTATTTAAAATGCGAATCATTCCCATTAAGATAGCGCGCTGCCGCTCTTAGCGCACACCTTTTCCACCCTTGTTGCCGGCGCGGCGTCTTCGCAGCGCTGGGTCTGATCCGTCTGTGTTGGAGTTCCCGATGATCCGTAGTACCGAGTTGCGTCTTGTTTCCGTGGGCGCGCGTCGCCACGCCCTGCCGCGCGCTTTGTTCGTCGCGCTGTGCACGCTGGCCGCCGGCCAGGCGTTGGCCGAGACGCCCGTTGCCGCCGCCGCTGCCGAGGTCACCACGCTGGACCGGCTCAACGTGCAGGGCGAGCAGGTCAAGGGCTATACCGTGGAGAAGACCACCGCCGGCACCCGCATGAATCTGTCGCTGCGCGAGATTCCGCAGTCGGTGACGGTGGTGACGCGCGAGCGCATGGACGACCAGAACCTACAAAGCATCAGCGACGTACTCAACAACGTTTCCGGCATCTCGGTTGCGCAAAGCGATAGCGAGCGGCTGGAGTTCTATGCGCGTGGTTTCTACATCGACAACTACCAGTTCGACGGCATCCCGGCCTACATGGAACAGGCCTGGAGCTACGGCGACTCCGCGCTGGACGTGGCGTTGTACGAGCGCGTGGAAGTGGTGCGTGGCGCCACCGGCCTGCTGACCGGCTCGGGCAACCCGTCGGCCTCGATCAACCTGGTGCGCAAGCATGCGGTCAGCCGCGACTTTACCGGCACCGTGTCGGTGGGTGGTGGTGACTTCAACAAGACCCGCAGCGTGGCCGATGTCACCGTGCCGCTGAACCCCGAAGGCACCGTGCGTGCGCGCGTGGTCGGCGTCTACCAGGACGGCGAGTCGGACATGGAACGCTACTCGCTGCGCAAGAAGATCGGTTCGGCCATCATTGATGCCGACCTCACCGACAGCACCTTGCTGAGTGTGGGCTACGAATACCAGAAGAAGGAATCGGACGATGTCACCTGGGGCGGATTCCCGCTGTTCTTCAGCGATGGCAGCCGCACCCGCTTCGACCGCTCGTTCAACCCGGCGGCCGACTGGACGTTCTGGGACACGCGCCTGCAGCGTACCTTCGCCAGCCTGCAGCAGAGCTTTGACAGTGGCTGGCTGCTCAAGGCCAATGTGAGCCACGAAAAGACCGAAGCGGCCAATCATCTGTTCTACCCGTTCTATACGATCTTTGGCTTCGACCGTGCCACCGGTGGCGGTGTGGTGCCGTATTCGGGCAACTACCAGACCGAGCGCAAGGCCGATGGCGCCGATGTCTATGCCGAAGGTCCGTTCCAGCTGTTCGGCCGCGAGCATCAGTTGGTGGCCGGCGCCAGCTACAACCGTCGCGAGTACGTCAACAACGGCACCTTCGATTTTCCCGCGCCTCTGACCAGCTATTTCGGTTGGAATGGCGCCTATCCGGAGCCCAACTGGAACCCGCGCACGCTGCAGAGCGCAGCCACCATCGAACAGAAGGCCGCCTACGTGGCTGCACGTTTTTCGCTGGCCGACCCGCTGACGCTGCTGGTGGGCGCGCGCTACACCGATTGGCAGATCGATGGCCGCAACGTCGACTTCACCACGCAGCAGTTGCTGCCGTTTTCCGACACCCAGACCGAAGTCACCCCATATGCCGGCCTGGTCTACGACATCAACGATGTGTGGTCGACCTACGTCAGCTATACCGAAATCTTCAATCCGCAGACCTTGCGCGATGCCAACGGTGGCTATCTCGACCCGCTGAGCGGGAAGGGCTACGAAGCCGGCGTCAAGGCCGCGTGGTTCGACGACCAGCTCAACGCCTCGCTGGCGCTGTTCCGCATCGAGCAGGACAACCTTGGTGTGCCCACCGGTGGCTTTGTTCCCGGCAGCAGCGAGTCCGCTTACCAGGCCGCCAATGGCGTGGTGAGCGAAGGCTTCGACCTCGAGGTGTCCGGGCGCCTGACCCAGGGCTGGAATGCCACGGTCGGTGCGTCGCACTACACCGCGCGTGATTCCGGTGGCGCTTCGATCAACACGCATTTGCCGCGCACCACCATCAAGGTATTCAGCAGCTACACCCCGCAGGGGGCGTGGAGCGACCTGACCGTGGGCGGCGGCGTCAACTGGCAGAACCGTTCCTACTACGTGGACCCGGTGTATGGCACCTTCCAGCAGAGTGCCTACGCACTGGTCAGTGCATTTGCCCGCTACCGCCTGTCGCCGCAGTTCTCGGTGCAACTCAACGTCGACAACCTGCTCGACAAGCACTACCTCTCGCAGTTCAACGGTGGCTATGGCGCGTGGGGCGCATCGCGCAACGGCATGCTGACCTTCAACTATTCGTTCTGACCGAGCGCACGTCAAGGCGTTGCCGACCTTACGCCTCGCTGTGTCATTGCACAGGCACCTTGCAAAAGGTGCCTGTCTTGCTTACTGCAACGGCTGATCGCCCCGCAGGATGGGGTAGGGGTTCAATGCCTCACCCTTCCACCATTGTTTTTCCGGTCCCAGGTGGTGGATTTCGAAGTGCAGGTGCGGCGCGGCAGGATTTGCGTTGCCGGTGCTGCCGACATAGCCAATGATCTGGCCACGCGTGATGGACTGCTTTTCCGCCAGGCCATCGGCGTAACGTTCCAGATGCGCGTAGTAGTAGCAATACGTGCCGCCTGGATCGAATTGATACACGGTCAGGCCACCGCGTTCGCTGTCGAACAGCTTTTCGACCGTTCCATCAGCGACCGCAAGTACCGGCGTGCCGGTCGGTGCGAGGATGTCGATGGCGTCATGTACGCGGCCTTCGCTGCGTGCATCGGTGAAGGTGTCCTGCAATTGATCGCGGCCGATGCCTTGTACCGGAATCAGCAGGCCGGCGGGTGTCACCGATGCGGTTGCTGACGGGACAGTGGCAGCGGCGGGCGCCGGCATGGCCGGCGCAGCGGATGCCGTTGCCGGGGTCACAGGCACGGAGTCAGCCGGCGCCATCGCTGGCGCAGCAGGCGCAGCCACGTCCACTGCGGGAGCCGGCGCTGCAACGATGGGCGCGGCACTGGCGGCCACCGGGACCGCTGCTTCCGGTGCATGACGTTCCAGCCACCAGTAGCCGCCAGCGCCAATCGCCACGCCTGCAATCAAGATCATCAGCAATTTCATGTTTACTCCTGCATCACCACCGGGACCGACGGCCCAACCACGTCGGCCAGCGCTACGGCATCCCAGTTGGTCAGGCGCACGCAACCGTGCGATTCGGTCTTGCCGACATGACCCGGCTCCGGCGTGCCATGCAGGCCATAATGCGGCTTGGATAGATCGATCCAGACGCGGCCCACCGGGTTATTGGGGCCCGCCGGTAGCGTGGCTTTCTTGTCGCCTTTCTTGGCGTCCCAGAACAGCTTGGGGTTGTACTTGAACACCGGTTCGCGCGAGATGCCCAGGATTTTCCAGCGTCCGATCGGCAGCGGGTCGTGCTTGCTGCCGGATGAGACCGGGAACTGCGCGTACACCTTGTCGTCCGCGTCGAACAGGCGCAGCGTCGAATCGGACTTGTCGACCACCAGTTTGGCCGGCTTGGCCAGCGGTGTTACGCCATCGATGTTGGGTACCTGGATCACGCCGCCGGCCTTGCCCAGGTCCACGCCCGGATTGAGTTGGCGCAGCAACGCGGGGTCGGCATGAAAGCGCTCGCCCAATGCCTCATCGACCGATGCATAGCCCAGTGCGGACAGCCTGGCCTGCTCGGCCGGGCCCTTTGGGATCGGTTGGAACGGCCCGGCAACATCTGCCTCGGTCAAGGTGTATTGCACCAGCGTCGGTGTGGTGTCGGCCTGCAGTGCCTGCCAGGTTGCGTCATCCAGCTCGCCGGTGGCCTTGATGGCGTGCGCTGCCTGGAACCCGGAGACCGCACGCTTCTGGTTGGAGCCGCGTTCGCCATCGATCTGGCCGGGCGAAAAATGCGCGCGATCAAGCAAGACTTGTGCGTGCAGGTCCGAGCGTGGACCGGTGGGAACGCCCGTTGCTGCGGGTGTGGCGTCAGATGCCGCAGATGCGGCTGCAGATTGCGGCGCCTGTGCCAGCGCAGGCAGCCAGGCGCCGAGCGCCAGGGCGAGCAAACAGACACGAGCATTGGAGCGTAATGACATGGGCGGGTCCGTAAGAAGTATGCGGGCACCTTGCCGCAGCCGCCCGCGTGTCGACGTGAAATGGCAGTCGCCAGGCCAGCGGCCAACGCGCGAGCGCGCCAAGACCGATTCATCCCGATCCACCGTCGCCGGGGCACGGGCACCACGCATGTGCGAGCCGGACCATTGCGCATGTGCCTCGATGCAGGGAACACCGCTGCGCCGCGTTGCGGTGTCAGGCGGATGCGCACTGCCGCAGGCTGTAGACGAGCAGCTTGGCCTGCACGCGCTCGCCCAGGCCGCGTGGTGCATCCAGCGCCATGCGTTGCAGGCAGGCTGCTTCGACGGCTTGCACCGCTCCGGGTGCAAGTACCGCACGCGCCACGGTTGCAGCCTTGCTGCCGGGGCTGGCCGTTGCAGCCTTTAGCCAGGCCAAGGCGCGCAGCAGATGCTGCTCGATTTCGGTGAAGTCGCTGCCCAGCGGATAGTCGGGCAGGCTGCCGTCGCGGCGAAACGGGGCCAAGGCCTGCTCCAGCGCCTCGGGCGTATTGCGTTGCGCGCGTGTAGCCAGTTGCGGTGGGGTGCGTAGCTTGCGCGACTGCGTCGCCTGCGCCAGCAACGTGTCTTGGAAGCGGGCGTTGCAGATGCCGGCCATCTCCAGTACGCATTCCTGATCGGTCTTGTAACGCAGGTCGGCGATGCCGTACTCGGTGATGTAGAGATCGCGCAGGTGACGCGGGATGGTGGTGTGACCATAGTTCCAACGGACATTGCTCACCGCCCGCGCGCCGGCATCGCGGGTGGCGCGCAACATCAGCGCGCTGCGTGCCTGCGGTAGCGCATGCGCCATCGCCACGAAGTTGTATTGGCCACCCACACCGGACACCACGCGTCCATCCTCCAGACCATCGGACACCGCCGCCCCCAGCGCGGTGGCCATCATGCAGGAGTTGAAGAAGCGCGCATCGCGCCGTTGCAGGCGTTCCAGCGCTTCGTTGCCCCCATAGAGCTGATTGATCTCGCTGATGCGGCGCATGCCGATAGCAGTGCGGGTGTGCTCGTCGAGGGTGCGCAACCACTGGTAGAAGTCCGGCGAGCCGAGATAGAACGCGCCATGCAGGAATTGGCCCTCGCGTGCCAGGCGTGCGTGGTCGTCGGCATTGGCACGGCCATCGGCGATGCGTTGCATCAGCGGCAGGTCGTCGTGCACCTTGCGGCCGATCACGCCACTGTCCACCAATTGCTTGAAGCCTTCGTTGAGCATCTCGCTACAGCCATACAGGCCGATCGCGAACGGCTCCAGCCCGCCGCTGGCCTGCACGGCCGGATGCGTTGCCAGGTCAGGGTCCAGTGCCTGCAGCACGCGGCGATAGGTGGCGTTGTCGGTGTGGCGTAGCACCAGCGCATGGCTCAGGGCGTCGGCCAGCGTGCCGATGCCGATCTGCAAGGTGCCGCCATCGCGCACCAGGGTGCTTGCGTACAGCCCGATGGCGTAATCGACGGTGTTCACCGGCTGCCGCGGCAGGCCGAACAGGCGCGGCGTAGGGCCGGGCAGGTCGATGACCAGATCGAAGAACGCCGCGTCCACCGCCGCGGTGCCGCCGATCCAGGGCAATTGCGGGTCGACCTCGGCTACCAGCAACGGGCGCGGCAGCCCCAGTGACTGCACCGCGTCCAGGGTGTCCTGGGTGATGTCGTTGTTGCACGACAACGACAGCCGGGTGCCGCCAGGTTCGCGTGCCACCTTCTGTACGATCAGGTTCGGCGCCCGCTGCGCCACCGCCGCCGCGGCGTGCGTGTAGTTCAGGCTGGTGTAGTCGGCCTGCGCCTGCGTCGACTGCAACAGGCCACCGGATTGCATGTAGAACTCTTCCACCTGGATATGCGCAGGCAGGGCGTCGCGCAGCATGGCATCGACATACGCAAGCTGCGGGAAGTCCTCGCCGAAGTGGCGCGCAATGAACGGCGCTGCAAAGCGTGCCTGAAGGCCGGCGCCCGGTTTGGGGGGATTGAGCGACAGCGCGGTGTACAGCGCCAGCGGCCGCGAGGGGGTGTCCTTGAGCCGTGCGTAGAGCGCGTTCAACAGCCGGTGCGGTTTGCCGATGCCCAGTGGCGCGCCAACGCGCAGGGGGCCGTCGATGCGCTGCAGGATCCACTCCAGCGCGGAGTCCAGGTCGGTCAGGTGGTTGGTCATCCGTGCAAGGGTAGCCGAGCCGCCGCGGCGATGCCTGCAGGCCGGCCGCTGCGCATGGGCGGCCACCGCAACCGCAATGCGTCGATCGGACGCTTGACATCGGTTGAGTTTACGCGCGTAATCGTAAAAAATTACGGGCGTAATCGTATGCCGATCAGTGATGCGGAAGCGGTGGTGATGCAAGTGCTCTGGGATGGCGCGCCACGCACCGCCGAGGAGGTGGTGGCAGCGCTGTCGCAGACCGACTGGGCCGAGCCCACCATCAAGACCTTGCTCAATCGCCTGCTCACCAAAGGCGCCATTGCCGCGCAGAAGGACGGGCGCAAGTATCTGTACACGCCGGTGCTGCAGCGCGACCAGTGGGTGCAGCAACAGAGCGAGGGCCTGCTGCAGCGGCTGTTCGGCGGCCGGGTCGCGCCGCTGGTGGCGCACTTCAGCGAGCGCGGAAAGCTCAGTGCGTCGGATGTGGCCGAGTTGAAGCGTTTGCTCAGGGAGCTGGACGATGAGCCTTGATGCCGTGTTGCTGCGTGCCATCTGCTACAGCAGTGTTGCGGTGCTGATCTGCCTGCTGCTGCGGCGACCGCTGCGGCGCTGGCTGGGTGCGGTCGCCGCGTATGCAATCTGGGCAAGCGTGCCGCTGGCGCTGGTGGCCGCCATGTTTCCAGGCCTGCCGGTGGGCACGGTGTTGTCCCGCGTACCGGCGCTGGTGGTGCTGCCATCGGCAACCGGTATCCAGGGCAGCGGCGCGGGTGGGCGCGAACTGCTCGCTGCAGTGTGGCTGGCCGGTGCGATGCTGATGGGCATCGCTGCATGGCGCGGGCAGCGGCGTTTCGTGCGCAGTCTCGGCCCGCTGGTGGCCCTGGACAAGACGCTATGGGTGGCAACCCATGATGCCAGCTTGCCGGTGTCGCTGGGCGTGCGACGTCCACGCATCGTGCTGCCGCTGGACTTCACCACCCGCTACAGCGCCGACGAGCGCGCGTTGATCCTGGCCCACGAGCAGCAGCATCTGCGCCGCGGCGATCTACGCGCCAACGCGCTGGCCATCGTGCTGCTGTGCCTGGGCTGGTTCAATCCGCTGCTGCATCTGGGGTGGCGCGCGTTTCGTCTGGATCAGGAGCTGGCCTGCGATGCTGCGGTGATCGCGCGACATCCAGACAAGCGCCGCAGCTATGCCGATGCGATGCTCAAATGCCAGCTTGGTGGCCGCTGGATGCCCCTTGCGTGTGGTTGGGCGCCGTCGCATCCGTTGACCCAGCGTCTGGCGGCCCTGCGCATGCCCACCATCACCGGGCAGCGTGCGCGCACGAACCGTCGCGTGGTGCTGCTGCTGGCGGTCATCGCCAGTGCCGCCTGTTGGGTGATCCAGCCAGCGCGTCTGCAAGCCACGCCGGTGGCCGGCAACCCGTTGGATTTCAGCACGATGCAGCCGCCCAGGTACCCTGCTGCGGCAGTCGCTGCGCGTCTTGCCGGCCTGGTCGAGCTGCAGATCCTGGTGGGCCCGAGTGGGGCGCCCGAACGCATCGCCATTGTGCATAGCCAGCCGGCCGGTGTGTTCGACCAGTCCGTGCTTGAGGCGGCGCACGGCTGGCGCTTCAAGCCCGTCCATGTCGACGGCAGGGCGGTGACCTCGACGGTACGCGTGCCGGTGCGCTTCGAAATGGATCCACCGGAAGACGCGTCCGATATTGCTCCGCCCACCGACAGTGCGCATGACACTGCGCAGCTTGCGCACAAAACCGGCTGTCCGGCATCGGGTTGCACCGCGCAGGAGACGCGGTGATGCGGCGCGCGCTGGTGTCTGGAGGCGGTGTACTGGCGCTGCTGCTGAGCGGCTGCGCGAGCCAGCCTGCGGTGGAGCAGGAGCGCAGTCAACGCGAGGATTCGGTCGATCAACGCATGTTGCCGGTGCAGTCCGCTGCGGATGGTACAGGCGCGATCCAGGCGTACACGCTGTCGCCCACACAGCGCTTTCGCATGCCGCGCGCCGTGCGCAGCGATCCACCAACGCTGCCAGCTGATTGGTCGCAGCAGACCCTGGCGCCGACCACGGTCTGCGTGCAGGTGATCCTCACGGCCGACGGCGCGGTGCAGCGCGTGGACCCGCTGTCCGATCGCGACGAGTGCAGCAAAGGGCAGCTGCCCGAACATGCCGATCTGCTGCAGGCCGTGCGCACCGCCGTCATGCAGTGGCAGTTCGTGCCGGCGGCGATGTGCACCTACACGCCCGGCGCAACACCTCCGGCAGACCTGGACGACTGTACCGGCGCGGCGCGTGTGGAGCCGGTGCCGGTGACCTTGCCGTTTGCCTTCACCTTCGAGGTACGGCAGGGCAAGGCAAGTGTGCGGTCCGGCAACGTGGCACGCTGAGTCATGCATGCGGATGCCCGGATCAGCGGGTCACGTCAGTACATGCACACTGTCGGCGATGCGCTGTACTTCGTCCGGGTGATGGCTCACGTACAACATCGGCAGGCGGATTTCATCGCGCACCCGCTGCAGGTAGGGGATCAATTCTTCGCGGCGCGCCTGATCCAGCGCCGACAGCGGCTCATCGAACAACAGGATTGCCGGCTGCGACAGCAGCGCGCGGCCGATCGCCACCCGCTGCGCTTCGCCGCCGGATAAGTTGCGCGGCCGGCGCTGCAGCAGCGGCGCGATGCCGAGCAAGGCCACCACATCGTCGAAGCCGAAGGTCGCCGCACCGCGCGCATGCCGGCCATAGCGCAGGTTGTGCCGCACATCCAGATGCGGGAACAGCCGCGCGTCCTGGAAGACATAGCCGATACGGCGCTGGTGCGTGGGCAGGTCCACACGCTGCTGGTGGTCGTACAGGCAGCGCCCATCGATGCGGATATGGCCCGCATCCGGCTGCACCAGGCCGGCGATGGCGTTAAGCACCGTGGTCTTGCCCGCGCCGGACGGTCCCACCAAGGCCACCACGCGTGCCGCGTCCTGGATGCAGAGGTGTCGCTGGAACGTGCCACGGCGCAGATGCAGGTCCAGATCCAGCATCAGCCGTCCTCGCGCGGATGCGGCCGGCGTACCAGCCATTCGGAGAGCAGTAATGCCGCCAGCGAGATCGCCAGGGCTACCGTCGCCAACCGCCACACGCCCGATTCCATGCCGGGTACCTGCATCAGGCCGTAGATGGCCGACGACAAGGTCTGGGTTTCGCCCGGGATATTCGACACGAAGGTGATGGTGGCGCCGAACTCGCCCAGTGCCTTGGCGAACGCCAGCACCATGCCGGCCATCAGGCCAGGCCAGGCCAGGGGCAAGGTGATGCTGAAGAACACCCGCCACGGCCCGGCACCCAGCGTGGCCGCCGCCGCTTCCAGGCGGCGGTCGGTGGCCTCGATCGATAGCCGGATTGCGCGCACCATCAGTGGAAATCCCATCACCGCGCAGGCCAATGCCGCGCCGGTCCAGCGGAACGCGAATTGCACGCCGAGGTGCTCCAGCAACCAGCTGCCGATCACCCCCTGCGTGCCCAGGGTCACCAGCAACGCATAACCCGTCACCACCGGCGGCATCACCAGCGGCAGATGCAAGAGCGCATCCAGCAGTGCCTTGCCGGGGAAGCGCCGGCGCGCCAGCAGCCAGCCGCAGGCGATGCCCGGTGGCAGGCTGGCCACTGCCGCCACCAGCGCAACCTTCAGACTCAGGCCGATGGCCATCAGTTCCTGCGGGGTGAACATCGACAAGCGCTGCGCCTCAATCCTGCAGCGAGAAGCCACGACGGCTGAAGATTGCCTTGGCCGGCGCGCTGCGCAGCCATGTAACGAAAGCGGTGGCGGCGGGGTTGCGGCTGTTCTTCAAGGCAGCGACCGGATAGACGATGGGCGCATGACTGCTCGCAGGGAAGGCTGCCACGACGCGCACCTTGGCGTCGGCGCGCGCATCCGAGCCATACACGATGCCCAACGGTGCCTCGCCACGCGACACCAGCATCAACGCTGCACGCACGCTTTCCGATTCGGCCAGGCGTGCCTGCACGCTGTCCCACTGACCAAGCGAGCGCAGCGCCGCCGCGGCGTATTTGCCGGCCGGCACGCTGGTGGTCTGGCCAACCG
The DNA here is from genome assembly GCF_002939885.1 of Xanthomonas cucurbitae. Taxonomy (GTDB): domain Bacteria; phylum Pseudomonadota; class Gammaproteobacteria; order Xanthomonadales; family Xanthomonadaceae; genus Xanthomonas; species Xanthomonas cucurbitae. Next base: position 33,882 of record NZ_MDED01000015.1, read on the forward strand.
CCAGGCGGCCGCGCTCGCCCAAGGCCTTGGCGATGCTGCCCGGTGTACGCGGATCCACCTGCACGTTGCTGGCCGCTGGCGCGATCAGCACCAGCGTGTTGCCAAGCAGCTGCTGGCGGTGTGCCGGCTCCACCAGGTTGCGCTGTTGCAGATAGTCCATCCATTCCAGATCGGCCGAAAAGAACACGTCCGCCGGCGCGCCTTGCTCGATCTGACGCGCCAGCGCCGAGCTTGCGGCATACGACACGCGCACCGGCGTTCCGGTGGCCTTTTCGTACGCGGCAGCGGCGTCGTCCATCGACTCCTTCAGGCTGGCCGCCGCGAAGACGGTCACCGGCGCGGCTTGCGCGCAGGCCAGCACGGGCAGGGCAAGCATCAGCACGCACAGGGCGCGCTGCCAGAAACCGATCATGCGCATGGGACGTTCCAAACAGGTGGCGGGCACCGATCATAACGGCTGCACGGTGACCAGCGTGGCGACCGCCAGCTGGGGTTACGGAATTCCATCCCCGCAACGCCCCGCCTGTAGGTTGGCCCGCAGCGCGGGGCCGATCAGCCTGGGCTCGGGCAGGGTCGCGTCGCGTGCCTGCCGCTGCGCCACGAACGCTTCGATGTCCACGCCATCGCGCACGTGGAGATTGCTGCGCCGCTGTTCGCCGATGCTGGTCTGGTGCGCCACCGGCCGGCCGCCCGGGCCATAGTCGTGGCAGACAAATACGCGGGTGGCATCTGGTAGCGTGTACAGGCGCTGGATCGAGGCATACAGCTGCCGCGCATCGCCGCCAGGGAAGTCGCAGCGCGCAGTCCCCGCGTCGGGCATGAACAGCGAGTCGCCGGGGAACAACGCATCGCCGATCAGGTACGCAACGCTGTCGCTGGTGTGGCCGGGCACCGCGATGACCCGCGCCTGGATGCCGCCGAGCAGGAAGCGTTCGTCATCGGCGAACAACTGGTCGAACTGCGAGCCGTCGGCGCGAAAGTCCTGCGGCAATGCGTAGCGCGGTGCGAGCGTGCGTTGCACCTGGGCAATGCCGGCGCCGATGCCCACGCGCGCCTGCGGCCAATGCGGCTTGAGCCATTGTGCGGCAGACAGGTGATCGGCATGCGCATGGGTTTCCAGCAGCCACTGCACCTGCCATCCGCGTTGCCGGATGGCATCCACGATCGTCTGCGCGGCCTGCGTGCCGATAGCGCCGCTGTCGGCTGCATAGTCCAGTGCCGGGTCGATCACCGCCGCCGCGCCGGAGGCCGCATCGGCCACCACATAGGTGAAGGTGTTGCTATCGGCATGGAAGAACGCAAGCACCTCCGGCGGCATCGGCGTCTCCACGTCAGGAGCCGGCCAGTGCCGCATTGAGTACGGCGGCCAGGCGGTCGCCGGCGAGGCGCAACTGCGTTTCGGCGATCGGCCGGTAGGTCGCCATGTAGCCCTCCGGCAATACGTGGGAGCCCGGGTACGCGCCCGGGGCAATGGCGATCTTGCAGGACGCCTGTGCCCACGCCGCTGCCGGCGGCGGCAGCACTGGCGAGACAGGAGCAGCGGCCGGCAGCGCCAGCAGACGTTGCAGATAGGCCTCGTCGCCGAGGTGGCGGTCGTTGAGCATGCCGCTGTCCCACAGTGCATGCAGGTTGCTGCCCTTGCCATCGACCTGCAGCTGGAAATCGTTGCCGCCCTTGTCGTGCGCATAGCCGGCGTGCATCGGCTGATGGATGTCGCCGACGAAATGCACCACGAATTTCAACGCTTGCCGCCGCACCTCCAGCGGCTGGCTGCGATCGGCGAGCAGGGCGGTCTGGCGTTCGAGCGCGGCGATCACGCAGTTGCCATCCGGGCAATCGCGCGACGGCGCATAGCTGCAGTCGTGCTCGCCAAGGTTGACGTAATGCCATGGCCCGGAACGCTTGCCCAGGTCGGGGTCGTGTTCACGCAGTTCGTCGGCCCAGGTCGCCACACCGTGCAAGGTCGGGTCCGGCTCGCCGGCCAGCAAGGATGCGACTTGCGCGCGTGCCTGCGGGCTCAGTTCGGTCTCGGCGATACGGGCCACCAGGCGGTGGCCCTGCGCGCCCCAGGCGAATGCCGCGTTGGAGTGGATCGCCGCAGCAACGGCGACGGCAAGGATGCAGAGCGAGCGAGAGAAGGTCTTCATTGGCCGGATTGTACGCAACCGCCAGGGTCGGCTTCATGGCGGCTTCCGGCATGCCGCCGCGGGTGGGCGGCGGCCGCTCGATCAGAAGTAGACCAGGTAAGACACCCCGTAGGTCAGCGGGTCGATGCGTGCTTCGCCCAGCCGCCTGCCGTTGAAATCCACTTTGCTGCGCGAATCGGTCCAGCGCGCGTCCACGCGCAGGCCGCTGCGATCATTGAAGATGAAATCCACCCCGACATGCGCAGTGGCGCCCACCGAGTCTTCAAAGCGCAGCGAGCCATTGCCGATCGCCGGCTCGGTGTCCTCGCCCAGGAAGGCGGTGTAGTTGATGCCAACGCCCACGAACGGCGACACCGTGCCGTAGCCATTGATGTGGTACTGCAGCAACACGCTCGGTGGCACCGACCAATAGCTGCCCACCTTGCCGACGCCTTGCAGTTCTAGGTCGTGCCTGCCAGCAACGGCGGCGTGCACCTCGATGCCGAGGTTGTTGCGCAGGAAGTATTCGTAGGTGAACGAGAGCGTCGGCGCGCCCTTGATCTCGCCTCGCGCGGTGCCGAAGGCACCGCTATCGGACTTCGGCGATACGTAGCCGGCACCGTAGCCGGTCGTCCAGTGCCCGGCGGATTGGGCGAGGGCAGGGCTGGTCGAAGCGGCCAGTGCGATGGCAAGTGCGGTGCGGAACAAGCTGCTCATGGAATCCCCGGTAGGTCGTCGGACAGGCGCTCGACGCGATCGACCTGTCCGCAACTCCGGCGGTGGATGCACGTCCCTGGAGACCCAGTGTGCCAGAGATGTCCCGTGCTTGCCGCTACCGCTCAGAACCGGTGTACGTACGCCGCACCATAGACCAGCGGGTCGATATTGACCGTGCCGATGCGGCTGCCGTTCAAGCGGGCCTCGGTATCGATATCGATCCAGCGCAGGTTGACCCGCAAGGCGCCGCGGTCGCTGAGCTTGAAATCCAGGCCCGCGTGCAAGGCCAGGCCCCACGAATCGTCCAGCTCCAGCTCGCTGCCGGCCAGCGCCCCGCGGGTCTGCGTGTCGAAAAAGCGGGTGTAGTTGAGGCCGGCGCCAAGGAACGGGGAAACCTTGCCCTGGCTGTTGAAGTGATACTGCAGCGAGATCACCGGCGGCAGATGCTTGGTGCTGCCGACCCGGCCCAGGCCGCGCAGGGCGATGTCGTGTTCGAAGGGCAGCGCGGCCAGGACTTCGATGCCCAGGTTGTCGGCGATGAAATATTCGGCGCTGAAGGTCGGCCTGATGTCCTTGCCCACGTCCGCTTCCAGCGTGCCGCCGACCAGGCGTCCATTGTCGGACTTGGGAGCGACCTGGTGGGCGCCGACGGCAACGGCCCAGTCGCCTTTGGTTTGAGCAGATGCGGTGACGGTGGTGAAGCTGGTTGCCAGAGCCGCGAGGAGCAGGGCAGAGCGCATGTGCATAGGACGTCTCGTTGAGTAGGGATGAGTGCAGTGTTCGGCGTTGGGGGGATGACCGCCTTGATCCGGATCAATCCAGTGTCGTGACACGACCGGTGATCCGGAGACAGGCGGCCGTCGTGCGCCGAGGGCGGCAGTGCTGGGCAATGTCTGCATCGCCGTACACCAGTGCGGTGCGTGCAGGACGCACCAAGGCTGGAAGGAGGCGGGCAAAGCGCCGAAGCGGGCGTCGGCCGGGGAGGTGAGCCGACGCCAGCGCGCGTTACCTCGCAGGGAAGCGGTGTGACGCGGCGATCGGCCGGCATTACCTGACCTGGGCGAGCGGTGCTGCGTCCTTTTCCGGCATCGCCGAGCTGTGGTGATTGATAATCAGCCACTTGCCGTCGCGCTTTTCGTAGACGAAGGTGTAGCGCGCCTGCACGTCGCTCTTCTTGCCGTCCTTGTCGGTCAGCGTGAAGGTGTATACGCCGGCGTCCACTGCACTGTCGTCATCGAGCAGGCGCACGGTGCGGTAGTTGACCACGCCCTTCGGCTTCTTGGTCAGAAACAGCTCGAAGTACTTCTCGATCTGCTCGCGCGAGGCGCGCACTTCGTTGGACACGGTCGGCAACAGCACGCCATCGGGCGCATACAGGTCGGCCACCTTGTGCGGGTTGCCGGTCGCCAGGGCCGCGTTCCAGGTATCGAACAGCGCGGCCACTTCGCGCGCTTCCCCATCGGCAGGCAGCGATGCTTTTTCGGTGTAGTGCATGACGCCGGCGGCCAGTGCCGGGGTGGTGGCAAACGCCAGGACCAGAGAGAGCAGGGTGCGATGCATGGGGGAGCCTCCGTGTGGGTGAGTGGGTGCCTTGGTTGGCAGGGCCAGTATCGAAATCCACGGAGGGGAGAAATGCTGCCGTTCGGCATACGGATGAATACGCTTTTCGGCATATTCTTTATAGTATTAAGTTACTGAAATTAATAGAAAATATCCATAGCGAAGATTTTATAGGAGCTGTCGCCACTCGATGCGGTCGCCGCGATGGCTCGGTTGCCGATGTGCGCCATTCAGGGTTGGCTGTGGGATGGGCATTGCCAACCGCGTCGGCCATGCGTCGGGCGGGAGGAGTGTCGTCCCGGTAGCAGTCGCCGCTGCACGGCCGCGCATGGGCGACGCTGCTAGAATGGCGGCCCCTTTCCATCCGCCGCGCTGTCGCGGTCGCAGGAGCTTGTGAACATGGCAATCAAGGTTGGCATCAACGGATTCGGTCGCATCGGACGCAACGTGCTGCGCTCTGCGGTGCAGAACTTCGCCAATGACATCGAGATCGTGGCCATCAATGACCTGCTCGAACCCGATTACCTGGCTTACATGCTGCAGTACGACTCGGTGCACGGCCGCTTCAAGGCCGATGTCTCGGTCGATGGCAACACGCTGGTCGTCAACGGCAAGAAGATCCGCCTGACCCAGGAGCGCGACCCGGCCAACCTCAAGTGGGATGCGGTGGGCGCCGATGTGGTGATCGAATCCACCGGCCTGTTCCTGACCAAGGACACCGCGCAGAAGCACATCGATGCGGGCGCCAAGAAGGTGATCCTGTCGGCCCCCTCCAAGGACGACACCCCGATGTTCGTCTACGGCGTCAACGACACCACCTACAAGGGCGAGGCCATCATCTCCAACGCCTCGTGCACCACCAACTGCCTGGCGCCGCTGGCCAAGGTCATCAACGACAAGTGGGGCATCAAGCGCGGCCTGATGACCACCGTGCATGCGGCCACCGCCACCCAGAAGACCGTGGACGGCCCGTCGAACAAGGACTGGCGCGGTGGCCGCGGCATCCTGGAGAACATCATTCCCTCCTCCACCGGTGCGGCCAAGGCCGTGGGCGTGGTGATTCCCGAGCTCAACAAGAAGCTGACCGGCATGAGCTTCCGCGTGCCGACCTCGGACGTGTCGGTGGTCGATCTGACCGTGGAACTGGAAAAGCCGGCCACCTATGCCGAGATCTGCGCCGAAGTGAAGGCACAGAGCGAAGGCGCGCTGAAGGGCGTGCTGGGTTACACCGAAGACAAGGTGGTGGCCACCGATTTCCGCGGCGAGACCTGCACCTCGGTGTTCGACGCCGACGCCGGCATCGCGCTGGATTCCACCTTTGTCAAGCTGGTGTCCTGGTACGACAACGAGTGGGGCTATTCCAACAAGTGCCTGGAAATGGTGCGCGTGGTCGCCAGGTGATCGGCCGATCCGAATGAAACAAAAAAGCGCCTCCGGGCGCTTTTTTGTTTGCAATCACGCGCGCCGGCAGGCACTTATTCCGCAGCGATCCGCATGTCTTCGCCCTTGCCGGTGACCGCGACCCGGCTACCGACGGCAAGCCCTGCGACGTCCGCACGCGGCTTTGTCACGACCACCTGCGACTTGTTGTCGAAACGGATCTTCAGCATGAAGTACGCGGGGACGCCGTTGCCGACCACCTTCTCGCCCGCCTTGGTGCCGGCATAATTGCCTGCGGCTGCGCCGGCTTCTGCACCAATGCGTGCGTTGGCTTTGAGGCCGATGAAGCCGCCCGCGATGGCGCCAAAGTCCGAGGCTGCGCTCTTGAGCCTCTGGTTGCGTTCGGGAACGTTGTCAGCCTTGTTCTCGATGGGTTCCATTGACGCAATGGTCCCATGTCGCACCGATTGGGCCATGCCTGGGACAGCCAGCACCCCTTGCGTCAGCAAGAGCGTCAGCCATGCGGCATGGCACATCCAGTTCCTTGTTTTCATTCCGTGCGTTCCTTGGTTGGTAGATCGATATCCGGCCGATGGGGCTATCTCTTCTTCGGGCGCCCCCAGCTGCGCACATGGTCGTTGCACTTGCTGCCAGCGAAATCGTATCGGGTGATGGTGCCGCTGGAGTCGGCGATGAAGGTGATTTCGCAATGATGTTGCGCAGGAACGAAGACTTCTTCGCTATGCTGATATTCCTGAAAGATCGGGGTGGGGGCCACGCCATTGCCGCCGCCGACCACGCCGATGACTCCCCCCTGCGTGGACCAGTAGTTGGTGCGGTAGTACGCCTCTGTGCCGAAGTTGTAGGTGTAGGCCGTCTCCAACGTCTCGGTGTTTTCGGCGGTATAGAGTCCTTTGCCGACCGGCCATTGCATGATGAGCTCGCTGGCGTCGTGGCCAATCCAGCTCCGGGCGATGGTTTCGGCGCTGCCGAACACGTCGGCCGATGCCTGCGGTGCGAGCGCCAGCAGTGCGATTGCGCACAGTGCAGGCAGGGAGTGAGGGCGGAAGGCAGTCATGGCGATACATCCTTGCAGGGCGGCGGTGCGATGGGTCCTTGCGAAGCGGGCTCGCCCGTGCGCTGGCGCGTTTTTAGCACTGCAGGCCGCCTTCGGCAAGGACTTGGCGCTGCTGCCTGCACGCCGGCCCGGCGTAGACATTGGCCGGAGCGCATGCCCTAATCTCCGGCCGACCAGCGGTTGTTCCTGCGCTGGAATGGCAGATGACGTACAAGAGCACTCAACGAACTCAAGGAGAGACAAACGTGCAGAGCAGTCGTATGTGGGTGGGAGCCATGGTGCTGACCCTGGTGCTGGCAGGGCTGGCGCCGCAGGCCATCGCCAAGAAGCAGACCGGTACCCCGGCCTGGATGAACGCCGATGGTGAGGTCACCAAGTCGTCCGACGTTGAAGCCGGCTACGGCGAGACGGTCAAGGGCATCAATGATTACGAAGGCGAGATCACCGGCAAGCCGGCGCCCGACAGCAAGTTCACCCAGCTCAAGATCGGCATGCCGATGAAGCAGGTGACCGATCTGATCGGCCAGCCGACCGACCAGGGCGCGTACGTGACCGGCAAGGCGTTCATTCCGTTCTTCTTCGGCGGGGACCGCTACCGTTACGAGATGGCGTACAAGGGCCAGGGCCGGCTGGTGTTTGCCGGCAAGTCCATGGATACCGGCGGCAACCTGATCTGGATTATCCACAACAAGAACGACAGCGGCTACCGCGAATGACTCCTAGACGCCCGGTTTTCCGGGCGTTTTTTTAGGCGAACTGCGAGCAGGGTGGTTGCGCGGTGCGTCTTTGGCCGGGCGGCACGCATGCCGCCGCCAGCTGTAAGCGGCGCGCGTCGGGCGGCCGGTTTGCCGCTGCGGCGCGAAGGTCCGACAATGGGCGCCCCCGTCGCCAAGGCAGTCGCTTGCCCGCCGTGTACGACCGACCACCGTCCCTCCACCGCCCCAGCGGTGGCGGCGCGCATGGTCACGACCCGCGCGCGCGTCTGGGGCACGCTGCGCATCGCGGCTCTTTCGATTCCCCATTCCCCCGACTTAGCGAGCCAAGCCCATGTCCATTGTCCGTATGACCGACCTCGATCTCTCCGGCAAGCGCGTGCTGATCCGCCAGGATCTCAACGTGCCGATCGACAACGGCCAGATCACCTCCGAACAGCGCATCACCGCCTCGGTGCCCACCATCAAGCTGGCGCTGGAAAACGGTGCGGCGGTGATGGTTACCTCGCATCTGGGCCGGCCCAAGGAAGGCAGCTGGAGCGAAGCCGATTCGTTGGCCCCGGTGGCCGCGCGGCTGACCGCGCTGCTGGGCGTGGACGTGCCGCTGGTGCGCGACTGGGTCGATGGCGTGGACGTCGCGCCGGGCCAGGTGGTGTTGCTGGAGAACTGCCGCATGAATGTCGGCGAGGGCAAGGACGACGAGACCCTGGCGCGCAAGTACGCCGCGCTGTGCGATGTGTTCGTCATGGATGCCTTCGGTACTGCGCACCGCGCGCAGGCGTCCACGCATGGCGTGATCCGCTTCGCGCCCGTGGCCGCCGGTGGCCCGCTGCTGATGGCCGAGCTGGACGCACTGGCCAAGGCACTGGACAACCCGGCCAAGCCGCTGCTGGCGATCGTGGCCGGCAGCAAGGTGTCCACCAAGCTGGAGCTGCTCTCCAACCTGGTCAACAAGGTCGACCAGTTGATTGTCGGCGGTGGCATCGCCAACACCTTCATCGCCGCCGCCGGGCATGACGTGGGCAAGTCCTTGAACGAGCCGGATCTGATTCCCACCGCCAACCAGATCGTGGCCGATGCCAAGGCGCGTGGCGCCGAGATTCCGCTGCCCACCGACGTGGTCGTGGCCAAGCAGTTCCTGCCCGATGCACAAGCCACGGTGAAGTCGCTCGATGCTGTCGAAGCAGACGATCTGATTCTGGATATCGGCCCGCAGACCGCGCAGCGCTACGCCGAGCTGATCGCCAATGCCGGTACCGTGGTGTGGAACGGGCCGGTGGGCGTGTTCGAATTCGAGCCCTTCAGCCACGGCACCGAAACCCTGGCGCGCGCGATCGCCGCATCGAAGGCGTTCTCCATTGCCGGCGGCGGCGACACCCTGGCAGCGGTGGACAAGTACGCCATCGCCCAGGACGTCACCTACATCTCCACCGGTGGCGGCGCGTTCCTGGAATTCCTGGAAGGCAAGACCCTGCCGGCCGTGGCCGCGCTGCAGGCGCGCGGCCAGTGAGTGCAGCCACGCTGTTCTTCGATCTGGACGGCACGCTGGTGGATTCGGAAGCGGGTATCGTCGCCAGTATCGCGCATGCCTTCGAGCGGGTGGGCCAGCCCTGCCCGCCGCCGCAGACCTTGCGTGCCTGGATCGGCCCGCCGTTGCGCGACAGCTTCACCGAGTGCTTCCCGGACGATCCGGCGCTGGTGCAGCGCGCGCTCGCTATCTACCGCGAGCGCTACGACGCGGTGGGCTGGACCGAACTGCGCGTGTTCGACGGCATCGGCGAGGTGGTCACCGGCCTGCAACGCGCCGGTCATCGCCTGGCCGTGGTCACCTCCAAGAATGAGCGTTATGCGCGGCGTATCGTCGAGCATCTGCCATTCGGTGCCTGCTTCGAAGAGGTGATCGGCGCCAGCGAAGATGGCGAGCGCCGCTTCAAGCCCGACCTCATCGCCGAAGCGCTGCGACGGCTGGACATCGCCAAGACCGGATGCGTGATGATCGGCGACCGCCGCATGGATATCGAAGGCGCCAATCACCACGGCCTCCACAGCATCGGTGTGTTGTGGGGCTTTGGCGACGCCGCCGAATTGCGTGCCGCAGGCGCTGGCGCCTTGGCGCGAACGCCTGCCGAGCTGATGCAGGTGATCCACGCATGAGCAGCGGGTGTCGGCTTGGCTCGAAGCGTGTCCGGAGCCTGGCTGTTTTCGGCACGCCGAACAGTTTTCGTCGCTGCTGGATCAGGGTAACGGGCACCCGCACTGCCCGCTGCGGTGTGGGTACAGAGGCGCGTACTGTCCCGCACTGTCTGTAGGACATGCCGGAATCAGCGGCGGGCTATGCCGCAATGCCATCCTAGATGCGTGGGGTGTATGTTAAGTTTCGCGGCTTTTACAGGGAGGCCATCATGAAAGAACGTCAACGCCGCACCAAGATCCTCGCCACCCTCGGACCGGCAACGGATGCGCCCGGCGTGCTGGACGCCTTGTTCAAGGCGGGCGTCAACGTGGTGCGCCTCAATTTCAGCCACGGCGACCCGTCCGGCCAGGCCAAGCGTGCCGCCGAGGTGCGCGCTGCCGCCGCCCGCGTCGGTGCCGAAGTCGGCATCCTGGCCGACCTGCCGGGCCCGAAGATCCGTATCGAGCGTTTTGCCGAAGGCAAGATCAAGCTGACCATGGGCGAGCGCTTCGACCTGGTGGCCGATGCCAATGCACCGGCCGGCGACCAGCAGCAGGTAGGCGTGAGCTACCTCGGCCTGCCGCAGGACGTGACCGCCGGCGACGTCCTGCTGCTCGACGATGGTCTGGTGCAGCTGCAGGTGACCGATGTGCAGGGTGCGCGCATCGTTACCAAGGTGTTGAACGATGGCGTGCTGTCCGACCGCAAGGGCTTGAACAAGCAGGGCGGCGGTTTGTCGCTGGGCGCGTTGACCGAGCGCGACAAGGAGCTGATCGGCATCGTCGCCAAGATCGGCGTGGACTTCATCGCGGTGTCGTTCTGTCGCAATGCGCAGGACATGCACGACGCCCGCCAGATCGCCCAGCAGCACGGCTGCGATGCGCAGCTGGTGTCCAAGATCGAGCGCACCGAAGCGATCGACAACTTGGTCGAGATCGTCGAAGCCTCCGACGTGGTGATGGTGGCGCGTGGTGACCTGGGCGTGGAAATCGGCGATGCCGAATTGCCGGGCCTGCAGAAGAAGATCATTCGCGAGTCGCTGGCGCAGAACAAGGTGGTCATCACCGCCACGCAGATGCTGCAGTCGATGGTCGAAAGCCCGATCCCCACCCGCGCCGAAGTGCTGGACGTGGCCAACGCGGTCATCGACGGCACCGATGCGGTGATGCTGTCGGCCGAAACCGCTGCCGGTGCCTACCCGGTGCGTGCGGTGGAAGCGATGGCGCGTATCTGCCTGGGGGCCGAACACCAGTTCGAATTCGATACCGACTTCGAAGCGGCGCAACGCAACCTGCAGCGTGCCGACCAAGCGATCGCGATGGCGACCATGTTCTTGTCCGAGCACATCGGCCTGGGCGGTGTGGTGGCGTTGACCGAATCCGGCGGCACCCCGCGCTTTCTGTCGCGCTTCCGCTCCAACATGCCGATCTATGCCTTCACCCGTCATGACGGCGCGCGTCGGCAGATGGCGATGATGCGGGGCGTGTTCCCGATCAACTTCGACAGCCGTGGCCTGACCCCGCGCGAGGCTGCACGCGCGGCCATCCGCCTGCTGGTGGAGAACGAGCGCATGGGCCCGGGCGACCGCGTGGTGTTCACCAGTGGCGAGCACATGGAGACCCACGGCGCCACCAATACCTTGCGCCTGCTGGAAGTGGGCGAGGACGGTCGCGCCACCGGCCTGGGCGAGCTGTAACCCCTGTCGATGGCACCCGGCGCATGACCTGAGCCGGACGACGCGACACGCAACGGCAGCCCCAGGGCTGCCGTTGTGCTGAGTGGAGATGCCGGGCGCGGGCAAGCGCTCTGCCGTGGGCGGCGTGTTGCTCAACGGCCGGATACGGCGAAGCAAGCAACAAGCTGCACATCATGCTCGGCTTTGCCGATTCCCGATTCCCGATTCCCGATTCCCGATTCCCGATTCCCGATTCCCGTGATGCGAGCCGCGCCACACATCGGGAGAGGCGGATCCGGGTGTAATCGGTTGCAGCCATTCCGTGAAGGAATGCCAGCGACTTTGGTCGCTATACTTTCGTCCTCCCCCGCTGCTGCCACAGGAACTACATGAGCATCGAACAGCTTGCCGAAACCGCCCAGGCCATGGTCGCCCCGGGCAAGGGCATCATCGCCATCGACGAATCGACCAGCACGATCGCCAAGCGTTTTGCCAGCGTCGGCATCGAGAACATCGAAGAAAACCGTCGCGCCTATCGCGAACTGCTGCTCACCACGCCCAAGCTGAGCGACTACATCTCCGGCGCCATCCTGTTCGACGAGACCATCCGTCAAAAGACCAAGGATGGCGTGCCGTTCGCCAAGTACATGACCGACCACGGCATCATCCCGGGCATCAAGGTCGACAAGGGCGCGCAGCCGCTGGCCGGCATGCCGGGCGAGCTGGTGACCGAAGGTCTGGACGGCCTGCGTGCACGTCTGGAGGAGTACTACACGCTGGGCGCGCGCTTCGCCAAGTGGCGTGCGGTCATCAACATCGGCGAAGACATTCCGTCCGGCACCTGCATCGAGGCCAACTCGCATGCGCTGGCGCGTTACGCCGCGCTGTGCCAGGAGCAGGGGCTGGTGCCGATGGTCGAGCCGGAGGTCATCATGGACGGTAGCCACGACATCGAGACCTGCTACGAAGTCACCGAAGCCACGCTGCGCTCGCTGTTCGGCGCGCTGTACGAGCAGAACGTCGTGCTGGAAGGCACCATCCTGAAGGCTTCGATGGTCATCTCCGGCAAGAGCTGCGAAGAGCAGGCCAGCGTCGAAGAAGTGGCCGAGTCCACCGTGATGTGCCTGAAGTCCACCGTGCCGGCGATCCTGCCGGGCATCGTGTTCCTGTCCGGCGGCCAGACCGACGAGCAGTCCACCGCGCACCTCAACGAGATGCACCAGCTGGGCAACCTGCCGTGGCCGCTGAGCTTCTCCTACGGCCGCGCCATGCAGCAGGCGGCGTTGAAGCTATGGTCCCAGGACATGACCGGCAACTACGCCAAGGCGCAGCAGGTGATCTACGAGCGCGCCAAGGAAAACGGCCTGGCAGCACTGGGCAAGTGGAAGGGCTGATCGCTTGATCGCGGCCGCAAGGCCGGAGCGAAGGTCAACGCGAAGACGCCGGCAGTGATGCCGGCGTTTTTTGTTGCATGGGTGGCGGCGTGCGAGCCCTTGGAGCGATGGGCTTGATTGCAGCACGCACCCTGGAAGCTAGCTGCACGCGTGGCATCCGGATGTGGCCTGGCCGTCAGCCGTGCGGCTGCCATGGCACTGCCGCAAGCGCGCCGATTGCCGCTGCCCAAACGCAACGAGCGCCTTGCGGCGCTCGTCATCGCAAGCGTGTGGCCGCGCCGTCAGGCGGCGACCGTGTCCTGCGTCGCCAGGGCCTGCTGGTAGGCCTTGTAGGTCGCCTCGTTATAGGCCACCAGCACGATGTGCTTGGGCACCTTGTGCGAACGCTGCCAATCGCGCGTTTCGGTCACGGCAATGCGGGCGGCCTGGTACAGCGGGTAGCCGTAGATGCCGCAACTGATGGCCGGGAACGCGATCGAGTGCAGTCGCATCTGCTCGGCCAGCTTCAGCGACTGCCAGTAGCAGTTGGCCAGTTGTTCGGGCTCATTGTGTTTGCCGTCGCGCCACACCGGGCCCACCGTGTGGAAGACGTGACGGGCCTTGAGCGCGAAGCCGTCGGTGACACGGATCTCGCCGGTTGGGCAGCGCACGCCTGGACGCACCTGGGGCAGCGCTTGGCAGGCACGCAGCAAGCCTGGGCCGGCGGCACGGTGGATGGCGCCGTCCACCCCACCACCGCCCAGCAACGATTCATTGGCGGCATTGACGATGACGTCAACGTCCAGTTCGGTGATGTCGCCCTGCCAGACTTCGATTTTCATGCGGCGATAATTATGCGATTTGAATGATGAAAGCGTGATGGGGTAAGCGTTGCAGTGGCTGCACGCTAACCTGCATTCATCTCATCGGCTGCGACCGCGCCCAGCACGCGATCGAGCGCCCGGAGCGTCGCTGGTATCGCGGCTGACTCCATCGACCGGAAGAGCGTGCCTGCGCCCGGGGCGCTACAGCCAGCGGCGTACGCGCGCGCAGTAGTCCGCGTATGGGCGGCCGAATTCGGCACGCAGGCGCGCTTCCTCGAACGGAATGACGTAGCGCTGCAGGGCCAGCCACGGCAGCGGGACCAGCAACACGGCCCACAGCTGACCCAGTTGCAGGCACAGCCCGACATGGCTCAGCACCAGGGCGAGGTACATCGGGTTGCGGGTGAGCCGATACGGGCCGTCGAGCACCAGCCGCGAGGGATGGCCGCTGGGCAGGATGGTGGTGCGCCGGCGGGCGAACAGCACCAGGCAGCTCACCGCCAACGCCAGCCCCAGGCAGGCGACGATCCCGCCCGCCAGCTGGATCCATGCCAGCAACGATGGATGCGGTAGCGGCAGTTCCAGTAGCGCCTGCAGCCAGGCCCCCAGGCCGAGCGCCAGCACGAAATGCGCCGGCGAGGTCATCTTCACCAGCCATGGTGCCCGCGCGGCGCCACCGTCGCTGTGTCCACACGCTCCATTGCCCACTACATTGCTCCCCCGCGTCAGGTCGTCATCCTAACGTTTCCTTGACGAGGAGGGGGGCGCGGAAGGCTGGGTCACGGGATCCGGGACCCCAGAAGCCGAAGCGCTCGCGCATCGGTGGTGGGGTCCCGCCGGATGGGTTTTCCGGGTTGCTGCGAGGCGGGGGGCGTGCGACCAAGCGCTTCGCAAGGCTTTGCTCTTCCGGGTCCCGAGTCCCGGGTCCCCGGTCCCCGGTCCCGAAAAAAAGTCACAGCCCAAACCGCCCCCCACACTCCGGGCCTGCTCAGGGCAAGCCAGCCAGCCAGTCGTCGTCGGAGCCTTCGTTGATGTCGGCGAACAGGGGGGTGGAGAAGTAACGCTCGCCGGTGTCCGGCAGCATGGCCAGGATGACCGCGCCGGGCGCGGCGCCTTCGGCCACGCGCAGCGCGGTGGCGACCGTGGCACCGCCGGAAATGCCGGTGAAGATGCCTTCCTCGGCGGCCAGGCGGCGCGCCACGCTGATGGCGTCGGTGTCTTCCACGCTCAGCACCTCGTGCGCGACCTCGCGGTTGAGCACCTCTGGCACGAAATCCGGGGTCCAGCCCTGGATCTTGTGCGGCTTCCAGTCCTGGCCTTGCAGCAGGGCGGCGCCGGCCGGCTCGGTGGCGGTGATGCGCACTTCCGGGCGCGCCACGCGCAGCACTTCGCCCACGCCGGTGAGGGTGCCGCCGGTGCCCCAGCCGGTGACGAAATGGTCCAGCTGGTGGCCGGCAAAGTCGCGCAGGATCTCGGCGGCGGTGGTGTTGCGGTGGTAGGCCGGGTTGGCCGGATTGGCGAACTGGCTGGCCAGGAACCAGCCGTGCTGTTCGGCCAGCTCCTTGGCCTTGCGCACCATGCCGCTGCCGCGCTCGGCGGCCGGGGTCAGGATCACCTTGGCGCCGTAGGCGCGCATCAGCTTGCGGCGCTCGATAGAGAAGGTTTCCACCATGGTGGCGACGAACTTGTAGCCACGTGCGGCGGCCACCATGGCCAGGGCCACGCCGGTGTTGCCGGAGGTGGCTTCCACGATGGTGTCGCCTGGCTTGAGCAGGCCGCGCTGCTCGGCGTCCAGGATGATCGCCAGTGCCAGGCGGTCCTTGACCGAGCCGCCGGGATTGAACGATTCCACCTTGACGTAGAGCGAGACGTGCTCCGGCGCGAGGCGGTTGAGTTTGACCACCGGGGTGCGGCCGATGGTGTCGAGGATGGTGTCGTACAGGGCCATGGGGTCTCCGTCGGAATCAGGCTGCGTGGGCGAGTGTGGGCGAGTGCGGCGTTGCGATGGGTGAGTGCAGGGCCGGTGGCGCGCCCAGTGGCGCTGCGCCGAACCAGTGCAGTGTCTGCGCCAGCGCGGCCACCTCGCCCAGGATCAAGAGCGCCGGCGCGCGTACGGCGTGCAACCGGGCAGTGGCGGCCAGCGTGACCAGCGTACCGGTGATGACGCGCTGCTGCGGGCGCGAGCCGTTTTCCACCAGTGCAAACGGGGTGGCAGGTGCGCGGCCGGCCTGCAGCAGCCGCTGCTGGATGCCATCCAGACCCGCCACGCCCATGTAGAAGGCCAGTGTCTGCCGCTCCTGGCCCAGCGCCTGCCAGTCGAGCGTGTCCAGCGAGTCCTTGCAGTGTGCAGTGATCAGTCGCAGTGATTGCGCATGGTCGCGATGGGTGAGCGGGATGCCGGCGTAGGCCGCGCAGGCCAGTGCGGCAGTGATGCCGGGGATGACCTGGAAGCCGATCCCATGCGCATGCAGGAATTCCAGCTCTTCGCCGCCGCGGCCGAACACGAACGCATCACCGCCCTTCAGGCGCACCACCCGGCGGCCAGCGCGCGCATGGTCGAGCATCAACGCGTGGATCTGTTCCTGGCGCGTGCTGTGACCCTGCGCAGACTTGCCGACTTCCACCAGCAGCGCGTCACTGCGGGCCAGGCGCAGGATCTGCGGGCTGACCAGGCGGTCGTGCAGCACCACCTCGGCCTGCCGCAGGGCGCGCAGCGCATGCCGGGTGAGCAGGCCGGGGTCGCCGGGGCCTGCGCCGACCAGGGTCACGCTGCCGGGGGACAGTGGCGCGATGTGGGCGCGCTGCGTGGGGGAGGGCGCAGATGGGGCAATGGCGGGCGCGGCGCTGTGGGTCAGTAGGCGGTGGTCGGCGGCGGCAGCGCGCAAGGCATCGTTGAACTCGGGTGTGTCGCTGGCGGCGATGGTCAGCCACAACGGCGCATCGGGCAGTGCCAGCCAGGCGGGGTCGAAACGCCCGACCAGCCAACGCAGGTCTCCGGCCTGGGCCCATTGCTGCAGTTGCGGGGTCAGTGCCGGGGCGCCGACCAGCAGCAGTGCACCGGCCTGCAACAGCGCAGCAGTGGCGCGCTCGGCGGCGGCACCGCCACCGACCACCAGGACGGCACGGCCACGCAGGTCGGCAAGGAGCGGAAACGCAGCAGTCACGGTCCGGGGGATCGAAGGGGAGGGCCAGACCGTACCGCCGGCATATAGCCGTCGGAAATGACTTCATACACCCCGAAAATAGCGTTCGGTTATAAGCTGGCCCGCAGAACTCCTCTACAGTCGCAGTCCTTGTGGCGCCTCGCGCTTTTCTGGAGATAAGCCCATGACGCTGACCCAACTTCGTTATCTGGTGGCCATTGCCGATGCCGAGCTGAACATCACCCTGGCCGCTGCGCGGGTGCATGCCACCCAGCCCGGCCTATCCAAGCAGCTCAAGCAGCTGGAGGACGAGCTGGGCTTCCTGTTGTTCGTGCGCAAGGGGCGCAGCCTGGATACGGTGACACCGGCCGGGGTGGAAGTGATCGAGCGCGCGCGCGCGGTGCTGTCCGAAGCCAACAACATCCGCACCTACGCCGCCAACCAGCGCCGCGAGAGCCAGGGGCAGCTGACCCTGACCACCACCCACACCCAGGCGCGCTTCGTGCTGCCGCCGGCGGTGGCGCAGATCAAGCACGCCTACCCGCAGGTGAGCGTGCACCTGCAGCAGGCCGCCGAAAGCGCGGCGCTGGACCTGCTCAGCCAGGGCGATGCGGATATCGCGGTGGTGAGTACGGCCGGCGGCGAGCCCAGTGCCGGCATCGCGGTGCCGCTGTACCGCTGGCGGCGGCTGGTGGTGGTGCCGCGCGGGCACGCGCTGGATCACCCGCGCGCGGCGCCGGACATGCAGGCGCTGTCCGAACATCCGTTGATCAGCTACGAATCCTCCACCCGGCCGGGTTCGTCGCTGCAACGCGCATTTGCGCAAGTGGGGCTGGAGCCCAGCATCGCGCTGACCGCGCTGGATGCGGACCTCATCAAGACCTATGTTCGCGCCGGGCTGGGCGTGGGGCTGGTGGCGGAGATGGCGGTCAGCGCCTATGACGAAGACCTGCGCGCCTGGCCGGCACCGGCACCGATTGCCGAATGCATCGCCTGGGCGGTGCTGCCGCGCGACCGGGTGCTGCGCGACTACGCGCTGGACTTGGTGCATGTGCTGGCCCCGCAGATCGACAAGCGCGACCTGCGCCGCGTGCTGGATGGCAACCAGGCACCGAACTGGCCGCTGCCGCCGACCTGGGAATCGCTGACCCAGACCATTACCAGTTGAGCCGGGATTGGAGATTGGGAATTGGGAATTCGTAACAGCGGTGCTTGCCGCACCAATCTGCGATTTGCGATTTGATGTTGCACTGCACCGTCGGTGAAGTGCTTTAAAACCCTTTGGAATCAATAATCTGGATATGCTGCCGGGCGCGCCAACAGGCGCGCTGTCAGTGATTTTCCTGCTCCCTGTCAGGGCTGGCGGCGGTGGGGTGGATGGTGTCCATCAAGTTGCCCCCGGCGCTGTCGTAAACCCTTATAGCAGCCATGACACGACATCTTCGGATGTCTAGGGGTGGACGACGCAGGGCCGGCGATGCGGTGATCGCTTTGCCGGCCTGGTCAGTGGGGTGTCGTTGTGGGGTTGCTAGCGCTGTCGCATCACTGTCGCGCGAGACTGCGTGCAGTCGCGGCTGGCGCACCCGGGTCCCTGGGGAGAGGCCCGGCGTGCTTGGCGGCGGATCCGGGTCGGGAGCTCGGATCCGCCTTTTTTGTGGTTCATCGCGCCTTGCCGGGGCGTTCCGGGTAGACAGTCAGCCGAAGGGGTGAGGGCAGCCGTCCCAGGACGCGCGCACCACCGGCCAGCGTCTGCGTGCGGCGTTGACCGGTGGCGCTGCGGTCAGGCCAGGGGAATCCGCACCGAAAAGCAGGTGCCTCCCGCAGGCCGCAGCCGCACGCCGACCTCGCAGCCCAGGCTTTCGGCAGTGCGGTGCACGATCCACAGCCCGATCCCGAGGCCATCGCTGCATGGATCGGCTTGGCGGAACGCCTGGAATACCTGCTCTGGCTGGTCCAGGTTCAGGCCGATCCCGCTGTCGATGATTTCCACCACGGCGTAGCCAGGGCGGCGGCGGGCGCCGACCAGCACGCGTCCGCGCTCGGTGTACTTGACCGCGTTGCCGACCAGGTTGCCGATCAACGTGGTCAGCAAGGTGGCGTGGCTGCGCACGCGCAGTGAGGTCGGGACATGGCGCAGCGCCAGGCACTTGTCGATGGCCGGTTGGCGCCACACGCCCAGGACCGCATGCAGCACGTCTTCCAGTTGCAGCGTCTGCAGGTCGGGCATCGCGGATTTGCCGGCTGCCGCCAGCGTGGCCAGTTCGTCCAGCTCGCGCCCGACCTGGTTGATGGCATCGCGTGCAGTCACCAGGGTGGGAACGGAATCGACGTTGGCATGCCGGCGCATCTTGTCGATGGCGTAGGCTGCGGTGCGCAACGGTGTCTTGAGATCGTGCCCGGCGATGGCCATCAAGCGGCTGCGGTAACGATCGGACTGCTCGGCGATCAGCAGTGCGCGGCGCAATTCCAGCTGCGCCATGGTCTGCCGCGCCAGGGCACGCAGGGCTTCGACCTGCTCGTCGGTGAGCTGGCGCGGCTTGCGGTCGAGCACGCAGACCGTGCCCAGCGGCAGGCCGTCGGGCGTTTTCAGCAGCGCGCCGGCATAGAAATACAGCGGCGCTTCGCCGGTCACCAGCGGGTTGCGCGAAAAGCGGATGTCCTGGCGGGTGTCCGGTACCACCAGCACGTCGTTGTCCAGCAGTGCGTAGGCGCACATCGACTTGAACAGCGGCGTCTCGCGCTCGCCCATGCCCAGTTCGCTCTTGAACCACTGGCGGTCGGCGTCCACCAGGCTGATCAGTGCGATCGGGGTCTGGCAGATGATCGACGCGAGCCGGGTGATGTCTTCGAACGCCGCCTCGCGCGAGGTGTCGAGCACGCCGTAGCTGCGCAGCGCCTGGAGGCGGAGTGCTTCGCTCGGGGGCTTGGGCGCGCAGGGGAGTGGTTCGGCCGCTGGATCGGACAGGACGGTGCTCATGCGCGCAAGGTGATGGGATGAGCCGCAAGCATAGTGCATGACCGTGCGCAACAGGTGCGTGCCCCGACGCGCTGGTAGGGAACTGTGACTGTCGGCGTGGACACGCGGGCGTTGCCACTGCCTCGATGGGCGCCAGCCGTGCGGTTCGTCGGCCAGTGCGCAGTGCCGCCGCAAGCTGTCTGGCAGTCTCTTGTCGCGGGGTTGCCAGGGAACGCTTCCACGCGAAGGTCCCAGGACAAAGGGTGCGACATCCGGTCGCGCCGGGGCAGCCGGCAGCGCGGCGGGAGTGCCGGGCCGCTTACACTGCGGACATGCTGCGCTCGTTCCACCGCCACCGGCTGTTGCATCTGCTTGTCTGGCTGGCGCTGCTGCTATTGCTGGCAGCGCCGCCGATCAGCCGTTGGAGCCAGGTGCCATCGCAGGAGCCGATGTGCAGCAGCGGGCCGGCCGGCAGCATCGTGGCCGCGTCGTTTCCCGGGCAGGCGATGCCGTCGCCGTACGCGTGGCATCACACCGGGCATGCGGCCGGGATCGGGCAACAGCCAGGCGACCACGCTGCCGCCCGGCATGGCGAAGCCTGCGACTACTGCACGCTGGCGGCACGGCTGCTGCCCTGGCTGTTGCTGGCCGTGCTGTGCCTGTTGCAGTTGCGGCCAGCGCCGGTCGCTACGCGCGTCTGCACGTCATGCCGGACGGCGCTGCGCCGGGCAGCGCATGGCGCGCGCGGGCCACCACTGTCCGCGTGAACCTTGCCCGTCGCGGGCGTTCGTCTCACCACAGCCGCTACGTCGCCGACACCTCGGCCAGCGTGTGCGCGGCTGGATGAATCGCCGGTTGCCTTGAATCAAGCGCGCGCCCGCCGTGTTGCGGCGGTGCGCGGCTGTCGTGCCGTTTTGCAACGGCAAAGGATTGGTCATGCGTTGTGGGTTGTTGAGAACGTTGTGGTACGCGCCGTCGTTGGTGCTGATGTACGGGCCTGTGTGCGAGCTACAGGCGCAGGAGGCGGCATTGACGCTGGGCAAGGTGCAGGTCAGCGAGCACGCCCAGCGCTTCCCGGGCGCGGTGCGGGTGCTCAGTTCGGTGGATGTGATCGGCGGCGAACTGCTGCACGATCAGCACGTGGATTACAGCTGGGAGCTGTTGATGCGCGCGCCTGGCGTGCAGGTCACCCAGTTCCGCATGGGCACCGACGCCGGGCGATTTTCCTTTCGCGGTTTCAATGGCGAGGGGCGGATCAATGCGGTGAAGTTGCTGATCGACGGCATCCCCAGCAACGACAATGCCGGCGGCATGCCGTATCTGGACGCGGTGTTTCCGCAGGACATCAGCGCCATCGAGATCGCGCGCGGCACCAACGATGCGCGTTACGGCTTGAACGCCATCGCCGGCAGCGTGGACGTGCTGACCCGCAGTGGCGGCAACGATGGCCGGCTGAGCGTCACCACAGGGAGTTTCGGCGCACGCGAGCTGCAATTGGGCAAGGGCATCGAGCGCGGTGCCTGGAGCCAGAACTATGTGCTGGCCTGGCGCGATTCTGATGGCTACCGCGATCACGCCGATGCACGCAAGCGCAGCGTGGCCGGCAAGTGGTTCTACACCGCCCCGGATGGTGCCTTCCGTGCCGGGCTGACCACGCGTTACTACGACAACCATGCGCTGGAGGCCGGCTATCTGGATGCGGCCACCGCCGCAGCGGCGCCGCGCAGTTCACTGGCGTATGCGCAGGACGATCGCAGCGAACGTCGCGTGCGGCAGACTGCCCTGCATGCAGACGGTACGCTGGGTGCGCAGGCGCAGTGGAGCGCCAAGGCCTACCAGAACGATTACCACAACCAGCGTTGGGTGCGCTTCTCTGCCGCTGGCCTGCAGCAGGAGCGGGAGACCGACGAAACCCATCGCGGCGTGGTGCTGCGTGGCAACTGGCAGCCCGGCTGGGAGGCGATGGACGCCAGC
This sequence comes from Xanthomonas cucurbitae, assembly GCF_002939885.1. Classification (GTDB taxonomy): domain Bacteria; phylum Pseudomonadota; class Gammaproteobacteria; order Xanthomonadales; family Xanthomonadaceae; genus Xanthomonas; species Xanthomonas cucurbitae. The sequence continues at coordinate 55,574 of NZ_MDED01000015.1, forward strand.
CTGGAAGCCGGCGTGGATGGGCAGTGGCAGTCCAATCAGTCACAGCGGTATCGCACCGCAGCGCGTGTGCGCGGTGCGCAGTTGCGCGATTGGAAGTACGACCTGCGCACGCACGGCGCCTATGTGCAGGCGGTGCTCAAACCTACCGCGCGCCTGCAGCTGGTGCCCGGTTATCGCATCGATCGTATCGATGGCCAGTTGCACGATGTGCTGGCGGGCGTGTCTGCTCCCACCTATGACTACGGCACCATCAAGCAGCCCAAGTTCAGCGCCAGCTATCGCGTGGGCGAGCAGGGCAGTGCCTATGCCAACTGGGGGCGCAGCTTCCAGATTGGTAGCGGCGACGGAGCCTATCGTCGGCACGCTGCCAATCTGGGGCCATCGATCAACGATGGTTGGGAGGCCGGATTCAAGTTTGCGCCGTCGGCGGTGCTGGATGGGCGCCTGGCGTATTGGGAACAACGCGCCTCCGGCGAGGTGGCGACCGTGCTTGGCGTCAATGGTGTGCCCGGCATTGGCGATGTGGCCAACGTGGGGCGCACGTTGCGGCGTGGCTGGGATGCGCAGTTGAACCTGCAGCCAGCCGAGCACTGGCGCGCATGGATGTCGTATTCACGGCAAAAGGCCAGCATTGCCACGCCGGACCCAAGCGCGCCGACTACGCGTGGCAAGGAGATCGAAAACGTGCCGCATTGGTTGGCCACCGCCGGGCTGGAGTGGCAGATCACAGCAGCGGTGCAGCTCAGCGTCTGGGGCAATGCGCAGGGCGATTACTACCTTGAACGCAGCAACACGCTTGGCCGCACCGGCGGTTATGCCCTGCTCAACCTCGGCGCGCGCTGGAGCGTGAACGCACGCAATGCGTTGAGCCTGCAGCTGCGCAATGCAACCGATCGCAGCTATGTCTATGCGTGGTACGACAGTGGTAGTTCGGGCTATTCGCCGGGCGATGGCCGCGCGCTGTCGCTGTCCTGGGACTGGAGCTTTTGAGACGACCTACACGCGCATTGACGCCAAGTGGTTGCGGCAGCAGCAAGCCGATCTGGTTCGCGACGGTGTCGATGCACCACACCTGCAGGCCACTTCGCACTGCCTGGGAGCGGGCTTACCATCGCGCAATTGGCCGTCAGTAACCCCAGCGCGACGTGCAAGCATCCCCGCCGGATCCGTGGGATAACATCCCCCGCTAGCCGCTATCAACGCAACATCTGCAAGGAAACGCATATGAGCGATGCCAAAGAATCCCGTTATGCTGCCCTGGCGCGCCGTGTGGTGGAGGCGCATGCAGCCCAGCTGCTGCACGATGTGCAACGCATCAACGAGCGCACGCTGCGTGAGCTTGGTCCATTGCCACATGGCGGGCTGCCGGTACAGGTCAAGCGCAAGCCCAAGTCGGCACCCTGGGCGCAGCCAGTCCAGCATTCCACACCACCGCATGCCGACGCGCCGCCTGGACCGCACCTGGCCACTGCTGAGAGAAAAGACATTGCCATGCACAAGCCCACTCCGTCCTCCGTTGAAAACGGCTTGCCTGCGCCTCCTGTGCCGCAGAAACTGAGAGAGCTATTGAAGGACTACCCCGAGCTCATCGAGCGGCTTCAACAGCAGCTGAACTTTGCCGTGCGGCGACCATCAAAAGTAACTCCGCCATTCGAGTGGGCGATATGGATGTTGGAGGATGAACTCGGTTCATTTATCTCCGAGGCTCGCGAGGAGATTGAGCGCGCACAGGCCGATGATGATGCTGAAAAAATAAAGAGCGCCGAGCAGAAAAAGCTCCTAATGCTTCGGGCTAGCTCAAAGTATGTATGGATTACCGATGATGAGTTTGGATCTTACTTCAGTTGATTGAGGATAAATCAATGAGCATCGCTCCAGGCAAGGTCGATGATGAATTACATAGCCATATTTTTTCTGATGAAATTATCCCTGAAAGTGGCTTGAATGATGCCACTACTCAATTGGAACCCAAAGCAATTATCCTGGCAGGGCAGCCCGGTGCCGGCAAAGGTGGACTTGCCAAGTCGGCAGCACTTGAGCTTCAAGGAGATGTTGTTCCGATTGATCCGGATGAGTTGCGCGAATTCCACCCCCAAATATCAGCCCTCCGCAACGCACACCCCTACACCTGGTCCGGTTACACCCAGGCCGATGCCAGCCAATGGGCTGAAGAGTTGCTGCAGGCCACGGTGGAAGGCAAGAAGAACCTGATCTTCGACACCACGCTCAGCAACGGTCAGTGGAGTTCGGAGTTAATCCAGCAATTGCAGTCACGCGGTTATGTCGTCGAAGTGCGGGCGATGGCTGCGCCCAAGCTGGAAAGCGAGCATGGCGTCGATGAGCGCTTTTCAGTCTCGCTCGATCAGCGCGGCCATGGCCGCTACGTCCCCGAAGGCGCCCGCGACGCGATCTACACCAAATTGCCGCAAAGCCTGGATATCGTGCACGCGCAGACCACTGCACCGATCCGCATTTTCAACCGCCAAGGCACCGAGGTCTATGACAGCCGCAGCGATGCACGTCCGCCGGGGCAGGCGCTGGAAGCCGCGCGTCATGCGCGCCTGAAGGACCCGGAGTTTACCCGGCAGCTTCGGGACGCCTGGCAGCAACAAGCCGATTGGCATCGCGATCTGCCGTCACATGTGCAGCAGATCCCAAACGCCACTGGCGCCATCCAGCAGCATTTGCTGGCAGAGCATGCCGATCTGCACGTCAAGGATGGGGCTGCAAGTCGTCTGGAAGGCATCGCCACCGTCGACGAACTGGTACGCCCGGGTGCGCCACCCGCACGCGCGCCGATGCCCGACCCCGAATTCCCCGGCCTGCGTCGTGCAGGCATGACAGCGGGGCTGGCGGGTGTAGGAGTTGCCGCAAGCGCCTACGATGCCGTGCAGACCGGCGATCGCATCGGCAGCTTGCTGGCGCAGGACAATCTTGCCGCTGCCCGTTCGCAAGCGCTGCACTTCAGTGCGCGTGGAATGGGTGGCTGGGTCGGCGGAACGGCCGCTGCTGCGGTGGTGGGCACCACGGGAGCCGGGCCGGTGGGGCTGGTCATGGCCGACGCCTATCTGTTCAGCATGGCAGCAGACAAGGCCGCCACGCTCTGGGATCAGCGTCAGATCCATACCCAGACCGACAAGCAGCATGTGCGCTGGGAATTCGATGGCAGCCAGTGGTTGCGGCATGAGCGGGCCGACCTGTTGCGCGACGGTGTTGATACGCCGCACCGGCAGGCCATGTTCGCGCTGCCCGAGAAGGCACGCGAGCTCAATTACTACGCCAGTGGCCAGGCGACCGAGCAGGCGCTTGGCGCGGTAGCGCCGCGCAATCCCTTCGTGCAGCCGTCCAGCCAGGCAGATGCCGCGCATCTGTACCAACGCGATTGGCGGCGTGATGCCGACAACGGGCAATGGTCGCGGATGGTGGCCGACGAGGTTGATCGCAATGATCGGCCAGTCTGGACTCTCGACCCGGCCAGCCCCGAGCGCGCTGTGCAACTGGACCAGCAAGCGGCGCAGGTGATCGACGGCAACATCGCCCATGGGCAAGCAGCCATTGCAGCGACCTATCAAGCCGCCCACCGGCGCAACGGCTGGGACGATTTCGGCCCAATGCCCGCCGCCGTGCAAGCCGCGTTGAGCGCGGACGCCCTGCAGGCCTCNCTGACGGCAGGCACTACCTGCGCGATACGCGTGGCCAATGGCGCGCTGGCGAGGACGTGGCGCACGGCACGCTCGCAGCGGAGCTGGATGCCACCCGCCAACAGCTGCAGCCCGCCCTGGCGCAGCACGCACAGGCGATGGCGCAGATGCCCCAACGGCAGCTTCCCACGGCGCAACAGCAGGATCAGGCCAATCTCCAGGCGACCTATGCCGCCTACGGGGTTGCGCCCAATGCCACGACCGCAGCGGCCATCCAGCAGGCGCTACAACACACCCGCGATGCAAACGCCATCGACGCCTCCACCACCTCGCTGGCGCTGGAGCGCGATGGGTCCGGCCATTACTCGGTGGACAGCCCGGTACGGCATTTGCGTCGCGATGCCGATGGCACGGTGCGGGTTGCGGCAACCACCACCACCGAGGAGATCCGCGAGGCCGTAGACCAACTCCAGGCCCAGTCCCTGCAACCGGCCAAGGCGCACGCGGCGCCAACCGAACACGCCGCACCCGACCACACCCACTCACCGGACACCGCGCTACGCCCTGGCGACCGTGGCGTCGCGCTGCAGGATGCGCCACATCGCACGATGGTCATGCCCTCCACACCATCGCCGGCAACAGCGCCCGAACGCAGCCAACCCGATCTGCATGCGCAACAGCAGCAACAAGCGCTGGAGCAACAACGCCAGCTGCAACTGCAGCAGGATCAACAGCTGCTGTTGCAGGCCCGGCAATACCAGCAGGAGCAGGCACAGCGCGAGGAGGACGAGAACAGCCGCAAGGCGCAGCGCGACAAGGAGCTGTCGGCCACCGCCGTCCAAGACGATGCGCACACACCGCCGCCAGGTCTACGCCCTTATAGCGATCCCGCGCATCCCAAGCATGCGCTGTATGCGGACGTGCAAGAGCGGATGCAGAAGCAGGGCCACGATTTTTCGGAAGAGCGCCTGACTCAGATCACTGCGGCGCTGAACGAATCCTACTTCAAGCCCGGCTGGAAGGGCGAGTTCTATGTGGCGCGCGACACCGTGTTTGCGCTCAATTACGACCACCCGCTTGGCATCGCGCGCGTGCAGATGCACGAGGCGGCACCGTCGGTCCAGGCTTCGATGGAGGTGGCACAGGCCGGCGATCTGAAGCACGCGCAGATCAGTGAGTACATCGCCCAGAGCCGCCTGCAGGCGCAAGCACAGTCGCAGCCCGGCATGGGCATGTAAGGCAGTCGGACGCACGGTCGTCTGCGCGCACAATGGCGCCAGCGTGCAGGAAGAAGCGGGAAGCCCTGTGCCAAGGCTCGATGAGCGGTGGTACTGGCCAAGTGCGGGGTGGTGGAGCGCATGCATGCCTGGAACAAGCCTGCACGCCGATTCGCCATGCGCGGCTGACCTGCGTTGCAGAGGCATGGGGATGGCTGGCCCAGACAAGACGACTCCTGCTGCGGTTGACTTTCAGAGCATGTGAAAAACCGCTCAAATGTCCTCGTGAATACCGCACTCGCGCTTGAGCCCGAAAAAGCGCGTGTCTTCCTCGCGCATGCCTGGCTCCCAACGGCGGGTGGTGTGGAAATCGCCGATGGAGACGTAGCCCTGCTCCCATAGCGGGTGGTAGGGCAGGTCGTGGGCCTGCAGGTATTGCCAGACGTCGCGGTCGGTCCAGTCGGCGATGGGGCTGATCTTGTAGCGGTCGCCGCGCTTCTGCAGGATCGGGGTCTGCGCACGGCCGCGCGACTGGCTGCGGCGCAGGCCGGTGAACCAGGTGCCTACGTTGAGCTCGTCCAGTGCGCGCCGCATCGGCTCGACCTTGCGCAGGTTGTTGTACTGATCGATGCCCACCATGCCCTGCTCCCACAGGCGTCCGTGGCGCGCTTCCATCCAGGCGCGGCTGACCAGCGGGCGATATACCTTGAGGTTGAGCTTGAGCCGGTCGGTCAATGCATCGGCAAAGCGGTAGGTTTCCGGAAACAGGTAGCCGGTATCGATCAGGATGACCGGGATGCCTGGGCGCTGCTGGGACAATAGATGCAGCGTGACCGCCGATTGCGCACCGAAGCTGGACGACAGCGCCGCCTCTTGCGGCCCGTGCTGCAACGCCCAGGCCACGCGCTCGTCGGCGCGCAGGGGTTCCAGTTGCGCGTTGAGTGCATCCAGGTCGTCTAGCGCCGAAGCGCTGTTCGATGCGGCGGGCAGCGCAGTCATGCAAGCAATTCCAGGTCGAGGTGACGGTGGGTGGGGTAGGGCGGCAACGCGATCAACGCGCTGCGATGCAGGAAGTCGCCGAAGCCTTCGTCGCGGGCCTGGTCGCGTTCTGTCGCATAGCGGGCCAGCAGCGGGTCGAGCGCGGCGAGGATCTCCGCTTCGGTGATGTTTTCGCGGTACAAGGTGTTGAGGCGTTGCCCACGTCGGTCGCCGCCCAGCATCAGGTTGTAGCGGCCGGGCGCCTTGCCCACCAGCGCGATCTCGGCCAGGTAGGGCCGTGAGCAACCGTTCGGGCAGCCGGACAGGCGCAGCACGATGGGCGTGTTGGCCAGGCCATGCCGTTCCAGTAGTGGCTGTAGCGCCGTGCTGAAGTCCGGCAGGTAGCGCTCGGCTTCGGCCATCGCCAGGCCGCAGGTGGGCAGTGCCACGCAGGCCATTGCGCCGCGTGCAAGCGCGGTGGCCGCATGGTTGCCGGCATCCAGCGCGTAGTGCGCGACCAGGGTATCGATGCGCGTGCGCTGTTGCGCCGGTACACCGGCAATGACCAGGTTCTGGTTGGGCGTCATGCGGAACTGGCCCACCTGCAGCTGCGCGATGGCGCGCAGACCGCTCAGGTGTGCGGCAGTGTCGGTGTCGGCGATGCGGCCGGCCGGTAGCGACAGGGTCAGGTGCCACAGGCCGTCTTCGCCCTCCACCCAGCCATAGCGGTCGCCGTTGTGGTCGAACGCAAACTGCTGCGCCGGTTGCAGGGCGAACCCGGCGCGGCGCTCGATCTCGGCCACGATGGTGCCCAGGCCGTGATCGTCGATGGTGTACTTGAAACGCGCCCGCTTGCGCACCGCGCGGTTGCCCAGGTCGCGCTGGGTGGTGACCACCGCGGTGGCGACATCCAGCAACTGCTCGCGGCTGACGAAGCCGATCACATTGGCCACGCGCGGCCAGGTGTCGGTATCGCCGTGGGTGGCACCCATGCCGCCGCCGATACTGACGTTGTAGCCGAGCAGTTCGCCCTCGCGCAGGATCGCGATGAAGCCCAGGTCGTTGGCGAACACGTCCACATCGTTGAGCGGCGGTGCGGCGAAGCCGATCTTGAACTTGCGCGGCAGATAGCGCTCGCCGTAGATCGGCTCGTCTTCGCTGCCGGAGCCGGACACGCGTTCTTCGTCCAGCCAGATTTCGTAATACGCACGCGTGTTGGGCAACAGATGCTCGGACACGCGCGCCGCGTCGGCATACAGCGTGGCATGCGCCTGCGACAGCAGCGGGTTGGCCGCGACCTGCACATTGCGATTGACATCGCCGCAGGCGGCCAGGGTGTCGATCAAGGTGGCATTGATCGCCTGCATGGTGGCCTTGAGCTCGCGCTTGATCACCCCGTGGAACTGGAACGCCTGGCGGGTGGTGATGCGCAGCGAGTGATTGGCGTAGCGCGTGGCGATGCCGTCCAGCGCCAGCCACTGGCTGGGCGAAATCACCCCGCCCGGCGTGCGCGTGCGGATCATGAACTGATAGGCCGGTTCCAGCTTTTGCCGGCGCCGCTCGTCGCGAATATCGCGGTCATCCTGCTGGTAGCTGCCGTGGTACTTGATCAGCGTCTGATCGTCCTCGCGCAGCGCCCCGGTCACCGCATCGGCCAGGCTCTGTTCCAGCGACCCCCGCAGGCGACGGCTTTCGGATTTGATGTCTTCGACGGAGTGGCTCATGGGAATCGGGAATCGGGAACGGGGAATCGTAGAAAGCGGCTTGGTCTGCCGGGAGAGTTCAGTTGCGGGCTGTACCGATTCCCGATTCCCCACTCCCGATTCCCGGCCTCAATAGACATCGCGCGCATACCGTCCCTCCACCTGCAGCTGGGTGAGATGGGCCGCCGCGGCTTCCGTATCCAGCGCGCCGTGGGTGCTGACGATGTCCAGCAGTGCGGCGTGCACGTCTTTGCCCATGCCGATGGCGCCGCACACGTACACATGCGCGCCGCCTTGCAGCCAGGCATAGACCTCGGCGCCACGCGCGCGCAGACGGTGCTGCACATAGACCTTTTCGCTGTGATCGCGCGAGAACGCCAGGTCCAGGGCATGCAGCTCGCCGCGCTGCAGGGCCTGCTGCCACTCGGCCTGGTACAGGAAATCGGTGTTGAAGTGCTGGGCGCCGAAGAACAGCCAGTTGCGGCCGCTGGCACCGATTTCGGCGCGCTCCTGCACGAAGCCGCGGAAGGGCGCCACGCCGGTACCCGGGCCGATCATCAGGATGTCGCGGTCGATGCCGGCCGGCACGCGGAAGCGTGCGTTCGGCTCGATGTAGACCGGTGCGGTGTCGCCTTCGGCCAGCGCGGCGAGAAAGCCGCTGGCCGACCCCAGGTGCGCATGACCGTGGGCCTGGTAATGCAGCTCGTCCACGGCCAGATGCACCTCCTCGCCCACACGCTTGCGGCTGGAGGCGATGGAGTACAGCCGTGGCGTGAGCGGGCGCAGGCTGCTCAGCAGGCTGGCGTGGTCCCAATCCGCCGGCCAGCGGCGCAGCACGTCGATCACCTGGTGATCGGCCAGCAGCGTCGCCAGGCCGGCGGTCTGGGTCGGGGCGAGCAGCGCCTGCAGCTCGGCGACACCGGCGCGCTCGGCATGTGCGGCAAGAAATGGCCGCGATAGCTTGGTCAGTTCACGCCGGTTGCCCAGCCAGTCGCGCAGGGCCAGGCTGTCTTCGCCGATGGTGACAATGGCATCGCCATCCAGTTGCAAGACGTCCAGCAGCGGGTCCACCAGGGCCGGCGGATTGCGATGGACGATGCCGAGCGCATCGCCGGGCTCGTAGCTCAGGCCACTGCCCTCCAACGAGAATTCCAGATGCCGCACGCGCTTGCCCGGTTGTGCGTAGACACCGAAGCCCGGTCCCTTGAAGTCGCGCCCGCTGATGATCTGGTTTGCCAGCAGCTCGGCGCCGAACGGGCGCTGGTGCGACCAGACCGGGGCCGCAGGGCTGCTGCGCAGTGGCGTGATCGTGGCCGAGTGCGGGCCGCTCTTGAGCTGTTCGCGCGCGTGCTTGAGTGCCTGCGTGCGCCAGGGGGTGGCCACGCTGTCGATGTCCAGGTCGGCTTCGCCGCGCGGCTGCACGCGGCTGCCGCCCAGCTCGGCCAGGCGTTCATCGATGCGCCGCGCAATTCCGCAGAAGTCCGCATAGCTGGAATCGCCCAGGCCCAGCACCGCGTACTTGAGCTCGGGCAGCTTGGGGGCGCGGCGGCCGGTGAGCCATTCCACCAGGCCGATCGCATCGTCCGGCGGGTCGCCTTCGCCCTGGGTGCTGATGACCACGTACAGCAGGCGTTCGCTGGCCAGCTCGCGGGTAGGGTAGGCATCGGCGCGCAGCAGCCGCACGGCCAGGCCCGCTGCCTCGGCGTCGGCGGCCAACTGCTCGGCCTGTCGGCGGGCATTGCCGGTCTGGCTGCCATACAGCACGGTCAGGCGCTGACTGTCCTGCGCCACTGCCTGCGGCTGCCCGCCCGGCAGCACCGCCAGCGCGCGCGGCGGCTGGCCCTGGGCCAGCCCGGCGGTGTAGCCGGACAGCCACCACAGCGACGCGGCATCCAGGCCGTCGACCAACCGCTCCAGCAGTGCCTTGCGCTCGTCGGGCAAGGGGCTGGGCGGTAGCGCGGAGCTGGCGGCAGTCATTCGGGTCCAGGGGCTTGGATGAGACCGACGATGTTAGGGATGCGTTGCGGCCGCCAGAAAGGAGCAGCCGTTATCGCGTTATGCCGGCCGCTTATTTCGGGCAGGCAGTCGCCCGGCACACACTGCGGCGCCTTGCCCTACCATCGGATGGCCCGCCACCGATGCCGACGCCATCCCGATGACCCTGCCACCGCTGTCCCACCTCGACCGGCTCGAAGCCGAAAGCATCCACATCCTGCGCGAAGTCGCCGCTGAATTCCGCGCACCAGTGATGCTGTATTCGGTCGGCAAGGACAGTTCGGTGCTGCTACATCTGCTGCTCAAGGCGTTCGCGCCGTCGCCGCCGCCGATTCCGCTGCTGCATGTGGACACGCGCTGGAAGTTCCGCGAGATGATTGCCTTCCGCGACCGCCGCGCGGCCGACACCGGCGTGGAGCTGCGCGTGCACATCAACCCCGACGGCATCGCCCAGGACATCGGCCCGATCAGCCACGGTGCCGCCGTCCACACCGACATCATGAAGACCCAGGGCCTGAAGCAGGCGCTGGAGCAGGGCCGCTTCGATGCGGCGATCGGCGGGGCGCGGCGTGACGAGGAGAAGTCGCGCGCCAAGGAGCGGGTGTTCTCGTTCCGCAATGCGCGCCATCGCTGGGACCCGAAGAACCAGCGCCCGGAGCTGTGGAATCTGTACAACGCACGCACCCGCCACGGCGAGAGCGTGCGCGTGTTCCCGCTGTCCAACTGGACCGAGCTGGATATCTGGCTGTACATCTACCGCGAACAGATCCCTGTGGTGCAGTTGTATTTTGCCGCACCGCGCCCGGTGGTGGAGCGCGACGGCGCCTGGATCCTGGTCGACGACGCGCGCCTGCCGCTGCACCCTGGCGAAACCCCGCAGCTGCGCTCGGTCCGCTTCCGCACGCTGGGCTGCTACCCACTCACTGGCGCGATCGATTCCACCGCCGACACGCTGGAAGCGGTGATCGCCGAAATGCTGGTCAGCACCAGCTCCGAGCGCCAGGGCCGCATGATCGACCACGCACCGGGCGCCTCGATGGAACAGAAGAAGCTGGAGGGGTATTTTTGATGAGCCGGGAATCGGGAGTCGGGAATGGGGAATCGGAACAGCGGCTAGCCGCGAACGTCAAGACGGAGGAGGACGCCGTTGCGATTCCCGATTCCCGATTCCCGATTCCCGGCAGCATCGCTGCCTACCTCCAACAGCACGAATCCAAGCCGCTGCTGCGCTTCATCACCTGTGGCAGCGTGGACGATGGCAAGAGCACGCTGATCGGGCGGTTGCTGTACGACAGCAAGCGCTTGTTCGACGATCAATTGGCGGCGCTGGAAAGTGATAGCCGCCGCCATGGCACGCAGGGCGAGGGCATCGATTACGCCTTGCTGATGGACGGGCTGGCGGCCGAACGCGAGCAGGGCATCACCATCGATGTGGCCTACCGTTATTTCGATACCGACCGGCGCAAGTTCATCGTGGCCGATTGCCCTGGCCACGAGCAGTACACCCGCAACATGGCCACCGGTGCGTCCACCGCGGATGTGGCGGTGGTGCTGGTGGACGCTCGCAAGGGGGTGCTGACCCAGACCCGCCGGCATAGCTACATCGTGTCGCTGCTGGGCATCGGCCACGTGGTGCTGGCGGTCAACAAGATGGATCTGGTGGACTACGACGCGCAGGTGTTCGCCCAGATTGCAGAAGGCTACAAAACGCTGGCCGCACAGCTGGGCATCGCCGATGTGCAATGCATCCCGTTGTCGGCGCTGGCCGGCGAAAACCTGTCCGCCCCGTCCACCCGCATGCCGTGGTACCAGGGGCCGTCTCTGCTGCAGCATCTGGAGAGCGTGCAACTGGCGTCGCCAGAGGACGCCGGCAGCCTGCGTCTGCCGGTGCAATGGGTCAATCGACCCAATGCGCAGTTTCGCGGCTACGCCGGCACCCTCGCGGCCGGGCAGGTACGGGTAGGCGATGCGGTGGTGGTGGTGCCCTCCGGGCGGCGCTCGCAGGTCGCCAGCGTGCTCGATGCCAATGGCGCGGCGGATGCTGCACGTGCCGGTCAGGCGGTGACGCTGACCTTGTCCGACGAAATCGATATCAGCCGCGGCGACATCATCGCCGGTATCGACGATCCGCCCGAAGTGGCCGACCAGTTCGCCGCACATCTGTTGTGGATGGACGATGCCGCGCTGCTGCCGGGGCGCCCTTACTGGCTGAAGATTGGCGCACGCACGGTCACCGCGAGCATCAGCGAGATCAAGCACAAGGTCGATGTGAATACCCAGGAGCGCCTGGCCGCCAAACGGCTGGAGCTCAATGAGGTGGGCTACTGCAATCTGTCGCTGGACGAGCCCATCGCGTTTACCCCGTATGCGCGCAATCGCGTGCTGGGCGGCTTCATCCTGATCGATCGGCAGACCCATGCCACCGTGGCTGCTGGCACGCTGGAGTTCGCGCTGCGCCGTGCCGGCAACGTGCATTGGCAGCATCTGGATGTGGACCGCAGTGCGCGGGCACGCATCAAGGGCCAGGCGCCGCGCGTGCTGTGGTTCACCGGCCTGTCCGGCGCCGGCAAGTCCAGCGTGGCCAACCTGGTCGACAAGCGCCTGCATGCGCTGGGCTATCACACCTTCATCCTGGACGGCGACAACGTGCGCCACGGGCTCAACCGCGATCTGGGCTTCACTGACGAGGATCGCGTGGAAAACATCCGCCGGGTGGCCGAAGTCGCCCGGTTGATGGCCGATGCCGGGCTGATCGTGCTGGTCAGCTTCATCTCGCCGTTCCGCGCCGAGCGGCAACGGGCGCGCGAACGCTTCGAGGCGGGCGAGTTCGTCGAGGTGTTCGTCGATGTGCCGCTGGCGGTGGCCGAGGCACGCGACGTGAAGGGGCTATACCGCAAGGCCCGCGCCGGGCAGATTCCCAATTTCACCGGCATCGACTCGCCGTACGAGCCGCCCGAGGTGCCGGAAGTCCATCTTCACGCCGACGGTGAGAATGTAGCAGCGCTGGCGCGCCAGGTACTGGGGTATCTCGGGCTGGAGCGCTGAGCGCGACGCATGCGGCAAAGCGGACAGTGACCAGGCAGTAGGCGGTACGCGTGATCGGTGGGCATCATGTACGCCATGATCGAGTTGCCGCTTGGGCTCGCTTGGCGCTGTAGCTATTGCGGAAGGCGTCACACTCGACAGCGCATCGTGGCGCCCGCGGCAAGGGTCGTTGGTCATGGTGCAAAGCGCGCCCTTTTTGTCAATTCATGGCGGCAAGGTCGGTAAACTTTCGCGGTACCCCGCCAGGATGCTCTGATGCTTGTTCTGCCCAGCGCGCGCGTCTGCGTTGCGCTTCTGTTGGCCGTATGGCTGTCCGGTTGTGCCCGTCAGGCGAGTGCGCCGGCGGTAGCCAAGCCCATCCCCGTGGTGGTGCAGCCGGTGGCGGTGCAACCCTGGAACTCCACCGTGCAATCCATCGCCACCGTGCGTGCGTGCGCGCGAGTCGGTGGCGCTCACCGCTGCGGTCAGCGATGTGGTCGAACAGGTTTATTTCGAGAGTGGCGATGAGGTCAAGGCCGGGCAGCTGCTGCTGCGCCTGCGCGGCAATTCGCAGCAGGCGGCGCTGACGGCCGCGCAGGCCACCTTCGAGGAAACCGACCAGCTGTACCGCCGCCAGTTGAGCCTGGTGAGCCAGCAACTGGTGGCCAAGTCCACGGTCGATACCCAGCGTGCGTTGCGTGATGCGGCGCAGGCGCGGGTGCAGCAGATGCGCGCGGAGATCATCGACCGCGAGGTGCGTGCGCCGTTTTCCGGCGTGCTGGGCATCCGCCAGATCAGCCCGGGCTCGTTGATTACCTCCAGTACGGTGATCGCCACGCTGGACGATGTGGCGCGCATGTACGTGGATTTCCAGGTGCCCGAATCACAATTCGGTCTGGTGCAACTGGGCAACACGGTCAACGGCACCGCGGCGGCGTATCCGGGGGCGCGTTTCGAAGGCGAGGTGGCCGCGATCGATTCGCGGATCGATGAGACCACGCGTTCGGTGACGGTGCGGGCGGATTTCCCCAACGACGATCGCCGGCTGCGCCCGGGCATGCTGCTGGATGTGCGGTTGTACCAGCCCGCGCGGCAGGCGGTGGTGATTCCGGAAATCGCGGTGGTGCAGGTGGGGCGCGAATCCTATGTGTTCCGGGTCACGCCCGACAGCCGCGTGGAGCGCGCCGATGTGCGCCTGGGCGAGCGGCGCGATGGCAAGGTGGAAATCCTCGACGGCCTCAAGGCCGGTGAGCGCATCGTGGTGGATGGCACCGGCAAGCTGCGTCCGGGCCTGCAGGTCGCCGACCAGCCCGCGCCCGCGCGGGCCACTCCGCAGGCTGCACGATGAAACTCTCTGACCTGTCCATTACCCGCCCGTTGATGGCGGTGGTGATGAGCCTGTTGCTGATCGTGCTGGGGGTGATGTCGTTCACCCGGCTCACCCTGCGCGAATTGCCGGCGATCGACCCGCCCATCGTATCGGTGGAGGTGGAATACACCGGCGCCTCGGCGGCAGTGGTGGAAAGCCGCATCACCCGGGTACTGGAAGACGCACTCGCCGGCATCGAGGGCATCGAGACCATCGAGGCGCGCAGCCGCAATGGGTCCTCCGACATCAGCATCGAGTTCGCACCCACCCGCGATGTGGAAGCGGCCGCCAACGACGTGCGCGATGCGGTGAGCCGGGTCTCCGACCGCATGCCCGACCAGGCGCGCCCACCGGAAATTTCCAAGGTCGAAGCCGACGCCGACCCCATCCTGTGGCTCAATATGAGCTCCAGCACGATGGACACGCTGCAGCTGTCCGATTACGCCGAACGTTATGTGGTGGATCGCTTCTCCAGCCTGGATGGCGTGGCGCAGGTGCGCATTGGTGGGCGTCAGCGCTATGCCATGCGCATCTGGCTGGACCGCGACCAGCTCGCCGCACGCGCGCTCACCGTGGCCGACGTGGAGGCGGCGCTGCAGAACGAAAACGTGGAGCTGCCGGCCGGCAGCATCGAATCGGCGCAGCGCGACTTCACCCTGCGCGTGGAGCGCAGCTATCTCAAGCCGGAGGACTTCGCCAGGCTGCCGCTGAGCAAGGGCGAGGGCGGTTATGTCGTGCGGTTGGGTGACGTGGCCAGGGTGGAGCTCACCTCGGCCGAGCGGCGCGCGTATTTCCAGAGCAATGGCGTGCCCAACGTCGGCCTGGGCATCGTGCGCAATTCCACCGCTCCATCAATGGTTCGACGGGCGCATGCAGGCAGTGTCCGGAGCGTACGGCCGCTCGCTGGAACGCCATGTGCAACGCACCTGGGTCTTTGCGTTGCTGATGCTGCTGGCGCTGGGCGCCAGTGCATGGCTGATGGGCCTCATTCCCTCCGAGCTGGCACCGGTCGAGGACCGCGGCAATTTCCAGATCATGATCGATGGCCCCGAGGGCGCCGGTTTTGATTACACCGTGGGGCAGATGCATCAGGTGGAAGACATCCTGCGTCCCTATGTTGGCCCGGACAAGCCCATCGTGCGCGCCAATCCGCGCGTGCCCGGGGGCTTTGGCAGCAGCGAGGAAATGCACACCGGTCGCGTCAGCGTGTTTTTGCAGGACTGGCAGCAGCGCACCCGCCCCACCACCGAAGTGGCCGACGAACTGCAGCAAAAGCTCAACGCGCTCAGCGGCGTGCGTGCGCGCACGCAGGTCAGCGGTGGCCTGGTACGTAGCCGCGGCCAGCCGTTCCAGTTGGTGCTGGGCGGGCCGGACTACGCCGAGATCGCGCAATGGCGCGATCGCATCCTGCAGCGCATGGAAGCCAATCCCGGCCTGGTCGGCCCGGACTCGGACTACAAGGAAACCCGCCCGCAGATGCGCGTCAACATCGACCGCCTGCGTGCGGCCGACCTGGGCGTGCCGGTGACCGCGATCGGTGGCGCGCTGGAAGCGATGATGGGCTCGCGCCGCGTCACCACCTTCGTCGACAACGGCGAGGAATACGATGTGATGCTGCAGGCCGGGCGCGAAGGCCGCATGGCGCCGGAAGACCTCACCGCCATCCGCGTGCGCTCCACCCGTGGCGAGCTGATTCCGCTGTCCAACCTGGTGAGCTTGAGCGAAGTGGCCGAAGCCGGCACCTTGAACCGCTTCAATCGCCTGCGCGCGATCACCATTACCGCCGGCCTGGCGCCGGGCTACCCGCTGGGCGAGGCCATCGCCTGGGCGCAGCAGGCCGCGCGCGAAGAATTGCCCGAATATGCCCAGGTGGACTGGAAGGGCGAATCGCGCGAATACCAGCAATCCGGCAGTGCGGTGTTGCTGACCTTCGGCATGGCCTTGCTGGTGGTGTACCTGGTGCTGGCGGCGCAGTTCGAAAGCTTTGCCCACCCGTTGGTCATCATGCTCACCGTGCCGTTGGCGGTGCTGGGTGCACTGGTCGGCCTGTGGCTCACCGGCGGTACGCTCAACCTCTTCAGCCAGATCGGCATCGTGATGCTGGTGGGCCTGGCGGCCAAGAACGGCATCCTGATCGTGGAATTCGCCAATCAGCTGCGCGACGAAGGCCGCAGCGTGCACGCGGCCATCGTCGAATCGGCATCGGTGCGCCTGCGCCCGATCCTGATGACCTCCATCGCCACCGTGGTCGGTGCGATCCCGTTGGTGGTGGCCGGTGGGCCCGGTTCGGCCAGCCGCGCCACCATCGGCGTGGTGGTGATCTTCGGTGTCTCGCTGTCCACGCTGCTGTCGCTGTACGTGGTGCCGGCGTTCTACAGCCTGATCGCGCCCTATACCAAATCGCCCGAAGCGTTGGCGCGTGAATTGGACGCGCTGGAGGCGACAACCCCATCGGTGGGCGGGCATGCGTAAGCGGCGTGCGTGCCTGGCCTGGCGGTCGCGGTGACCGGTGCGCGCGTGACAGCCGTGCCGGTCTGTGGTCGACTCCGACGCTTGCCCTGACCGGAATCTCCCATGCGTCGTCTCGTCTGCCTGCTCGCTCCTTCCGTCCTTGCACTGTGCTGTGGCGCCGCGCTGGCCCAGTCCGCCAGCGAACCGGTGCCCAACGGCCGGCTGCCGACCTGGGCGGTGCCCGAGCGCTACAGCCTGGCGCTGAAGATCGACCCGGACCAGGCGCAGTTCAGCGGCCGTAGCACCATCCGCGTGCAGCTCAAGCAGGCCTCCGATCACCTTTGGTTGCACGGCAAGGAGCTGAAGGTTAGCAAGGCCACGGTCACGCCCGGCAAGGGCAAGGCCCTGACCGCGCGCTATGTGCAGGCCGATGCGCAGACCGGTGTGGCGCGGCTGGAATTCGGTCGCACGCTCCAGCCGCAGACGCTCACCGTGGACATCACCTACAGCGCGCCGCTCAATCAGCAGCTGCAGGGCCTGTATCAAGTGAAGTACCAGGACAATGCCTATGCAATGACCCAGATGGAACCGATCAGCGCGCGCTACGCATTTCCCGGTTTCGATGAGCCGGCATTCAAGACGCCGTTCGACATCAGCCTGACCGTGCCCAAGGACGACCAGGCGTTGGCCAATACCATCGCCATCTCGACCAAGCCGGCCGGCAAGGGCTGGAAGACAGTGACCTTCGCGCCCACCGTGCCGTTGCCCACCTACCTGGTGGCGTACGCGGCCGGTCCGTGGGATGTGGTGGACGTACCGGCAATGCCGGCCACGCCGCAGCGGCCTGCGGCCACCCCGTTGCGCGGTATCGCGGCCAAGGGGCAGGGCCCGCGCATCACCCCCGCACTGGACCAGACGCCGGCAATCATCGCCGCGCTGGAGGAGTACTACGCCTTCGGCTATCCGTTCGACAAGCTCGACCTGGTGGCCGCCCCGGATTTCAGCGCCGGCGCGATGGAAAACCCCGGCTTCGTCACCTTCCGCGACTGGCTACTGTTGCTGGACAAGGACTCACCGGCGGTGAACGTGCAGCGCTCCTTCAACACCAATGCGCACGAGCTGGCGCATCAATGGACTGGCGACACCGTGACCATGGAATGGTGGGACGACCTGTGGCTCAACGAGGCCTTCGCCACCTGGATGCAGCAGAAGATCACCATGCAGCTGCATCCGGAGTATCACGCCAACCTGGATCGCATCGGCGGCGCGCAGCACGCGATGGATAACGACAGCCTGGTCAGCGCACGCAAGATCCGCCAACCGATCACCGGCAACGGCGATATCGAAACCGCCTTCGACGGCATCACCTACCAGAAGGGTGCGGCGGTGCTGGCGATGTTCGAAGCCTTTGTCGGCGAAGAGGTGTTCCGCGAGGGCATGCGCGCCTATATCGCCAGGCACACGTTTGCCAATGCAACCGCCGACGACCTGGTCGATGCGATCGCCGCAGGCGCCGGCAAGGACGCGGCGTTCAAGGCCGCCTTCCGCAGTTTCCTCGACCAGCCGGGCGTGCCGTACCTGCAGACCCAGGTGGCCCGCGCCGGTGGCAAGACCGTGGTCAACCTGCGGCAGCAGCGATATCTGCCGCTGGGCTCGACCGGATCGACCACACAGCAGTGGGGCGTGCCGGTGTGCGTGAAGTACGGCAAGGGCAACAACCAGGTCGGTACGGCCTGCCAATTGCTGGACAGCGCCAGCGGCAGCATCGTGCTGGAAGGGGCGGGCAAGAACACCTGGGTGTTCCCGAACGCGCGTGGTGCCGGCTATTACCGTTTCAGCCTGCCGAAGCAGCAGCTGGCCGCACTGGGCAAGCAGGTCGGCCAGCTCGATGACAGCGAGAAGCTCGCCTATGCCGATGCGATCGATGCGGCCTACCGCCATGGCGATGCCGACAGCGATGCGGTGCTGGCAGCGATCAAGCAGCTGGCGCCGTCTCCATCGGCCGATGTGTCCACCGCGCTGGTGGACCGCTTCGTGTGGATCTGGCAGTACCAGGCCAGCACCGACGCGCAACGCGGCGCATTGCGCAAGGTGGCCGAGCAGGCCTACCTGCCGCGCCTGCGTCAGTTGGGTTACACGCGGCGCAGCGGTGAATCGATCGACGACATCACGCTACGGAGTTCGTTGACCAGCCTGTTCGGCTTGCGCCTGCGCAGCCCCGAAGTACGCAAGGCCCTGCTTGCCCAGGGCGATGCCGTGCTGGCCGGCGGCAACGGTGCGCTGGACTTTTCTGCGGCCAATCCCGACCTGCTCGGCAACGCACTGGCGGTGAGCGTGCAGGAACGTGGCGCCGCCGCGGTGGATGCCTTGATCGCGGCATTGCGCACGCATGCCGACCCGGCACAGCGCAACGCGATGATCGACGGGCTGGGCGCGGTGCAGGATCCGGCACTGCTCAAGCAGGTCCGGGATTTTGCACTCACTGATGCCATCAAGGTCGGCGAGATGAAGAGCCTGCTGCGCAGCGGCCATGACGAGCAGGCATCGCATGCGTCGATGTGGCCGTGGTTCACCGCAAATTTCGACCGTATCGTGCAACGCAGCGGCTCGTTCGATGGTGGTGGCTTGCCTGGGCTGGGTGCGAGCGGCGGTTGCAGCAGCGCGGAAGCCGACCGCCTGGAGGCCTTCTTCAAGCCGCGCCTGACCAGCCTCAGCGGTGCCGATCGCGGCCTGGCTCAGGCCAGCGAGACCATCCGCCTGTGCGCTGCACTGCAACAGGCACAGACCGCCAAGCGCTGAGGTTTCCAGATGCTACCGGCCCGCAGTGGTCCGATGGACACTGCCGGCGCTCATGCATGCGCACGCTTGGCTGCTGCTGTTGGCCGATGGCAGAGATTTGCGTCTGCAACGGCCTTCCAGTTGCAGCCGCTGCGCCATGTGCCGAACATCGGTACTTCTGAGGCTGCGCACGCAAGGATCCGGGCGATGGACGAGGCATCGCGCTCGCTGGATCGCCAGCGCTGGAAACAAGTAGCGGAGGCCGGCACGGTCGTACTTTGCTCGCTCTGTGGCCAATCACGCAGGCCGGTGGCGTATGCCCGGCCCTGGTGCCGCAGTACCGCGATGCGCGCGCGGGGATGCACTGGCTTACCATCGTCGCCACTGTACCTGCAGCGACGGCCCCGGCTGGCGCTGCGGGGGCGGTGAACGCAGTGCGCCTTCAACGGCCATACGGCCCAGGCGACACGGCAATGCACGCGAACTTCTGGATACCACGATGACACAGCACGATGGACGCGGCCCACGGCCGCCACGCGATGGCGGCAAGCCATCAGGCGGCCCGCACAATCCCTGGGGCCGCGCCGCGCCGCGCGCACCCGCGCCTAACCCGCTCGCGCAACGGGCGCCCGACGCCGGCCCGTCGGCAGCGCCGCCATCGGGCGGCAATGCACGCGAGCTGCGCCTGTACGGCATCAACGCCGTGCAGGCCGTGTTCAAGGCGCGCCCACAGGCGCTGCGCAAGCTCTATCTGAGCCAGGCGCGGATTCCGCAGTGCAAGGCCTTGCTGGCTTGGTGTGTGGCCCAGCGCATCGGCTACCGCGTGGTGGAGGAGGCCGACCTGAGCAAGCTCGCCGCCAGTGCGCACCACGAAGGCGTGGTGGCCGATGTGCTGCGCGTGCCACCGCAGCCGCTGCAGGAATGGCTGGCCGCGCTGCCGCCAGGTCCGGTGCTGGCGCTGTGGCTGGACGGCGTGGGCAACCCGCACAACTTCGGCGCGATCCTGCGCTCGTCGGCGCACTTCGGCGTGGCCGGCCTGCTGCTGCCGGCCGGCTCCACGCTGGGGTTGTCCGGCGCGGCGGCCCGCGTCGCCGAAGGGGGTGCCGAAGCGGTGCCGCTGGTGCAGTTGCCGGAGACTGCGCAGGCGCTGGCGCAGTTGCGGCACGCCGGGTTTGCAGTGGCGGCCACGCTCGTTGATGGCGGCCAGGACGTGTTCGCTGCCCGCCTGCCGCAACGCCTGGTGTACGTGATGGGGGCGGAAAGCGATGGAATGGACCGCCAGTTCGCGCGCGACTGCGATCTGCAGCTGTCCATCGGCGGCAGCGGCAAGGTCGAAAGCCTCAACGTGGCCTCGGCCACTGCGGTTTTCCAGGCCGCCTGGCGTGCCCGTGTGATGACTGGAGAGCTCTGATGCGTCCATCTGCCTGGCTACTTGCTGCAACCTGCGTTGTCACCGGCAGCGCTGCTGCTGCCAAGGCGCCCACGCCTGCCGCGCCGCCGCAAGTGCACACCGACCACGGTGCGCTGCGCGGGCAGTGGCAGGACGATGGCAGCGCGGTGTTCCGCAAGATTCCGTTCGCCGCACCGCCGCTGGGCGCGTTGCGCTGGCGGTCACCGCAACCGGCCGCCGCATGGACGCAGGTGCGTGACGCCACCCAGGCCGCCACGCCGTGCGTGCAGCCTGCGCTGGGCTGGAACAACGCCATGGCCAGCCGCGCCAGCGAAGACTGCCTGTATGTGGAAGTGCAGACGCCGCAGCTGCATCCGGCCACGCCGTTGCCGGTGTTCGTGTGGATCCATGGTGGCGCCAATGTGGCCGGTGGTGCGGACGGGCATCTACCGACCAACCTGGTTGCGCAGAATATGCTGGTGGTGACACTGCAATACCGGTTGGGCGTACTGGGTTTCCTGTCGTTGCCGGAGTTGCGCGATGGCGACAACGCGGCGGCCGGCAACTACGCCTTGCTCGACCAGATTGCGGCCTTGCGCTGGGTGCGCGACAACATTGCGCAGTTCGGCGGCGACCCGGCGCGGCTCACCATTGCCGGGCAATCGGCCGGCGGCCAGGACGTGGGCCTGCTGATGCTCAGTCCACCTGCACGCGGGTTGTTTTCGGCCGCCATCGAACAGAGTGGCACCGCCGGCTTCGGCTTGCCGGCGCGTAGCCTGGAAGAAAATCGCGCGCTGGGCGTGAGCATCGCCAAGCGTGCCGGTATCGACGATCCGGCCACGCGCCTGGCGCAATTGCGTGCGCTGCCGGTGGACCAACTGCTCAAGGCCGGGCAGGGCGTGGATGTGCCGGCGCTGGACGACGATGGCTACATCTGGCTGCAGGCGGTTGTCGATGGGCGCGTGCTGCCGCGCGCGCCAGCCGAACTGTTGGCAAGCGGCGCGCAAGCCAAGGTGCCGCTGCTGATCGGTTACGTGGTGCAGGAACTCACCTATGGCGGCGAGCAGGGAGCGCAGGCACGGTTGCGCCGCGACTATCCGGATCGTGCCGATGCCGTGCTGCAGGCGCAGCGCGCGCGCGCAGAGCAGCGTGCGGCGCGGCAGGGCAATGCGGCGATGCAGCTGTCCACCGATCTCACGTTCCGCTGTCCGGCGTTGATCGTCGCCCAGCACCAGGCCGCACTGGGCGTACCGGTATGGCATTACGTCTTCGATACCGCCGCACCCGGCGCGCAGGTGACCCATAGCGCCGAATTGCCGTTCCTGTTCAAGGATCTGCCGATCGGACAGCCGCCGGTGAGTTTGCAGCGCTATTGGGCTGCCTTTGTGCAGCAAGGCAACCCCAATGCCAAGCAGTTGCCGGCCTGGCCGGCGTTTGCGCCCGGGCATGCGGCGCTGCATTTCGATGCGCGTGGAGTACAGCAGATCAGCGACGCGGCGCCAGACAGCTGCGCGGGCCTCGACTTGCCCTGAAGCGACGGTCATCGTGACGGCAGTAGCAGCGTTGTGACCTGGCGGCGCGGGAGCTGTTGCCGCCCGCTCCGGCACACCCTGCGGCACCTAATGCGTGGCCTTGGTATATTGCAGCGGTATCTGCAGGCATGCGTTTACGCTTACAGCTCAGCCGCTCCGCAGCGGATGTTTAACTGCTGCCAGTGGCGCTGCAATCAGGCTGCAAAAAGTAAGACAAAAAAGTAAGAGCAGCCATGCCAAGTTGACGTGACCGCACGCACCTTTGCGCAACGTTGCCTACCGTACGCACAAGTGTCGTCGGACAGCAACTACAGAGTTGTATGGCATATCGCATTCTTCGCGTGCTGCATGTCACGCAACACGCAATTGCCCTTGTCCCTGCGAACGCAACTACTAGTATCTGCACGCCTTCACGGCAGTCGTGCATATCCAGGTGAACATCGGTATGCCCTTGCATCGTGTTGGTGCTGTCTGCAGGCTGCGCCGCATGCAGGCCGCTTCTTTTCGGCGTACAGGGGAAACATCCATGAGTTGTACTTTTACTCGGCCGATCGTGATCGGCCGTGCCTTGACCGCGCTCGCTGTTTGCGTATTGGCTCCGGCCAGCATCGCCGCCACGCTGTTGCCACCATCGATCTCTGCAACGCGCGACCGCGAGGTCGATGCCGTGATGCCGCCGCTGCTGCAAACGCCTGCAACCGCACGCGTCGCAGCCGTGCAACAGGACACCGTGTTGCTTACCGCAGCCTCGCGCGCGTTCCCGCAGGTCACGAGCGAATTCAAGCAGTTTCTTGACGCGCAGGCACAGCTTAGCTACGCCAGGCGCGGCGCGTCGGCCAAGGTCGCCAACCCCACCGCGTTCGCCGAGATGCAGCGTTATCTGTTCAATCGCTATAACGGAGTGACGGTCCTGCGCAGCGTGCATCAGGGCGGCAAGGTATTCGACTGTATTCCGCGCGAGCAGCAACCAGCACTGCGCGATGGCAGCCCACTGGTGGCACCACCCACCATGGATGCAGGCACCGGCGCATTGACTGCGACCGATACCGCACAGCGTTGCGATGCCGGGAGTGTGCCGCTTGAACGGGTTGGCCTGTCGGACATGAGCAAGCATGCAGATCTGCGCAGCTTTCTGCGTGGCACCACGCCGCGTGCGATCGCACCCGCGCAGCAGGCTGCGACGGTATCGGCGGTACGGGATGTTTCGTTGGTGCAGCACTATCACTCCGTCGTCTATCTGGACACCGCCGGCTCGCCAGTGACCGGCGCCGGCGCTGACCTCAATACCTGGGTGCCCGCAGTGGGCGACAACGATGCCCAGTCGATCAGCCAGATCTGGCTGGTTGGCAATAGCAGCGCAGGCCTGGCTCAGACCGTGGAAGCAGGCTGGCAGACCCAGCCGGCTGCAAATTGGGGCACGCGACCGTTGCTGTTCATCTATTCGACCCAGGACGGCTATGCCCACACGGGCTGTCACAATCTCGACTGCGCCGACTTCGTGCAGGTCAGTACTGCCAACGTGCTTGGTGCCCCACCACCCAGTGGCTACAGCACCGCTGGCGGGGCGCAGGCGATGATGCGTGTGGAATTCCAGCGTAATGCCGATGGCTATTGGTGGTTCCGCTTGAACGGCGAATGGATCGGTTACTACAAGGCCGAGCTGTACGAAGGCGAGCTGGCCGAAGGAAGTTCAAAGATCTACATCTCTGCGGGGGGGGAGATCTCCACTTGGGATGGTCGCCCCAGCGCCCCGATGGGCAGTGGTCGTTTCGCTGCGGCCGGCTATCGCCAGGCAGCCTTCCAGGCCAACCACTTCTATCGCGATGCGGAACTGGTGACTCACCCGGCGCAGCGCCTGTCGTCGATGAATGTGAAGCAACCTGCGTGCTATACGATGGCCATTGCAGGCTTTGCCTATCCGTTTGCCCTAGGCGCGGGCGTCACCCGCACCAGCCTGTCGCCGGAAATGAAGAACGGCGGTTTCTATTTCGGCGGACCTGGCTGCACGCGCTGAGTAGTGCGCCGCATGCACTGCGTCGGTGCATGCGGCGTGGCCGAGTCAATGGCTGCGATGCCGTGATGCGCTGACGGCATCGCATGCTGAAATCGTGATCGCGTGCAAGGTACACGCGATCACGTTTCCGCAGCACGGCCTTGCTACTTTTTCTGCAGCCTGACCGCAGCGCCACCGCTTGCGGCCAGTGTCAGCTGCAAGGTGTCCTGGCGATTGAGCGTGCGTGTTTCGATATGGACATCGGTGGGTGATTGGCCGTCGGCATAGATCGTGGCGACCCAGTTGCCTTTGTCCAGAAACGACAGGGGCAGCGCTAGCGTACGCGCCTGCTCGTTGGTCATTGCGCCGATGTACCAGTCGGTGCCGCTACGTCGCGCCAGTGCGATGTGTTCGCCGATGGCACCGTCCAGTGCGCGTGTTTCGTCCCAGCTGGCCGGCACATCGCGCAAGAATTGCGCAGCCGGCACGTTCTCGTACTGCTCCGGGCTGTCGGCTACCACCGCAAACGGGCTTTCATAAACCACATACATCGCCAGCTGCTGTGCACGGGTGGTCATCACCTGCGGGGCGATGTGCTGCCACTTGAACTCGGACGGGCGCACATTACGGAAACCACCGGGCGTGTAGTCCATCGGCCCAAGCAGCATGCGCGTGAACGGCAGCGTGAGGTTGTGGGTGGCGGTGATGCGGGAGGTCCACTTGTTGTACTCGGCGCCCAGCACGCCCTCCTGGGTCAGGTAGTTAGGAAAAGTGCGGGTCAACCCGGTGGGATGGTAAGCCCCATGCAGGTTCACCAGCAGCTTGTGCTCTGCAGCCTTGGCCAACAGACGATGGTAGAAATCCACCATCTGCTGGTCATCGCGGTCCATGAAGTCGACCTTGATGCCCTTGATGCCCAGTTGCTGGTACCACGCCAGCGCCTGATCCATCTGCGCATCGAGCGCGCGCCAGTGCGCCCACAACCACAGGCCCACGTTGCGCTCGCGCGCATAGGCCACCAGGCCTGGTAGGTCCAGTTGCTCCACCGGGCGGCGGATGTCGGCATCGGCGTTGTATTGGCCATCGCCGGTACTGCCGTGAAACCAGCCGTCGTCGATCAGCATGTACTGCAGCTTCAACTGCTGGGCGTGATCGATGTAGCGCCGGATGGTGGCGGTGTTCATGCCCGGATCGGCCACGCCGCTGGCCAGGTTGCCCGACCACCAGTCCCACGCCGACTTGCCCGCGCGCACCCAGCTCGCATCGAACGCCGGTGGTGGATTGAGCGCGGACATCAGCGTGGATTCGATCAGGCTGGCCGGTGTGTCGCCCAACAGGATGACCCGCCATGGGGTTGCGAAATCGCGTCCCTTGGCATCGATGCGCACTGCCAGTGACGGGTCGTCCAGACGCGGCGACAACTTCGCCGAGACGCCCAGCCCGCCCTCGCTGCGCCCGGTGAGATACAGCCCCGCGTAGTCGCGCAGATTCGCCTCGCCGATCGCCAGCGTGGTGCCTTTCGCATCGGTCTGGCAGACCAGCGGAAGTTCGAGCAGATTGTGCGGCCGCAGTTTCGACGCAGCGATGGCGTCGTACTCGCCCTCGTGGCTGGTGCCGAAACGGCCCAGGTTCAAGGTCCAGCATGGGTAGTCGCGCGGGAACGCGAAACTGGTCAGTTCGTTGCGGATGCGCACCTGCCCGGCATCGGGCAAGACATAGCGCAGCGCGACGCCATCGTCGTAGGCACGCAATTCGATCGTCAGCGGCCGGCGTTGCGGGTCGGTCAGCTGCACACGTAGTTGCCGATAGTGATCGCGCACCTGCCGCGTCTTGCCGACCTGCAGCGTGAAGCGGCTGTCGTGGGTGTCGATACTGCTGCCGGACACCGTCATACCGCGACCGAGTTTATCGGCCCTGCCCAGGTCCAATCCGAGTGGCGCGTCGTCGAGCACCACGTTGTTGCGATACAGCACACGGTAACTGGGCACACCGCCGTCGCGTAGCGAGAATTCCACGCGCGTGCGTGCATCGGGCGACTGCACGTGCAGCGCTTGCGCGGCGGCGGGCACAGCGATCAGGCACAGCAGCGCGCAGGCCGCCGGTACTACGGACTGGATCAGGTTTCGCATGAGTCCCTCCTCCTGGAAGCGTCAACCCTAACCCAGAACGGTTGTCGTCGATATCGCGCTGGGGTAACGTTACCTCGCACCATGGCCGCTGAAACAGGGGCGGCAGCCACGGGCGGCACCATTGCAGGGCATCGGCAAGACGGCGTTCGCCGCTCGCTGATCGCGTGGCAGCGGTGTGCACCGTTGCTTGGCAATAGAGCTTGGGAGAGGCCTCTAATGCTGATGGTTCGCAATGCGCTCCGCCGTGGAGCGCTGTGGTTGCTGTGTGGTTGCATGGGCTGGGGTGCGGTACAGGCCGCACCGGTCGATGGACAACCACCCGGCCCGTACGATGTGCGCGTATTGACCGGCGGCATGGGGCTGACCAAGACGCTGGCGGCGCAGACACCATTGCTGGCCGCCGATGCGGACTGGAGCGTGTCCGGCTGGGTGCGGCCATCGCCTGCCATCAGCGGGCCGGCGTTGATTGCCGGGGTGGGCGATCCATCGGCCGCCGGGCGTTACTTCGCGATCGAACAGGGCAGGCTCGGCTTTGTGCAAGGGGGCGATGCGGTGCTGCGCAGCAGGCAGGCGTTGCCTGCGGGCGTGTGGACGCATGTGGCGGTGGTGGCGCGTGGTGGACGGCTGACCCTTTACGCCAATGGCCGCCAGGTTGCCAGCGGCAGCGTGCGTCAGGCCGCAGTTGCGCCGATGCTGGTCTTTGGTCCGCGCCAGCAACCGGCCGCCTACACGCAGCATTTCGGCGGCGAGATTGCCGGCTTCGCCGCGCATGCCGGCGCGCTGGAAGCCGCAGCCATCGTGCAGCAGGCGGCCAAGCGGCCGGAGTCGGCCTTGCAGCGTTTCGAGGAGGCATCGCCGGCGTGGCGTGTGCAGGTCAAGCAGATGACCGGCCAGGTCGCGCCACAGGCCGCCGCCACGTTGCCGCGCAGCGCCGCACCGTTTCCCGTGCCGGTGGCCAGGCCGGTCGTCGCGGCGCCCGTGCTGCAACCGCTGGACACCACTGCATGGCGCGTGGGTGGCTGGCAACTGGCGGCGGCCTCGGACCTCGGGAGCGCCACGGGTGCAGGCCTGTCGCGCGGCGATGAGGTGGCCGGCGTAGACACCTGGCATGTCGCCACGGTTCCAGGCACGGTGCTCACCACGCTGGTCGATCGCGGCGTGTATCCGGATCCGGATATCGGCCTCAACAACATGGCCATTCCCGAATCCCTGAGCCGCCAGGACTGGTGGTACCGCAGTCGTTTCGATCTGCCTGCTGCCGCACAGGGCAAGCGGTTGGAGCTGGTGTTCAACGGCATCAACTATGCCGGCGAGATCTGGGTCAACGGCGTCCAGCTCGGACGCACGCGCGGTGCCTTTGCGCGCGGGCGCTTCGATGTCAGCACGCAGCTCAGGCCTGGTCGCAATATCGTCGCGGTGCGCGTGTCGCCGCCGCCACATCCGGGCATCGCACACGAGCAGTCGATGGCCGCCGGGGTGGGCGAGAACGGCGGCATGCAGGCGCTGGACGGGCCCACCTTCATCGCCAGTGAGGGCTGGGACTGGATTCCGGCGGTGCGCGATCGCAATGCCGGGCTGTGGCAGGACGTGCAGCTGCATGCGAGCGGCCCGCTGGCGATCGGCGATGTCCAGGTGGTGACCGCCGGTCTGGCAGCGGATCACCGTCACGCCGAACTGGAGATCAACCTGCCGCTGCGCAACGACTCTGCCGCCGCAGTACAGGGCACGGTGCAGCTGGCATTAGGCGATATACACATCCAGCGCGAGGTGCGCGTGCCGGCCGGCGGCAGCACGCTAAAGCTGACCGCTGCCGATACGCCGCAGCTACGCATCGCCAATCCGCGGCTGTGGTGGCCCAACGGCTATGGCGAGCCGGCGCTGTACACCTTGCAGGTGGGGGTGGAAGTGGCGGGTGCGCAGTCGGACGCACAGCAGGTGCGTTTCGGCATTCGCCAGGTCAGCTACGAATTGTCGCTGTTCGATGAGGGCGGTGCGCTGCGGCGGGTGCTGGTGGATTTCAACCAGGCACGCCAACGCGGCGAGCGTATCGTGGATGTGCGTCACGAGGCGATCCATGCCGTTCCCGGCGGCAATGCGCAATCGCTGTATCCCGGCGCGCTCGGCTCGCCGGCGGTGCAGCCGCTGGACGACACCACGCTGGCGCCGCACCTGGTGCTGCGCATGAACGGGGTGCGGATCGCGGTGAAGGGCGGCAATTGGGGCATGGACGATTGGCGCAAGCGGGTATCGCGCGAGCGCCTGGAGCCGTACTTCCGCCTGCAGCGCGAGGCGCATTTCAACGTGGTACGCAACTGGGTTGGGCAGAACACGCAAGCCAGCTTCTTCGACCTTGCCGACGAATACGGCATGCTGGTCCTTAACGATTTCTGGCAGTCCACGCAGAACTACAACGTGGAGCCGGCCGATGCGGCGTTGTTCCTGGACAACGCGGCCGAGGTCATCCAGCGCTTCCGCAACCATCCTTCCATCGTGCTGTGGTTCGGTCGCAACGAGGGCGTGCCGGCTCCCATCCTCAATGAAGGGCTAGACAAGCTGGTTGCCGAACTGGACGGCACGCGCTGGTACACCGGCAGCTCCAACGAAATCAATCTGCAGAGCAGTGGGCCCTACAACTACCGCGAACCGACTGCCTACTTCACGGCGCTGGCGCAGGGGTTTTCGGTGGAAGTGGGAACGCCCTCGTTCTCCACACTCGAATCGTTCAAAGCCTCGGTTCCGACAGCGCCCGATCAGTGGCCGATCGGCGATGTCTGGGCCTACCACGACTGGCATCAGTCCGGTAACGGCGATACCGCCAGTTTCATGCGTTCGCTGACCGATAAACTGGGTGCGCCGACCGGCCTGGAGGACTTCGAGCGCAAGGCGCAATTGCTCAACTACGAAACCCATCGCGCCATCTTCGAAGGCTTCAACGCGCAGCTGTGGACCAGGAACAGCGGGCGGTTGTTGTGGATGAGCCATCCGGCCTGGCCCAGCAACATGTGGCAGATCTACAGCCACGATTACGACACCCACGCGGCGTATTACGGTGTGCGCAACGCGGCCGAAATGTTGCATGTGCAGATGAACCTGCCAGGGCACGAGGTGGTGGTGAACAATGCCCCCACACCGGTTGCCAACCTGCGCGTGCGAGCAGAGATCTACTCGGCGCAAGGCGCGCTGCTGCAACAGCACGAACAAGCGCTGGACGCTGCAGCGGTGGCGGTGTCGGCACCGGTGCTGCAACTGGCGCCGGCGCTGCAGGCCACCGACGGATTGGGCTTCGTACGCCTGCAGCTACTGGACCACGATGGGCTGGTGCGGTCGCGCAACTTTTACTGGGTGGCGCGCGATGCGCAGGCCATGCGTGGTCTGGATGCACTGGCAACGGTGCCGGTGCAGATCGCTACCCGGCTCGACGACGCTGCCGAACCGGTGTTGCGCGCCAGCGTGCGCAATCGCTCGCCGCAGGTGGCATTGAATACCAAGCTGACGCTGGTCGATGCGCAAGGGCAGCGCATCCTGCCGGCGTACTACAGCGATAACTACCTGAGCCTGGTGCCCGGCGAACAGCGCGAGATCGAGATTCGCGGCCCGGCTGCCGCCGTCCTGCGCACTGCCCGGCTGCAGGTGCGCGGGTGGAACGTTGAACCTTCGACAGACGCGGGCAACGGATCGCCGTAGATGCGTCTGCGAGCTGAAGTGCCGTGGCGTGCACGGCATTCGCACTGACCTGCCGTGCGGTAGGTCAGCCAACACCGCAGTGCCTTGGCACTGCCATTCGAAACGGTCGTGGATTTGTCGTCATCCCTGGGAGGGGACCATGAACAAGCTGTCTCGCAGTACCCATCACACCCCATTGGCCGCCGCGCTGGCGGCGGCGCTTGCACTGGTGGCTGCACATGCTGCCGCGCAGGATGCGGGCACCGGCAACGGCGTCACCGAGCTGGACAAGATCCTGGTCAAGGGCGTGCGCGGCGCGCAGGCCGAGGCGATCGAGAACAAGCGCACCGCCGCGCAGATTATCGATTCGATCTCGGCTGAAGACATCGGCAAGCTGCCCGACGTCACCATCACCGACTCGCTGCAGCGGGTGCCGGGGGTGCAGATCCGGCGCTCGGCCGGCGAGGGCTCGCAGCTCAACATTCGTGGCATGCCGCAGGTGCAGACCACCATGAACGGCGAAATGTACCTGAGTGCCGGTGGCGGCGACCAGTACGGCCAGCCCAACATCGGCCGCGCGCAGCCGGATTTCGTCGACATTCCGCCGACGCTGTTCAGCGGTGTGGATGTCATCAAGTCACCCACTGCCGCGGATCTGGATGGCGGCATCAGCGGCACCGTCTCGCTGAAGACCCGTCGCCCGTTCGAATTGCCGGAAGGCTGGACCTTCAGCGGCCAGGCCGAGGGGTCGTACGGCGATCGCGTGCAGGAACCCAATCAGCTGTATTCGGGGTTGGCCAGCTTCCGCACCGAGCGCTGGGGCGCGTTGCTGGCGGTGTCCTACTCCGATGCCACGCTGGAGAACAAGCACCCCAGCGTGTATTCCAATGGCGCGCAGAAGTCCACCGAGCAGAACGTGGGCTTCGACTTCAACGGCGACGGCCGCATCGGTAGCAACACCGATCCGTCCAACCTGCCGCGCGATTATTTCTACAACTGGGTGGCCACCGAGCTGGACAACCGCAGCACCGATCGCCAGCGTACCGGCATCAATGGCTCGTTCCAGTTCAATATCAACGACTCCTGGACGGTGCTGGCCGATGCGGCCTACACCAAGCTCGAAGATCACGATACCTCGGTGGCCGCGCAGCTGCATACCGGCTGGGCGACCAATCAGTTGCAGCCGGGATCGGTGGTCGATCCCAACGGCGTGCTCGAGTACGGCCAATTCCGCTACAACCGCTTCCAGGCGCACTCCATGGCCGGCGTGGCTGATTCGGACGCGCTCAATACCAATCTGGAATTGCGCTACGACGACGGCGGCCCGTTCCGTGCCTCGTTCCGCTGGGTGCATGGCGATGCGCAGCGCACCTACGACGAAGCCCGCGCCGATGCGGTGGTGACGCGCGGCGACCGCATCACCCGCGCCGGTGGCGTCAGCCAATGGGCCAACGCCAACGGTTTGCCGGTGGTGGATGCCTCGGTGGATTTCCGCGGTACCTATCCGGCGGTCAATCTTGGTACCGACGTGTCCAATCCGGACAACTGGCAGCTGATGTCCACCTGGGCACAGGGCAACAAGATCGAAGCCACGATGGATGCGTTCCGCGCCGACGGCACGTTCGAGTTCGACGATGGCGTTGTTCGCGGCTTCCAGTTCGGCATCCGTTACGGCGAGCGCGATTTCAAACTGGACACCTATCGCTACCTGTCGCCGGTCTCCACCGCGTGTGCCGATCCGAACCGTTCGCTGTATTACTTCAAGGATCCGCTGATCGTCGACACCTGCAGCGGCGTGTCCGAGGCACGCCTGCTGCCATTCAATACCATCCCCGGCTATTGGGCCTACTTCAACGACTTCGATCCGCTCAAGGTCAACGGCCTGGGGCCGCAGGGGCTGCCGGCGATCAACCCGCAGGTGATGAAAGACCCGGTCGCCTATCTCAACAGCCTGTATCCGGGCAACGTGGCCTACCAGCA
This sequence comes from Xanthomonas cucurbitae, assembly GCF_002939885.1. Classification (GTDB taxonomy): domain Bacteria; phylum Pseudomonadota; class Gammaproteobacteria; order Xanthomonadales; family Xanthomonadaceae; genus Xanthomonas; species Xanthomonas cucurbitae. Next base: position 87,417 of record NZ_MDED01000015.1, read on the forward strand.
GGCCGCCGATTCCTATCAGGTCACCGAGAAGAGCAGCGCGGCGTACTTCCTCGCCAATCTGGAGGGTGGCATTGGTAGCCGCGTGCCGTGGACGGCCAATATCGGCGCGCGCATCGTGCAGACCAAGCTGGCGATCGATCAATACCTGAGCAGTGGCAATGTCTTTATCGGCAACGTCGAATGGAACGGCGTGAGTCCTGCGATCGGCACCAATCGCCTGAACCGGCAATACACCGACGTGTTGCCCAGTGCCAACCTGTCGCTGGACATCACCGACGCGCAGAAGCTGCGCTTTGCCTATAACAAGGCTGTGGCACGTCAGGACCTGCCCGATCTCGGTCGTGGCCTGGTGAGTTTCTACGCCGTCAACGGTACGCCGCCGCGCAATCCCGCATTGCCATCGGATGCGGTGCTGTTCCTCAATGGCCGCTCCGGCAATCCGGATCTGGATCCGTACCGCGCCACCAACTACAACGCCTCGTGGGAATGGTATTTCGCCGATGCCTCGCTGCTCAGCGTGGGTGCCTTCCTGATCGACGTGAAGTCCTTCCCCACCACCGTCACCAACATCGAGCCACTGCCCGATGCCGATGGCGTGGCACGCCTGGGCGGCCCGGTGGAGCGCATCGTCAATGGTGGTGGCGGCAAGATCAAGGGATTCGAGATCGGTTATCAGCAGGCCTTCGATTTCCTGCCAGGCTGGCTCAGCGGTTTCGGCACCAACCTCAACTACACGTTCTCCGATGCCGACACCGACAACACCGATATCCAGGGAAATACACTGCCGATCGGCGATAATTCCAGGCACCAGGCCAACGCGGTGCTGTGGTATCAGAAAGACAGATTGCAGGCGCGTGTGGCCTATAACTGGCGCAGCAAGCGCTTCAGCCAGATCAATAGCGGCGCATGGGGCGACAAGCTGGCAATCTGGAACGACGACGTGGGCTACCTGGATGCGTCGCTCAGCTACGACGTCAACGATCACCTCACGCTGTACGCCCAGGCCACCAACCTGACCGGGCAAAGCGAGCGTCGTTACGCGCAGTGGAGCAACCACTACTACGACCAGAACATCTTCGAGCGTCGTTACTACGCTGGCCTACGCCTGCGTTTCTGACCAGACCTGCCCTCGTGTGGCACGCCATTCTCGCGTGGCGTGCCACACAGGCTCTACCGTGTGTCCTCTCCAAGTGGTGATTGCGCGTTCTTCCCGTCGCCGGTTGTCCGGCGCTGCAGTACGCCCGGCGTCAACGCCGGGTACCCTCCCATTCGGTCGCATCGTCGGGAAGCGATGCGACCGTTTTTTGTGCGGAATGGCACGTCCGTTTGTGGCGTAATGCCCGCAGTCGAAATGTCGCCATGGACAGTCTCTGGATCTGTGTGCAAACGCAATGTTTGACGATTGCTTATGCCAGGTATGCGGCGTAGTTTCCGCCTGGCGAACACGATCACCCGTTCGCAGGCACAGCATCGATGCTGCTCGCTCAATCGCTCCCTGGAGACACTCCGAACATTACGCAGGCTGCCGTCGCGAAGATAATGTCGTCGCGATATCCAGGCCTTCGACGCGTCTGAGGTGACAGGCAAGTTTTCAGGAATCGGCAGCCATCCCAGGCTGCGCGTTGTCCTGGGCGCTGCCGACATAACTTCCAGAAATTCTCTTCGGCCGTGCGTCGATGGAGCGTTTTCGGCCGGCCTCGGAAACGATCCGACGAGTGTTTTGAACGACAAGGCAAGGCTGCCGAAAGGACGCGCCGCAATCCAACGTTCGTACCAACCATCCGAAGATCAATAAAGGTGAAGGTCATGACCAGGAAAGGCATTCGTCGCAATCTCAAGCGCTCGCTGGCGTTTTCGCTATTGGCAGTGAATCCGTTCGTGATCGGGGCGGTGGGCGCGCAAGCCCATGTCGACAATCCGTTCGTGGGTGCGAGCGGGTATGTCAATCCCGACTACGCCAAGAAGGTCGATGCATCGATTGCAAAGGTGAAAGGTGCGACGCTGAAGGCCCAGATGGGCGTGGTCAAGACCTATCCCACTGCGGTGTGGCTGGATCGCATTGCCGCGATCAGCGGCGGCTCCCAGAACGCCGGGCGGCTGGGGTTGCGCGGCCACCTGGATGCGGCCTTGGCACAGAAAAAGCCCAATATGCCGATCACCGCCAGCTTCGTCATCTACAACCTGCCGGGCCGCGATTGTCATGCACTTGCTTCCAATGGCGAGCTGCCGCTGACGCCGGCAGCGCTGGACCGTTACAAGAAAGAGTATATCGACGTCATTGCCGCGATCTTCGCCGATCCGAAGTACAAGGATATCCGCATCGTCAATGTGATCGAGCCGGACAGCTTGCCGAATCTGGTCACCAATTTGAACGACATGCGCTGCGCGCTGGCCAGCTCCATCGGTATTTACGAGGAGGGCATCAAATACGCCATCAACAAGCTGCATGCCGTTTCCAATACCTACAACTATCTGGATATCGGGCACTCCGGCTGGTTGGGTTGGGACAGTAATCGTGGTCCATCGATTTCGCTGTATACCCGGGTGGTGCAGGGCACCAGTTCTGGCCTTGCGAGCGTGGATGGGTTCGTCACCAATACCGCCAATACCACGCCGTTGAACGAACCGAATCTCCCCAATCCCGATTTGAGCATCAACGGGCAGCCGATCAAGTCGTCGAAATACTACGAATGGAACCCATATTTCGACGAGACCGATTTTACCCAGGCCTTGTACAATGGCTTCGTCAGCGCGGGCTGGCCCAGCACCATCGGCTTCATCATCGATACGGGCCGCAATGGTTGGGGTGGGCCGAATCGTCCGAGTGGCGCGTTCGGGAACGACGTCACCAGCTACGTCAATTCCGGCCGCATCGATCGCCGTCTGCATCGTGGCAACTGGTGCAATCAGAAGGGCGCCGGCATTGGCGAGCTGCCCACGGCGGCGCCGGGTCCGCATCTGGATGCCTACGCCTGGGTCAAGCCACCGGGCGAATCCGATGGTTCCAGCTCACTCATCGCGAACAACGAGGGCAAGGGCTTCGACCGCATGTGCGATCCCACCTACACCACGGCCGATGGCGTGTTGACCGGTGCCTTCCCCAGCGCACCGATCTCCGGCGCCTGGTTCCACAACCAATTCGTGGAGCTGGTGAACAATGCGTACCCGGTGATCGCCACGGCCAGTGCGGCAACAGTGCGGCCTGCGCCGATCGCAGTGCCTGAGGCAACGCGTGGTCTCATCGCCACCGTCGGCGATCGCCGCGTCAAGCTGAGTTGGTCGCCGGTGATCGGTGCGAGCAGCTACACGGTGCAGCGTCGCAGTGGTGCCGGCAGTGCGTTCACGACGGTGGCGTCCAATGTCGCTGGGGCTTCGTTCGTCGATCAGTGGGTCAATAATGTTGCCAGCTACGAGTATGTGGTCAGCGCCAACAATGCGGCAGGAATGGGTACGCCGTCGGCTGTGGTGCGCACCAAACCGAACAGGTGATGCGATCGGCTGGCGCCGGCATGCCGGTGCCAGCCGATGTGCGTGGCAGCTTGTGACTCCTGCGGTATCGCTGCGCTGAACGCATGTCGCATGAAAACCGAGGGTGGCTACCTGGCCACCTGCCTGCCATGGTTGCTTTCAGGTGACACGAAGTTACGTGCTGCAGAACGAAAATGACTGCATTACGGTTTCTGCACTCTGACGAATCTGTGCGCGCACGCAATGTTCGTCGCTGAGTGCCGGGCGTATGTTAGCGTGGCGGGCGCGACCATTGCCGCTCGTGTGACACGTGATTGATTGTGCGCATCGCCCATCAGGGTAAACCACTCCCCAGAATAGGATGTCGCTCATGAAAATGCTGTTCTCGCTCAAGAACCTGCTCGCGTCCAACAAAAGCCTGAAGTCCTACTCCTGGTACATCTGGTACTGACCGCGCTGACCAGGGCGGCCGAAAACGCCTTGTATCCAGCGTGCTATTGGTAGTGTTCGCCCGCGCGAGGTGAGTGTTTTGCCGGACGCGGGTGTTATCGAAGCCGAGTGATCTCCATGTCTTTATCCAGTGCCGCTGAATGCGGCAGGCAGACTGTGTTCGCGCCGCGCCTGTTCGCGCTCCTGCGCGAGCACATGGGCAAGGAGATGTTTCGGCTGGACGGAGATACCGTTGGTGTTGCCGGGCCGACGCTGACACATCGGTTGCTCGATGCGCGTCCGGCGACCGAGGGCGAGCGGCCGACCTTCAAGCCGTTACAGGGGCGATCGATCGCCCGCACGCATGCCTCCAAACTGATGCAAGCCATCGGGCGCGATGTACGCGAGGCATTGAAGCGCCCCATCGCGGCAGATGTGGACCTGGCAGGCCCGTAGCCGCATGTGGGCCATGTGTACTTGCGCGATCTGTTGCTGGGTGGCGATCCACTGCGGTTACGCGTGTTGATGGACCGCACGCTGGAGCTGACTCCCAAGCTGACCTGGGCGGTCATCGCTGCCGGTGCGATCACGCCACTCAGCTTGCAGGCCAATGCGTCAGCGCTTGCGACATTCACTGCTGCTGCAGACGGCTACCAGGCGCGTCGCTTCGCGATGGGCTTGTATCGACGAACTGCCGTGCCGGTGTGCTTCACCATTTCCACGCTGGTCGCCAATGCGCTTTGGCTGGGATCGCCCTTTGATCCTGGGAGTTCCAGCCGGAATATCGTCTACGAATCGCTACGCCTGTTGCCGCCCTCCTGGAATATCTTGCGCACTGCATCGCCGGAATATCCATTGCTCGATTCCCGCATCGGCGTGCAGGACGATGTGTTGGTCCTGCCCTTGTTGAGTCACCGCGATCCTGCGTTATGGGAATCTCCCGAGGTATTTCGTCCTGAGCGTTGGGACCAGCTGGATCCAGATGATCTGCCCGGCTATCTCCCGTTCGGTCATGCCTCGGAGCGTTGTTGGGGCAGGCACATGGTGATGCCCCTGGCCGAACAGTTGTTGGATAGGCTGCGCGCTCAGGGATTGGCTGTCAGCCCACGGCAACGCCGGGCGCAGGTACCGTTGGCAGGTTTGCTAGGTGTGTCAGAGGTTGACGTCGTGCGCCGTTAGTGCAGGTTGCTTGGTTGCACGGTGACCGCGCTGCATCGGCAAAATGGATGATCCCAACGGCGCTTCTGTCTGCCCGATGCGCCTGCGCGTGCAGCAGCCACGGTCACCTCAACGGCCAAAGGACGCGCGCCAATTCATCAGCCTTTCGTTGGCGCAGCCGTCGAACCGCGCTTGACCACGGTGTATTTCATGATCTGGTGCACGCCGGCTGCGGCAACGCCCTTGCGCCGCTGGCGAATGGCGTCGGCCAGCAACGAGACGGCGGCGCGCCCCATCGCCGCCACCGGTTGATGCACGGTGGTGAGTTCGGGCCAGATGGTGGTGGCCACCGGCGTGTCGTCGAAACCGGCCACCGAGACGTCCTCGGGCACGCGCAGCCCCAGCCCGTGCGCAACCGCGACGGTGGCGGCGGCCATGTCGTCGTTGCTGCAAAAGATGGCGGTGGGTGGCTGCGGCCGGGCGAGCAGGCCGTGTGCAGCGATCAGGCCGGAGCGGTAGGTGAACAGGCCGTCTGCGATCAGTTCATCGACAATCGCCAGCCCTGCCGCCTGCAGGCTGTCGAGGTAGCCACTGGCACGCAATGCGCTGGGCGTGTGGTTCGGGTCGCCCTTGACCAGGGCGATGCGCCGGTGCCCGAGCTCGATCAGGTGGCCCACGATGGCACGCGCAGCCTGGTAATCGTCGATGCGTACCGAACTGATCTGCGCCATCGGCGCGCCGCTGGCCACGGCCACCACGGGAATGCCGCGTGCATCCAGCTCGGCAATGGTCTGGCGCGAATCGCACAGCGGCGGCGGCAGGATCACGCCATCCACGCCGGCCGCCAGCAGGCGCTCGGTGGCAGCGCGCTGGCTGCGGATGGCACCGCATTTTTCCACCAGCACCTGGCTGCCATTGAGGCTGCTCTGCTCGAGCAGCCCCAGCATGAATTGATTGAGATAGGCCGCGCTGGGGTTGCTGTACAACACGCCGATCCGCAGCAGGCCGCTGGTGCGCAACGAGCGGCCGGCCAGATTGGGCCGGTAGCCCAGTGCCTGCACCGATGCTTCCACCCGTGCCCGCATGTCCTGGCCGACATGCGGGTGGCGGTTGATGACGCGCGAGGCGGTCATCGGCGACACCCCGGCGTGCTTGGCCACGTCCAGCAGGGTCGCCGCATTGTTCGCACTGCGTTGCCGCCTGGCCACCATGGTGTGTGCTCGTCCTGGAGTAGAAGCGCAAGCGTGCGACGCGGTGCCAGCTTACTCGTTCGGCGGCTGCACGGCGCTGGCGCGGCTGCCGAAATTGCCATCGGCTTCGGCCGCCAGATACGCGAACACGGTGTAGGCGGCCACGTTCTGCGCAAGCGCTTTCGGGTCGATCTTGTCCAGGGTGTCGTCGGCGGTGTGGTGCAGGTCGAAGTAGTCGGTGCCATCCTGCGCCAGCCATCCCCAGGCGCCACCCTTGGCGGAAATCGGCCCGACATCCGGGCCGGGGCCGCCCTTGCTCGGCTCATACGCGATGCCCAGCGGCGCAAGCACGTCGGCGATCTGCTTGGTCGCTGCCCGCGAGTCCTCTGGCGCAGCCGCGCCGGTATTGAATGCATAGATGCGCCCGGCACCGAAGTCGCTCTCTGCGCCGATCTGATGCAGCGCCATGTCCTTGGCATCGTTGCCGTGCGCCGCGGCATACGCCTTGCCGCCGTACAAGCCCTGTTCTTCGTTGGCGAAGGCCACCACGCGGATGCTGCGCTTGGGCGCCTGCTTGAGTTGCCCGATCAGGTGGCCTGCCGCCATGGTGATCGCCACGCCGGCGCCGTCGTCGATCGCGCCGGTGCCCAGATCCCATGAATCCAGGTGCCCGCCGATCACCACCACTTCCTTGGGCTTGCTGCGGCCGGTGATCTCGCCGATCACGTTGTACGAAGTCGCGGTGCCGTCCCAGCCGCAATCCAGTGCCAGACGGATGCGTGTGGCACCCAAGGCAGCAAGGCGGGCGAGCTGGTTGGCATCGGGCACCGACAAGGCCGCTGCCGGCACCGGGGTGAGTCCTTCGTCGAACCGGGTGATGCCGGTATGCGGCACGCGGTGCGAATCGGTGCCGGCCGAGCGCATCACGAATCCAATCGCGCCCTTGCGGATCGCTTCCGACGGCCCCTTGCTGCGCACCGCGCCGCCATTGCCGTAATCCTTGCCGTCGCGCGCCTTGACCATCTGGTAGTCGACGAAGGCGATCTTGCCGGCCAGCGAGCCGGCAGGCGCGGCCTGCAACGCGGCAAGATTCTCAAAGCGCACCACCTCGCCTTCAACACTGCCGCCCGGGCTGCCGCCCAACGCGGTGATGGTCAGCGGTTGCGCGTGCGCGCCGAGCACGGCGGCGTGTTCGCTACGACGTTCCCACTTGGGAAAGGTCACCGGCTCGGTCCACACCTTGTCAAAGCCCAGCGACTGGAACTTGGCCTTGGCCCAGGCCACGGCACGCGGGTCTGCCTCGCTACCGGCGAGGCGAGGCCCCACCTCGGTGGTCAGCGATTGCACCACCGCAAAGCCGGTGTTGTCGGCCAGCGCCTGCTCGCGCAGCTGCGCGGCGGTGCGCAGTGCGCTGTCGGGGATGGTGGTCTGCGCAGCAAATGCGCACGAGCAGGCGAGCAGGGCGGAGATGGCAACGGCGAGGCGACGCATGCAGGGCGGCTCCAAAACGACAAGGCAGACCCCGAGCTTATCAGCGCAAGGTCCCCCGTCTGCGTGCGAAAGGTCATCCTTCTGCGCGAAGCGCGCAATGGATGCGCCTGGTCAGGGCGTGGTCGGCGGCTTGAGCGTGTCGTTCTTGAGCGAGTCGCGGATCTCGCGCAACAACAGCACTTCTTCGCTTGGGCCCTTGGGGGCGTCCGGCTTGCGATGGCTGAGGCGGTTAATCAGCTTGACCACCATGAAGATCGCAAACGCGACGATGACGAACTGCACAACGGTGTTGATGAAGTCGCCATAGCCGACCACCACCGCCGGAATCTCCTTGCCGGCGGCATCCAGCTCGGCTGGCTTGAGTACCCATGCCAGCCGCGAAAAATCCACGTTGCCGATGGCCCAGCCGATTGGCGGCATGATGATTTTTTCGACAAGCGCGGTGACGATCTTGCCGAACGCCGCGCCGATGACCACACCGACCGCAAGATCGATGACATTGCCGCGCATCGCGAATTGCTTGAACTCGCTGACCATTCCCATAAGTGTTCTCCAGATGCAGTTGCGGACCCACTGCCGCTATGCCGAGCGTAGCCCGGCCGATGTCAGCCGGCGATGATGCCGTGGCGTTCGGCCACGTTTTCCAGGCGCGCACTGAAGTGATCGCCCGGCAGCAACGGGCCGACGCCGGCCGGGGTGCCCATGAAGATCAGATCGCCCGCGCGCAAGGCGTAGAGCTTGGACAACTCGTGCAGGATTTCTGGCACGTTCCAGATCATCTGGTCCAGCAGCGACTGCTGGCGCACCTGTCCATTGATCTCCAGCGACAGGTTCAATGCCTCCAGTGCACCCACTTCGCCGGCATGCACCAACTCGCTGATGGGTGCGGAATGGTCGAAGCCCTTGGCCGTATCCCACGGCAGCCCCTTGGCCTTGGCAGCGGCCTGCAGATCGCGCCGGGTCAGGTCCAGGCCCACGCCATAGCCGTAGATCAGCGCCTCGGCCTGGTCCAGCGGCAATAGCCCGGCAGGCGCATCGCTGCCCAGCGCCACCACTAGCTCCACTTCGTGATGTAGCTCCTTGGTGCCGGGCGGGTAGGGGATGTGGTCGCCATGACCGACCACGATGGCGTCGGCAGGCTTCATGAAGAAGGTCGGCTGCCCGCGTTCGGCCTTGGAGGCCGGCGCGCTGGCGCCCATCTCACGCGCGTGGTCGGCGAAGTTGCGGCCGACACAATAGATGCGGTGCACCGGAAACGTCCCGCCGCCGACTACCGGAATGCGCGGAACATCGGTGGGGGGAATCACATCGTGGGTCATGCGCGCATCCTCGGAACGGGACGCGTGAGTCTAGCCGCTACGCCGTGCAACACGGAACCTTCACTGCTGAAACGCGGGACGCATCATCGGCCCACTTCGCGCCATTGGGTTGGTCAGGCTGCGGCCAAACGCAAATAGGCATGTGCAAAGACATGCCGATCGATCATGCAGCGCGACAGCCCGGCTCCAGGCGCGGCCGGAACGCAGCGCTAGCGCTGGTGCTCAGTGCGACAACGGCAACGCGGGCTTGCGCACCACGCGGTACTCGGCCTCGACCACGCGCGCCTGCGGCGACGGACGGCGGTTGGCCTTGCTCAACAGCTTCCAGGCGATGCCGCCCAGGATCATCGCCGCGCCAACGAACACGCTGAAGAAGATCAGCACTGCCAGGATAGCCAGTCCAGCAAGGCCCGCCGCAATGCGCACCAACGGATGGCGCGGCTTGCGTGGCGCAAACAGGTGATGGAGATTGCCGAATTGGAACAGACGTGCAGACATGGCGGTGGGCTGCCGGGCAGGAAACAAGGGCGCAGTATCGTTGCGGTTTCATGTCATTGAGTGAAAACTTCGTTAATTCAACACGCGTTTTGTTAAATGCATCACGCTGGGTGTGCTAACCGACGTCTACCGTGAGCATCCATTGGCTTGGCTGCTGCCGGGCTATCGGCACCGAGCCGCTGCCAGCCTTGCGCAGGCGTGGCAGGACGCGCATGCCACAATCGGCGGCCCGTTCCCGACTCCGCCGTGGCCCATGCCCTCGTCCTCACCCACCACGCTCGCCCGCCTGGCGCAGATTCCCGATGCCGGATTCCTGGAGGTGGAAGCGACCTGGGAGCAGGCCAGCGAATCGCTGGTGCTGTACCGCGAGGGTGCGCAGGTACGTGCCTGGTTGAACGTCTGCCCGCATGCCGGCCGGCGGCTGGACTGGGCGCCAGGCCAGTTCCTCAAGACCAAGGAAGGGCATCTGGTCTGCGCCGCACATGGGGCCGCCTTCGAACTGACTGCCGGGGAGTGCATCAGCGGTCCCTGCCGCGGCCAATCGCTGGTGGCGGTGCCGGTGCGCGTCGATGGCGAACAGGTGGTGCTGGGATAACTGCGGTCGATAGCGCGGCAGTACAGCGAGCAGGTGCGGACGGAAGTCAGCTTCGAGCGGATGGCGCACCCGATACGCCGCACCGCGCCTGCGCCCTAGCGTGCGGCCCACCAGAACATCAGGTTGATGACCGACACCATCACCACGATGTAGATCAGCGACAGCGGTGCGCCCACGCGCCATAGCTCGCGCGGCTGATAGTTGGCCGGGCCGGCCACCATCGAGATCACCGGGTTGGAGGCGGTCATCAGGTTGTTCGACGCCGACAACGCCACGATCAGCGCGAACGCCGTGGGATTGCCGTTGGCCGCCAATGCCAGGTTCACCGCAATCGGCACCATCACGATGGTCGCCCCGACATGGCTGATGACCAGCGAAAACGCGGTGGTCAGCAGTGCCAGGCTGATTTCCAGTGCCCACACCGGAATGCCTTCGGGCAGGCGATCGATGGTGTGGCCGGCTACCCAGGCGGCAGTGCCACTGCTGTCCATTGCCCAGCCCAGCGGAATCAGCCCGGCCATCATGAAGATGGTCTTCCAGTTGATCGAGGCATAGGCCTCGTCCATGCGCAGCACGCCGCTGACCAGCATGCAGGCCACCCCGGTCATCAGCGTCAGCGCCACTGGCAGGCGCGAGGTCAGCGCGATCAGGAAGGTGAAGGCGAAGATCGCCATGGCGATCTTGAACTTGTGCGGGCGCTGCTCGCCTTTCGGGAAGTCGGTCACCGGCACGAAATCGCGGCTTTCCGCCGCCTGCGCCAGATCCTGCCAGATGCTGTGGAACACCAGCATGTCGCCGGCCCGCAGCGGCACCTTGCGCACGTCCTCGCGGATGACCTGCTTGTCGCGGTTGATCGCCAGCAGGCTGATGCCGGACTGCTTGCGCAGCCGCAGTTCGCCAGCGCTCTTGCCGATCAACCGCGAGTTGGGCGGGATCACCGCTTCGGAAATGCCGGCAAGGCTCGGGTTGAACAGGTCGCCCAAGTTGCGCAGCCGCGAGGACATGCGCAGGAAGTGGTTCTGTGCAAAGTCGGCCACGTCCTGGCGCTGGCCCATCGCCCCCAGCACGCTGCCGACCCAGATGCGCATGTCCGCCGGCGGTGCCAGACGGGTGTCGTTGCCGGTCTTCAGCGCCAGCAATAGCGGCGCATCGTGCAAGGCCTCGGCTTCGCCCAGGGTCATGCCGACCAGCGGGCTTTCGGCGGTGACGATGAGTTCGAACACATCGCCATCGATGCCGTAGGTCTTGGCGAAGTAGCTTTCGGTCCGCGAGGGGGTAACGCCTTCGTTAATCAGGCGCTCCTCCTCGATCAGCTTGCGATCGCCATAGAAGCGGAAATACAGCAGCGCGGCGATCAGCAAGGCCAGACCGATCGGCAGCGGCGCGAACATCGTCAGCGGCTCGATGCTGGCCATGCCCGAGGGCAGGTTGTTGTTGGCCGACACCAGCAGGTCGTTGAGCAGGATCAATGGCGAATTGCCCACCATGGTGAGCGCACCGCCCATCACGATGGCTGCGGCGATCGGCAACAACAAGCGCTGCAGGGTGAGCCCGGTGCGCGCGGCCAGCCGCGAGGCCACCGGCAGGTACAAGGCCATCACCGAGGGGTTTTGCATGAATGACGAGTTCAAGCCGGAGATGGCCAGCGTCATCATCATCAGCCGCTGCTCGCTGCCGTGCGAGCGCCGCAGCAGCCAGCTGGCCAGCCGGTTCAGCGCGCCGGTACGCTCCAGCCCCGCACCAAGGATGGTGGTGGCGATGATGCTCATCACCGCATTACCGGAAAAACCGCCGAACAATTCTTCCGGCGCCACCAGCCCGGTCACGCCTAGCACCACCAGCACGATCAACGCCACCACATCGGCACGGATGCGCTCGAACAGAAACATCGCCATCGTGAAACCAACCAGCCCGAGGACGAGCTTCATATCGTTGGTCAGCGTCAGCGCGGTGTCCATTGGGGGCTGGGAATGGGGAGTCGGGAATGGGGAATGGGGAAAAGCGGGTAAGGCCGAGGCAAGCAGGCGCTATCCGGATGCCGAAGGCAGTTGCTCTTGCGATTCCCGATTCCCGATTCCCGATTCCCGGTCATACAGCAGATCCCACACGCCATGCCCAAGCTTCTGGCCGCGGGTTTCGAAGTGGGTCTGCGGGCGCCAGGCGGGGCGCTCGACGTGGCCGCGCGGGCCGGCGCGGTTGACCAGGCCGGAGGTGGCGTCTAGCACGTCCCACATCTGTTCGGCGTAGTCGGCCCAGTCGGTGGCTGCATGCAGGCGGCCGCCATCGCGTAGCTTGCGCACCAGCAACTGCGCAAATGCCGGCTGGATCAGGCGGCGCTTGTTGTGGCGCTTTTTGTGCCACGGGTCCGGGAAGTAGATGCGCACTTCATCCAGCGCGCCATCGGCGATCTCATGTTCCAGCACTTCCACCGCGTCATGGTGATACAGGCGCACATGCGTGCTGCCGTCTTCGTCCAGCGCGTTGAGCAGGCGTCCCACGCCGGGCGCATGTACCTCGATGCCGATGTAGTCGCGGCTGGGATCGTGCTGGGCCGCAAAGCGCAAGGCGGCGCCGTTGCCGAAACCGATCTCCAGCACCTTGGGCGCGTCGCTCCCGAATGCCGCATCCAGATCGCGCGGCGCGCCGGTGTAGTCCAGCCCAAACCGCGGCCACAGCTCGTCGAAGGCGCGCTGCTGCGCGGGGGTGAAACGGCCCTGGCGCAATACGAAGCTGCGCACCTGGCGGCGGCCCTCTTCGATGGTGAAGGGTTTGGGCGGCATCTTGGCGCCGTCGCTGGTAAACGGGTCGGTCATGAAAGGTCGGTCACGTCAGCAAACACATGCCCCACGCGTGCGCGGCAACCACATCGCGCCCCACACAGAAGCTGAAAAAAGCCCCTTTCCCACCGGGACGAGGAGGCACGGCCTGCGCGCCGTGGGCGCGCAGGCCGGGGAGCGCCCGCGACGCCGGCGCGCAGAGCGGGGGTGAGGGGACGGGCGAAGCAGCGCCGGATCTGCTCACCGCAGGCAGTCGCGCGGCCGCTGCCTGGCGGTTGCGCACTGCAGACGGTCGAACGCACGGCGCCAGCAAACCCCCCGCTCATCCAATCACGCCATCCACCGGGCTCGACGCCGAGGCATAGCGCTTGCGCGGAATCCGCCCGGCCAGGAACGCCTCGCGGCCGGCTTCGATCGCCTTGCGCATCGCGCTGGCCATCAGGATCGGATCGCGCGCGCCGGCAATGGCGGTGTTCATCAGCACGCCGTCGCAGCCCAGCTCCATCGCAATGGCCGCATCGGAAGCGGTGCCCACGCCGGCATCGACGATGATCGGCACCTTGGCGTTCTCGATGATTTCCAGCAGGTTGTACTTGTTCTGGATGCCCAGGCCCGAGCCGATCGGCGCGGCCAGCGGCATCACCGCCACGCAGCCGATCTCTTCCAGCCGCTTGGCCAGGATCGGGTCGTCGGAGGTGTAGACCATCACCTCGAAACCATCGGCCACCAGTTGTTCGGCAGCCTTGAGCGTCTGCACCACGTCCGGGTACAGCGTCTTCTCGTCGCCCAGCACTTCCAGCTTGGTGAGGTTGTGGCCATCCAGCAGCTCGCGCGCCAGTCGGCAGGTACGCACCGCATCATCGGCGGTGTAGCAGCCAGCGGTGTTGGGCAACAGCGTGTAGCGATCCGGCGGCAGCACATCGAGCAGGCTGGGCGCGTTGGGGTCCTGGCCGATGTTCACGCGGCGGATTGCCACGGTCACGATCTCGGAGGCAGCGGCCTCGGTGGCCAAGCGGGTTTCGTCCAGATCCTTGAACTTGCCGGTGCCGGTGAGCAGGCGCGAACGGTAGCGTTTGCCGGCGATCAGCAACGCGTCGGAGGGGGCGGGAGTGGTCATGGGGCAATTATCACCCATCACGCGCGGGTGCGTTGGCCTGCATGACGCATCAACCGCCGCCCAATGCGTGTACGATTTCCACCATGTCGCCTTCGTGCAGGACATGCTCGGCATGCTGCCCGCGCGACACGATTTCGCCATTGACCTCCACCGCCACGCGCCGTTGTGCCAAACCTTCCTGGTCCAGCAATGCGGCCAGCGGCAGGTTGTCGGGCAGCGTGCGCAGGCTGCCGTTGAGTTGGATGTTCATGGCCTCATTGTCGCATCGCGTGCCGTCCGGGCGCGCGTTTTGCGTTATGCGGCACTGCAGCGTGAGCGCAGCCGGCGGGGGTGAAACCATTGCCATTCGCCTGCGTACGTGCGCAGGCCGGTCCGGTCCCACTCACTCCAAGCAGGCACTTCCATGGCTTCAACATTTCGCCCGATCCGCTCCCTGATGGCGGTCGCCATCGCCATCGCGGCCACTCCGGCCATGGCCGAGTCGGCCTTCGACCGGACCGTGTTCTTCGGTGACAGCCTTACCGACAGCGGTTATTACAACCCGCTGTTGCCGGCTGCCTCGCGCGCGGTCACCGGCAAGTTCACCACCAACCCGGGCTGGGTGTGGGCCGAATACGTGGCCGATCATTTCGGCACCAACGCCGCTCCCAACGGCAACGGCCAGATCGGCGACAACTATGCCGCCGGCGGCGCGCGCATCCAGGCCAGTTCGGTCAGCGCGCTGGGCGCCGCGCCGTCGGTGACCAGCCAGATCAACACCTACCTCACCGCCAACGGTGGCCGCGCCGACCCGAATGCGCTCTACACCGTGTGGGGCGGCGCCAACGACCTGCTGGCTGCGGCCACCGTGCCGGCCCAGGCGCAGGCCATCATCGGTAGCGCCGTCACCGCCCAGGTGGGTGCCGTGGCCACCTTGCAGAATGCCGGCGCGCGCTACGTCATGGTGCCGACCATTCCGGATGTGGGCCTCACCCCGCGCTTCCGCGCTGGTGGCGCTGTCGGAATGGCGCAGGGCACCGGCGCTGCCACCGCCTACAACACCGCCTTGTTCAACGGCCTGCGGTCGGCCGGCCTGCGGGTGATTCCGGTCGATACCTTCCACATCCTGCAGGAAATCGTCGCCACGCCGGGCACGTTCGGCTTCAGCAACGTCACCAGCACCGCCTGCAACCCGGCCCTGGCGCTGCCGGCCTGCAACCCGACCAGCCTGGTCGCTGCCAACGCACAGAATACCTATGTGTTCGCCGACAGCATCCACCCGACCACCGCCGTGCACCAGATCCTGGGTGAGTACGCGATCTCGTTGCTGGAGGCCCCGCGTCTGCAGCAGGTGCTGACCCATTCCGCGCAGGCCGGCGGCCGCGCGCGCGCCGACCAGGTGGCCTGGCATCTGGATGGCAAGCCGGATGCCGATGGCCTGCGCTGGTGGGGCAGCGTGCGCGGCGACATGCAGCGCTACGACCATGCCGACCTGTACGACGGCATGGCCCCGGCCGGCCTGTTCGGCGTGGACTGGACCGCAGGCGACCTGGTGTTCGGTGGCTTTGCCGGTTTCGGCCGCATGGACGCCGATTTCGGTAACCGCAACGGCAGCTTCAAGCAGGACGACACCACCCTGGGCGGCTTCTTCGGCTGGTACACCGGCCCGGTGTGGGTCAACGCCCAGGTCAGCTACAGCTGGCTGAGCTACGACTTGGACCGCGAAGTGCAGCTTGGGCCGGCCACCCGCGTACACAGCGGCTCGCCGGACGGCAGCAACCTCACCGCCGCGCTCAACGCCGGGTATTCGCTGGGCGAAGGCAACGTCAAGTACGGCCCGGTTGCCGGCCTGACCTGGCAGAAGATCAAGCTCGACGGTTACACCGAAAGCAACGACAGCGCCACCGCGCTGGGTTACGCCAACCAGGACATCGACTCGCTGGTCGGCCGCGTCGGCTTCCAGGTGCGTCTGGACGGCGCGGCGGTCAAGCCGTACCTGCAGGCGACCTACGACCACGAGTTCAAGGACGGCGGCGAAGCCAGCGCCTGGCTGCAGTCGATGCCGGAGTTCGGCATGTACACCGTTCCTGGCCAGAACTTCGACCGCAACTACGCCACCGTGGTGCTGGGCGCGCGTACCGGCCTGTGGGGCCTGCAGAGCAACATCGGCCTGAGCACCACGACCGCCCAGCGCGATGCCCGCGATGCCACCTTGTTCGTGAACTTCAGCGGCGCATTCTGATCCACACCCCGTAGACCACGCAGCACCCGCAAGACACGAGGGCCGGGCAACCGGCCCTCGTTGTAGGTGGAATCCGGGAGCACTGATCCCGGCCGCACACGGCGAGATGCGGCCCGGCCCGGCCCGGCGCTGGCTGTGGCCAGGCAGGCGCATCACTGCATCTCACGCGCACATTGCGCCCGATGCCCGCACCCGCCTAAACTCTGCCCACGCCACGCGGGCGTAGCTCAATGGTAGAGCTGTAGCTTCCCAAGCTACTGACGAGGGTTCGATTCCCTTCGCCCGCTCCAGTCTTGCGAAGTTCCGCGCTAAGCTCTTGATTGTGCTGACTATTTCGCCTGACTGAAGACCGCCTTGAACGACCTCCCAAGGTATCGTTTGAGGTATCGTTTTGCCAAAGCCCCTCTTGCTGCATCGGCCGTCAGGCCTCTACGTGCGCTTCTTGGTTCCTGTTGATTTGCGGGGGCAGGTCGGCTCGCGTTTTTTGGTTCGTCCTCTCCATCTTCGCCCCGGCGATACTGCGCGTCTGGTGTCTGCCTACATGGGGATGGCACTATCAAACGCGTTCCAAGCGTTGAGGCAGGGGAAGCCGGTGGATCTGGACGAAGTGCTGCGGCGCATCCGAGAGCAAGGACTGCGCGAACTCACATTGACCGATGTGACGCTGCCTAATGGCACGCGTCTGGGCAAGGCCCAGATCGACACGCCCGAGGACGCAGCGCTGTTTGCTGAGTTGTTGCGTGAGCCTGCCACCGAGCTTGCCGCACCTGCCAAGCCAAGCGGGTGGCGCACCGGGAAGGCCAAGGCGTCTGGCCCGCTGCTGTCCAAAGCGATTGCTGATCACTTGGGGGACTCGGGTCGCGCGAAGCTCCACAGCAAGACAGTGCTTGAAAGCCGCCACTCATTGCGTTTGTTTGCTGGTGCCGTGGGGCAAGATCTCGCGGTGTCCGAATTGACGGCAGACCATGTGCGGGCATTTTTCGATGTCGTGCGGTGGTGGCCATCGAATGCGACCAAACGCGCACCCTACAAGGGCCTTGCCGTCATGGATGTAGTGGCGCTTGCCCGAGCCCATCAAGTTCCAGAGCCTGCTGCCTGGACCGTTGCCAAGCACCGGCAGCGCTTGTCGGTGTTCTTGGTGTCGCTGGTGTCGGCAGGGCTTTTGGCGAGCAATCCATTGGCGGGTATCCGGGCGATTTCGACGCCTGACGCAGACGACACGGGCGAGCCCTTCACCGACGACCAGTTGAAGGCCATCTTCGATCCGGTGGCGTTTCCTGCATGGGCCAAGAAGTATCCGCACAGATGGTTCGGTCCGATGCTTGGGCTTTACTCAGAGGGTGTTTACATAATTAACCAGTCAGCCGCGCCAGCAGCAATCGCGCTTGAGCCAGCCATACCCACGCCTCGGCCACCTTGGGCA
>NZ_MDED01000016.1 GCF_002939885.1 Xanthomonas cucurbitae
CCCACCTCCGTTGCCTTCAAGTGGGGCCATTGTCCAGCCGACCCGTCGCAAATCCTGCAACTACCGGCTGAGGAATGGGGCTAATCAGGTTCGGCAATGAATTCCTGCACCTGCACCGGCCACTCGAACAACTGCTGCAGCAAGGCGCGCAGACCCTCTGGCGTGCGCGTGGCTGCGCCCAGGCGACCGGCGTAGTAACGACGTGCATCGTCCGGCAATGCATCGCGCTCGCGCAGGTGCGGGCTGGCGATGCCGACCAGCGCATCCAGCCAGCCGCGGAACTGGTCGCAGGTTGCGCGCTCGGCCTGCACCGTGGGCTGCGCCTGTGCCCACGCGCGGTAGAACAGGCTGAGCATGCGGTGATGGAACACATCGGCAAACGCGGCAAAGGTGCCGTCCTTGGCTTGCTGCGCACGCTCGATGGCGTATTCGGTCACATGCAAGGGCAATGGCGCATTGGGACCGAACAGGCCCAGAAACAGGCCATACAGCGCAGCGGGCTGGTCGTCTGTTGCTGGCGTATAGCGGTCCAGTGCATGCGGTGCAAAGGCCAGCGACGGCGTGTGGCGCAGGCGCACCGCATCGTCCACGGCGCGGGCGGATTCGCCCAGGCGAGGATGCTGCGGATGGCAGCGTTCGATCGCGCGTAGGGCTGCGAACGGGCTGAAATCCTGTGGCCGGGTCTGCAGCGCTTGTGCCAGCGCCGCAGCCGCCGCGCTCACAGGCGCGGGCGCGTGCCGGGCTGGGCTGGCCATCGGGCCACCTCGTTGCGTTCGGTGGTGCGCAGGACGGTTTCGGTGAACGAATTCACCGAGACATAGCGCGCAAAGAAGTGCCGCAGCACTGAGGCCAGCAGGAATGCACCGGTACCTTCGAACGCTGCGTCCTCGCAGGTGAGGGTGATTTCCAGGCCGCGGCCGAAGGTGATCGGGCCAGGCACCGGAATGCGCCGCACGATCGGCGTGCCGGTCACCTGCTTGATGCCTTCGATCTGGCGTTGCGCGGACGCATCGAACGGGTCGCTATACAGCGTCAGGATCTCGCGCAGCGCGGCCGCGCCGTTGGGGCCGTCTTCGAACAACGACAGGTAATTGAGCTGCAACTGGCTGAGCAAGCGCCATGCGGTCTGCCCATCGGACAACGCCGGACGCGGCTTGGTCGGCCCGGCCACGCAGCGCACGCTGCGCACCGGCACGCCGTTGTCCATGGTGAAGTCGCTTGCGCCCTTGCCCACCGGCATGTGCAGCGGCAGATCGCGGTTGCTGCACCACAGCTGCAAGCCGAGTTGGCGCAGGCTGCTGGCCTGCGCCTGGTCATTGGCATCGACCAGGCTGACGAAGACCTCGCTGCCGACATAACTGGAGCGCGCCCCGTCGCGACGTTGCCGCGCAGACAACACCCGCGGCTCGCGGCGCATGCTGTAGAACGCGCCATGCCGGGCATGCCAACTACGTGCGTCGCCGCCATAGAACGGGGTGAAGCGCTGCTCCGGCTCCTGGCGGTCGCCGAAGCCTTCCACCTCGCCCAGGTGATGGATCTCGAAATCCATTGGCCGGGTGCGGTCGGCCAGTACGTGGTACTCGTGCTGGCCGGGCTGCAGATGGATACGGTCGGCGCGACGCTCGAACAGATTGATCGCCGGCGTGCAGAACAACTTGACGTGTTCGGCACTCACTGCGGCCGCCAGGCTGGGCACGCTGCGCTCCAACAACACCACCAACTCGAGGCTGCTGCCATGCAGGCGGCGCAGCGGCGCACGCAGGCCGGTGAACTCGGCGAACAGGAAGCGCTCCGGGCAGGCGAAGTATTCCTGCAATAGGCGGTAGCCACTGAACGAGCGGCCATCTTAGGGAATCAGCGCATCCTCGTCGGCAAAGCCACGCATCTGCAGCGTGTGCGCGGCCAGTGTGGTTTCCACGCTGGCGCCGCCAGCATCGTTGCCGCGCACGACCACCGCACTGGTGTCGGCATGCAGCTGTTCGTACAGCCGCTTGGGCAGGCCATCGGCACCGGCCAGGAAGATCGGCAGGCGATCGAGCGCTAGCGCCTGCACCTGTGCGCCCCCCACCAGCTCCAGCCGCAGGCGGATGCCCGCACGCACGGTGCGCCCCGCCGGCAGGCCGATGCCGGCGGCGGCGAGCGCGGCCGGCGAATCCAGGTACTTGGCTTCAGCTACCTGCAGCGGCCACAGCGTCACTGCATGCGCGGTGCGGAACTCGCAGGCGGTACGTTCGCCGGGGCCGATCAGGCTGCGCAAGGCGCTCTGGCGTGGCACCGTCACCCCGGCGGCCAGGCCGCTGTCTTTCAGGTCCGGCTGCAGCTGCACCACCGCCATCGACGGCAGCGGCGCCAGGTAATGCGGGTAGACCATGTCCAGCAGGTGCTGAGTGAAGACCGGATACTGCGCGTCCAGCTTGAGCTGCACGCGCGCGGCCAGGAATGCGAAGCCTTCGAGCAGGCGCTCCACGTACGGGTCGGCGCATTCGAACGCATCCAGCCCCAGCCGCCCGGCGATCTTGGGATACTCGCGCGCAAACTCGGCGCCCATGTCGCGCACATGCTGCAGTTCGCGGCTGTAGTACGGAAGCAGGCGCGGGTCCATCTCAGCCATGCCCTTCGACGACATCGAGCCGCCCGGTTTCCAGGTCCAGCGCGGTCTTCAGATACAGATTCAACGGCAGCGGCTGCGCCCACATCTCCGATTCGATGGTGAACAGCAGCGAGCGCCGGTCCATGCGCGTGGCATCGGCGTGCACGCTCACCCGCAGCGTGTCGGCAATCAGGCGTGGTTCGAACGCCAGGATCGCCTCGCGGATACGCTGCTGCAGCGCCACCGCATCGATGCCGGTGACCGCCACGCCGGCCAGATCCGGGATACCGTAGTTGAGCACCGAGCGCTGCACCTGTGGATATGCGCCCAACGGATGGCTGGTCTCCAGGTTCACCGCATTCAACAACCACGCCAGATCGCGGATCACGCATTCACGCAGGCGCGTGGCCGAAATCACGCGTTGCTCGCGGCTCTCTTCGCGCTGGCCGGGCACGGTGTCGGTGAGCCGGTCCAGCAGCGAGGGCTGCAGGCGTTCGGTGGTGGTGAGCTCGGCCATGGTGGCTCAGCCCAGGTCGAACTGCAGATGGCGCACGTCCAGCAATGCGACCTCGCGCGATTCGGTGCTCCACATGCGCTGGCCCAGGCCGATTTCGCCCTGCGCACCTTGCGTCCATTCCGTACGGCGCGCCAGCTGCAGCTCGCCGGCATCCAGGTGCTCGCTGCCCGGATACCGCACCGGCATGTAGGCAAACGCCTGCCCGCCGTTGCGCCACAGCACGCTTACCGGCGCCCACACGGTATCGCGCAGGTCCACCGGCGCTTCGAAACGCAGCTGATGGATCTGTTGCAACGGTGCCCAGGCATAGCCGCTGTCGAGCATCAGTTCGAGACATGGCCCGAAGCGCGTATCGGCGTCGGACAGCCATGCGAAGCGTTCGCCATCGAGCACGCCCGCGCTTGCCGGTGCCAGTTCGAAGGCCTGCAGACGCAACGCGTTCGCCTGCCCGCCATGGCCTTGCGCCGATAGCCGCAGCGCCTGCAGATGCAGCGCCAGCCACTCGGCCGGTTCGCCGATCACATGCGGCAAGCGGGTACCGGCGAAGACATCCGCGCGGGTCTGCTCACCCTGCAGCACCGTCAGGTAGGTCTGCACCAACGGCTGCGTGGTGCCATCCAGCTCGCCGCAGGCACGCAACTGGTCGGCCGCGCGCGACCATTGGCCCAGCACGGCCAGCAGCTGGAACAGGAACACGCGCTGCGCAGCATCGGCCGGTTGCCGGCGTACCTGCTGCACCAGCTGCTGCAATGCCTACGCCGGCTCGCCACGGGCAAGCAGGCTGTGTGTGGTGGCATCCATCACGCGTTGCCTTATCGAAGAGGGTAGCGGTGCCGGCTCGCGGCACCGCAAGAACATGCGCGCAGCAAGGTGTGACTGCGCTGCAAGCGTGCTCGCTGTGTCCTGCGTCAGTTAGGCGCCTTTCGCGACCTGCTGCATGTCGTACACAAACGGCTTGGGAGCGCCGTCAGCGGAGCCATCAGGCTTTTGCGGCTGGAAGGTGTATTGAAATTTGCCGAAGTGCAGGGTGATGTTCTCGGTCAGCCGATCCTCGCCGCCAGAGCCACCGGTCGATACAGAGGTGACAAGCACGCCGTTCGATAAATGCAACGTCACATAATCGGTCTGCTCACCGGTGGCGTTGGTGACATAGAGCCATGCTTCCTCCAACCGCGCGCCGGTGCAGGCGGCCTGCAGCAACGCATTCGAGCTTTTGTCCACGTATTTCGTCAGCGAGATGTCCTGCACATGCGCTTTACCACCGCCGGACGTTCCGCCAGCGCTGTGGAGGTCGCCGGAATTGCTGGCGCCCCAAGACCAAGCGAGGACAGGAATCTCACCCTTGTGCTTGGCGTGGCCAGAGCTGCCTTCGATGGTGACACCACCACCCTTGAACTTGAGATGCATATCGAACGCCATGGAATCACTCCTCAATAAAACGGGCTAAATCGGACGATCCGGACAGAATTGACGGACCGTGTCAGTAATCAGGCCTTGGCCTGAGATGGCAACCGGGAAACCAACCGTAGCGAGACGGTCAAACCTTCCAGCTGGTAGTGCGGTTTCAGGAAGAATTTGGAGGTGTAGTAGCCCGGGGCTCCCTCCACTTCCTCCACCAACACTTCGGCCGCAGCCAATGGGTGGCTAGCCTTGTATTCCTCGCTCGAATTGGCTGGATCGCCGTCCACGTAATTCAAGATCCATTTGCCTAGCCAACTCTGCATTTGCTCGCGACTACTGAAGCTGCCGATCTTGTCGCGCACGATGCACTTGAGGTAATGCGCAAACCGGCAGCAGGCGAACATGTATGGCAGACGCGCGCCCAGTGCGGCATTGGCGGTGGCATCGGAGTCATCGTATTCGTCGGGCTTGTTCAAGGACTGCGCGCTGATGAAGGCGGCCATGTCCGAGTTCTTGCGATGCACCAGCGGCATCAGGCCCATCTTGTCCAGCTCGGCCGAGCGGCGGTCGGTGATGGCCACTTCGGTGGGGCACTTCATGTCCACGCCACCGTCGTCGGTGGGGAAGGTGTGCGTGGGCAAGCCTTCCACTGCGCCGCCGGATTCGATGCCGCGGATGCGCGAACACCAGCCGTACTGCTTGAACGAGCGGTTGATGTTCACCGCCATTGCATAGGCGGCGTTCTGCCAGGTGTATTTGCTGGAATCGGCGCCGGCGGTGTCTTCTTCGAAATCGAACTCGTCCACCGGGCTGGTGGCTGCGCCATACGGCAGGCGCGACAGCGTGCGCGGCATCGCCAGGCCGATGTACTTGGAGTCTTCCGATTCGCGCAACGAACGCCACGCGGCATAGTCCGGCGTGGAGAAGATCTTGGCCAGATCGCGCGGGTTGGACAGCTCGTTCCAGTTGTCCATGCCCATCAGCTTGGGCGCGGCGGCGGCAATGAAGGGGGCATGCGCGGCGGCGGCGACCTGCGCAATGCCGTTGAGCAGTTCCACATCCGGCGGGCTGTTGTCGAAGGAGTAATCGCCGACCAGGCAGCCATACGGCTCGCCACCGAGCTGGCCGTACTCCTGCTCGTAGACCTTCTTGAAAACCGGACTCTGATCCCAGGCGGTACCCTTGTAGCGCTTGAGCACCTTGCCCAGTTCCTTCTTGCTGATATTCAGCACGCGGATCTTGAGCTGCTGGTCGGTCTCGGTGTTGTTGACCAGGTAGTGCAGGCCGCGCCAGGCACCTTCCAGCTGCTGCAGATCGGCGTGATGCAGGATCTGGTTGAGCTGTTCGGTAAGGGTACGGTCGATCTCGGCGATGTAGGCCTTGATGGTCTGCGAGACGTCTTCGCTGACCACATCGCTGCGCGCGAGCACCTGCTCGGCCAAGGTGCGGACTGCCGATTCCACTTCTTCCTTGGCGCGTTCGCTCTTGGGGCGGAACTCGCGATTGAGCAGCGCGGCAAAATCGCCTTGCTCGTTTGTTTCGGTGCGGCTGCTGGCCAGTGCGGCTTCGGTGGCGGACATGGCGTTACGCTCCTTCCGGTTCGGCGGCGGGCTTGGCCGCCGACACCAGCGACTGCAGCAACGCCGGGTCGCGGATGGCATTGGCAATCAGCTGCTCGGCACCGGCCTTGCCATCCATGTAGGTATCCAGGTTGGCCAGCTGGGTGCGCGCTTCCAGCAACTTGGCCAATGGCGCGACCTTGCGTGCAATGGCGGCCGGTGAAAAGTCGTCCATGCTTTCAAAGGTGATATCCACCGCCAGCTCGCCTTCGCCGGTGAGCGTGTTGGGTACCTTGAACTGCGTACGCGGGCGCATCGACTGCAGCCGGCTGTCGAAGTTGTCGACATCGATCTCCAGTGCCTTGCGCTCGTCCAGCGAGGGCAGCTCGCCAGCGTTGGCGCCGGACAGGTCCGACAGCACGCCCATCACGAACGGAATCTGCACTTTCTTCTGCGCGCCGTAGACTTCCACGTCGTATTCGATCTGCACGCGTGGCGCCCTGTTGCGGGCGATGAACTTCTGACTGCTGGCCATGCCTGATCTCCGATTGAGCTTGCCCGTTGCGCCACCGTGTCTGGGACGGGCGCTACCTTGTGACTGGGGATGTCGCCGGCCGGATTGATTGCCTGCGGCCTGCGTGCGACGCCGGTGGTGCGGGCCATCCCGCAACTGCCGCGCACCACGCGGACCGAAGCGACAGGCCGTGCGGTGACGCCTTTTCAGCGCTGCGGCGAGTCTAGGAATGGCCGGGGGCTGTCACCCGACAAATCGTCTCAATCACGCCGATGCGTGACGCATCACCGACTTCGTGAAGAGGACGTGATGGGTTGCCGCTGCTTTTTTCGGTTGATCCATGGACAGGCCCCGGGGAGTGGGCCGCAGGCAGCACCGCATGAGCATGGGTTACTACAGCGCCATCGTTTCGCAGGCGTACGCGGCTACCGAGACGCCAGCGCCGTTGATGGTCGATCTTCTGGCATACGTGCAGGAACACATCGGCGAGGCGGAGCTTGGCACCGAGTCGCTGCAGCAGGCGTTCGCGCTGTCGCGCGCGTCGTTGTACCGGCTGTTCCAGTCGCGCGGGGGGGTGGCCAGCTACATCCGCGAGCAGCGGCTGAGCACTGCACATCGCTATCTGCAGGCCTACCCGGACTGCAGCCTGACCTGGTTGTTGTACGAGATGGGCTTCACCTCGGAGCGGCAGTTCCAGCGCGCCTTCCAGCAACGCTTTGGGATGCCGCCGATGCAATGGCGCCGCCAGTGCCGCGCCAAACCGCATGCGCCGGCGCCGCGCCGCGGCCATTACATGCCGATGTGGCGCTTCATGCGCGAGCTGACCCAGGCGACGCCGCCACAGGCAGCCGCCGCCTCGCGCCCTGGCGTGCCATCGGTCTACGGCGCGCCACTGGTGCACGCCGAGGCGCTACGCCGCCTGGCTCGGCCGGCGCACGACACGCTGGGCCAGCTGGAGTCGATGGACGCCTGAGCGCCTGCAGCTGGCTGTTTCGCGCAAGCCGGGCAGCACTTGGTCGGTAGCGCGCGTCGCGCCCGGGTGCGCTCCTGCGGTTGGATGCCTTGGCGGATGTATCAGCGGATCACCAGCACCGGAATCGTGCTGTGGGTGAGCACTTCCACCGTCTGGCTGCCGAGCAGCATGCGCCGCATGCCGCGACGGCCGTGCGAGGTCATGATGATGAGATCGCTCTTGCAGTGCTCGGCGGTCTGCACGATGCCCTCGGCGGCGAAGCGATCCAGCACGTGGTGCGAGCGCGCCTTGAGGTTGGCCGCTGCGGCCAGTTCCAGCGCCGGGCGCAGGATCTTCTCCGCCGCCGCCTCGCGCTCGGTGCGGTATTCCGGGCTGGCTTCGTAGCCCACGCTCCAGCCCATCGCGTCGTACATGCCCATGGCCCAGGGCTCGGAGACGGTCACGATGTCCACGCTGGCGCCGGTGGCCTTGGCCAGTTCCAGGCCCTGGAACAATCCCCGATGCGACAGCTCGGATGCATCGATGGCGATGAGAAGACGTTTGTACATGGTGACCTCCTGCAGGGATGGCATTGCTGCCGATGGTTGGGGCTGGACGCACGGTGGCATGTGCGGGTGGCTTACGCATTGATGTGGATCACTGCGTCGATCGTTGCCGAATGCGCTGGCGCGGCATTACCCGGCAAGCGCAGCAGTGCGGGGAATCGTTCGCTGGCGTGCAGGGCATGCGGCGGCCTGCAGCTGCGTATTGGTAGCGCTGTACAGTTCGCCTGACAGCATCTGCTGTTTTTCCGTCTGCATGGCCCCGCGTCCCGGGTGTAATGAAGCCGGTGGGCAGGGTGACATGGATGCAGCGGCGAATGCATCGCGCGATGCACCAATGGGTATCGCCAGGTTGGCATGTCCGCTAACAGCCAATCGCTGGGGTTTGCTGTCGCGTCGCAACCACGTCATCGATGCATAGGGATTTGCGGGCTGCTTGCTTGCCCCGCCAACGCGGGCGACGGATGCGTAGAGCCCCTGGCTGAGTTGATCGAATGCCCCCATCCGCCCTTTGGGCACCTTCCCCCGCAGGCGGGGGAAGGAAGTGCGAGGGCACAACACCGCTGGACACGCTCCGGCTACACCACCGTCAGATTGGCGTACGCCATCACCAACCACTTGGCGCCTACTTCGTCGAACTGCACCTGCACCCGCGCATGCGCGCCGGCACCTTCGTAGTCCACGACCACGCCACCACCAAATTTGGGGTGCTCGACATTGGCACCGAGCTTGATCGGCGCCGCCTCCACGATGCCGTGCACCGGGCCACCGCGTGCCGCGCCCAGCGATGCAGTGCGCGAGACCTGCACCTTCGGGCGCACTTCGTTGAGCAGATCGCGCGGGATCTCGCGCAGGAAGCGCGAGGGCACGTTGTAGTTGTCCTGGCCATGGATGCGGCGCGATTCGGCGTAGCACAGCACCAGTTTCTGCCGCGCGCGGGTGATGCCCACGTAGGCCAGGCGGCGCTCTTCTTCCAGCCGGCCGGTTTCTTCCAGCGAGCGCGCGCTCGGGAACAGGCCATCTTCCAGCCCGACCAGGAACACGATCGGGAATTCCAGGCCCTTGGCCGAATGCAACGTCATCAGCTGCACGCCTTCCTCGCCGGCCTGTGCTTGGCCTTCGCCCGCTTCCAGCGAGGCGTAAGCGAGGAACGCGACCAGCTCGGTCATGCCCTGGCTGTCTTCATCGTCCGGGCGGGTGAAGCGCGAGGCCACCGAGACCAGTTCGTCCAGGTTCTCGGTGCGCGATTCCGAATCCAGCCCACCGCGACTTTCCTTGGCCCAGTGGTCACGCAGGCCCGAGCGCATCAGCACGTGGTCGATGCGTTCGGCCAATTCCATTTCGCCGGTCTCGGCATGCAGCTGGCCGACCAGGCTCACAAACCCGGCCAGGGCGTTGCGCGCGCGCGCGGCCAGGCTGTTTTCCTGCGTGGCCAGCATCGCCGCTTCCCACAACGACAGCGCGTTGGCGCGCGCCAGCCGGCGCACTTCGTCCAGCGTGCGGTCGCCGATGCCGCGGGTGGGCGTATTGACCGCGCGTTCGAACGCGGCGTCGTCGCTGCGGTTGGTGAGCAGGCGCAGGTAGGCCAGCGCGTCCTTGATTTCCGCGCGCTCGAAAAAGCGCATGCCGCCATACACGCGGTACGGCAACTGCTCGGAGATCAGCGCCTCTTCCAGCGCGCGCGACTGCGCATTACTGCGATACAGCACCGCCACTTCGCCATAGCTGCCGCCATCGCGTACCCACTGGCGCGCGCGCTCGACCACATAACGCGCCTCGTCCACTTCGTTATAGGCCGCGTAGAGATCGATCGGGTCGCCATCGCCCGAATCGGTCCACAGCTGCTTGCCGATCCGGTCCGGGTTGTGCGCGATCACTGCGTTGGCCGCGCCCAGGATCGTGGCGCTGGAACGGTAGTTCTGCTCCAGCCGCACGGTCTGCGCGCCAGGGAAATCCTTGAGGAAACGCTGCACGTTCTCGACCTTGGCGCCGCGCCAGCCATAGATGGCCTGGTCGTCGTCGCCCACCACGAACACATGGCCCGACTCGCCGGCCAGCACGCGCACGAAGGCGTACTGGATGGCGTTGGTGTCCTGGAACTCGTCCACCAGGATCTCGCGGAAGCGCGCGCGGTAATGCGCTAGCAGTGCCGGCGTATCGCGCAGCAACTCATGTGCGCGCAACAGCAACTCGGCAAAGTCCAGCAGGCCGGAGCGGTCGCAGCGTTCCTGGTAGGCGGCGTACACCTGCCGGCGCACCTCGGTCCAGTCGTCGTTGGGCTCGGGCTGGATGTGCTGCGGACGGCGGCCTTCGTCCTTCTGTTCGTTGATCCACCAGCTCAGTTGCTTGGGCGGGTACTTGCCTTCGTCCAGCTCCAGCGCCTGCACCACGCGCTTGACCAGCCGCAGCTGATCGTCGCTGTCCATCACCTGGAAGCCTTCCGGCAGCCGCGCGTCCTGCCAGTGCAGGCGTAGCAGGCGATGCGCCAGCCCGTGGAATGTGCCGATCCACATCCCGCGGCTGCCGTTGCGCAGCTGCAGGTCGGTGCGGTGGCGCATTTCGCCAGCGGCCTTGTTGGTGAAGGTCACCGCGAAGATGCCGTGGTTGGGCACTCCCTGGACTTCATTGAGCCAGGCGATGCGATGGATCAGCACGCGCGTCTTGCCGGAGCCGGCGCCGGCCAGCACGAGGTAATGCCCCGGCGGCGCGGAAACGGCCTCGCGCTGGGCGGGGTTTAAATGATCGAGCAAATGAGAGACATCCACCGCCGTATTTTACCGGTTGTGGCGTCGCTGCGGCTGAGATTGCGATGAAGCGGTTGGGATTGCGAGGCTTCGCACGGACCCTCATCCGCCCCTACGGGGCACCTTCTCCCGGAGGGAGAAGCGAACAACACACCTCCCGCGCAATCACCGCAGCCTGCTCGCGCAGTTCCGGCACCGCCAGGCTCTCCCACAGCGAGCCGATGCGCAGGCTGCCGATCACCCGCAACCGTGGGTTGGCCTGGCCATCGGCATCGATCAGGCTGCCATCGGCGGCAGTGTCCACGCCGATGCCATGCGGTCCGGCCACCGCGATGCCCTGCCCCAACAATTGCTGCAGCAGGGGGTTGCGCATCGCCTGCACGCGCATTTCCACGCCGGTGGCGTTGACCAGCGTCTGCACGTCCAGCTGCAGCGCGTGCCCGGCCCTGGCGGCCCCGGCACTCACGCGCACGCAGGCACCCACCTGGAACGCCACATCCAGCCGGGCCCGGTGCAGCTGCAGTTGCCCGCGCGCCTGCATCGCCTGCAGCTGCGCATGCACCGGCGCGGCAATGCGATGGCGGTGCACGTCCCAGTAGCGCACCACATGGCGCAGGAAGCGGCGCTGGTCGTCCAGCGACAGCGTCTGCCACAGCGCCTGGCTCAGCGGGCGGACCCGTTCCATCACGCCTTGCCACGGCCGACCCTGCGCCAGCGCGTCCCGCGCCTGCTGGCGCAGGCAGCGCAGGCGCGCGCGCAGCGGCATGCCCAGCAGCGGTTGCGGATCGAAATCGGCGCTGCCGCCATGCACGTGCGGCAACGGCAGCAAGCCATGCCGCGAGACCACATGCACCGCGCCACGATGCGCCTGCGCCGCCAGCGTCACCACGGTATCGGCCATGCTCAGGCCGGAGCCAACGATGCACACCACCGCCTCGGGCGGCAGCGCGGCCACCGTCTCGGTCTCCCAGGCTTCCACGCGCTGCGTTGCCGACAGGCCGGTGGCGCCACGCACCGGCAGCGGCCGCAGCGCATTGCCCACCGCCAGCACCACCGCATCGGCGTGCAGCGTGTGCCCGTCGTCCAGTTGCAACTGCGCACCCTGCGCCGTGGGTTGCAGCCGTTGCGCGCGTGCGCTGCGCACGCGCAGGCTGGCCGGGCTGGCGGCAACGGCAGCCTGCAGGCGCTGCCGCAGGTACGGTGCGTAATGCCGCCGCCCTACGAACTGCAGCGCCAGCTGCGCATCGTCCAGCTCCGGGTAACACGCCTGCTCGCGCAGGTAGGCAACGAAATCCTGCGGTGCATCGACCAGCGCACTCATGCGCGCCGCCGGCACGTTGAGCAGGTGTTCGGGGCGTGCGGTGGAATACGCCACGCCCTCGCCCAGCACCGCATGCGGCTCGATCAGCTCAATCCGCACCGGCGTGCGTGCCTGCCGCAGCAGCTGCAGCGCCACCAGCACGCCGGCGGCGCCACCACCGACGATGGCGATCACTGCTTCGCCGGATTCACGCAGTTCAGTCATGCGCACAGTGTAGGCGATGGCGGCACCGGTCCCGGGCGCCTGTCGATTCCATCACCCCGGCACCACGCGACAGCTGCAACGCCAGCGACTCACATCAACGCATCGGCCAGCCGCGCGATGCCTTCACGGCTGCGGCGCCAGGCCGGGCGGCGGCGCCACTGCTCCAACTCCAGCGGGCGCGCATTGGCCAGATAGTCCTGCTCGATCTGGCGCAGCCGCTGCACCAGGCCACGGTCGTAGCAGAGCATGCCGATCTCGGCATTGAGCGCGAACGAGCGGATATCCAGGTTGATCGAGCCTACCAGCGCGATGTCCTCGTCCATGCTCAGGTGCTTGGCATGCAGGAAATGCGGGCGGTACAGCGCAATCTTCACCCCGCAGCGCAGCAGCTCGTCGAAGTAAGCCTCCTGCGCCCAGGCCGCCAGCCGCTGGTTATTGCGCTCCGAGAGGATCAGCTGCACCTCCACGCCCGATACCGCAGCGATGCGCAACGCGCTGAGCAAGGCCTCGTCCGGCACGAAATAGGGCGTGACCAGCACCACCTTGCGCCGTGCCAGGTGGATCACCGCATTGATCGCATCACGCGCGTTCTCGAACGGATACGCCGGCCCGCTGGGCAACAGTTGGGTGGCGATATTGGCCTCGCATACCGGTGCATCCGGCCACACATCCAGGCGCTGCCCGGTTTCGGTGAACCAGTCGCTGGCGAACACCGCCTCCAGGTGATTGACCACCGGCCCGCGCACGCGCGCGACCAGTTCGCGGTTGGGCGCGTCGTGGATGAAGCCGGCTTCGGCCAGGTTCTGCGACCCGACGAAGCCCACCTGATTGTCGATCACCGCGATCTTGCGGTGGTTGCGCAGGTCCATGCGCCCGCTGCGGCGCCAGCGCAGGCCACCGGGCAACACCGCCAGCACCTCGATGCCGCCAGCTAGCAGGCGTTTGCGGTAACGCCGCAGGCCGCGCTTGGCGCCCACCGCGTCCAGCAGCACGCGGCAGCGCACGCCGCGCGCCTGCGCACGTTCCAGCGCTGCCACCACCGCATCGCCCACGGCATCGTCGAACATCAGGTAGTACAGCAGATGCACGCGTTTTTCGGCCGCATCGATCGCCGCGATCAAGGCCTGCAGCGAGTGTGCGTAGTCGTCGAGCAGGTCCACCGCATTGCCCAGCGTGGGCATGAAGTCGCCCTGCCGCTCGATCAACGGCACCACTTCGGCACTGCTGGTGTCGGTCGGCGGCTGCCAGCGCAATGCATGCAATGGCAGTTGTTGTTCGCGGATCACCTGCGAAGCGGTGGCCTGGCGCTCCACGCGCAGGCGCGACAGCCACGGGTGGCCGAACAGCAGGTACAGCGGCAGGCCCACCACCGGCACGAAGCCGATCAGCAACAGCCAGCTGCGCGCCGCCCCGGGCGTGGTGCGGGCGGGAATCCACAGCAGCGCGGCCAGGCGGATCACCCAGTCCAGCGCCAACAGCCAGGTCCCGGACACCCAATCGGGCAGCATCGGCGCTCCATCGTCATGAGGAAACCGATTCTGACCCGGCCGGGCGTAAAGGCAAAGATGCCTCGGCATCCGGCACGCCGCAATGGCCGCCGAACGCATCGGCCGGTTGCACGCGCTCGGTGCAGACCTGCCACGCCAACGCCCGGGGCATCGCTGACCGGGACAGGCGCACCTGTGTGCGGCCGCGTTGATACGCCGAGCCAGCGTGCAACCATCTCAAACGCAAACACCCGCCTTGCGGCGGGTGTTTGTTGAAGCGCAGATCCAGCGATCAGCCGATCACTTGATCTTGCCTTCCTTGTACATCACGTGCTTACGCACGACCGGGTCGTACTTCATCATTTCCATCTTCCCCGGAGTGTTCTTCTTGTTTTTGTCCGTGGTGTAGAAGTGGCCGGTAGCGGCCGAGGAAATCATACGGATCTTGTCACGCTTGCCTTTTGCCATGACTGCTTACTCCTCAGACCTTTTCGCCGCGCGCGCGCAGCTCTTTCAGAACGGCATCGATCCCGTTCTTGTCGATGGTGCGCAACGCATGCGCGGAAACACGAAGCTTGACCCAGCGGTTTTCGCTGGCGACCCAGAAGCGACGCTCGTGCAGGTTGGGCAGGAAGCGACGACGGGTTCTGTTGTTGGCGTGGGAGACGTTGTTACCCGTCTGCACACGCTTGCCGGACACTTGGCATACGCGGGACATTACGCACCTCGATAAATGAATAGCCACCCATAGCCTGGGAAGCGGCGGCCCCGACAGCGCCAGGGCTGCCACGCAACGTTGGGAATCAATCACTTACGCTGGAAAAGCCGGCAACCCCGTTGCGCTGGGTGCCGCCATCCGGAGCGATCCGGGCACAGCGAGCCGCGCATTATGCGTGGCAATTGCTTGTGCTGCAAGCACTTAGAGCGGCCGAGGCTTGACCGGCCGCGCCTTGCTCTCGGCGATAAACGCGCGCACCTGCTGCTCCAGCACCGGCAGCGTGACCGAGCCCTGGCGCAGCACCACATCGTGGAAGGCCTTGATGTCGAAGCGATCGCCCAGCGCCTTCTCGGCTTCGGCGCGCAGCTTGACGATGCTGATCTCGCCCAGCTTATAGCTCAGCGCCTGGCCGGGCCAGGAGATGTAGCGGTCCACTTCGGTAGTGACTTCGTGCTCGCTGAGCGCGGTGCGATCACGCAGATACGCCAGCGCCTGTTCGCGGGTCCAGCCGTCGTGGTGCACGCCGGTATCGATCACCAGCCGGCAGGCGCGCCACATTTCGTAGGTGAGCCGGCCGAACTCTTCGTACGGGGTCTCGTAGATGCCCATCTCCTGGCCGAGCTTCTCTGTGTACAGCGCCCAGCCTTCGCCATAGGCAGAGATATAGTTCTCGCGGCGGAACGCCGGCTGCTCGCCCTGCTCCAGCGCCAGCGAGCCCTGTAGCGAATGGCCGGGCGAGGACTCGTGCAAGGTCAGCGCCGGCAGGTTGTACAGCGGCCGCGACGGCAGGTTGTAGGTGTTGACCCAGTAGGTCGTCGCGCCACCGCGGCCGGCGGTCCAGAACGGGGCGATGTCGTCGGGCACCGGCTTGATGGTGAAGCGCCCGCGCGGCAGCGTTCCGATGAACTTGCCCACCTGCCCGTCCACGCGCTTGGAAATCCACGCGGCGCGATCGAGCAACTCCTGCGGGGTCTTGACGTAGAACTGCGGGTCGGTGCGCAGGAAGGTCAGGAACTGCGCGAACGTGCCCTTGAAACCCACCTGTTTGATGATCGCGTTCATCTGGGCCTGGATGCGCGCCACCTCGTCCAGGCCGATCTGGTGGATCTGTTCGGGCGTCAATTCCAGCGTGGTGTATTCGCGGATCTGCTGGCGATAGAACGCCTTGCCATCGGGCAGCGCTTCGGCGGCCAGGGTGGTGCGCGCCCTGGGCATGTAGTCGTTGCGAAAGAAGGTCAGCAGCCTGGCGTAGGCCGGCAAGACTGCGCCACTCAATGTGGCCTTGGCCTGCGCGCGCAGCTGCGCCTGCTCGGCGGCGGGAATCTGCGCCGGCAGCTGCTTGAACGGTGCATAGAACGGCGATGCGGTGGGGTCCTTGACCTCGGCCACGCTGGCGATGGAGACATCGCGCCCGGCCAGCACTGCGCGCGGCACGCTGAAGCCGCGCGCCAGGCCGTTGCGCATGTTGGCGATCTGCTGGTCGAAGTAACGCGGCACATCGTTCAAGCGTGCGATGTAGGCGCGGTACTCGGCCGCGCTGCGCATCGGCCGCTGCGCCATGAAGCCGAGGTTGGACCAGAACGAACTATCCGAATTGAACGGCATCTCGTAGGCGCGCAGGCGCACTTCGGCGGCCAGGTTCTCCACTTGTGGGCGGTAGATGGCAAAGTTGATCTGGTTGGCCGGCGAGAGCTGCCTGGGGTCGATGCCGTCGAGCTGCTTGAGCACGCCGTCCCACACCGCCAGGCGCGCCTGTTGCGCAGCCGGGCCGACGTCGGGCAGATGGGTATTGTCGCCGGTGGTATCGGTGTCTTCATCGGCCTGGCCGGTCTCGGCCTGCCGCCACGCCCATTCTTTTTCGTAGATCGCACGGAAGCGCGCATCGGCGGGTGCTTCGGCGCTCAGCGTGGCCGGAGCCGGCGGCGTGGCAGCCTGGGTCGTGGCGGCGAGCGAGCTGCCCAACAGGGCGAGCGCGAGGGCGGTAGCGAGCGGAGAGGTCACGTGCGGAAAGCCTGATCTGGAGCGAACGCCCGATCATCGCAGCTCACGCGTGAGCAGCCATGGGCCGGAAGTCCCAACGTGGGCGATGGATGGAGTGTCGGCGACGGCCCCCATCCGCCCTGCGGGCACCTTCCCCCGCAGGCGGGGGAAGGGACCTGGCAAGTTGTCGAGAGCGGTGCTTGCCCCCTCTCCCGCCTGCGGGTAAGGGCAGCTGAAGACCGCCACGCTCAGCCCTTGCGCACCACCAGATGCCGCTCGCCATCCACGCCGGGCACCTGCAATCGGCGACGGCCCCCATCCGCCCTGCGGGCACCTTCCCCTGCAGGCGGGGGGAGGAGTTGCCGGGCTTGTCGAGAGCGGTGCTTGCTCCCTCTCCCGCCTGCGGGTAAGGGCAGCTGAAGACCGCCACGCTCAGCCCTTGCGCACCATCAGATGCCGCTCGCCATCCACGCCGGGCACCTGCAATCGGCGACGGCCCCCATCCGCCCTGCGGGCACCTTTCCCTGCAGGCGGGGGAAGGGACCTGGCGGGTTGTCGAGAGCCGTGCTTGCCCCCTCTCCCGCCTGCGGGAGAGGGTTGGGGTGAGGGCAGCTGAAGACCGACCCGCTCAGCCCTTGCGCACCACCACCAGATGCCGCTCGCCCTCCAGGCCGGGCACCTGTAATGGGTGCACCTCGCGCATTGTCCAGCCGTCGGGCAATGCGGCAATTTCCTCGTGCGGGTACACGCCCTTCATCGCCAGCAGGCTGCCGCCGGGGCGCAGCAGGTGGCCGCCGACGGCGATGATGCCGGCCAGGGTGTCCAGCGCGCGCGCGGTGAGGTGGTCGTAGGTGGCCGGCTCGTCCAGGGCTTCGGCGCGCGATTCGGCCACGCGGGCGTTGCGCAGTTCCAGGTGACGCAAGGCCTCGCGCATGAAGCGCGCCTTCTTGCCGTTGCTTTCCACCAGCGTCACCTGCAGCTGCGGGCGGGTGATCGCCAACGGGATGCCGGGCAGGCCCGGCCCGGTGCCCAGGTCGGCCAGGGTGCCGCTGACGATGTAGGACTGCATGGCTAGCGAATCGAGCAGATGGCGGGTGACCATCTCGCGCGGGTCGCGCACGGCGGTGAGGTTGTAGGTCTTGTTCCAGCGCACCAGCAGGGCCAGGTAACGCAGCAGCGGAGCGGCAAATGCCGCATCCAGGGATTGGGCCTGCAGGCCGCGTTCGAGCGCGGCGGAAACATCGGGGGCGAGTGCGGCATCGTTCATGGCGCGATTATCGCAGCTGGGCAGGCGGGCAGGCGCGCGCCGTGGATGGCAATGCGGCCACGCATGACATGGTTGCTGCGGCAAGGCATTCGCCCACCGCGCAACTGCCGGGCTGTGGCACGGCGCGCGCTGCTGAACGCCGCCGCAGCGCAGAGGCCACAGGTGTCACAGGTGACACCAAACCGACACGTCACCGATGCAGCATGCTCGCGTCCGCTAGCCTGCCTGCCGTTGTCCATGCCCCTGATCGACCCGCCTTCCGCCCTACGCTCCCCTGATTCCGACCCCACCAACGCGGCGCTGGATCGCAGCCGTCGGCGCCTGCTCATCGCCGGCGCGAGTCTGGCGGGCGCGGGGCTGCTCAGTCCGTTTGCACGCGCCAGCGGCAATGCCGACCCCTTTACGCTGGGCGTGGCCGCCGGCGACCCGCTGGCCGATGGCTTCGTCCTCTGGACGCGGCTGGCCCCGCGCCCGCTGGACCCGGACGGCCGCGGCGGGCTGCATGCCGCAGTGCCGGTGCGCTGGCAGGTGGCCAGCGACCCGGGCATGCGCCGCATCGTGCGCCAGGGCGAGACCGTCGCCAGCCCGGTGTGGGGCCACGCGGTGCACGTGGAGCTCACTGGGCTGGCCGCCGATCGTCCGTACTGGTATTGCTTCCAGGCGCTGGGCGCGCGCAGCCCGATCGGCAGCGCGCGCACCTTGCCGGCAGCGCATCAGCTGCCGGAGACGGCGCGCTTCGGCTTCGTGTCCTGCTCGCACTGGGAACTGGGGTATTTCAGTGCCTACCGCCACCTGGCCGCCGAGCAGCCGGATCTGGTGTTCTTCCTGGGCGACTACATCTACGAATACAGCTACCACGGCGAGGCGGCGAACAAGGTCGTGCGCCCGCACGGCAGCGGTGAATGCCTGGACCTGGCCGGCTACCGCAACCGCTATGCGCTCTACCGCACCGACCCGGACCTGCAGGCGCTGCATGCCGGCAGTGCCTGCGTGGCGACCTGGGACGACCACGAGGTGCAGAACGACTACGCCAACCGCTGGTCGCAGGATCCAGCGATTCCGGTGGACACCTTCCTGGCCCGGCGCGCTGCCGCCTACCGCGCCTTCTACGAACATTTCCCGCTGCGCGCGCGGCACCGCCCGCAGGGCGCGGACATGCGCATCTACCGCTCGCTGGATTACGGCCAGCTGGCGCGCTTCTACGTGCTGGATGGCCGGCAGTACCGCAGCGAACAACCCTGCCCACAGGCCAATGGCTGGCGCGGTGGCCATGTGGTGGACGACAGCTGCCGCGAACGCACCGACCCGCGCCGCACGATGCTCGGCCAGGAACAGGAACGCTGGCTGCATGCCGGCTTTGCGCAGTCGCCTGCGCGCTGGAACGTGATTGCGCAGGATCTGCTGGTGGCACCGATGCGGCAAACCGGCCGCGATGGCGTACTCGGGCACTGGACCGATGGCTGGGACGGTTACCCGGCCACGCGCACCCGCATGCTCGATGCGATGGCGACAACCCGCTTGCGCAACCCGGTGTTCTGGGGCGGCGACATCCATTCGTACTGGGTCACCGACCTGAAGGCCGATCCGGCCGACGACGCCTCACCGACGCTGGCCACCGAATTCGTCGGCACCTCGATCACCTCCGACGGGCAGAGCAATACCGAACTGCACCAGACCATGGCCCTCAACCCGCATGTGCATTACGTGGATGGCGAAACCCGTGGCTATGTCTCGGTGACGCTGACGGCGGGCCAGATGGAAACGCGCCTGCAGGGCATTTCCGACCGGCGCGACCGCAACGCGACGGTGTCGACCAGCAAACGCTTCCTGGTCGAGGACGGCAGGCCGGGCGCGGTGGAAGCGTAATTGACTGGCGGCACACGTTCAGCACGTCCGGCAAGGGCAGCGGACCGAGCTGGACCAGGGCGTGAGGGTCGGCACCTGTGTCGATGGCGCGCCGCTTCACGCGGCGGTGTGCGGGTAGAACGCCAGCGCGGCGTGGCAGTCCGGTGCCGCCCACCATTCGTGCAACTGCCAGTGCGCCGCCTGGCCCAGCGCCGGGTCGCACCACTGCAACTGCAGTGCGCCATCGACCGCCAATGCGTACGCCAGCCGATGCAGCCCGAACGACAGCCCATGCCCGTGCGCCTTGAGCAAGGCCTCCTTGGCGCACCACAGGCGAAAGAACAACGCCTGCTGGGCGTCCGGCGCCAGGTGACGCAGCAATGCGAGTTCGTCGGGGTGGAAGAAGCGCTGCGCGATGTCCAGCAGGCGCGGCCGCGCGCGGATCCGTTCCAGGTCCACGCCCAGCTGCACGCCCTGCCCCAATCCCACCAACAGATGCTCGCCGCTGTGGCTCCAACCGGTGTCCCAACCCGGCAAGGCCGGCTGCAGGGTCGGGCGCCCGCGCGCATCGCGCAGCACGGGCACCTGCGTCGGATCCAGGCCAAGCGCGTGACCGAGCAGTTGCCGCGCCTGCGGCTCGCCTCGCTCGCCCTGGCGGTGCGGTCGCAGCCACAGCTGCACCGGGCCGTGCTGCCAGGTCGGCAGCATCGTCACCTGGCGCCGACCAAACCGAACGCACGGCCATCGCCTTCGGCGCGCTCGACGGCTGCTTCACGGCCGGCTGCGTCCAATGGCGCATATGCACCGCGTCCGGTGCGAACGAACGAGGAGAGCGGCACCATGGGCATCATCATCTGGTTGATCATCGGCGGCATCGTGGGTTGGCTGGCCAGCCTCATCATGCGGCGCGATGCGCAGCAGGGCATCATTCTCAATGTGGTGGTCGGCATCGTCGGCGCGATGATCGCCGGCTGGTTGTTCGGCGGCGGCATCAACCAGGCCATCACGCTGATGACCTTCGTCTGGTCGCTGGTGGGTGCGGTGCTCCTGCTGGCCATCGTCAACCTGTTCACGCGCGGCCGGGTGCGCTGAGGCGACTGCACCACGCGTGCTGTACGCAACGCCCGGGCCTGCCCGGGCGTTGTGGTTTCAGCGCAGCCCTTCAATCGTGCGCCGCTATGCGATCGGCCGGATGGTTCACGCCATCTTCCACCGGCACCGCAATGCTCAACGCATACGGGTTGACCCCGTCCAGGCAGCCGACGTTGTAGCCGAATTCGTCGGGATTGGAGCGGCGCCGATGATGGGTGTAGATCCCGCACACGCCGCAGAAATAATGCGCGGCGGTCTGCGTGTTGAACTGATACAGGCGCAACACGTCCTGGCCCTGCAACACGTGCAGGCCATCGAGCGTGACCGAGGCGACCACCGCGCCGCGTCGGCGGCACATCGAGCAATCGCAGCGGCGTGGATCCAGCAGGCCGTGCGGCAGGTCCAGATCGATCTGCACCGCACCGCAGTGGCAGCTCAGCCGGTGCACCGGTCCCAGCGTGACCTCGCCGATCTTGTGGGTGCTGCGA
Source organism: Xanthomonas cucurbitae (assembly GCF_002939885.1). Taxonomy (GTDB): domain Bacteria; phylum Pseudomonadota; class Gammaproteobacteria; order Xanthomonadales; family Xanthomonadaceae; genus Xanthomonas; species Xanthomonas cucurbitae. Next base: position 21,243 of record NZ_MDED01000016.1, read on the forward strand.
CGCAGATGCCGTTCGCTCATGCACCGGACTCCGCCAGCCGCACCCACGCCGGTGCGTGGTCGCTGGGGCGCTCCCAGGTGCGTGGTTCGCGATCGATGCCCGATTCCAGCGCACGCGTGCGCAGCGCCTCCGACACCAGGGTCAAATCGATCCGCAACCCCAGGTTGCGGCGAAAGCCGGCCTGGCGGTAATCCCACCAGCTGAACTGCCCGGCGTCTTCGTGATGCAGCCGGAATGCATCGTGCAACCCCAGCGCCAGCAGTTGTTCCAGGGCAGCGCGCTCGGCGCTGGAGGTCAGGATATGGTGTTCGTTCCACACCGCCGGGTCATGCACGTCGCGCGCATCCGGGGCGATGTTGAAGTCGCCCAGCACCACCAGCTGCGGATACCGCTGCAGCTCCTGCGCAATCCACTCCCGCGCGGCCTGCAGCCAGCGCAGCTTGTAGGCGTATTTCTCGGTGCCCACGTCCTGGCCGTTGACCACGTAGAGATTGATGATGCGCACGCCATCGACGGTGGCGGCGATGACGCGTTGCTGCACATCGTCGAAGCCGGGGATGCCCATCTGCACCTCCAGCGCCGGCGAGCGTGACACGATCGCCACGCCGTTGTAGGTCTTCTGCCCGCAGAACACGCTGCGGTAGCCGAGCGCAGCCAGTGTCGCATCCGGAAACTTGTGGTCTTCCAGCTTGGTTTCCTGGATGCCCACCACGTCCGGCGCGAAGTCGGTGAGCCACTGTTGCAGGTGTGGCAGGCGCACGTTGAGCGAGTTGACGTTCCAGGAGGCAATCTTCATGGCGGAGGCCGTGGTTCAAACCGCCATGGTACCGCGCCACCCTGCCCCCCCTCAGCGCTGGGCGGCGATGCGCACCCCGAGCTGGTTGGCCACCGGACGTTCGCGCCCCGGAATGCCGGTGTGGATGGGGCGATTGAGCGTGCGTACGCGCCCGTCCACGCGCGCGGCCAGGGTGCTGGAACCGCCACCGTCGAGATTGATCGCCGCCACTGCGCCGAGCTGTTCCAGGACCGCCGTCAGCGCGTCCAGCGTGATGCCGGCGCTGTAGCCGGGTTGGCGGCCGTCGGCCACCACCATCCACAGCGTCTTGCCGGTGCGGTCCAGGGCCAGCGCACTGCGTGGCTCCGGGCCGTCGTAGTAGGCGGCGCGGCTGGCTTCGCGTGGCTGGCGCTGGCCGTCGAGCAGCAGCAGCGGGCCGGCACCGACGCCCAGGCGCGTGTCCTGCGCGCAGCTACCACGCACGATACGCGCGATGTTGTGCGTGCTCACGCAGAAGGCGGCATTGACACGCGCATCGGTGGTGGCGGCAGCCGAGTCGAGATGACCATTGTCGATCGCCAGCCCTTCGGCGGTGACGCCCTGCCCTGCCACCGGCACGAAGGCCTGGTCGAACAGATGGCCGCCGTCGAAGGGCAAAAAGTAGTCGGCATTGATCGCCAGCGCCAATCCGGCATCGCGCACGAACGTGGTGGTGGGCGTGGCGAGAAATTCGCCACCGCCACGGCGTTGGCCGGGCGTGCCCACCAGCTGCAGACCCGGCGTGCTCAGGTCGATCCGGGCGATATGCAGCATCACCGGCGCAGCGCCGGCAATGGCCTGCCGCCAGTAGCGCACGCCCGGTGCCAGGGTGACCGGCGCAGCCGGCGCCGGCACCGCTTGCACTAACGGCTCGATGACCACGCGCGCACGCGCGTTGGCGCGATCCAGGGCCGCCAGCACCACCTCGATGCGCGCCGGCGGCGTGCGCAACAGCAGCTGCTGCGCAGGCGCACGCTGCAGCACCTGCGCCAGGTCGGCGCAGCGCGCGCCGTTGCAGGGCTGTGCATCGATGCCAACGCGGGCCGGGCCATCGGCATCGTCGGGCACCTGCAAGGCGATGCGATTGTGCTCGGCCGGTTTGCAGGTGCTCACGGCTGCCAGTACGTCGTCAGGCCAGCGGCCCCAGCAATCGCCGCTGACAAGGGTCTGCATCGGCGTGAACTGCGCCGCCGCTGTTGGCGCCGTCACTTGCTCGGCGCTTGCAGCCCCGGTGGAGACGAGCATCAGCAGGAGCAGGCGCGCCGCGCTGCGGCGGCGATCAGAACGCATAGTCCACTCCCAGGTAATAGGCACGGCCGTTGTCCAGTTGCTCGCGCATCAGTTGCTGGTCGGCACCGATCACGCGGGTCAGCCGCGCATTGCTCACGTTACGGCCCTGCATGGTGAGGCGCAGTTGCTTGTTGAAGCGCCACGCCAGCTGCGCGTCGTAGCTGGTGATGGCGTCGTAGTAGCGGTCGTTGACACGGTTGTCGGTAGCAGCGGAGAGCAATTGCAGACCGGTGTAGTTGGCGCTGAGGCGCGCACTGAACGGGCCGATGTCGTACAGCAGCGAGGCATTGGCGCTGCGCTTGGGCGATTCCATCAGGCCGGGCAGTGCTCGCAGGCTGCCATCGCTCATCTGCACCTGGGCGGTGCGCGGGTCCAGCAGGGTGAGGTTGGCCATCGCACCCAGGTGCGACCAGGCGCCAGGCAGGAAGTCGAAGCGCGTGTCGATGGCGGTGAATTCCACACCCTGCACGGTAGCCGCGCCGGTATTGATCGCCTGGGTGGTGGTGACCTCGTAGGTGCCCACCAGCCCGCCGGGATCGCGTTCGGTATCGGTGCTGGTCAGGCGCACGATCTCGTTGTCGATGCGCTTGTGGAACAGCGCCACCGACAGCTGCGAGTCCTGATCCGGGTACCACTCCAACGACAGGTCCAGATTGTCCGATCGACGCGGGCGCAGCTGCGGATTGGCGATGCTGCGGTTGATGGTCAACCCGGTGATATCCACCACCGGGCTGCTGTTCTGGCCGATATCGCCGTAGGTGGGCAAGCCAACCGTGCGGCTGCCGGCCAGGCGCAGTTTCAAGGCAGGAGTGATATCCCAGCCAAGGTTGGCCGATGGCAACAGAAAGCGGCGATCGCTGTCATCGGATTGCTGCACGTAGTTGGTGGTGCTGCTCAGTGGTTGCGGTACCGCGCTGCGCACCTGCCGCTGCAGGTATTCGTTGCGCAGGCCCAGCGTGGCCTGGGTGCGCTCGCCATGCCAGGTGCCCATCACGTAGGCCGCGCCGCTGCGTTCGTCGATACGGAAATCGCTGATGGCGCTGTTACGCGCATTGGTGGTGGCCAGCACATAGGCGCCCGGCGATGCGGCAGCGAACGCGGCAACCCGTGCCGGGTCCACCAACAGCAGGCAGCTGAAATCGGCATACGGGCAGATGCGTGCGTCGTCGGTGCCCACCGTGGCCAGGCTCACCCGGCCAGCCGGATTCAGGCGTGTTTCGTCCAGGTTGTAGCGCTGCTGCAGGTCGCGATAGTGCAGCCCGGTGCGCAGCCCCCAGCCCTGCGCGTCGGCGTCGGCGTTCTGGCTGTAGTCGACGTTGAAGGTGGTGGTATCGGTGCTGCTGTTCTCCACACGCGTCAGGAAGTAGGACTGCAGATAGTTGGCCGGGTTGGCGTAGTAGCCGGGGTCGGCCAGGGTGATGGTCGGCCGTGTGTCATCGCTCAGTGCGTAGCCGAATCCCAGCCGTGTGGATGCGGCTGCGGTGAAGACATCTTCGCGCGTGTCCTGCCGATAGCTCCCGTTGGCACGGTTGAGCAGCACATCGATATGGCCGTCCTGGTTGAGGCGGAAGCTGCCGCCCAGTTGTGCGTAACGCAGCGTGCGGGTCTGGTCGAAGCGGTTGGCGTCGGTCTGCGCACTGCCCTGCGCATAGCGGCCGTCGTCGGCGTCGGCCAGCTGTGCATTGCCGACCCGGTTGATCCATTGCGAGCGGCGTTGTTCGTCGTTGCTGTGCTCGAACCAGCCGGCGCTCAAGGCCAGTTTCATCACCTGCCCATCGTCGTATTCCAGCTTGCCGAACACGCTGCGGCGCTGGCGTAGATTGTCGTAGCTGAGCGGGCGAAACCGGTCCGGGGCGATCGCCATGCCGTCGGTGTCCAGGCCCGGGGTCAGGTTCTGGCGAACGCCGTTGGCGTAGTAGCTGTAGCTGTCGATGGCGGTGTTCAACGACGACGAATCGCGGCGGAAGTAGTCGGCCGACAGCACCACCCCGAAGCGGTTGTCCGGGCCGAAGGTGTCGCTGAAAGTGCCCTGCACCTGGCCCGATGGCGTACTGCCCTGCAGATGCCGGCGGTTTTCCCAATCGGCCACGTTCGCCCGCACGCTGGCGAAGGGACCATCGTGATCGAACGCGCTGCGCGTGCGCAGCGAGGCGATGCCGCCGATGGCATTACTGTCCATGTCGGCATTGAAGGTCTTGTAGATGTCCACCTGCTGCGCGAGCGAGGCGGGGATAACATCCAGCGACTGCACGCGCCGGCTGGTTTCGGTGGACGGCAGCGCCACGCCGTCGATCAGCACCGTGTTGTAGTCGGGGTTGAAGCCACGCAGGCTCATGAACTGTGCTTCACCCCGCCCGTTGTTGACCACCATCGATACGCCCGGCACGCGCTGCAGCGCCTCGCCCAGGCCGAAGTCCGGGATCGAGCCGATATCGTCGGCAGCCACGCCATCGGACACCACTGCCGCCTCGCGCTTGGCGCCGATGGCCTGGCGGATCGACAGGTGCTGGCCGGACACCTGCACCGCATCCAGCTGCACCGGAGTGTCGCCTGGGGGACCGCTCGGGCCAGGGCCAGGCCCTGTGGCATGGGCGCTCAGACTGATACCGACGCCGAGCGCCAGCAGACAGAAGCGAGGAGACGGGCGGGTGCGGAAACGGGCCATGGGCTGGACGGCGAGAGGTGAGAAGGCTAATTTAATAACACACTGTGAATTAATTATTGCAATCTTCAGCTGCGTAAGCTTGACGATCCCGTCGTGCACCTCCCCGTTCAGCCATGCCGTCCACCGCTACCTTCGCCTTGCCGCCCCGTGCACCCGCCCCTCCCGATCTGAGCCTCAACGAGCGCGACATGCTCGAGCGCCTGCGGCTGCATGGGGTGCTGACCCGCGCCGACCTGAGCCGCGGCACCGGGCTGACGGTGCAGACCGCCGTGCGCCTGATCGACGGCCTGCACGCGCGTGGCATGGTGCAGATGGGCAGCAGCGTGGTGCGGGCCGGACGCGGCAAGCCAGGCGTGGCGGTGTCGTTGAACCCCGGGCATGGCCACACGCTGGGCATCTCCATCGCCACCGATGCGCTGAACCTGGCGCTGGTGGATTTTTCCGGCGCGGTGCTGGCGCTCAGCGAGACCGCACTGACCGATACCACCTTGCACGGTGTGCTGGCGCAATTGCAGGCCGCCGACGCCGCGCTGCTGGCGCGTGTCGACGCGGCAGGCCCACGCCTGGGTGTCGGGGTGGCCGTGAGCGGGTTCTTCACCGGCGTGGATGCCTTCATCAACCCGCCCGAGCCACTGCGTGCGCTCGGCCAGATCGCGCTCTGTCCGTGGCTGGCCGACGCACTTGCGCAGCCGGTGTGGATGGACAACGACGGCAGCGTGGCCGCGGCCGGCGAAGCCATGCTGGGGCTGGGCCGGACCTACCGCGACTTCGCCTACCTCTACCTTAGCTACGGCTTCGGCGGTGGCCTGGTCGTCGATGGCCAGGTGATGCGCGGTGCGCGCGGCAATGCGGGTGAATTCGCCGGCATGCTGCCCGCGCAAAAACTCGAGCGCGCCACGCTGGAACTGCTGCGCGAACTCCTGGCCGAGGACGGGATCGTCCTAGCGGACGTGCGTGCACTGCTGGCCGCCTACGACCCGACATGGCCGGCGATCGAGCGCTGGATCGCGCGCAGCGCGCCAGGGGTGTCCTTGATCGTTTCGGCGATCACCGCCGTCTGCGACCCGGAAGCGATCGTCTTCGGCGGGCGCCTGCCAAGGGATCTGGCGCAACGGCTGATCGCTGCGGTGCAGATCGACAACCAGCCGCGTCGCGGCCAAGGCCGCCCGCTGCCGGCGCTACTGCCCGCCGAAGCACCGGCCAATGCGTGCGCGATCGGCGCGGCCACCTTGCCGTTGAAAGCGCTGTATTTCCGATAAGCCCGGCGCTGCTCAGCCAGCACCGCCGTGTGCACGGCAGCAATATCCGAACAACTCCACTGCCAAACTGCGCGCTTGTTGCTGCTGTTGTGGAGGCAGCGACTCCACTATTTCATCTTCGGCCTCCAGCGGTGCCGCCAGATCCGGCGTCCGGGTCGGTGGCTGACGCGAAGCCAGCCGCCAGGCGGCCGCATAGACCGGGTCGGGCGCATGCAGCAGCGGTGACTCCACCACCTGCGCCAGGGTCTCGATGGCATCGCGGTCGCCCGACAGCGCGAGCAACTCCAGGTCTTTCACCAGAGCGTCTACTTCGCGCTCATCGGCGGACGACAACCTCGCCTGCGTCCCGGCGGGCGCCTCGGCGACGGCGCGCTGCATCACTTGCGCTGCGCGTTGCGCCAACAGATACCGCTTGGCGTCCGTGTCGCCCTGCGCGGCGGCCGTACGCAACATCGCCTCGATCTGCAATGGCGTGCCTGCCGTGCACCCATCCCGCCCCGGTTGCATGGCTGTGGCCACCACCCCTCGGGCGATCTGCGCGGCCTGCTCTTGCTGACGTTCGCGGCAGGCCAGTTGTTGTATCGCCGCATCGAACAACCGCTGCGGCACGGTGTGCGACTTCCGTCGCGAGGACGCCGCCGACGTCTGCGTGGGTGTGGCCTTGCCCCTCTGCGATGGAGACGACTGCGGCACGGGCGACGAGCAAGCGCTGCACGCCAGCAGCATGATCGTTGCAATCACTCCAGCGCCTGATCTGTGCGGGGAGTGATCCCGGACGCGCATCGGTTGTGCATCCCTTGGCATCTGTTCTGCCGGTTACCGCAGCGCGGCTTCCAACGCAACATGATCGACGCTCAGCGGGTTGGCCTGACGCAGTTGGGCCAACGTCGTTGCAGCCGCCTGGTCACGCAGTTGCACGTCGATCTGCCCCGCTGCACTGTCCAAGGTGGCTGGTCGCCGCGCATCGAGACGAATCAGGTGGTATCCCTCCGGGCCGCGCACCGGCGCAGAGACCTCCCCCTCGCCCAATCCCTGCACTGGCGCGACGAAGGCATCGGCAAGGTTGCGCTGGAAGATGGGCGATAGCTCGCCGCCTTCGGCGGCCGTGCTGCCATCATCGGACTCGCGCATGGCCAGTTCCGCGAATGGCACGCCAGCGTCCAGCTGCTGCTTGAGGTGCTGCGCCCGTGCCAGTGCCTGTGCATCGTTCAACGGTGTGCCACCTCGCGCATCACCCTGTGGTTGCAGGGCCACGAACAGATGCCGCAGATGCACCTCGTCATAATCATGCGGGTGCGCATCGAACTGCGCCTTGATCTGTGCGGCATCGATCTTGGCAGTATCACGTGCACGGGTCTGTACTGCTTTGGCCAGGATGGCATCGGTGGCCTGACGAATGCGCGCTGCCACCACAGGATCGTCCTGGAGATGCTCACGCTGGGCTTCTTGCACCAGTAACAGACGATCGGCAAATTCCCGCACGAACGCAGGATCGGCAGCGGTGGCAGGGTTGATTTCCTTGGGCAGATCGGCCAGCGCAAGCGCACGATATTCCTGCGCGTTGAGCGATTGCGGACCGATCTGCATGACCGTGCCGGAGGTCGTGATGGCCGCAGCATCTGCACGCAGACACGCTGTGTAAATGAGCGCCACCGCAAGTGCACTCAGGGCAAGACGAATGGAAGACACGTAGCGAAACTCCCTTGGATAGAACCGACGGCGGCAAACGCCACCGTCGGGGCGCCGGCCGAGCGGGCCGACGCCGATCGGATCAGACGATGCAATCAGTCGTGCTTGCCGCGCGCGCGCAGATACGCCATGGCCGTCTTCGGATCGTCAGTGGTAATCAGCCCGAAGGCTTCCTGCCGGACGATGAAGTCGAGGTCTCCGCGGTTATCAGCCGTGTCGCGACCGCCGGCATAGGAAAAATACAGATCCGACAAGGCGTAACAGCAGGCACCACTGTTCTGATAGAACTTGCCGGGCGACGGGCCGTCCGGAATGGCCTGGAACACGCCCACGCGATAGTCACGCTCGTGAATGAAGTCGGCATCGCTCTGCAACAAGCCGCCGAGTTGCTTGACGTTGATTTCCATCGTCTGCCTACCGGTATCCATCCACGCCCCGATGGTCTGGCGCACATTGATCTTGCCAAGCATGTTGGTGGTGAATACCGGGATGCCCACCATCCCGTTACCGTCTGCGCGATAGGCGTCACGGCTGGCGTAGAGCGTTGCTTTGACTTTGGCGGCGACATAGCTGCCGGCGAGTTCGCCGAACGCACCGTTAGCGGCGTTGCGCACTGCCCGCACCGTTGCCGCGTCCTTGATGTCGAAGACCATCGGCGTGCGCAGGTTGTGTTGCTTGTAATAGGCGAACAGCTCATCGACGCGCGGCACGTGATAGCCGGTTGTGGCGCGGCGGTCGGGAGTCAGCAAGAACAACTGGCTGACCTGGGACCAAGGTGTGACCAGGATCGACGGATTGACACCCTGGTTGGTGATCGGGTCGTATTTGACGCCCGGATGCTGCTGCCACACCGTCGTGGTACGGCCGAGGTTGTAGTCGTGCAACAGCACAGGCACGCCATCGCTGGTGAGCTTAACGTCCAGTTCGACGCCGTCCATGCACTGGTCATTGGCGACCTGCAACGAACCACGCGAGTTTTCGGGCATGTCGGCAATGCCCGCATACTTTCCCCATAAACCACGGTGGGCGAGAACAACCGTATTTGAGCCGCCGTTGAACAGGATGGCACGCATCTTGGCGTCCGCAGAGTCACTGCAGGAAGCCATTGCCCATTGCGGTAACGCCGCCAGGGCGACAAGCGCACCCATAAGCCGGCATGCGCGTGCAAGCGGATGAATCACAGATGAGGCAGTCATTTTGATGATCCGAAGAAGGAGAGAAATGCGAGAAGGCGAGTGCACCGATGCGTCGACGCTATCGATGCAATTGCCAGAAGCGCCAGTATCGGTGTCACGGCGACGGGGTGAGTCAAGCCATCCGTGATCGGCGGCGGCTTGTCAGGAAATTTAGTCACGCGCAGTGACTTAATTGTTACACCGCCCGAGCACCGCCCGAATTGCCGGTGCGTTTAGCGAAGCCCACAGCGCGCGGGCAGCGCGATATCCATGGTGTCCACGCGCCGCAATCCAACCCCACGCAATGCCAGTCGCGCCCATCAGGGCGCTGGCGCAGACACCCACCCGGCATTGCACGCTCCAAACGCAAGACGCCGGCACAAGGCCGGCGTCTGCGATCCACTCATCCAGGCACCACTCAGTGACCGGAAGCACCACTGGCACCCAGGCCGGTTTCGGCGCGGATCTGCTGTGCCTTGAACGCGATGCGCTCGTTGGCGGCCTGCGGGCTGCGATCCAGGATCGAGAACAGCCAGATGCCGACAAAGCCAATGGTCACCGAGAACAGCGCGGGCGAGGCGTACGGGAACGGCGCCGAGCCGGCCGCGTTGCCCAGCGTATCCACCCACACCGACGGCGACAGCACCGTGAGCACCAGCGAGGAGATCAGGCCCAGGAAGCCGCCGATTACTGCGCCACGGGTGGTGCAGTCCTTCCACAGCAACGACAGGATCAGCACCGGGAAGTTGGCCGAGGCGGCGATGGCAAAGGCCAGCGACACCATGAAGGCCACGTTCTGCTTCTCGAATACGATGCCCAGCAGCACCGCGATCAGGCCCAGCACCAGAGTGGTGGCACGCGAGACCTTCAGCTCCGAGCCCGGCGCCGGGTTGCCCTTCTTGATGACCGTGGCATACAGGTCATGCGACACCGCCGAGGCACCGGACAGGGTCAGGCCGGCCACCACCGCCAGGATGGTGGCGAAGGCCACCGCCGAGATGAAGCCCATGAACACGTTGCCGCCCACCGCATTACCGACCAGCACCGCCGCCATGTTGGCCGCACCCTTGCCGCCGTGGATGGTGCCGGTGGCGACATCGGCGAACTGCGGGTTGGTCAGCACCAGCGCAATCGCACCGAAGCCGATGATGAAGATCAGGATGTAGAAGTAGCCGATCCAGGTGGTGGCCCACAGCACCGACTTGCGCGCCTGCTTGGCATCGGGAACGGTGAAGAAGCGCATCAGGATGTGCGGCAGGCCCGCAGTACCGAACATCAGCGCCATGCCGAAGGAGATGGCCGAGATCGGGTCCTTGACGAAACCGCCTGGGCCCATGATCGACAGGCCAGCCTTGGCCGCGTCTTCCGGCGAGGCGCCGCCATTGGCCGCCACCGCGGTCTTCACCCGCACGCCCTCGGCGAACAGCGCCTCGAAGCTGAAGTTGAAGTGCCACATGATGGCCACCGCCATGAAGGTCACGCCGGTCAGCAGCAGCACCGCCTTGATGATCTGCACCCAGGTGGTGGCGGTCATGCCGCCGAACAGCACGTAGACCATCATCAGCAGGCCGACCAGGGTCACTGCCACCCAGTAGTCCAGGCCAAACAGCAGCTTGATGAGTGCACCGGCACCGACCATCTGCGCGATCAGATAGAACAGCACCACCACCAGCGTGCCGGAGGCGGCAAAGCTGCGGATGGCGGTCGGCGCGAAGCGGTAGCCGGCCACGTCGGCAAAGGTGTACTTGCCGAGGTTGCGCAGCCGTTCGGCCATCAGGAAGGTCAGGATGGGCCAGCCGACCAGGAAGCCGATCGCGTAGATCAGGCCGTCGTAGCCGTTGGCCATCACCGCGGCGGTGATGCCCAGGAACGAGGCCGCCGACATGTAGTCACCGGCGATGGCCAGGCCATTCTGGAAACCGGTGATACCGCCGCCGGCCGTGTAGAAGTCCGCCGCCGAGCGGGTTTTCTTGGCCGCCCACTTGGTGATCCACAAGGTGCCCAGCACGAAGAAGCCGAACATGGCGATCGCCACCCAGTTGGTAGGCTGCTTGTCGGCCTGGCCGATGTCACCGGCCGCCAGCGCCATGCCTGCGGGCAACAGGCCGGCCAGGATCAGCAGAAGACGCGAGTACTTGCTCATTTGCGCGCGTCCTCCAGGATCTGTGCGGTCAGTTGGTCGTAGGTGTTGTTGGCGCGACGCACGTACACAGCGGTGATGACGATGGTGAACACCATCACCCCGATCGCGATCGGGATCCCGATGGTGGTGACGCCGTCGCCGATCGGCCTGGCCAGGAAGGCCTTGTCGAAGGCGATCAGCCCGATGTAGCCGTAATAGGCCAGCAACATCATCACGGTGAGGGTCCAGCCCAGCGCATTGCGCTGGCGCTTGAGGGCGTGGTACTTCGGATTGGCATCGATCTTGGCGATCAAGGCGTCATTCGAGACGGTCATGTCGGTCTCCAGTGCTGCAAGGGCGGTGCCGCCCCTGCCACCGGGGTGGCAGGGGGAACCGATGAGTGAAGCTTAGAAGCTGTACTTGGTGGTGAACTGCAGGCGCGAGATGTCGCCGCTGTCGCCGTTTTCCGCGTCGCGACGGCCGTACATCAGCTCAGCGCCCACGTCCACCTTGGGCAACGGCGAATAGAACACGTTGGCACGGATGCTCTGCTGCGACTTGCTGGCAAGCCCGCCGGTGTTGGCCAGGCTGTGGTCGTAGTCCACCCGCGAATACATGATGGTGGTGCGCAGCTTGGGGGTGTAGTCGTGGCGCCAGGCCAACCAACCGGCCCAGGTGCCCACGGCGTGGATGTTGCCATCCACGTCCAGCTCCACGTCCGAGCCGTTGCCCAGGCCCAGGTAGCGGCCCAGACCCTCGCCGTAGGCCAGCTGGTACCGCAGGTCGTTGCTGGAATTGATGATCCAGCGCCCGCCGCCGGCGATGGCGCCACCGAAGGCGGTGTCGTTGGTGAGCGCACTGCGGGTGCGGTATTGCCGTGCGATCGCCGACAGGCCGAAGGTGCCCCAGGTCCCCTTCCAGTTGTAGCGCGCGGTCAGGTCCGGCATCGCACCGTGATCGGCGGCCAGGATGGTGTTGCCACCCTGATAGGGCGTGGTGAGGGTTTCCGGGTTTTCCGCCGAGATGCTGAAGGCGCCACGGGTGTAACGGATCTGGTTCTGGCGGCTGAATAACGCGCCATCGGTGGGCCCGACGATGTCGGCCGCTTCCGGCAGGATGGAGGCATCGACGAAATTGGACCAGGTCTGGCCGGCCAGCCAGTTGTTCCAGCTCATGTAGGCATGCCGCAAGGTGCCGCCGTACAAGTTGTTGACCTGGTTGGCCAGCGCGTTGCCGAAGAAATCCAGTTCGATGAAGCCGGTGAGCTTGTCGCCGTTCTCGGTGACGGTGTCCACGCCCAGGTTGAAGCGCGAGAACTTGGCGTGGAAGTCGGTGTCGGTGCTCGACGCCCGGCCACCGACCGGCGTCTGCGTCGGGATATACAGATAGCGGCCCACCGCGCCTTCGGGCAACGCGCCGTCGCCGGTGCGGGTGGTCATGAAGTCGGCCTTGATGAAACCACCGTAACGGAAGGTGGTCCCCGCCACCGCGTTCGGTGTGATGCTGGTCAGCTGGATCGGCCGCTTGCCGGCCGGCAGCGCAGGCGCCGCAGCAGGTGCCTGGGCCTGCAAGGTGCGCACCTCGCTGACCTGGCTCTGCGTCTGGGCGATCTGGCCCTGCTGTTGCTGCTGAGCGCTGACCAGCAGCTGGACTTGGCGCTCGAGTTCGGCGATGCGCGCTTCCAGTGCCTTTTCCTTGGCCGTTTGCGCGAACGCAACCCCCGGCAGGAAACTGGCGACCAGCACGGCCATGGCCAATGGATGACGCACCAACGGTGCATTACGGTGTTTCATGAACCCCTCTCCCCGATGAAGGCCTCGCGCTTTGATGGCGATGCTGTGCGGAGCGTGAGGCAGTCCGCGCTTCGCAGCCTATTCGCCTTTGGTCGTAGCTGCAACGCAGCATTCCACCGGGATGGCAATGCCCGCACCAGGACGCGCAATGGATGTGCGCTGGCGCACCTGCCTGGTTACGACCATGGTCTAAGGCGGCGTTGAACGCCGGGACAGAATGGATACGGCACACTGATTGCTTTCCGAGGGCAGCTGCCGTGCCCTCTCCCGACACGTTCATCGTAAGTGAGGCTGCCATGGCTGATGTTTATCCCGTCGATCCCGCATTCGCCGCCGATGCGCGCGTGACCCGCGAGCAATACGCAGCGCTGTACCGCGAATCGATCGAGCACCCCGAGCAGTTCTGGGGCAAGGCCGCGCAGCGGCTGGACTGGTTCAAGCAACCCACCCAGGTCAAGGACGTCAGCTACGCGCTGGACGACTTCCACATCCGCTGGTTCGCCGATGGCGAACTCAACGCCAGCGTCAACTGCCTGGACCGCCAGCTGGCCACCCGCGGCGACAAGACCGCGCTGCTGTTCGAACCCGACAGCCCGGATGCCGCCTCCTACCCGGTGACCTATCGCGAGCTCTATGAGCGCGTGTGCAAGCTCGGCAATGCGCTGCGCAACCTGGGCGTCCAGAAGGGCGACCGGGTCACCATCTACCTGCCGATGATCGTCGATGCGGCCGTGGCCATGCTGGCCTGCGCGCGTATCGGTGCGGTGCATTCGGTGGTGTTTGGCGGGTTTGCCGCCAACTCCATCGCCGACCGCGTGATCGACTGCCAGAGCAAGCTCATCATCACCGCCGACGAAGGCCTGCGCGGCGGCAAGAAGATTCCGCTCAAGGCCAACGTGGACGCCGCCCTGAAGATCCCCGGCACCACCACGGTGGAAACCGTGCTGGTGGTGCGCCATACCGGCGGCGCGGTGGACATGCAGGCCCCGCGCGACCGCTGGTTCCACGACGTGGTCGACGGCCAGCCGGCCGAGTGCGAGCCCGAGCGCATGAACGCGGAAGACCCGCTCTTCATCCTGTACACCTCCGGCTCCACCGGCAAGCCCAAGGGCGTGCTGCACACCACCGCCGGCTATCTGCTGTTTGCCAGCTACACGCACGAAGTGGTGTTCGACCTGCGCGAGGACGACATCTATTGGTGTACCGCCGACGTGGGCTGGGTCACCGGGCACAGCTACATCGTCTACGGCCCGCTCGCCAATGGCGCCACCGCGCTGATGTTCGAAGGCGTGCCGAACTATCCCAGCGTGTCGCGCTTCTGGGAAGTGATCGACAAGCACCAGGTCACCCTGTTCTATACCGCACCCACCGCCATCCGCGCGCTGATGCGCGATGGCGAGGCGCCGGTCAAGCAGACCTCGCGCAAGAGCCTGCGCCTGCTCGGCAGCGTGGGCGAGCCGATCAATCCCGAAGCCTGGCGCTGGTACTACGAGGTCGTCGGCGACAGCCGCTGCCCGATCGTGGATACCTGGTGGCAGACCGAAACCGGCGGCATCCTGATTTCGCCGCTGGCCGGCGCGGTGGACCTCAAGCCGGGCTCGGCCACGCTGCCGTTCTTCGGCGTGCAGCCGGCGCTGGTGGATGCCGAAGGCAAGATCCTGGAAGGCGCCACCGAAGGCAACCTGGTACTGCTGGATTCCTGGCCGGGCCAGATGCGCAGCGTCTACGGCGACCACCAGCGCTTCATCGACACCTACTTCCGCACCTATCCGGGCAGCTACTTCACCGGCGACGGCTGCCGCCGCGATGCCGATGGCTATTACTGGATCACCGGCCGCGTGGACGATGTCATCAACGTCTCCGGCCACCGCATCGGCACCGCCGAGGTGGAAAGCGCGCTGGTCTCGCACCCCAAGGTGGCCGAAGCGGCGGTGGTCGGCTTCCCGCACGACGTCAAGGGCCAGGGCATCTATGCCTACGTGACCCTGATCGCCGGCGAAGAACCCAGCGACGCACTGCACAAGGAACTGGTGAGCTGGGTGCGCAAGGAGATCGGCCCGATCGCCTCGCCCGATCACCTGCAGTGGGCCCCCGGCCTGCCCAAGACCCGCTCGGGCAAGATCATGCGCCGCATCCTGCGCAAGATCGCCGAAAACGCACCCGACCAACTGGGCGACACCTCCACGCTGGCCGATCCGTCGGTGGTGGATTCGCTGGTCAACGAGCGGCTGGCGAGGTAACGCGCTGGCGCGCGTTGGGAATGGGGAATCGGGAGTGGGGAATCGTTGAAGCGGTTCCCTGCGACCGGAGGGAATCGGGAATGGGGAATCGTTGAAGCGGTTCCCTGCGAACGGGGTGCAGAGGCGGCATGGGGATTGTAAAGACCGTCTCCAGTCCGTCTCTGTTAACCGGTGTTTCGCGGCTTTCCCCGAGCCACCATACGCACCATCTCTCACCGCTGTTGCTGTTGCCCTTAGTTGTTGATGTCGCTCTTGTGCTTTGCTTCTGCTCTTGCGATTCCCCATTCCCGATTCCCCATTCCCGGCCCCAACATGACCACGCTGCTCATTGCCGATGACCACCCGCTGTTCCGCGAAGCCTTGCGCGGGGCGGTGCAGCGCGTGATGCCGGGAGTGCAGTTGTTCGAGGCCGACAACGTCGATGCGTTGTACACGCTGGCCGATGCGCAACCGGATGCCGACCTGCTGTTGATGGACCTCAACATGCCCGGCGCGCAGGGCTTCAGTGCGCTGGTGCATATGCGCTCGCTGCATCCGCAGCTGCCGGTGGTGGTGGTGTCCGCGCGCGAGGAGCCCACGGTGATGCGGCGGGCGATCGACCATGGGGCGTTTGGCTTCATCCCCAAGTCCGCCGATTCGGACACCATCGGCCGCGCCCTGGCCACGGTGCTCGACGGCGAGCGCTGGATTCCCACCGAAGCGCAGCAGCTGCCGCCCACCGACAGCGAGGAACGCGAAGTCGGCCAGCGCCTGCGCGATCTCACCCCGCAGCAGTTCCGTGTGCTGCAGATGCTGGGCGCAGGACGGCTCAACAAGCAGATCGCCTACGACCTGGGTGTCTCCGAGGCCACCATCAAGGCGCATGTCACCGCAATCCTGCGCAAGCTCGGCGTCACCAACCGCACCCAGGCCGTGCTGATGGCCGGCAAGCTCGCCATCGACGCAGACGGCATCGTATTGCCGCCACCCGAAGAAGATTGACAAGCACCACAGCCGCAATCACGCCCCCCGTAGGAGCGCACCCGGGCGCGACCGCACCCCCGGCCCAAGCGCACTTCAATAGCCGCGCAAACACAGCCCGTGCTACATCGATTCGCTGGCAAGCCCAAGCGCAGCGCCACGATAACCGCAATCACGCCTCCCCGTAGGAGCGCACCCGGGCGCGACCGCACCCCCGGCCCAAGCGCACTTCAATAGCCGCGCAAACGCAGCCAGTGCTACATCGATTCGCTGGCAAGCCCAAGCGCAGCGGCGTGATCGCATCCACAACCGCAGACCGCGCCGTATCGCAGTTGTCGTTATCACCATTGACCATCTGCGCATCACTGGGCAAGGCTCGGCCATTCAAGGGTGCTCTGGAGCTGGCATGGCGCGACGTTTTCCCTGGCTCTGGATGGGCCTGCTGGTGGCCTGCGCGTTGATCGCCGTGCTGGCCTGGCAGAACCGGCAATTGCGCCTGCAGCAGCAGTGGTTGCAGACGCGCGTCAGCAGCCCCTACGCGGGCATGTACGTGCCACGGGTGGAGGCCACCGATGCGCGGGGTCAGCGTCACCTGCTGGGCGCACCGCAGGCGCAGGCGCAGGTGCTGTTCTTCTTCACCACCACCTGCCCGTATTGCCAGCGCTCGGCGCCGACGGTGCTGCGCGCGGCGCACCAGCTGCAGGCCAACCTGCCCGGGCATCCGCAATTGCTTGGGGTCTGCCAGTGCGATCCGGCGCAAGCCGCGCGCTATGCGCATGTGCATGGGCTGGATTTTCCGGTGGTCAGTTTGACCGATCGTCGCGCGCTGATGCTGTTTCGCGCGCGCAACGTGCCGCTGCTATTGGCCATCGATGGGCAGGGGCGCGTGCGCCATTCCCATCTTGGCGTCTTCGATACCACGGAGCGGGTGCAGGACCTGGTTGCCGCCTTGCGCCGCACGGACGCGCCAGCGGCTTTTGCAACAGTGAGGGAGTAAGGCATGAAAAAGCGTTGGGTAAGCTTGCGCAGTGCGTTGATGGCAGCGGCCTTCCTGGCCAGCACCGGTTTCGGTGCGTTCCAGGTGATGGCGGTCGATGGCGCACAACCGAAAGCCGAATCGTGTAGCGCGTGGGCTTGCAAGGCCGAGTGCCCCGAGTTCGGCGGCGACCTGGGCCAGGGCAACGTCTGCTACTGCTGCGGCTGAGTCCAGCGGCGGGGCCATCCAGGCCCCGCCCTCGCGCCGTGGTCATTCTGCACAGGTGACCCAGCGCGCGGATCCGATCTCATGCGCGGTGCGTATCGCCAACGGCAAGGCGTCCAGCGCGCCCGGGCCTGCACCAACATCCCTGACGGAACGTCCATAGCATCCCCTGCCGTGCCGCGCAGCGTGCCGCCCCCGCTTTCGGCACGGGGATCTTCCTACCCGTGAGACCCACAACGACTGCGCAGCCGTGGAGTGGGCCGATGCCCGGAAGCGGCACCGACCACGGCGGCATCCCGGTTTCAGCGCGCCTTCCACACCCAAACTGACGGCCGCCCGCCCCAGCGGCACCGTTCGCCCTGATCGACGCGTTATGCTGCACCGCAGCGTGATCTGTTCACTCATGATTGCCATATTCATATGCGAACAGCCGGGTGCCTGCCGGCGAGTGGACCTTGCCATGCCCAGCCCTTGTTCTCCGGACTCCGTACCGTCGCATGCCGCCCTGGCAGCGCCTGCGGAGAGACGCGCGTGAGCATGTCGCGGCGACAGCTAGGCAACACCCAGGTGCATTTGTCGTCGCTGGGATTTGGCGCCGCGCCGATCGGCAACCTGTATGCCGAAGTGGCCGAGGACGCTGCGCTGGCGGCGGTGGCGGGGGCGTTCGAGGCCGGCATCCGCCACTTCGACAGCGCGCCCTACTACGGCTACGGCCTGAGCGAGACACGGTTGGGCCGCGGCCTGGCCGGGGTGCCGCGCGACGCCTACACGCTATCGACCAAGGTGGGCCGCTGCGTTTACGACGACGCGCAGGCCGTCGCCGGCCGCGAGGGTTTCGCGGTGGCCGGCCGGCGCGCCGCGTTCGACTACAGCGCCGATGGCGTGCGCCGCGCGTTCGCTTCCAGCCTGCAGCGCCTGGGCACCGACTACATCGACGTGCTGCTGTTGCACGACATCGGTGCGCTGACCCATGGCGACAACCACGCCCGCGTGCTGCGGCAGGCCTTGGAGGAGGCCTTGCCGGCGATGGCGGAGCTGAAGGCCGCCGGCGCCTGCGGGGCGATCGGGCTGGGCGTCAACGAGCAGGACGTGGCACTGGAGGTGCTGCCCCGCTTTCCGCTCGACTGCGTGATGCTGGCCGGCCGCTACACGCTGCTGGAACAGCACGGCGCGCGCGCGTTGCTCGATCAAGCGCAGCAACGCGGGGTGTCGATCCTGTCCGCCGGCCCGTACAGCTCTGGCCTGCTCAGCGACGCGCGCGGGCCCGGCGCTACCTACAACTACGCACCGGTGGACACCACCACGCTGCAGCACGCACAGCGGCTGTATGCGGCGTGCGCGGCGTTCGAGGTGGATATCGGCGCGGCAGCCCTGCAGTTCCCGCTGGCCCATCCGGCGGTGACCACGGTGGTGGCCGGCATGCGCAACGTGGCGGAGGTGCACTCGGCTGCCACCCGCCTGCAGGCGTCCATTCCGGCCGCGCTGTGGCAGCATTTGCGCGACGGCGGCCTGCTCGCCGCAGACCTGCCCACGCCATGAACCGCGTCGATGCGCATCTGCATTTCTGGCACCTGGCCCGTGGCGACTACGGCTGGCTGACGCCTGCGCTGGCGCCGCTCTACCGCGACTTCGCCCCGCACGATGTGAGCGCGGCGCTGGACGCGGCTGGCGTTGGCAGCGTGGTCGTCGTGCAGGCGGCCGCGACAGAGGCGGAAACCTGTTACCTGTTCGAACTGGCGCGCGATGAGCCGCGCATTGCCGGCGTGGTGGGCTGGGTGGATTTCGCCGCGCCCGATGCCGCCGCGCGCATCGACGCACTGGTGCGTGCCGGCGGCGGCCTGCTCAAGGGCTTGCGTCCGATGGTGCAGGACATTGCCGATGTGCAGTGGCTGGCAAGTGCCGACCTCGACGCCGCCTTCGATGCAATGCTCGCCCACGAGCTGGCGTTCGATGCATTGATCCGTGCCGCCCATGTGCCCGCATTGCAGGCGCGCCTGCAGCGCCACCCGGGATTGCGCGTGGTCGTCGATCACGGCGGCAAGCCGCAGATCGCCGCGGGCGAGTTCGTCGCCTGGGCGGCCGGCATGGCGGCGTTGGCGCAATCTCTCCATGTGCATTGCAAACTGTCCGGCCTGCTCACCGAAGCGGCACGCGGCGCCGGCATGGATGCGCTGGAGCCGTATGTGGCGCATCTGTTCGCACGCTTTGGCGCGCACCGCCTGCTCTGGGGCAGCGACTGGCCGGTGCTGACCCAGCGCGCGGAGTACGCGCAGTGGCTCGGCCTCGCACAGCAACTGGTCACGCAGCATGCGCCCGGGCACACCGATGCGGTGTTCGGCGACAACGCACGCACGTTCTATCGTCTGCCACGGCCGGCGGCCCCCACCTACGGAACCTCATCGGTATGACCCTCTCTGCTTCCACCGCTTCCACTACGCGCCTGCATGGCAAGCGCTGCCTGATAACCGCCGCCGGCGCCGGCATCGGCCGCGAAAGCGCGCTGGCCTGCGCGCGCGGTGGCGCGCAGGTCCTCGCCACCGATATCGACGCTGCCGCGCTGCAGACGCTGGCCGCCGAATCCGACACGATCACCACGCAACTGCTCGACGTCACCGACGCCTCGGCGATCGACGCGCTGGTGGCCGCACACGGCCCGTTCGATGTGCTGTTCAACTGCGCCGGCTACGTGCACCAGGGCAGTATCCTGGACTGCGACGCGCCGGCGTGGCAGCGTTCGTTTTCGATCAACGTCGATGCGATGTACTACACCTGCAAGGCGGTGCTGCCGGGCATGCTCGAACGCGGCGCCGGCAGCATCGTCAACATGTCCTCGGTGGCCTCCAGCATCAAGGGCGTGCCGAACCGCTTCGCCTATGGCGTCACCAAGGCCGCCGTGATCGGCCTGAGCAAGGCGATTGCCGCCGACTACGTGGCCCGGGGCGTGCGCTGCAATGCGATCTGCCCCGGTACCATCAAGACGCCGTCGCTGGGCGAGCGCGTCAAGGCACTGGGCGGCGACGAACAGGCGGTTTGGAAGAGCTTCACCGACCGCCAGCCGATGGGTCGCCTGGGCGAGGCGCGCGAGATTGCGCAGCTGGTGGTGTACCTGGCCTCGGACGAATCCTCGTTCACCACCGGCCAGACCCACATCATCGATGGCGGCTGGTCGAACTGAGCGCGCGCGGCATCCGATAACGCCTCCTCCATTCCTCACCTGCAAGGGAAGACAGCATGAAACTCGTACGCGTTGGCGCCGAAGGCCACGAACGTCCCGGCCTGATCGATGCACAAGGTCGCATCCGCGACCTGAGCGGTGTGATCGACGATGTCGCCGGTGAGCATCTCACCAACGCCGGCCTGGATAAATTGCGCGCGCTGGATGTGTCCGCGCTGCCGGTGATCGATGACCAGCCGCGCTACGGCGCGGCCGTGGGCCGTATCGGCAAGTTCATCTGCGTGGGGCTGAACTACGCCGACCATGCCGCCGAATCGGGCATGGACGTCCCGACGATGCCGATCCTGTTCATGAAAGCCACCACCGCGGTGTGCGGCCCCAACGACACCGTCATCATTCCGCGCGGCTCGCTCAAGAGCGATTGGGAAGTGGAGCTGGGCGTGGTGATCGGCGATGTGGCGCGCGATGTGGCGGTGGACCAGGCGCTCAACCATGTTGCCGGCTATGCGGTCATCAACGACCTGTCCGAGCGCGAATTCCAGCTGGAACACGGCGGCCAATGGGTGAAGGGCAAGAGTGCCGACACCTTCGGCCCGATCGGTCCGTGGCTGGTCACCCGCGACGAGGTGGCCGACCCGCAGAACCTGTCGATGTGGCTGGAGGTCAACGGCCACCGCTACCAGAACGGCAGCACCCGCACGATGGTGTTCGGCGTAGCCGAACTGGTCAGCCACATCAGCCGCTACATGACGCTGATGCCGGGCGATGTCATCAGTACCGGTACCCCGCCGGGCGTGGGCCTGGGACAGAAGCCACCGGTCTACCTCAAGCCGGGCGACGTGATGGAACTGGAGATCGAAGGCCTGGGCCGCCAGCGTCAACCGGTGGTGGCGCATCCGCGCGATACGGCCTGACGCCCATCGACCTTCCCAGCACCTCGGCCGCCATGAGAGCGGCATGCGGCGGGGGCATGGCAATGCATCGGTGCGACGCAATCGGAGCCCCTGCCCTCTCGGCAGAGGGGCTTCAGCGCACCTGGCTATTCCCGTTTCTGTCCGTTCGTTCTTATTCCACCTTCCACCGCCCAGGACTTCCATGAGCACCATCGTCGCCCTCGAAACCCACGACGTCCGCTTCCCCACCTCGCGCGAGCTCGATGGGTCGGACGCGATGAATCCCGATCCGGATTACTCGGCCGCCTATGTCGTGCTGCGCACCGATGCAGGCAATGACCTGGCCGGCTACGGCCTGGTATTCACCATCGGCCGCGGCAACGACGTGCAGACTGCGGCGGTGGCTGCACTGGCCGAGCATGTGATCGGCTTGCAGGTCGACGAGGTCGTTGCCGATCTCGGTGCCTTTGCGCGCCGGCTCACCAATGACTCGCAACTGCGCTGGCTGGGCCCGGAGAAGGGCGTGATGCACATGGCCATCGGCGCGGTCATCAACGCTGCCTGGGACCTGGCTGCACGCGCGGCAAATAAGCCGTTGTGGCGCTACATCGCCGAGCTCACGCCCGAGCAGCTGGTCGACACCATCGACTTCCGCTACCTCACCGATGCGCTCACCCGCGACGAAGCGCTGGCCATCCTGCGCAATGCGCAGCCGCAGCGCGCGCAACGCATCGCGCAGTTGATCGCGCAAGGCTACCCGGCCTACACCACTTCACCCGGCTGGCTCGGCTACTCGGACGAAAAGCTGGTGCGCCTGGCCAAGGAAGCAGTCGCTGATGGCTTCCGTACCATCAAGCTCAAGGTCGGCGCCAACGTGCAGGACGATATCCGCCGCTGCCGCCTGGCACGCGAAGCCATCGGCCCGGGCATCGCGATGGCGGTGGATGCCAACCAGCGCTGGGATGTAGGCCCGGCGATCGACTGGATGCGCCAGCTGGCCGAATTCGACATCGCCTGGATCGAAGAACCCACCAGCCCGGACGATGTCCTCGGCCACGCCGCGATCCGCCAGGGCATCGCCCCGGTGCCGGTCTCCACCGGCGAACACACCCAGAACCGGGTGGTGTTCAAGCAACTGCTGCAGGCTGGTGCGGTGGACCTGATCCAGATCGATGCCGCGCGCGTGGGCGGGGTCAACGAGAACCTCGCCATCCTGCTGCTGGCCGCCAAGTTCAACGTCCGCGTGTTTCCGCATGCCGGTGGCGTGGGCCTGTGCGAACTGGTGCAGCACCTGGCCATGGCCGACTTCGTCACCATCACCGGCCAGATGGAAGACCGCGCGATCGAATTCGTCGACCACTTGCATCAGCATTTCCTGGACCCGGTGCGCATCCGCCATGGCCGCTATCTCGCTCCGGAGGCGGCGGGCTTCTCCGCCGAAATGCATGCCGCCTCGATTGCGGAATTCCGCTATCCGGATGGACGGTTCTGGGTTGAGGATCAAGCGGGCAGTGCCGAGGGCTGAACACGTACGTCCCTCATCCGCCCTGCGGGCACCTTCTCCCGCTCGCGGGAGAAGGGAGTCTTCGGTCTTCGGCAGGCTCAGCTATGCGGGTGGGCGCTTTGGGGGCTGAGTCTTCGGCCTTGCGAAGCACCGAACGCAGATCACCCCCTTCTCCCGCTCGCGGGAGAAGGGAGTCGTCGGTCTTCGGCAGGCTCAGCTATGCGGGTGGGCGCTTTGGGGGCTGAGTCTTCGGCCTTGCGAAGCACCGAACGCAGATCACGCCCTTCTCCCGCCTGCGGGAGAAGGTGCCCGCAGGGCGGATGAGGGCGCGCTACCTCTGCGCCTCGATCGCCTCGCTCAGCGCAAAGATCCGTCCGGCCTGGCGCCACTTCTCACCTGGCTCACTGCCAGGAAGCGGTTTCTGAAACCGCCACATCAAGTCTTCCCACGCCTGGATGCGCGGGTCGGACGCATCGCGCGCGGCCTTGGCGGCCGGATCGTAGTGCGCGCTCACCTGCATCAGCATCACCAACCGGTCGCCGCTGCGAAAGATCTCCAGTTCCTCGATGCCGGCCTGCCGCAGCGACGCCACCACTTCCGGCCACACCTCGGTGGGTTGATGCCAACGTTCGTACTCGGCGATCAAGGCCGCATCGTCGTGCAGGTCCAGCACATAGCAAAGACGCGGCATGCTCAGGCTCCTGCCACGATGGGCGCCGTGCGATGCGCACGCACGGCAAACACCAGGATCACCGCAAAGCACGCCCCCGGCACGGCCATGGCCCAGTGGATGCCGGCCAGGTCCGATACCGCGCCCATCAGCGCGGTGAGCAGCGCACCGCCGATGATGGACATCACCAGCAACGAGGAGCCCAGCTTGCGGGCATCGTCATGCATGCCGTCCAAGCCCAGTGCAAAGATGGTCGGGAACATCACCGACATGAACACGCTGGCCGCCACCAGGGCGTACAGCCCGGTCCATCCCGGCAAGGCGATGGCGACGGCGCACAGCAGCAGGTTGATCGTGGCAAAGCTGGCCAGCAGCCTGGCCGGTGCCAGGTAGCGCAGCAGCGCGGTACCGATGAAGCGCCCGGCCATGAACAGCACCAGCGAGATGGTCAGGTAGGTGGCTGCGGTCTTTTCCGGTGTGCCCGGCACCGCATCCTGCAGGTAGCGGATCAGGTAACTCCAGATCCCGACCTGCGCGCCCACGTAGAAGAACTGCGCCACCACCGCCAACACGAACCGGCGGTTACGCAGCAATTCGCCAAAGCGCGCGCGCCTGGGTGCCTGGCCGTCCACGGCATCCGGAGCGCCGGTGGGAAAACGCACCAGCGCAATCAGGATCCCCCACAGCACCACCACCACGCCGATGACCAGATACGGCGTCTGTACCGCCGCCGATTCGGTGGCGAAGAACGCTTCGCGCGCGGCCGGTGCCATCGCCGCCAGCTCGGCCGGGCTGTGCTCCACGCCGGAGAAGATGAAGTGCTGGCCCACCAGCACGCCGGTGATCGAGCCCAGCGGGTTGAACGCCTGGGCCAGGTTCAGCCGCCGCGCCGCGCCATCGGCCGGGCCGAGCACGGTCACCAACGGGTTGGCGGTGGTCTCCAGGAACGCAAGCCCGCTGGCGATGACGAACAACGCCAGCAGGAACAGCCAATAGGTGTGCACCTGCGCGGCGGGATAGAACAGGAACGCCCCGCATGCATACAGCAGCAGGCCAAGCACCACCGCAGCCTTGTAGCTATAGCGGCGCATGAACATCGCCGCCGGCATCGCGAACACGAAATAGCCCATGTAGAAGGCGCTCTGCACCAGCCCGGCCTGCAGGTCGGTCAGTTCGAAGGCCTTCTTGAACTGCTTGATGAGGATGTCGTTGAGGTTGTTGGCCATACCCCATAGAAAGAACAGGCTGACGATCAACACCAGAGGCACCAGGGCGGTACGCGCCAGGTTGCCGCGCGGTGACGCGGCAATGTCACTGTGATGCATGCGACCGTTCCCCTCCCAAGGCTGTGGCGCTTGCGTTGCAATCGAGCGAGCGTACTGCGCGCGCCCACACCATGCAAATATAAAATCTTTGTTTATATTTGCACGCACAGCCTCCCATTGACCCCTGCCCGCGTTGCCGGTCCCCCTGGCACGCCGCACCCTGCCCTGGAACCGCAAACGGATGAGCACCGAACCCGCCAAGTACCGCGCACCGGCCCTGGACAAGGGCCTGGACATCCTGGAGTTGCTGGCGCGCGACGCGCGGCCGATGAGCATGGGCGCGATCTCGCAGGGCGTGGGGCGCTCGCGCGGGGAAATCTTCCGCATGCTGCAGGTGCTGGAAGAACGCGGCTACCTGATGCGCGACACCGATGGCGACTATGTACTGAGCAACCGCTTGTTCATGCTCGGCATGCAGCAGCCGCAGGTGCAGAACGTCACCGAAGCGGCGTTACCGGTGATGCGTCGGCTGGCCGATGCCATCTGCCAGCCCTGCCACCTGGTGGCGCCTTCGGGCGACCAGATCGTGGTGATCGCGCAGATGGACGTGCCCAGCGACCTGGGCCTGGTGGTCCGGCCCGGCCACCGCCGCCCGCTGGCCCATTCCACCTCCGGCCTGGTGCTGTTCGCGTTCCAGCAGGCGGATGTGCAGGCGCGCTGGCTGGACGCGCTGGATGCCAGCGCGGTGGCCTACGACCGCGCGCAGTTCGTGCAGGACGCCCGGCAGACGCGCCGCGATGGCTATGCCATGCAGGCCAGCGAGGCGGTGGTGGGCGTGGTCGATCTCACTGCCCCGATCCTGCAGCACGGCAGCGCCACCTACACGTTGACGGTGCCCTTCATCGAACGTCGCCCCGAGCTGGTCAATCCGCACGCGGCCTTGCAGGCCTTGTGCGCGGCCACCGCCGAAATCTCCGATGCCTTGATGTACCACCCACCACGCGCGCTGGGCAGTTGAGCCGGGCATGACACGCCTTTCGCGCCAGCGTGCGAGCACGTACGCACGCTGCAATAGCCAAGGCTATAAAGATCAGACCGACCTTCGCGTGCAGGCAGAACGCTGGAAAACCGCTTTTGCGTTGCTACACTGCGCGCCCCTTGGGGAGTAGCCTGCGGCCGCATCGGCGGACGCGCCTGCATCAACATCCTCGGCCATTGCGCCGTGGTGCAGGCAACCCATCGTGGTTTGGCGAGACCAACGACATGCGTGCCTGACGATGGTTGGCGCGGGCGCATGCCGTTGTGACCGTGCCCAACCCGAGTGTGTCGATGTCTCCTGTTTCCATCGTGTTGATCGGTTTTGCCATGTCCACCGATGCGTTTGCCGCGGCGATCGGCAAGGGTGCGGCCATGCGCAAGCCGCAGTGGCGCGATGCGCTGCGTGCAGGCGTGATCTTTGGCTGCATCGAGGCGATCACGCCGGTGATCGGCTGGTTGCTGGGCCGCGCGGCGTCCAGCCACCTGCGGGCCTTCGATCACTGGATCGCCTTCGGTCTGCTGAGCGTGCTGGGGGTGCACATGATCGTCGCCGGCCTGCGCACCGCCCCCGACGCGCCCGACGAAGACACCCCGAAAAAGAACGGTCTGCTGGCCCTGGCCGCCACCGGGTTGGCCACCAGCATCGATGCGATGGCGGTGGGCGTGAGCCTGGCGTTTCTGGATGTGCCTATCGGCCTGGTGGCGATGGTGGTGGGGCTGTGCACCTTCAGCATGGTCACCGCCGGCATCATGCTCGGCCGCGCGCTTGGCGCGCTGATCGGCAAACGCGCCGAGATCCTGGGCGGTGTGATCCTGGTGATCGTCGGCAGTGTGATCCTCTACGAACACCTCAGCGGCGCCGCGTAGCACACAGCGATTTCCCGTAGGAGCGCACCTGGGCGCGAGAAGCGTTATCGATAACGCCTCCCGCGCCCGGGTGCGCTCCTACGATGCGTGGCGTGACGATCTGCGCGCGATCGGCACCATGGGTGTTCGGTAATGCCGGCGATACATCCCTCAGCGTGTCTTCGCATCGTGATACGCACTCAAGAACGCGCGCAACGAGGCCGGTTTGACCGGCTTGGTCAGCAAGCGATACCCGCGTTCGCGTGCCAGCTGCTTGAGCTCGTCGCGGCCGTCGGCGGTGAGCAATGCGCCGGCAATCGGCGAGGGCGCGGCGGCCTGCAGCGCATCCAGTGTGTCCAGACCATCCAGGCGATCATGTAGGTGATAGTCCACCAGCATCAGGTCCGGTTGCAGGCATGCGCAGTCCAGCGCCTGGTCCACGGTGCTGGCCGTGATGACCTCCACCTGCCAGCGCCCCAGCAATGCACGCATGCCGTCGAGAATCTCGCGATCGTTGTCCACGCACAGCACGCGCAGGCCGGCCAGCGAGTCGCCGCGGGGCAAGGCACGCGCTGCCGAGGCCGCTAGCGCGGGCACCACCGCCACCGGCGCCACGCGCGGCAACAAGATCGAGAACATGCTGCCGCAGCCGACCTGGCTGCGTGCGCTCAGGTCGTGGTCGAGCAGGCGCGAAATACGCTGGCAGATCGATAACCCCAGCCCCAGCCCCTGCTCACCCCAGTCGAAGGGCTGCTGGTAACGGCGGAATTCTTCGAAGATCTGCCGCATGTGGTGCTCGGGGATACCAGGGCCGGTGTCCCACACCTGCAGCTCCACATGCGTGCCACGCCCACGCATGCCCAGCACGATGCGGCCCTGGCGCGTGTAGCGCAACGCATTGGCCAGAAAATTCTGCATCACCCGGCGCAGCAGGCGGCGGTCGCTGCGCACCCAGATCGAGCGGCTATGCACCTGCAGGCGCAGGCCGCGACTGGCCGCCACCGGCGCGTACTGCGCAGCCAGCTCGTGCATCAGCGCGCTGGCATCGAAATCCTCCACCGTCGGCCGCAGCCCGCCGGCATCCAGCCGCGAGACGTCGAGCAAGCCGTCGAGCAGTTCTTCGGCCGCACGCAACGAGGCATCCACGCGTTCAGCCAGGTGGCGCTGTTCTTCGTTGTTCTGATGGCTCTCGCGCAGCGCCGAGGCGAACAGGCGCGCGGCGTTGAGCGGCTGCAACACGTCGTGGCTGATGGCCGCCAGAAAGCGCGTCTTGGACTGCTGCGCCAGCTCGGCTTCGCGCGAGCGGTCGGCCACGCGCTGTTCCAGGTTCTCGTTGGCATCCAGCAGCGCGCGCTCGGCGCGCTTGTAGTCGGTGATGTCGTTGTAGCTGGTGACGTAGCCACCGCCGGGCAACGCCTGGCCGCGCATTTCGATCACCTTGCCGTCGCTGCGGGTGCGCTCGAACACATGCGGCGAGCCGGCGCGCATGTGGCGGATACGGCGGTCGATCTGGTCTTCGACATCGCCCTCGCCCAGCTCGCCGCGCTCGGCGTTGTAGCGGATCAGGTCGGCCACCGGGCGGCCGACGTACAGCATGCCGTCCGGGTAGCCGAACAACTGCTGGTAGCGCCGATTCCACGCGGTCAGGCGCATGTCCGGATCGACCACACTGACCGCGGCGCTGATGTTTTCCAGCGTGGTCGAAAGAATCTCACGATTGAAGCGCAATTCCTGGCCGGCCTCGTCCAGCACCGCCACCACTTCGCCCAGCTCCATACCCGAGCCGCGCAACAGGCTGGTCAGCACCAGCCGCGCCGAAGCCGCGCCGATAGAGGCCGCCAGCAGGCGCTCGGTGAACTGCACCCAGGCGCGGTCGGCCACCGCTGCCGGTTGCAGCTCGCGCTCCAGCAATTGCGCCTGCTCCACGAACGCGCGCCGTGCATGCCGCTCGCCCACCACGCGCTCGGCCAGCGCCTGCAGGTCGCCAACCCGCACATGCCCGGGCCATTCGCCGGCCACCGCCGGGCGTTGTGCATAGGGGTCCAGGAACGGCGCAGCGCGTAGCCGCTCGTCCACGCCCGGGCGCCAACGCGCCGACACCAGCATCATCGCACCGACATTGACCAGCAGCGACCAGAACGTGCCATGCGCCAGCGGGTCCCAGCCGCGCATGCCGAACAGCTGCTGCGGCTGCAACCACGCGATGCCGAAGGGCCCGTCCACCAGCCACTGCGGCTGCAGCCAGCCGGCGCGCGTGGCCGCCGGCAGCAGCAACGTGTAGATCCAGGTCGCAAAGCCCAGCACCATGCCGGCCTCCACGCCCTTGCGGCTGGCGCCGCGCCAGTACAACCCGCCGATCAGGCCCGGCGCGAACTGCGCCACCGCCGCGAAGGCCATCAGGCCGTAGGTCGCCAGCGTGGTGTCGTTGGCCACGCTGCGGTGATAGCCATAGGCGACCAACGCCAGCAGCAGGATGGCCACGCGACGGATCCACAACACCCGCGAAGCCACCGCCGCGCGCGCATCGGCGCTGACGCGCCGGCGCAGCAACATCGGTACCACCAGATCGTTGCTGACCATGGTAGCCAGCGCGATGCTGGCCACGATCACCATGCCGGTGGCCGCAGAAAAGCCGCCGACATAGGCCACCAGCGCCAACACGGTGTTGCCCTGGCTCAGGGGCAACGCCAGCACCACCGCATCGTCCACCACCGTGCTGTTCTGCCCGAACAAGGCGACACCGGCCGAGGCGATCGGCACCACCATGGCCGAAATCACGACCAGGTAGGCACCGAACAACCAGCGCGCACGACGGATGTCGCCCACGTCGCTGCACTCCACCACGGCCACATGAAACTGGCGCGGCAGGCAGATCACCGCCAGGAAGCTCAACAGTGTCTGCGAGATGAAGCCCACCGACGGCGTATGTTCGAACAGCGTGCGTGCCGAATCGGCGATGCGCAGTTGGTGATCGCTCAACCACAGCCACGCGAACAACCCCACGGCCACGATAGCCACCAGCTTGATGACCGATTCCAGCGCGACCGCCAGCATCATGCCGTGATGGTGTTCGGTGGCATCCACCTGGCGGGTGCCGAACAAGGTGGCGAACAAAGCCATCAACAACGCCACGTACAGTGCCGGATCGGCCAGGACGCCGCGCCCGGCGCTGCTATGCCCGGTCAGCACCTCCAGGCTCATCGCCACCGCTTTGTACTGCAGCGCCAGGTACGGCACGATGCCGACCAGCGCGATCACCGCCACCAGCGCCGCCAGTCGCCGCGAGCGGCCGTAGCGCGAGGAGATGAAATCGGCGATGGACACGGTGTTCTCGGCGCGCGCGATCAGCGCCAGGCGCTCGATGATGCGCCAGCCGAACAGCAACAACAGCAGTGGGCCGAGGTAGATCGGAAGGTAGCCGATGCCGTTGCGCACCGCCGACCCCACCGCGCCGTAAAAGGTCCACGACGAGCAGTACACCGCCAGCGCCAGGCTGTACACCGCCGGCCGCAGCCACGGCCGTTGTGTATACATCGGCCGGCGATCGCCCCACCACGCCACCCCGAACAGCAGCGCGGCATAGCCCACGGACACCAGCAGCAGAATCCAGCTCGAAACCAACGGGCGTTCCCAGGGCAAGGCGAGCAGGGAGTTTACGGAAAGGGGATTGGCCGTGGGGAGCGTGCTGGACTGTCGGGCCAACAGCCCCCCATCCGCCCTTCGGGCACCTTCCCCCGCAGGCGGGCAGCGGCGGTTAGCAGGGGACTGCCCCATGGCTGCGTGAGGGCGGCCCATCTGGTTGGCCTGCTCCCCTCTCCCGCCTGCGGGAGAGGGTGCCCGAAGGGCGGGTGAGGGCCGCTCAGCCCGGCAGGCGCACCTGCACCCGATACACCCGGCCGGCGGTCACCGCGTGCACGCGCTGATCCGCGCTGACCACACCGTCCACCAGCACTTCCACCGCCACGCGTCCGGCCTCGCGCTGCAGCTGCACCTCGAAGGTCGCACCGCGGAACTGGCGCGTCACCTGCGCCTGCGGCCAGTGCGACGGCAGCTGCGGGCGGATCGCCAACCCATCGCCCTCGCCGACCAGGCCGAACAAACCCTCCAGCACGCAGCGATACACCCAGGCCACCGTGCCGGTATTGAACAGCTGGCTCGAACGTCCGGCCGTACGCGGGTACTGATGCCAGGCACCCCGGTAGTAATTGGGTAGCGACACCGGCAGATGGCCGCGCTGCAGCACATCCTCACGAGTTGGCCCAGGCAACAGCGCGCGCAGGATCTCCCAGGCACGGTCGGATTCGCCAACCTGATAGAGGCTGTACAGATAGAACGCCGCCGCATGGTTGTACACCGCGCCGTTCTCCGCCGCGCCCGGCCACTTCTGGGTCAAGCGGCCCACGTCGTCGCGCATGTGTGTGTACGCCGGCGCCAGCATCACCGGACCATAGGGGGTGTGCAGCTGTTCGCGCACCGCCTCCAGCAGCGCCGCGCGTTGCTGCGCATCGGCCGTGCCGGCCAGCAGTGCGAAGCTCTGCGGATTGAGGTAGATGCGACCCTCCACGTCATCGGCGATGCCGAAGCGCACACCATCGTCGGTGATGCCGCGCGCATACCAGTTGCCGTCCCACAGCTCGCGGTTGGCATCGGCGTTGACCATGCCCACTGCCTTGCCGAACCTGTCTGCCTGCGCACTGCGTCCGTGCGCCGCGCAGATATCCGACCACAGCCGCAGCGCGTAGGCGGTGGCCACGGTGAGCCAGCCGGACACCCCCTTGCCGCGCCAGCCGACCATGTTCATCGGGTCGTTCCAGTCGCCTTGCGCGATGAAACTCAGGCCGCGCGCATCGCGCGCATCCAGCAGCCACTGCATCGCTGCATCCAGCCGTTCGGCCACGCTCAGGCGTTGCCCGTCATGGGTCTGCACGATCACATCCAGGATGCCGGCATCGCCGGTTTCGGTCAGATACGCGCTCAGAAACATCGGCAACCACACGCAGTGGTCGGTATGCGGCACTTGATTGATGTATTTCAGCTCGGCGCCTTCCACCAGCAGGATGCCGTCCGGCATCGCACCGCTGGGCTCCTGCTGCGACAAGGCATGCAGCAACGCCGCGCGCGCGGTGGCCGGCTGCAGATAGGCCATGCCCATGTGGTCCTGCAGATAATTGCGGGTCTGCGGATCGGTGGTCAGGCGGTTGACGTCGCCGTGGTAGAACACCTGCCGTGGCAACCAATGATTGACCAGGTTGTCCAGCGCCGGATCCGGCGTGGCAACCTGCACGCAACCGCGCCCGCCTTGCAGATACTGCGCGTAATCGCGCGCGGCGGCGGCGAAGCCGTCCTGGGACAGATAGCGCGCGCGCAGTGCGGCGATCTCCGCATCGTCCTTGGCCGGCCCGAACGCGAAGCGGTACACGCTGGCTGCATCCGGTTCCAGGTGCAGGCGATATTGCAGCGCAGCCGCAGGCGTTTCGTAATGCGCCTCGTGGTTGCCCAGTTGTTCGGCCTGTATCGCCGACGGCGCATGCAGCCCGCCCTCGCCTTCGAAGGCCAGTTGCTGCGCCTCCCAGGCCACCGGCGGCTGTTCGTGCAGCAGGAAGGTGCAGTCCTTGAAATCGCGCTGGCGAAAGTAATCGTCGATCTTCTGGTACGGCGCCACGCTGCGGCAGACGATGCCGCCCAGCGCCGGCTCATAGCCACCGGCCTGGTGCATCCACGACATGTAGCCGACCGGGAAGTACGCATACAGGCTGAACCGGCGCGCGCGTCCGGACCGGTTGTGCACCCGGCATTCCCACAACTCCACCGCATCGTCGGTGGGCAAGGCCACGCATAGGTCCACCACGATGTCGTCATGCTGCACGCGCCAACGCACATCGTGCTTGCCGGCGGAGAATTCGAATGCCTGCGGCGGCGCACGTACTGGCTCGTGCGGCACCGAGTACAGGGCTCCGCTGTCCTCGTCCTTGAGATAGAAGAAACGTCCGGGATGGTGCGCGTAATACGGCTGCTCCGGCATCATGAAGTTGCGCGCTTCCAGCATCGGTGCATGCGCGTACTTCGATGGCTCTGGCTGCATGAATTGGCCGGTGGCGTAGCCGCGGCAGGTGAGCTGCAGCATCATGCGGCGGTTCCACAGGAACCCGCCGGCGTT
Organism: Xanthomonas cucurbitae; assembly: GCF_002939885.1. Taxonomy (GTDB): domain Bacteria; phylum Pseudomonadota; class Gammaproteobacteria; order Xanthomonadales; family Xanthomonadaceae; genus Xanthomonas; species Xanthomonas cucurbitae. The sequence goes on from NZ_MDED01000016.1 coordinate 53,999, forward strand.
GGGCATGGCGGTGGGGCTGTAGAGCGCGTAGCGCGCGCCATCGGCGCTGGGCGCCAGCAGGGTGGACAGATCGTCGGAAGCAGCAAGAGGCGTTGCAGACACGGTCAAAGGTGCTCCGGTTCATCGCGCTTGCGCGCGGCCAGTTCGTGCTGGAGACGACGCAGCAAGCCGTCGTCCAGCGGATAAAAACGCATGGTCCATGCCGCCAGCAGGGCGACTGCACCGGGGATCACCGTCAGCAGCAGCACGATGCCGGTCAGCGAGCCGTCGGACTGCGCGCGGTTGGCGACATAGCCCATGCCCGCCAGCACCCAGGCAATCCCCGCCGAAGCCAGCGCCCCGCCGAGTTTCTGCGAGAAGGTGGCCGCCGCGAACGTCATGGCGGTGGCGCGCCGGCCGGTGCGCCATTCGGTGTAGTCGGCACTGTCGGCATACATCGAAAACGCCAGCGGCGATTTCGGCCCCAGCGCCAGGCCGATCAAGGCATTCAGACCGAAGATCGCCCACACCGCATCGGCGGGTACAAAGAACATCAGGCAGCTCAACACCCCGACCACGGCCAGCAGCACGCCCATCAGCCGGCGCTTGTCCCAGTGCCGGGTCAGCAGCGGGGTGATCGCCGCACCCACCGCCAGCGACACCGAGTAGCTGCCCAGGAACAGGCCGGTGAGATCGGGTCGCTGCACGTAGTACTTGAGGTAGTACACGCCGGCACCACCACGCATCACGATGGTAATCATGATGATGAGCGAGAGCACAAACAGCACGCACCAGGGCTTGTTCTGCAGCAGGTCGGCGATATCCCGGCCGATCGGGGTGCGCTGTTGCGGCGGCGGCTGCACGCGCTCGCGGGTGGTCAGCGCCACGGTGACGAACAGGGCCACCGCCACCGCGCCGTACAGCATCATGGTGCGCTGCCAGCCCAGCACGTCGTTGCCGGCGCCGAACCAGGCCACCAGGTCCAGCGTGCAGTAGTTGACCAGGGTGGTGCCGGCGAAGGCGGCGATGAAGCGCAGGCTGATGAGGCTGGTGCGCTGGTTGCTGTCGGCGGTGATGACTCCCGACAGCGCCGAGTAGGGAATGCTCACCACGGTGTAGGCCAGCATCATCAGCAGGAAGCTGATCGTTGCCCACCACATGCGCCCGTGCTGATCCAGGTCCGGCGTGGTGTACGCCAGCACGCCGGTCAGCGCCATCGGCAGCGCGCCCCACAGCAGGTACGGACGGAACTTGCCCCAGCGGCTACGCGTGCGATCGGCCAGGGCACCCATCGCCGGGTCGGCAATCGCATCGGCGATTTTGGTCAGCAGGATCATCGTGCCCACCGCCGCGGCCGGCAGGTGCATGGTGTCGGTGTAGAAGATCAGCAGGAACGAACCGATGTTGGCCCAGTACAGGTTCAGGCCCAGATCGCCGGCGCCGTAGCCGAGTCTTTCGCGCCAGCGCAAGCGCGCCGATGCGGGAGACGGTGCGGGTGATGACGTCATCGACAGACCTCCGGGTGCGTTGTACCCGGCCGGGCACGCCGTTACGCTGGGTGCCCGCTCACCTGGCAAGGAGCGCCGACGCTACACCACGCATCGGCTGCCGCCAACGTGCAATCGGCTCAAATGCCGAATCGATCCGGAGATATAACCTGACGTGATGGACACCGCCGCACTCGCCATACCCGCGTCCGCTTCGCCCCTGGCCATCGTGGTGATGGGCGTGTCCGGCAGCGGCAAGACCACCATCGCACAGGCCCTGGCCGCACATTACGGCTACCGTTTCCTGGATGCCGACGACTACCACAGCGTGGCCGCGCGCGCGCAGATGGCCGCTGGCCAGCCGCTCACCGACGCCATGCGGGTGCCATGGGTGGAACTGCTGTCGGCCACCTTGCGCGACTGCGTGCACGCCGGCGAATCGGTGGTGCTGGCGTTCTCCGGGTTGCGCAGCTCGCACCGGCAATTGCTGCGCGGCAGCGGTATCCCGATGCGTTTCGTGTTCCTGCATGCCGCCCCGCAGGTGATCGCCGCGCGCCTGAGCGCCCGCGCCGGCCACTTCATGCCGCCCAGCCTGCTGGACAGCCAGCTGCAAACACTGGAGCTGCCACTGGACGAAGCCGATGTGGTCGCGGTGGATGTGGATGCCAGCGTGCCGGAGGTGGTCCAGGACGCAATCGCGCAGCTTGCCCGCACAAGGACCGAGCCGGCCTAGACAGACCGCCGTGCCGCCCGTTCCGCGCTGCAATGGCGTGTGGGCGGTGTGGGTGCCGGCGCCGCCGGCAGCCCTGCATGGCCACTACAACCGGGTGACCTGGCACAGCCGGATCTGCCCGGCTTCCAGTCCATGGGCCTCGGCGGCACGGCGGCGCAGGGCGCAGACCAGGCCCGCCGCATCCAGCTCGCCGTCGGCAGGCACTTGCACGCTGTGCGCCAGCTGCCCCCACAGCACGGCCCGGCCATCGCAATACCCCTCGTAATCGGCGAAGTAATGCAGTTGACGCGGCTCAGGTACCGACGTGGACATCGCCCTGGATCTCCGTGCAGCCAAGGTGTTCCAACGCGATCTCCAGCCCGAGCAGATAGCTCTGCGCGCAGTAGCCGCGTACGGTGGCGATGCAATGCGGCAACCCGGCCGGCAGGCAGCGTTCCGGCCTGTCGGCACTGTCGTCGTGGGTCTCCACGTAGGGATACGGCAGCGCGCCCAGCACCCGGTGCAGGCGCGGGCTATCCACGCAACTGCCTGGATCGATCAACGCGATCTCCATCCGCGCCTGGCCAGCCACGCGCAAGGCATCCAGCAATTCCTGCTCCGAGCCGCAGGCACGCAACGCCACCGTCCTGCCCGCATCCCCGGCGCATTCCACCAATTGCCGGATTACCGCGCGCGGCAACGGCTGCGGACCACGGACCAACGGCAACGATGCCTCCGGCCCACGCACGATCATGATCGACATGGCGGCGCCCTCAGGCCGCCACGCGCAGCGGCGCGTGCAACGACGGTAGGCAACGCGCCGCGATCCCCAGCGACATCGCATAGGCACGCGAGGCATCGTGCGGGGCGATCACCACCGCCAACGGCGCATGCTGCGGGTGCAGCCAGGGCTCCAGCTCCTGCGCCGCATCGGTATGCAGCTCGATATACGGCGTGGGCAGCGCATCCACCGCCGCACGCAGCGCCCTGGCGCAGCCACGCTCGGACAGGGGCAGATCGCCCGAATCCAGCAGCACCAGCTCTACCTCGGCATCACCGCCGGCCGCCTGCAGGCCGGCAATCAGGGTTTCCACATCGCTGCACGCCAGCGTGCGCAACGCACGGCCGGCACAGTCGGCCTGCATTGGCGCCGATGGCGCCGGATCAGTCTGCGGGCCTTGCAAAATCAGGATACACATCGTGTTTGGCTCAACGCACCGTAGTGCGGGGAGGCCAAGGTAGGCCCGGGTGGCATAAAGGAGCTATCGGCACCACGGCCTGCCAGCATAAAGAGTTCGTAAGGACTGGCAGCCAGGCCCTATCGCGAAGGTGGAGTCCGCTTCACGCCACGGCAACATGACGCAGGGAAATCAGCAGCCGGCTATCAACGCGTCTTCGAACGTGGGCATCGCTGTGGGAAGCACCCCAATGGCCAGCGTCCTGCGAGCAGCTTCCCATCAATAAACGGCAATGTTCTTTTGAGTGATTCTTGCAGGCAGACGATTAGCCGTGCCAGTGCACTCGATTCCCGCGACTGCACGTCGAAGCATCATGACGAACGAGCGGCATTCAACCATTCGCGTGCCAGTGCCGGTATGCGCTCCACGACCTCGCGACCAAAGATCACTTCGGAGACCAGGCCCATGTTGAGCATGTCGATGATGCGACAGAGATAGGATTTTCCACACACCCACCAGGTGTAGTGCGAGTCCACGATCAAGATATGGTCCGCGCGCACCCCTTCGTTCTTTTCCAGATCATCAAGCTCCAGGCCATCCAGTAGCGTCTCGTAGACACCATCTGCCACGCGGCTGCCGAAGGTAGTGGTGTAGTAATACTCCTTGATTTCCCAGACCGCTATGGGATTGACGGTCGAAGGAAACGCGCCATCGACGCGGCGTGCCAGCGTGCGTAGCGGGATGCCATTGCGGGTGAATGTCGTCAGCTGACGTGGGTCGTAGTCGCACGCTACATCGCCGATGACTTCGTGCACCAGCATGTTGACCAAACCCGTCAGGAAGGCGGGTGCAGCCATTGCGCCCTTCTGTTTGTTCATGGGAAGTGGAACGAAACGCAGCGGATTGACGCGCGCATTTACTTCCCAATAGAGTGCGCTGGCATCCGCTGCATTCATGAGATTGGGCCGTACCGTGTTGTTGAGCACATCGGCGCGATAGGCAAAATAACGGTGCAGTGTTTCCCCCAGTTCCGTTGCACAGCCATTGCGCAGCACCAGCGCGGGGCTGAGCCTCAGGTCGGTCAACGCAGTCGCCATCTGCTCGACACGATGGATCTTCACCGTTCCAGAACCCTTGAGCGCTCCGCGCGCTACGCGGTTCGTGTATCCCAGCTGTTCCGATAGTGTGCGAACCAGCGCCCAGAACGCCTGCGGCTGCCGCATGAATTCTGGATTGCCTCTCACTGCTCTCCCTTCTCGAACAATGCAATGAAATCATGGAGGCCGACGCCAAGAACGCGGCACAGCTCCATCAACTCAACGAAGTCCACGCGGCGTTCGCCGCTTTCGTACTTGCTGACGTAGGATTGCGGCTTGCCGAGAGCGCTGGCGACGTCGGTCTGGGTCAGATCGGACTGGATCCGCAGATCGCGAAGCAGTCGAGCAAGCAGCGCGTAGCGGTCTATGGGCGTCGTCATCGGCGGCACTCTAGAGCCGAGTTGCCAACTATCCCAATTCAGGATATTCTTGCCGGCATGAATCAGCTCACCCGCCCACCCATGCCAGAGCGCCATGCGTTCAAGGGCCAACTCCTGAAATGGGTCGGTAACAAGCAGCGATTCGCCGAAGAGTTGATTTCTTACTTTCCAGCGAACTTCAACACCTTCGTTGAACCGTTCATCGGTAGTGGCGCCGTGCTGGCGACGCTGGCCCCCGAACGCGCGATCGCTGGCGATGTCTTCGGGCCGCTGATTGAAATCTGGACGACGCTGAAAGACGATCCGCAGCGGTTGGTCGCCTGGTACCAGGAGCGACATGCCCTCATTGAGGACATGGGCAAGATTCCGGCCTACAAGTCTGTCCTGGCTTCGTACAACCGCGCCGCCAATGGTGCTGATCTGCTGTTCCTGTCGCGCACCTGCTATGGCGGAGTGATTCGCTTCAGAAAATCCGACGGCTTCATGTCCACACCGTGTGGCCCGCATCGACCGATGCCGCCCGCTAATTTCGCGAGCCGCGCACATACCTGGCATCAGCGGATCAAGGGTACGCGATTCCACCACGCGGACTATCGCGAACTGATGCAGCGCGCCAAACCGGGCGACTTGGTGTACTGCGATCCGCCCTATGTGGATTCGCAGTCCATCTTGTACGGTGCGCAAGGCTTTCGATTGCCTGAGTTGTTCGAGGCCATTGCAGCGTGCAAGCGGCGTGGGGTCTATGTGGCCTTGAGCATCGATGGGACCAAGAAGTCCGGCAACAATGTCGTGCAGATTGATCCGCCAGCCGGTCTGTTCAAGCGCGAGGCCTTGGTCAACTGTGGCCGGTCCATGCTGCGCAGATTCCAGATGGACGGCCAAACGCTGGAGTCTGAACTGGTCGCCGACCGTCTACTGCTGACTTACTGATCCATCGCGCGCCATGGTCGGCCGGGGCCAAACCACTGAGCGATGACGCGCACGCATGGCCGCTGTGGGAGTGGAATCGCCCTATACGCCCACCACCGGCCGCAGGCACAGCCAGATGGCGCACCAGTGCGACAACGCGCCGCCCAAGACGTGGGCGTGCCAGATGGCGCGGTTGTAGACCATGGACTTGCGCACATAGAAGCCCACGCCCACGGTGTAGAACGCACCGCCGGCAACGATGAGCCACAACACCGCGCTGTCCAGCCCGGCGATCATCTGGTTGATCACCACGACGCCCGCCCAGCCCAGCAGCAGGTAGATCGCCACCCAGAAGCCCTTGGCGATGCCGGGCAGGCACAGCTTGGCGAACACGCCGAACAACGCCACGCTCCACACCGTCAGGATCATGGCCCAGCGCCAGGCACCATCGAGCGCGACCAGGAAGAACGGGGTGTACGAACCGGCGATCATCACGAAGATGCCGGCATGGTCGAACTTGCGCAACATCGGCTGGCGCAATGGCGGGGCGAAGTTGTACGCCGCCGAGCAGGCGAACATCACCAGCAGGCCCAGCGCGTAGACGCAGGTGGCCAGCAGCAGGGTCTGGTTGGCATGCGCGCGCCAGATCATCCAGGCGCCACCGACGATGGCCAGGAACAGACCGGCAGCGTGCACGATCACATCCGCACGGCGGGCAGCGGGAGTCTGGTAATGCGGAACGAGGGCGCTGGGGGGCACGGGCACGGTGGGTCTTGGAGAGGGGGAACCCACAGCCTGCAGGTTGGGCATGACGCTGTGGGGTCCACAGCATACCCGCTTGCTGAATTGGCTCAGTGACACGGGCTCGCCCATTCGGGCCGTGTCTCATACCCTGAGACACCTCCCCTGTCTCATGCTCCTCTTTGGGAGCCGCCGTATGCCTCCGTTTGCCCTCGCTCCCCGTACCGAAACCGCCGAACGCGCCCTGGCCACCACCGATGGTCGGCCCAGCCGCGACGGCGCACTGCTCACCCAGCGCCTGGAACGGCGCTACCACGACCGCATCACCGGCAGCTTCACCCTCCCCGGGCGCGAAGGCAGCTACGCACCGATCCCGGAAGATGTGCCGGCCGCCTTGGCCGATGCACTGCGTGCGCGCGGTATCGGCCAGCTCTACAGCCATCAGGCCGACGCCTGGGCAGCAAGCCAGCGTGGCGAGCATGTGGCGATCGTGACGCCTACCGCCTCTGGCAAATCGCTGTGCTACACGCTGCCGGTGGTGAGCGCAGCGATGACCAGTGGCGCCAAGGCGCTGTACCTGTTCCCGACCAAAGCGCTGGCGCAGGATCAGGTGGCCGAGCTGCTGGAGCTCAACCGCGCCGGCGAGCTCGGGGTGAAGGCCTTCACCTTCGACGGCGATACGCCTGGCGATGCGCGGCAGGCGATCCGCCTGCATGGCGACATCGTGGTGAGCAACCCGGACATGCTGCACCAGGCCATCCTGCCGCATCACACCAAGTGGGCGCAGTTCTTCGAGAACCTGCGCTATGTGGTGATCGACGAGATCCACACCTATCGCGGGGTGTTCGGTAGCCATGTCACCAACGTGCTGCGGCGGCTCAAGCGCATTTGCGCGTTCTACGGCGCCAGCCCGCAGTTCATCCTGTGCTCGGCCACCATCGGCAACCCGCACGCGCACGCGCAGGCCTTGATCGAAGAGCGCGTGCATGCCATCACCAAGTCCGGCGCGCCCACCGGCGACAAGCATGTGCTGTTGTGGAACCCACCGGTGGTCAATGCCGATCTCGGCCTGCGCGCTTCGGCGCGTTCGCAGAGCAACCGCATTGCACGTATCGCCATCAAGAGTGGGTTGAAGACGCTGGTGTTCGCGCAGACACGCTTGATGGTGGAAGTGCTGACCAAATATTTGAAAGACATCTTCGACCACGACCCGCGCAAGCCGCCACGCATTCGCGCCTACCGCGGTGGCTACCTGCCCACCGAACGCCGCGAGGTGGAACGCGCGATGCGCGCCGGCACCATCGACGGCATCATTTCGACTTCTGCGCTGGAACTGGGCGTGGATATCGGCGCGCTGGACGTGGTGATCCTCAATGGCTACCCCGGCAGCGTGGCGGCCACCTGGCAGCGCTTCGGCCGCGCCGGGCGGCGCCAGCAGCCGGCGCTGGGCGTGTTGGTGGCCAGCTCGCAACCGTTGGACCAGTACGTGGTGCGGCACCCGGATTTCTTTGCCGATGCCTCGCCCGAACATGCGCGCATTGCGCCAGACCAGCCGCTGATCCTGTTCGACCACATCCGCTGCGCGGCGTTCGAATTGCCGTTCATTGCCAGCGAACCATTCGGCCCGATCGACCCGCTGGTGTTCCTGGAAGCGCTGGCTGAAAGCGAAGTCGTCCACCAGGAAGGCGACCGCTGGGAATGGATTGCCGACAGCTACCCGGCCAACGCGGTGAGCCTGCGCTCGGTGGCCGACGGCAACTTCGTGGTGGTGGACAAGAGCGACGGCAAGCAGCAGATCATCGCCGAGGTGGATTATTCGGCCGCCGCGCTCACCCTGTACGAAGGCGCCATCCACATGGTGCAAAGCACGCCGTATCAAGTGGAGCGGCTGGATTGGGAAGGCCGCAAGGCCTATGTCACGCGCACGCATGTGGACTACTACACCGACAGCATCGACTACACCAAGCTGAAAGTGCTGGACCGCTTCGAAGGCAGCCTGGCCGGGCGTGGCGACTGCCATCATGGCGAAGTGCATGTGGTGCGGCGCGTCTCCGGCTACAAGAAGATCCGCTACTACACGCACGAAAACATCGGCTACGGCCCGGTGAACCTGCCCGACCAGGAGCTGCACACCACGGCGGTGTGGTGGCAGTTGCCGCAGGCCACGCTGGGCAAGGCATTCGCCTCCAGGCAGGATGCATTGGATGGATTTTTAGGGGCGGCGTATGCGCTGCATGTGGTGGCGACGGTGGCGGTGATGGCCGATGCGCGCGACCTGCAAAAAGCGGTGGGCAATGGCGACGGCGCCTGGTTTGCGGTGGCCGACCAGACCGGGCGCGGGCAATTGCGCGGCGTGGAAGAAGGCGAGCAAGGCGCGGTGGAACTGCAGCAGGCCTTCGTGCCCACGGTGTACCTGTACGACAACTTCCCCGGCGGCGTGGGCTTGAGCGAGCCGCTGTGGCTGCGCCAGGCCGAGCTGCTGCAGCGCGCGGACGAACTGGTGCGTCGCTGCGACTGCACGGCCGGCTGCCCGGCCTGCGTCGGCCCGGTGCTGGCCGCGCACGAGCAAGGCAAGGGCGAATCGCCCAAGTCGCTGGCGTTGACCGTGCTGGCGCTGTTGTTCGATGCCGATGCGCCGCTACGCCATGCCACCCAGGCCGATGACGACCTGGCGCTGGATGTAGGTGCATGAGCGTGAGTGCGGACCGCCTGCGGTTGTTGCGGCGTCAGGCCGGGCACGCCTATGTGCCGGCGGCGGTTGCAGATAGCGGTGCAGTGGATGGTGCGGATGGGTGCGCTGCGGTTGATGCGGATGGCGATACACACCCGATGCGCTCGGCAGTGGTCGGCCAAACCTCTGCTGATGCGGTGGGTGCGGATGCTGTTGCAGGCGATGTGCGCGCGCGTGCCGCACGTGAGATGCCTGCCACGGCGCAGCCGCCGATGCCTGGCAGCGATCCTGGGCTGAGCGCAGAACGTTTGCGCCTGCTACGCCGTCAGGTCGGCGGGCTGACGCCCACGGCGCACAAGGACACTGCGGTGATGCCCACGCGTGCGCAACGTCAGCCGGCGTCGGGTGCTGCTGCATCTGTCTCGCGCGCTGTGCCGCGCGAGACTGCGGTACGAAGCGCGCCGTCGGGCAGTGTGGATGCCGTCCGTGCAGCGCGTACCCAGCCCGCAACACCGGCCACGACACGCCGCGCCTTGCAGGCGCCGGTGGTGGCACCGCATGCACGCGATAGCTCGGCGTTTGCCTGGGTGGACCACGAGGTCCGCCACAAGCCGGCCGGCGCGGCGGCCGATGCGGCAGCGCGCGTGCCGGCGATGCGCGCGACACCTGCTGTGCCCACCGCCATCCCGGCACCCCAGCGGCACACCGACATCGCCGGCCTGCGCAAGATGATCGGCCTGCGCGAACGCGCGGTGTCGGCGCACACGCCGGTACGCACGCCATCGACCGACCGGCATCTGCCCGGCAGCGAGATCGCACCTGGCTTGCACCTGATCGAAGCCTTCCTGCCACAGCCGATCCCATGCCAGGCGCTATCGCTGGCCTTCGCCAAGCGCGAGGACGCAGTGGACCCGCTGGACCTGCTGTTCTTCGACACCGAAACCACCGGGCTGGCCGGTGGCACCGGCACGCGTGCCTTCATGATCGGCGTGGCGCAGTGGTGCACGGATACCGTACAAGGCACCGGGCTGGGCGTGCGGCAACTGATGATGTCCACGATGGCGGCAGAAAGCGCGATGCTGGACCTGTTCCGCAGCTGGCTAACGCCACAGACGGTGTTGTCCAGTTACAACGGCCGATGCTACGACGCCCCGCTACTCAAGACGCGCTACCGGCTGGCGCGGCGCGGCGATCCGCTGTCCGCGCTGGACCATGTCGACCTGTTGTTCCCCACCCGCCGCCGGTACCGCGGCACCTGGGAGAACTGCAAGCTGTCCACCATCGAGCGGCAACTGTTGCGCGTGGTCCGCGAAGACGACCTGCCCGGCTCCGAGGCGCCGGCCGCCTGGCTGAGCTATCTGCGCGGCGGCAGCGCGCGCAACCTGCGCCGCGTGGCCGAGCACAACCACCAGGACGTGGTGACGCTATCGCTGCTGCTGCAACGCCTGGTGGCGGTGGAGGCGCAGGAGCGCGAGGCGATCGCGTTGATGGAGACACCGTAACGTTGGGCGCGGCGCTGGCACGGCGTGGCCCCGCATGCCGCCGTGTCAGGCTGCGGCTGCGCAGGATCACGTGCCACTGTCACAGCTCCGGCTCGGTCTGTCTGGCTTGCTCATTGAGGTAATGGGTCACCGGTGCACCACGGTACTGATCGGTCAGTCGCCCAAAGGATTCGGCGCGTGCATCCACCGCCTGCCTGGCTGCGGTGTCGTACGCGCGTTCTGCCGAGCGATCCAGAAGGCGGCCTTCGCGCACTGCCGCCACATGAGCCGGGTCTGCGGGCCTGGAGGAGGCGCGGAATTCGACGGTGCGCTGCTCCACGATCGCCGCATCGCGTGCGGTATCGATGGGGGTCTCGGGCGGCAGGTCCAGTTCCATGCCGGTGTGACCACGCGCCAGCGTGCGGTTTTCCAGCAGCGCCAGTAGTTCTTCGTCGGGCTGGTCGGTCAGCAGGCTTTCGCCGGCATCGCGAAAGGCGCCGGCGGTGGTGCGCTGGATCCCGAAGGCTTCGTCGCTCAGCTTCTGCATCTCGCCGAAGTTGCGCCAGACGTAATAGTCCTTGTCGTGGTTGGCGCGCGGCAGTGAGAAATCCTCATACCGATAGCCTGACGAAAACGCCGCCTGCGCGTAGGACGAGTCCGGCTGGCGCAGGCGTGTGCGTGTCAGCTCCATGGCCTTGCCCGCAGCGCTCTGCTGATCGGTGGCCACCGCCTCCACGATGACCGGGCGCATCTTGTTCCAGCTTTCCAGCCACTGGACCGCCGTATCGGCCAGTCCCTCCGGGCCATCGTCCTTGCCCGGGAAGAACTCGCGCAGCTGCGCGTCGGCGAGCATGCCCTGGCTGAAGACCGGCACCACATTGATCTTGGCCAGCAGGCGATCGAGCGCGGCCCGGCGTGGCGCATCCTGGGAGTGCAGCGGATTGATCTGATAGTGCTTGTAAAGATTGGACAAAAATTGATCGAATCCACCCGTGTAGTACTTGGCATAGAGCTTGATCGCGGCCCCCTGGCACAGATCCGGCCGGCGCATCAGCAGCATCGCCACCGCCTCGGCGGTATCTTCCTTGCAATCCAGCGCCACCGACATCGCCTCCGGCTTCTGCAGCGCATGCTCCAGTGCCTGCTCCACGGCGGCAATGGTCTGATCGGTCTTGATGAAGTCGCCATCGACCGGGTTGCGGATCACCAGCGGCATCTCGCGCAGCTGGGCGAACGGTACCTGCGAGACCAGCCTGTTCTGCGGATCGTCGGTCATGCGCCCAATGCTGAAGTCGTGCATCAAGACCGGCACGCCGTCGGCACTGACCTCGACATCCAGCTCCAGGTTGCGATACCCCTGTGCGTAGGCGCGATCGATGGCAGCCAGCGAGTTTTCCGGAATGCCGGCGTGGTTGTCGAACAGGCCCCGGTGCACCATCACGTCCTTGCCCAGAGCGCGCGTGCTGGGCGCCTGGAAGTACGCGTCGTGCACGAGCTCCTTGCGGTGCTTGCGCAAAAGCGCGTCCTTGCCGGCCACCAGACGATGGTCGTTGGCCTTGAAGAAGGCTGCGCCGCCGTCGCGCGCCGGTACCTCGTGTCCGTGGTAGCGCGCGGCTTGCTGCAACTTGCGACGCGGCTGCATGGGTGCGGTGGACTTCAGCCAGCCAGGTGTTTTCAGTCCATGGCCGGACAGATCCAGCGCCTTGCGCAACGCAGCGCGTGCTGCATCGCTGAAGGTGTCGTCAGGCGCAAACGCGCGCTGCAGATCGAAGATGATGCGGCCTTGATGCGCATCGACCAGCACCGGGCCCGCCGCTGCACGGGAGTGATCCGGCAAGTCGGCTGTCATTGCATCGAACGCGGCGGTATCCAGATACACCGGGTCCAGCGCTCCGGCGGCAAAGCGTGCCGCGATGCTGGCGGGCTTGGTCACCTTGCCGGCCTTTGCAAGCTGCCTGGCAAGCGTGCTTTGCGCGGCCTGCAAGGTGATCTGCCTTGCCTGCACTTCAACCAGGCGTTGCTCCGAAAACTCGCTGTCCAGTGCCACCAGTGCCTGCTTGCCGGTCATGGCGCTGTTGTCCAACGGCGCCAGTGGCGGTTGCATCAACGCCCGGCGACGCGGACGTGGACCTAGTGGCGGGTTGCCGCCGGGCACGTGCGGCACCTCCATCGGGGTGGTCGGGCTGGTGTGCGTCGGTGTTGCCAGCGCGGTGGTGGGCGTGGCAACTAGTTGCGAAGGAGCAATACGCATGACGATCTCGAGAGCACTGCGGGCTGTCAGTAAAGCGCTTGGCATATGACAATGCGCAACCGAGGCGAACTATGCCGCCACGATGCGAAACAATGCCCGCCGCAACGCCGGCACGCGCATCAGTTGGTCCACGGCCTGCGCTAGAACAGCGTTTCCTTGAACGGCAGCATGGCTGGGCCCAGCACCGTCGCATGTGCCTGCACCTGCCCGACCAGCAACGCCGGATACGGCAATGCGACGCCGCGCCGTGGCGCGGGTTCGAAGGCGATGCGTGCGACCAGCCGCTGCGCAAGATCTGCCGACAGACGCTCGCCGAAGACGATGACACGCGGGTCGATCAACGCGATGACCGCCGCCACCGCCTGGGTCACTGTGGGTTGCACCTCATCCAACCAGGCGTCGACCTGCGGCCATGCCGGATCGTCGTGCTGCAGCATGGTGTGCAGGTGCGGCCGCACATGGCCATCGGCGACCAGCGCCTGGCGCAGGCTTTCCAGCGTTGGCCGCGCGCTGCCGATGATGGCCGAGATACGCTCCATTTCGCCAACATTGCCGTGTGTGTGCCGCAGCGCACCTTACCGGCGGCGATCACACCTGCGGCAAACCCATCGGCGATCGTCAGATAGACCAGATCCGGCAATTGGCGGCCGACTCCGTACAAAGTTTCGGCCAGGGCGGCGCAATGGGCGTCGTTGTCCATCCAGACCGGCAACTGCAGCGGTCGGCGATGAACCGGCCCAGCTCCACCTGCATCCAATCGGCGGCCAGCGTGAGCGGCGGATTGACCCGCGTGCCGTCGCCGATGCGCGGGCCAGTCATGCTGACCCCCACCCCGAATAGCGGCCGCCGGTCCGCACCGGCGGCCTGCAGCAACTGCTCCACCAGTTCCGGCAGCCACGCCGCGACCCGTTCCAGCGTCAGCGGGAACGCGGTGAGCTGGCGCATGCCGCGCATCTGCCCGGCGAAGTCGATCAGCACCATCGCGATGCCATCGACCATCAACGACACTCCCACGCTGTACGCGTAGTCGGGCACCAAACTCAACTGGACGCTGGGTTGGCCGCGACCTCGCCGCAGCAACGGGCCGAGCTGGAGCAGCCCATGTACAACCAGCAGGTCGATGATGCCCTTGGTGCCAGGAACGCTGAGCCCGCTGGCGCGCGGCAGATCGGCACGCGCCACCTGGCCGGCGTGCGGATCAGACCCAGCAACGCGCGCTCCCTGGAACCGGCTGCCTGCCCGTCGCTGCGGCGGCGGTAACGCGAACGGATAGCCGCGCTGGCGAAGAATGAAGACATGGGACAGCAAAAGGACCAGTGTTGTCACATAAGTTTAAATTAAGCAGGTCAATTTGATCGACCTGCGGCCACCGCGTTGGGGCCGCCCGACAGTGCGGATCGTGCCTTGCGTCTTTTTCATTCCTCGTTCTCTGGTCCCCTTGGGTCCGCTCCAGCCCGCATCCCACAGCGTCGCATGGTGTCGTACGCGCTGGGCATGGCCGTGGTGGGCTGGATGCAGGCGCCGGCGCCCGCCGCCGCTGCGCCCGCCGATGCCGCAGCGCAGACCCTCGATGCGGTGCAGGTCCGCACCTCTTTCCAGTCGCAGAACACGCGCGCCATCGCCACCAAACAGGCCGCGCCCACCATCGTGGATTCGGTCGCCGCCGACAGCATCGGGCAACTGCCGGATTTCAACGTCGGCGATGCGCTGCGCCGCGTCACCGGCGTGAGCACCGTGGAGTACCAGGGCGAGCCGCGCTATGTGACAGTGCGCGGCCTCAACGGCAACTACAACAGCATGCTGATCGACGGCTTTGCATTCGCCAGCAACGACATCGGCAGTCGTCAGGCCCTGATGGATGTGCTGCCGGCGAACTTCGTCGACCGCATCGATGTGGTGAAGTCGCTGCTGCCGGAAAACGACGGCGGCGCGATCGGCGGGGTCACCAACCTGGTCACCGCCACCGGCTTCGGTCGCCCGGACGGCCTGCTGACCGCCTCGGCCAAGGGCGGCGCCAACCTGATGGGAAGCCGCTATGGCGGCCTTACGCCGGTGGGCGAAGGCGAGCTCAAATGGGGCAGGCGCTTCGGGCGTGACGGCACGTTTGCATTCCTGGGCGCAGCCAGCGTTTGGCACCGCGAGATCTCGGTGCCGCAGCAGGAAAACGGCGGCGCCCTGAACTGGTACAACGCCGACGGCACGCGCGCGCCGGTGCCTTACGGCGGGGTCGGTGACGCGGTACCGAGCGAACGGCGCTGGTACAACTACGACAACACCCGCGAGCGCCGCGGCCTGACCGCGCGCGTGGATTGGCAGCCCGACGGCCCGCTCAGCGGCCATGTGTCCGGATATGCGTTCCGCCAGCGCGAGGCCTCCAACCGCGCCACCCAGGCTGCGCAGGTCCAGAACAGCGCGCGCCTGACCCGCACCGGCCCGCAAAGCGGCACGCTGGACAACCTCAACCAGCTCGTCGAGCTGGGGCAGTTGCGCTGGAAGCGCGGCCTGTCCGGCATCAACGGCGAACTGCTGGCCGAACTGCCGGCGCAGTGGCGCGGCGCGCTGCGCGCAAGCACCTCGCGTGCCACGGTGGACAACCCGCAGACCTGGGATCGCTTCCAGCAAAACCGCCTGGCCTATGGCTTCGACTGGAGCGGCGAACTGGCCGCCTTCGCGCCAGTGAGCCCAGCCCTGACCGAGGATCCCACCCGCTACGCCAACCTCAACCACCAGCAGGAGCGCACGCGCTACGCCGAGCGGGTCAACGACCTGCAACTGGAGTTCAGTCGCAACATGGACGAAGACAGCCAGGGGCTGGGCCTGGCCTGGGGCCTGCGACAGGTGCGCACGCATATGCAGACCGCATTCCAACGCACCACCTGGAGCGGGTTGCCGTATTCGCTGGCCGATGTGCTGGGTCCCCCGACCTGCGCCCTGGGCTGCACCACGCAGATGATGACCATCGACCCGGCATTGGCCGACGCACGCTGGGATGCGGTTGCTGGCCAGGCGCGCGGGGTGCCAGACACTACCGCGCAGAATAGCGGCAGTTACGCCGTCGACGAGCAGGTGCGCGCTGGCTTCGCCCAGGCGCAGTGGCGAGACGAACGCTGGCGTCTGGCCGGTGGCGTGCGCCTGGAGCAGACCCGCTTCGACAGCACCGGCCAGCAGCTGAGCGGTAGCGTGTGGAGTCCGGTCGGCGCGGAGCGCACCTACCGCACCTGGCTGCCGTCGCTGGCCGGCCAGTGGCAGACAAGCGCCAATGGCACCTTGCGTGTTGGCGCTTCGCGCTCGATCGGGCGCCCGAGGCTGGACCAGATGGCGCTCAACGGCGGCGTGCTCACACTGGGCAGTACCCAGCCGACGCTCAACCAGGGCAACCCGGACCTGCAACCGCGCCGCTCGCAGAATCTGGACCTTGGCCACGACTGGACCTTCGACGACGGCGGCAGCCTGCTGTCGATCGCGCTGTTCCGCAAGACCATCGACAACGAGATTTTCCGCTACGGCCAGTTGCAGGAAATCGACGGCCAGCAGGTGCTGGTCACCCAGCCGCGCAACACCGACCACCCGGTGCGCATGCGCGGCGCCGAACTCGGCGCGATCAAGGAACTCGGCCCGTGGCTGCCCGCGCTTGCCGGGCTGTCGGTCGGGGCCAATGTGACGTTCCTGCACGTGGACTACCCGGTGGTGCTCGGCGATGGCATCCGCACCACGCTGGACGTGCTGCCGCAGCAGCCCAGGCAGTTGTGGAACCTGACCCTGAATTACGCCAGCGGGCCGCTGCGCAGCACGCTGGCCTGGAGTCGCACCGGCGAGCTGTGGGACGACCGCTACCCCAACTACAGCAGCCAGCAGGAGTTCTATCGCAACCGCTACCAGCAACCGCTGGACCGCCTGGACCTGAAACTGGCCTGGGATATGTCGCCCATGCTGGCAGTGAGCCTGGACGTGCTCAATCTGGCCGGTCAGGGCTACCAGTACCGCATCGGCCGCAATCAAGAATACGTGCAATCGGCCTGGAAGATGGCGCCCACCGTGATGCTCGGCATCAGCGTCAAACTCTGAGAAAATCCCTATGTCGTCGTTTCTGGACACACGCATCAGCCGCCGGCATCTGATGGCCGCCACCGCCAGCGCCGCGCTGCTGACCAACGGTCTGCCTGCGCTGGCCAACACACCGCCGCTGGATGTGGGGCGCAAGTTTTTGCGCTCGCGGCGGCCGATGGCATTTGCCGGCAATACCTTCGTTGGTCATCTCGAACAACAGGGCGACGGCTACGACAGTTTCGACCACGTGCTGGATATCTACCGCGAACTGCCCGAGCACCGCTTCGCGAACAAGTTCGCGCTGCTGCCGCCCAGCAGTTATCACGTGACCTTGCTGGGCGGAGTCAACGAGAGCGACCGCGCCAGCGGGCCATGGCCCGGCGATCTGACGCGCGATGTGGCATTGAGCGAGATCCATGCCGATTTTCTCGCGCGGCTGACGCAGCGCACGGCAGCGCCGCTGGGTGCGTGCAGTTTTGTGGTGAATCCGGCTGCGGCAAAGACCGGCAACAACAACAACCTGCTCATCCCGCTGCGCCCTGCCGATACGCAGACCGCACAGCGCCTGGAAGCCACCCGCCAGGGGCTGATGACGCTGACCCGCCTGCAGCGCCCGGACTACGTCAATTTCCAGTTTCATATCTCGTTGGCCTACCTGTGCGAAACGCTCGATAGCGCAGAACGGGCGGCCTATCGCGCCGCAGTGGGCGACTGGCTCAAGCGGCTCGCGGCCGCAGGCCCGATCACGATCCCGCGTTTTCACTTTTGCACGTTCGCGGATATGGACGCGTTTCGGACGGTGCGGGAGGTGTGATGTTGGGGAGTCGGGAATCGATGCGCGGATTGAGTGTCGGAGCTGGTGCCTGATTGATCGCGGTTGCAATGAAATAGATGCATGAGCATTGTGACGATGCGGTTGTCACCCTCCCTCCCGTTACGAGAGCAGCTGTCTGGCTCACTTGGCTGTAGCGGACCCTGTGATCTCGCACCTATGCGTGGGGGATGACCAGCAATGTGGCTATCGGCGCGACCAGTGACGACCTTGCCGAATTTGCCGCTCTCGCACAGCTGACGAGCAACCTCACCGCACGCGCTTGGACATCGCCGCTTCATCGTCCAGCCAGTTGCTGCCCTTGTTGGTCAGGAAGAACAGGTAGACCACCAACGACACCGCGATGACCGCGGTTGCATAGATCACGAATTCGCTCACATGGCCGGTCTTCAACGACGCCTGGTACAGCAGTGGCGCCGTGCCGCCGAAAGCGGAGTTCGCCAGCGCGTAGCCAAGCCCCACGCCCAACGCGCGCACGTGAGTGGGGAACAGCTCTGCCTTCACCACTGCATTGATCGAGGTGTAGCCGGTCAGGATCACGAAACCCACGGTGAGAATCGCAAATGCGCTCAGCCAGTCGGTCTGCCTGGGTAGCTCGGTCACCAGGAACCAGGTGTACAGCACGCCGCCGATGCCGAAGAACACCAGCAAGGTCTTGCGACCGACGATATCCGACAACCAGCCGCCCACCGGCTGCATCAGCATCAATACCGTCAAGGCGACCAGGTTGATGATGGTGCCGGCCATCACGTCACCGCCGGCGAAGGCGGTCTGGATCATCTTCGGGCCGGTCACCGAGTAGGTGTAGAACGCAATCGTGCCGCCGGCGGTAATCAGGAAGCACAGCAGCAACGGGCGCCACTGGTTGACGAACAGCTCGTGCAGCGAACCCGATGCCTTGGCCTTGCCGGTGCGCGAATCGGCGATGGATTCCGAGCTCAGCGACTCGTCCATGGTCCGGCGCAGCCAGAACACCACCAATGCGCCGATACCACCCAGGCCGAACGCCACGCGCCAGCCCCACGCCGACACCTGCGAGGCATCGAAGAAATGCAGCATCACCAGCAACGTGGCCTGCGCCAGCACATGCCCGCCCACCAGGGTGACGTAATGGAACGAGGACAGGAACCCGCGTCGCCCCGGTATTGCCGCTTCAGACATGTAGGTGGCACTGGTGCCGTATTCGCCCCCGGTCGCAAAGCCCTGCAGCAACCGCGCCAGCAACAGGATGATCGGCGCGGCGATGCCGATCGTGGCGACGGTGGGCGTTATCGCAATCACGAACGAACACAGCGCCATCATCGACACCGAGATGGTCAGCGCCAGGCGGCGCCCAAAACGGTCGGCGAAACGGCCGAAGTACCATGCGCCGATCGGCCGCATCAGGAAGGTCATCGCGAAGATGGCCCACACGAACATGGTGGCGTTCTTGTCCTCCTTGGAAAAGAACTGCGATTCGAAGTAGGTAGCGAACACCGAATAGACATAGACGTCGTACCACTCGACCAGGTTACCGGCCGACCCCTTGAGCGTATTGGACACCGAACGGCGAAGGCTGCCGGGCGCTGCGGCAGAACCGGCGGCGATCGGAGACGATGGGGATGCGCTCATGCGGTCAGAACCTCTTCGGTGGGACAGCCTGGGAGTATAGGTGCGCGCTTGGGTGGGGCATGTAAGCATTTCGGCGTAGGCAGGCGCCGCGCAAGCCGCCAGTCCGTGTGCAGCGTGCAATGGAAAACGGCCGAGCTGCAGCCTGCGCGGCCCTCATTCCACTGCAGTCTCCAAGGCTTGCACGTGACGCTTCAGCTCGCTTTTGGCGTCGGCGCGGTCAGCGATTTGCTGTACATCCCGGAGCGGTCGAAGCAGCACGCACGGCGCTTGCCGGACGCCAGCATGTCGCAGGCGGTGGCGATGCGCTTGACCCGCGTGTCGGCCTTCTTGCCCGACACGACCCAGAAGATCCAGTCGCGCCGCGCCAGCGCGGTGATGTCGTTCCAGGTCGCACGCGCGGCCGGCTGCGCGGCCAGTGCAGCCTGTAGATCATCCGGCACCGCCGGCTCGGGTTCCACGTCCACCGACGTCATCTGCACTGCCACCCTGTCACCGGCAGCCACGCCGGCTGCCTGTTGCAAGGCTTGCTCGACCTTCAGCCAATGCCCGCCCCGCCCGTCGGGTTCAAGCGTGGCCTGCAACGGATACCCGGCAAATGTGCCGGTGACGGTCACCATGCTGCGCGTGGGCAGCTTGTTGCTTGCCGCCGCAGGCAGCTGCAGAAACAGCCACGTGGCCGCCTCAGGCGCTGCAGGTTCCAGCAGCGTGGCCTTGCAGCGAACGGTGGCAGCGACCTTGGGCATCTGCGGACGATAGCACTGCACCTGCCGGAGCCATGTCGCCAGCCACATCGATCGCGCCTGGCATCCCGATGCCCGCCGGTAGGTGGCACGCAATCGCACCACTCCAACGGCCGCCTTCCCTTCACGACCCCCATGCCGCCCGCCCTGCCAGACTGCCCGCCGTTTGTGCCCGCAATGGCGGGGAAATCGGAGTGGGATGCATGATCTGGATCATCGTGGCCGCCGTGGTCGTCACCTTGCTGGTGGGGCTGCTGTTGCTCAACTTCGCCACGCCGGAGAAGAAGCTCCAGCACATTGCCAAGCACCTGTACGACGTGGCCCACCCGCAGTTCAAGCGCGAAATGTCGGTGCTGCTGGGCCCGGCCATCCTGCCTGGCAATCGCATCGACGTGCTCAACAATGGCCACGAGATCTTTCCGGCCATGCTGGCCGCCATCCGCAGCGCCCAGCACACCATCACCTTCGAAACCTACATCTATTGGTCGGGCGAGATCGGTCGCGAGTTCAGTGATGCGCTCTCCGAGCGCGCCCGCGCCGGCGTGGCGGTGTGCGTCACCATCGACTGGGGCGGCAGCCTGAAGATGGACCATGCGCTGGTGGACACCATGACCGACGCTGGCGTGGAGGTGCATCGCTATCGGCCGCTGGCCTGGTACAACCTGCACCGCGTCAACAACCGCACGCACCGCAAGCTGCTGGTGATCGATGGCCGCATCGGCTTCACCGGCGGGGTGGGCGTGGCCGACCAGTGGATGGGCGATGCGCAGGACCCGGAGCATTGGCGCGACACCCACTACCGCATCGAAGGCCCGGTGGTGGCGCAGGTGCAGACCGCCTTCAACGACAACTGGATCAAGACCACCGGCCGCGTGGTCAACGGCGCGCAGTACTACCCGGCGTTGGAGCCGGCAGGCGACAGCGATGCGCAATTGTTCGTGGCCTCGCCGGCCGGCGGCAGCGAGAGCATGCACCTGATGTACCTGGTCGCCATCGCCGCCGCGCGCAGCAGCATCGACCTGGCCGCCGCGTACTTCGTGCCCGATGCACTGATTATCGGTTCGCTGCTGGACGCGCGCCGCCGTGGTGTCGCGGTTCGTGTGCTGCTGCCCGGCAAGCATATCGACGCGGTGTCGGTGCGGCTGGCCTCCAAGGCCAGCTGGGAGCCGCTACTGCAGGCCGGGATCGAGATCCATGAGTACCTGCCCACCATGCTGCACACCAAGCTGCTCATCATCGACGGCCTGCTGGTGTCGGTGGGCTCGACCAACTTCGACATCCGCTCGTTCCGCCTCAACGACGAGGCAAGCCTGAACATCTACGACCGCACCCTGGCTGCGCGCATGACCGAGGTGTTCGAGCGCGACCTGCAACGTGCGCAGCGGTACACCCTGGAGCGCTGGCGCGCGCGGCCGCTGCGGCAGAAGCTGGGCGAGAAGCTGGTGTTGCCGTTCCGCTCGCAGGTATGACCGCGCCGTGTCGGTGACGGCGGCTAGCGCGCCGCCCCCACCGGACCTGCCTGCAGCCGCAGCTGGCGCAGACGCCACCACAGCCCGGCGATATGCACCAACGCATACAGCACCAGTGCCGCCGCGATGCCCAGGGTGAGCGGGCTGGCCTGTGATCCAGCCGCCGCTGCGCCGGTGGCGAAGGCACTGGTGGCCCAGCGCCACGCCAGCCGGCCCAGCAGCACCAGCATCAGCGCCGCGCCGATCCACGGATTGGGCGTGTACCAGCCGCGGCCCTCTCTCCATTCGGCATGCGTATAGCGCAGCGACAGTGCGCCCAGCCCGCTGCCGGCCAGCGCCCCCACCGCGATCCCCAACCGCACCTGCGGCAGGCCGTAGAGCGCAAACCCCAGTGCCGCCGCCAGGATGAGCAGGGCCGCGACCCGCACCCCGGTCGCCAGCGGTTTCCACGGCTGGCGGCCAAAGCTGCGCCGGATACGCCGGTAATAGAGCAACCCGATGGCGGCCATCGATAGGTACGGCATGAACGGAGCGATGGCATGGGCGTGCATGGCGCGATCCTGGCGAAGTGGCCCTTGCATGATGAAACCCGGCTACGCCACCGACAAGATGCCAAGTGTCACCTCCTGCGGCCCGGCATGCGCCGGCGCGTGCCCTGCGCTGGCGTCGCTCGCCACCGTCGCCACCGCCGGTGAATGGCACGCGTGCGCGCCGGCCCGTGCCACACGCCAATCAATGCCACGGCGGTAGACTTGCCGACAGTACTCCCCCACCGCCGTGCCATGTCCGCCATCAAGCAAGACGCCCATACGCTGATCGACACGCTGCCCGACACCGCAGGCTGGCAGGACGTGGTGCGCGCCGTGGACGCTGCCCGGTTCCGGGCGTCGGTGCTGGACGGCATTGCCGCCGCCGATCAGGGCGCCTTCGTCGCACCGGCGCAGCTCACCGCACTGTTCGCCGGATGGGGTGTCGATGTTGCGGCGTGAGTGGACCGTCCCGGCCGCCAAGCAGCTTGCCCACGCCCAGGATCACTATCACGCGCTCAACCCGGCCGCTGCCGCCGCGATGGCGCAAAGGGTGCTGGAGGCGACCCGCACGCTGGCCGAGCAACCCGGGCGCGGCCGTGCCGGCCGGGTACCGGGCAGCCGCGAATGGGTGGTGACGCAAACCCCGTACGTGCTGGTCTACCGAGTGCGAGAAGGCGCCCTGCAGATCCTGCATGTCCAACTCGACGCCCACGACTGGCTGCCGCGCAGCGAACCGCTGCTCGAACGCCTGGAACCGTGGATCGCCGCACTGATCAGCGCGCTGCTGCATGTGCTGATGCTGCTGATCCTGCTGTCGGCCTCCACGCCCACCGTGACCCCGCCGCAAGGCTCGGCCAGTGGTGGCCGCACCAAGGTGGATTTCGTCGGCGATACCGACCAACCGCAACAGCCCACGCCATCCCCCACTCCCACGCCGCCATCGCAGACCCCTGCGCCGGTGCAGCCGCCGCCGGCCGCCTCGCCGGTGCAATCCACGCTGGTGCAGAACGCCAGGAACCCGGTGCCACCGCAGGGCAACACCCGCCGCGGCAGCCTGACCGAGCAGCGTCAGACCCGCCCGGTGCAGCGCCCCACTCCGCTGCGGGCACCGGCAGACCCCTCATCGCCGCCGCAGCGCCGCCCCGAGACCTGGACCGGGCGCCCGCCGGGCATGCTGGACGAACCGGCCGATGCCGCCGAAGAGGGCACCTCGTACACGCCCACCATCAGCCAGGGCCGCCGCAACGACCGCAGCAACGCCCAGCCCAGCATGGATATCGGCGGCTACCAGGTCTATTACGACGTGCGCAGCGAAACCCAGCTGCGGGCATGGAAGGAACAAGGCATGCAGGAGATCGCCATCATCCTGCCCGGCACCCAGCAGCGCATGGTCTGCCCGCTGGAGGTCGCGCTCAAGCGCGGCTCCAGCAAGTGCCGGTTGCTGCCGCCGGACTCGCCGGAATTGAAGACCATCGGCGATGCGCGCGAGGTCATCAACATGATGGAGGTCTACCGCCAGGGCGAACCAGTGTGGCGCGGCCCAGGGCCATATCGGTAAGTTGGCGGCGCCTGGGCGGAGTTTGCAGACGCTGCGGCGCTGGATGAGCGCGCTGCCGAGGGTGGCTACGCGCCTGCGCTTGCCGTCAGTCCACGCAACTCCACCCGCCCGGAAACCAGAGACTGGATGTTTTTCCGGCCAGCGCAACGACCGACTGCGTTGAAGCAGGCTCCAACGCAGTCGGCAATCGTGTGCGGCGTGGCGACGATCAGCGGCCCTGGTCTTTTCCTAGCTGTGTCCCCAGCGCACCCTTGAAGGGCGCCGGATCACTGGTGACCAGGCAGTTGTAGTTCTTGTCGCTGTTGAGCACCAGGACGGACGACTTCGGCCCCTTGAAGTCCAGCCCGATCGAGAACAGCACATAGGTGTTGGGCAGCACGGTCGGTCGAAATGCACCGAACGCATACTCGCCGGACAGACCCAACGGGGACAGCGGCACCGTGAGCATCAGCGGCTGTGTCGCCACAGGTGAGGGAAGCGACGAGGAGGCCGTCATGATCTTGGACTGCGCATTGATGGAGTAGCTGGTCGTGACCACCACGCCCAGATACTTGGAGCCCGGCGCCGACACCTGCTTGCGACAGGCCGCGATATTTTCCGGATTCTGATCCGGCTGCCCGGTCTGCAGCGTGGCAAAGACATGGCTCAACGTGACCGATTTCTTTCCGGTGACAGGCGCCTCCGCGGCCTGCGCGCAGAACGTCGCCATCAGCATGAAAAGACTGCACATCGCAGCTGCACTGCGACCGGTTGTCTGATGCATCATCGTGATCTCTCCTCAGGATTGATTATGTGGTGCAGCGATGACCAGACACAGCTGTTTGTCCAGCGACGGCATGTGTCTTGCCCGGCATTCGGCGCTGCACGCCCGTACATCGGTCAACAGCGAATGGTTATCGGCCTTCGACATCGTCCTGCTTATCCCCATCCGCTCCAGGCAGACGCCATTGGCGTGGTGCTGGTGCGTTGATCTTGAATCGGCGCGCAGCGCAAACACGGCAATTCGTCTCAGCAGCGCCGTTATGTGACGCGCTTGGTATTCAGGCGCGCGGCAACGCCGAGGCACAACCTATCCACTCCAGAGGTTCCCAGTGCACGCTACTTGCCGGCAACCGGCATGGCCTTGCGACAGCTGCCAGGTCGGATACGTCAACCGAATCTCGTGGTTGACGCACGGCCTGGTCGGGAACTGGGTAGAGTCTGCAGAGCATTGACTCCTCCAACCTTCTGCTGCGCCGCCAAGGATCCGCATGTTCTCGCACCATCTCGCCCCCCGCCTTGGCCTGGTCGTCGGCCTGTTATGCGCCTGCGTCGTCCATGCCGCCGATCCGGCACCGGCCCATCGGCTGTTGCGTGTCACCTTGGGCGGGGCATCCGACCAACCTGCCTCTGGGCGGCTGCTGGTGTTCGCCACCCTGGCCAAGGACGCGCAGGGCCAGGCCAAGAACGGCAAGGTGGACGCGGTGGATACCAGCCCATTCCGTCCCAGCGCAACGGCGGTGGCCGCGCAGGAAGTCACCGGCCTTGCGCCCGGTGGCAGCGTGCAGATCGACCTGGACGCCGTCGCCTTTCCCAGCGGGTTTTCCACCCTGCCGGCTGGCGCGTACCTGCTGCAGGCGGTGCTGGACCCGGACCACAGCTACAGCTACATCGGCCGCGATGGGGGCGACCTGCTGAGCGCGGTCACGCCGGCGACGCTGGGCAAGGCCGGGCCGCTGCCCACGCTGACGCTGAGCACGCAGGTCCCGCTTTCCGACGACCCGTGGCAGGTCTCGCCGCGCGCGCCACAGGCGGTGCGCGATGCCGTACCCGAGGCCAGGTTGCACAGCGCCGACGCCTCGGTGGTGAGCCCGGCACTGAGCGCATTCTGGGGCCGGCCGGTCTCGATCCGCGCCCGCGTGCTGACCCCGCCGGGCTACGACGGCAAGGCGCGTGCACGCTATCCCACCGTGTACGTCACCCACGGCTTCGGCGGCAACTACAACCGCTTTGCCGGCTGCATCGCCGAGACCTGGCGTGCGATGGCGGACAGACAGATGCCACCGATGATCTGGGTGTTTCTGGACCAGGCCACGCCCACCGGCACCCACGAGTTCGCCGACTCGGTCAACAACGGCCCCTGGGGCACTGCGTTGACCGAAGAGCTGATCCCCGCGCTGGAGCGCCAGTACATGATGGATGGCAAGGCCAGCGGCCGGTTCCTGAATGGCCATTCGTCCGGCGGCTGGGCCACGCTGTGGCTGCAGACGCGCTACCCCAGCCTGTTCGGCGGCACCTGGTCCACCTCACCCGATCCCAGCGACTTCCACGACTTCACCGGGCCGGATCTGTACGCGCCCAATGCCAACGTCTACCGCCGCCCCGATGGCAGCCCGTTTCCGTTGATCCGCGACCAGGGCAAGGTATTGGCCGACCTGAAAACCTTTGCCAGGCTCGAACGCGTGCTCGGCCCGTACGGCGGGCAGCTCACCTCGTTCGAATGGGTGTTCTCCCCACGCGGCGCCGACGGCCGCCCCATGCCGATGTTCGACCGCGACACCGGCAAGGTGGACCCGGCCGTGGTGGCCTACTGGCGCACCCATTACGACATTTCCGCCCGCGTGGCCGCGCACTGGCCCGCGCTCAAGCCGGACCTGGATGGCAAGATCCACCTGATCGTCGGCACCGCCGACACGTTCTATCTGGACGGGTCCGCACGCCGATTCCAGGCCGTGCTGGACGGCCTGGGCGCCAACAGCGACTTCCGCTACCTGCAAGGCCGCACCCACTTCGATCTGTACAAGGAGGGCGAAGACAACAACGCCCTGATGAAGAAGATCGCCTGGGAGATGTACGCCGTGGCGCGGCCGAAGCAATCGCCGCGATAGCGGGCGGTGCTCAGGCCGAGCGCTTGGGTGATTCCCACTCCAGGCGCTGCCTGAGCACCAGCAGCAGCACCTGAAGCTGGCCGGCACGGATCATGACGGCGGGGATCTGGCCGTCCAGCGCACTCATGGGTTCGCGGAACCAACGGATCACCGCATCGTTGTTGCCGCCGTTCAAGGCCCAGGCATGGCAGACGATCTCGCCCAGGTTCTCGATGCCGGCGCGGCCCAGTCGCTTCAGATGCTCGGGCGTGAAGGCGAACAGCGACAACACCCGTTCGGCATCGGCAGCCTTGCCCTGCTCGCCCTGCATCTGATCGTTGTGCGCGGTGCTGTAGCTGGCCCCCTGGGCGCGCAAGGCTTCGGCACGCCGCATGCCGGTGAGCAGTGATGCAATCAGGTCGGCGTGTTCCATGAGACAGTCCGGCAGTGTTATAGCGCGCACGCTATCTGCACGGCCGTCGCGGCTCAATCGGGAGTCTCCCGACAGCGGGTGACGCGGTCAGCGGGCTACCTGCCGCCGCATCCGGCCTGCAGCGCTGGGCGACCATCGTGCCTTGCGCCAGCGTGCGACTTGCCTTGCCTGGTATCCCCTCGCCGATGCACGGTGCCTGCCATCGGCCGCGCTTAACAACACAGTTGCTAGGATCCAGGCGCGTCACTGGCAGCAGCACCGCGTGGCCGGGCTGCGAATGGAGTGTCATCACATGAGGAGTTGTCAGATGCCCTGGAAATCCGCTCTCGCCCTGCTTGCCCTGTCCGCCGCCGCACTGCCGGCGCTGGCCCAACCCGACCGCCAGGTCGTCGAGGACATGCTCACCCGCTCGGCCAACGTCTGCCCCGGCCATAGCACCGACCGCACCTCGCCCACCGTCAAGGCCGTGCCCGTGGGCGCGCTGCGGGTAATGCTGGAACGCGGCCTGGTCATGTGCCCTGATCGCCGCCTGGACGCCGCTGCGCCGGCGGTGTTCTACGGCCGCCTGGGCGTGTTCGCCTGGAACCCGGAAGTGCCCGCCGCCAAGACCGTGATCGTCCAGCAGATCGGCACGATGACCCGCAACGAGGACTACCCCGTCGAGACGCTGGTGTGGGATGCCAAGGGCACCGCGCTCAAGCAGCAGACCGTGCCGATGTTCGAACCACGGCCCGGTGCGGCGGTGTTGTACAAGCTGCGTTGAACACCACAGCCGGGCGCAGTGGCCACGCGCGCCAATCCAACTGCTGCGCCCGCCGCTGCGGCTGATAATGCGCTCGCGCCGAGCGGTGATCTCATGCTACGCGCTCACCCGCAACCGCGGTGGGCCATCCAGTCGATGAACTGACCACTGCGCACGTTCACCCGTAAAGTTCTCGATCCAGCCTGTCAGGCGCGCGTCATCCACAGGGTCGGCGTTAGCCGCCGCCGACCGCCTGCTCAAAGCCCCAGCTCGGACAGTCCGGGATGTGCATCGGGCCTGCGCCCGAGCGGCCAATGGAACTTGCGCTCGGCCTCCTGGATCGGCAGGTCGTTGATGGCCGCAAAGCGCGTGCGCATCAGCCCGTCGGCGTCGAATTCCCAGTTCTCGTTCCCGTAGGAGCGGTACCAGTTGGCGGAGTCGTCGTGCCATTCGTAGGCATAGCGCACCGCAATGCGGTTCTCGCTGAAGGCCCAGAGCTCCTTGATGAGCCGGTAGTCCAGTTCCCTGGCCCACTTGCGTTGCAGGAACGCCTGCACCTGGTCGCGGCCGCTCACGAATTCGGCACGATTGCGCCAGCGCGTGCCGGTGCTGTAGGCCTGGGTGACCTTGGCCGCATCGCGGCTGTTCCAGCCGTCTTCGGCCAGGCGCACTTTCAGCAACGCGGTGTCGTGGGTGAATGGTGGCAACGGTGGGCGGGACACTACGGGCGATGACATGGCAGAACTCCTCGGAAAGTCAGGACGCAACAGCGCGCTGCCCAGGCAACATCTCGGGCGGTGGTGGCAGGGGACGTACCGCCAAACACCAGGGGCCACGGCAATGGCCCCGTCGATCAACACCAGCAGCTGCTGCGCCAGCGCGTCCGGGTTCGGCCTGCCGGCCGCGACCACCAGGCCGTGCAGAGAGTCTTGCAGGCGCTGCGCGCGCGCGGGCAGCCACCCGGACCACATGGTCTGGATCGCCGGTCTCGCCGGCCGCAGTTGTAGAACGCGCGTTCTCGGTTGTCAAAATCGGGGGACGGATCCGCGTCGAGATTTGGTCAGCGCCATTGCTGTCTTCCCCGTCGGCGCCTGGCAGCAACCTGCGCCGTCGAATCTCCAGGATCAGGCAGGCATCGAACATCTCGGCACCGTGCAGGGGCGCGCCGCATCACCGATTCCCGGGTGCAACCGTCGCGGTGAAGTGCCTGGGCTCACCGCTGACCGGATCATCGAAGGCCAGGGTGTGCGCGAACAGCTGCAGCGGGTGTTCCAGATCGTCGGACCTCTGCGTTTGCAGCTCCGGGTAGAAGCGGTCGTGCAGGATCGGCGCGCCCAGTGCGGCCATGTGCACGCGTAGCTGGTGCTTGCGCCCGGTGATCGGTTCCAGCCGATATGTCCATGTGTCCGCGTTGCGCGCCACGACATCGATCCGCGTGTCGCTGTTGGCCTCACCTGTGCACTCGCGCATGCGGAAGAACGGCTCGCCCGGCTCCAGCCGGCTGCGATGCCGATACGGAAACGTCAGGGTCGGCAA
The DNA here is from genome assembly GCF_002939885.1 of Xanthomonas cucurbitae. Classification (GTDB taxonomy): domain Bacteria; phylum Pseudomonadota; class Gammaproteobacteria; order Xanthomonadales; family Xanthomonadaceae; genus Xanthomonas; species Xanthomonas cucurbitae. The sequence continues at coordinate 83,229 of NZ_MDED01000016.1, forward strand.
CGGCGGTGCCACCGCCAGATAGTGCTTGCGGATGCGCCGTTCGCGAAACAGCGCCTGGTAGATCCCGCGCGTGGCCGGGTTGGCCGAGAACAGCACCAGCCCGGCAGTGTCGCGATCGATGCGGTGCAGCGGCACCAGGAACGGATTGTCCAAGCGCCGCATCAACCGCGCCAGCAACGTCTGCCGCACGTACTGGCCGGCCGGAACGACCGGCAGGAAATGCGGTTTGCACGCCACCACCACATGCGCATCGGCATGCACCACTGTTTCCGACGCCGCGATGACGGGCTCGTCCACCACCTCGCGGAAGTAATAGATCTCCGCGCCAAGCCGATACGGCGCGTGGACATCCAGCACCTGTTGCTGCGCATCCAGCACGCAGCCCGCAGAAAAACGCTGGCTCCATGTGGCGGCATCCACCTGCGGAAAACCGGCACACAACGCCTCCAGCACGGTGCGCCAGGGGCCGGGTGGAAGCTGGAACCGGCTGGCGGCAATGCCATCGCGGACGGAGCGGGGAACAGGCATGGCGCAGCGAACGGGCAGTGCGGCAAAGGAGCGCGCATCGTACCCTGCCGATTTCCTCGGCAACCCTGGCCACACCCATCCTGCCGGACCGGACAGGCGTGCCGGAGCCAGCCCGCTCGCATCCTCGCAGACCGCCACGCCGGCAATGTACGCTGGCGCCAGCGGAGATCGCGGCGCCAGCGCGCGCGGCAAGTGTTTGCGCGTGCGCTGGCTATCGACCGTGGCGCGTGGCGTTACAGTTTCATGTTCACGCCGATGAAGACCTGCCGCCCGGCACCCGGGGAGTACATCGGCTGCGGCTGCGCCTGGAAAAAGCTGTCGTACCAGACATACTCGTATAGGCGACCGGTGAGGTTGCGCAGCTGCAGGTCCAGGCTCCACGCCGGGTTGACCTGGTAGCGCGCCGTGAAATCCAGCGTGGCCATGCTGCCGAACTTGCCGGCCACGTTGCGCTCTTCCAGGTAGTAATCGCTTTGCGCACGACCTTGCAACCCAAGCTTCAACGCATCGCTCGCCTGGTAGTCCAGGCCAATGTTGCTGATACGGCGCGGCGTGGCGATCACCTCGTTGCCTTCGAGCGACACGCTGGCATCGCGTGCGTCCCGCGCAATCTTCGCTTCCTGGTAGGCATGCGATGCCCACACCGTCCACGCCTCGCCCAGCTTGGCGTTGATCTGCGCATCCACGCCCCGGCGGCGGGTCTTTCCCAGCACCACGTTGGTGCCCGTGGCGGGCATGTTGGAAATCTCGTTGGCTGCGTCCTGCTGCCAGACCGCCAGGCGCGCCTGGCTGCCGGCGAACGGGCTGAACTTCATGCCCAGCTCCATGCCGGTGTTGGTGGAAGGCCCGATCGCAGCCTGCCCCGGGGTCAGATAGGCCGGCGCGGTGGACCCGGTGAGCACCTGGAAGGTGCGGCCCCAGTTGGCGTAGACGTTGGTGCGTTCGGTGAACGCGTATACCACGCTGAGCTTGGGCTGCTCGATCGTGCCGTAGCGCTGCAGCGGCCCGCGCACACCACCAGGCAGCAGGGTGTCGCCATCGAAGCGATCCACGCGGTAGGCGGGCACGATCTTCAGCGCCTCGATCGGCTGGTAGATCGCCTGCACGTACGCGCCCCAATTGTCGAACGTGTACTGGTCGTCGTTCTGGATCCGCGCCGGAGGCGCAGTGAAGTCGGTTGGCTCGCTGTAGGCAAACCGCAGGCGCTGGTAGCGGTTGTCCTGATGCTCGTAATTCAGTCCAGCCTCCACGATCACCTGTGCATTGGCATGCCAGGTCAAGGTGTTGAGCATGCCTACCTGCGACTCGTCCCAGATCCGCCGCTGCCGTGGCGCATTGCCGGTCGGCAGGCCGCTGAAGGTCACTCGGCGGTCGTCTTCGTAGTCGTTGTAGTACAGCTTGGTGCCGAAGAACACTGCATCGCTGAGCCTCATGTCCAGATGCACGCCCACCTGGCGCATGTCGCGGTCGCCGCCGTCGTTCAAGTTGCGCCGCTGCGACTGGCGCCGGTCCATGCGTAGCTCCTCGGCGGTCACAAAGCCCGGCTCGTCGGCCTCATTGTGGTAGACGCGCGCGGTCAGGCCGATGCGCATGCCATCGTCCAGATTGCCGAAATACCACTTGCCGCCCAGCGAATACTTGCTGGAGCTATCGTGCGTCCGATAGCCATCGGACCCCTGCACGCCCAGGAAATAGTTCTGTGCGAAGCCATCGCGTTCGCGCCCCAGCGCGAACTGCGCATCGCGGGTGTTGAAGCTGCCATAGGACAGGCGCGCGTCGGTGTAATTGCCGCCCTGGCGGGTGCCGAAATTGACGTTGCCACCGATGTTGTGCAGGCCGTAACGCGGATCGTTGGTCCCGCGCACCACTTCGATATAGCTGATCTCCAGCGGGAACAGCATGTCGATGAAGCGCTGGTTGCCGCTGTTGACGTTGCTGGGAATACCGTCGATCAAGGTCTTGATGGCGTTGATGTAGCCTTCGCCGTTGAAGGCGCGGAAGCTGACCTTGCCCGACTCGTTGCCCTGCCGGGTCTCGGTGAGCTGGATGCCCGGCATCTGCCCAAGCAACTCCCAACTCTGCGACACGTTCTTGTCCTCGATCTCATCGGTGCCAAGCACGTCCACCGACGTGAACACCTGATGGGAAGCAAGTTGACCATCGGCGTGATGGTGCACATCCACCTTGCCCAGGGTCAGTGCCGAATCCGACGACTGCGCGCGTGATTCCAAGGGGAACAGGATGGTGGCCAGGGAAGCTGCCAGAACATGGGTCAACGACAAGGACGAACGGATCACGGCAGCTGCAATCTATGGGTAAGGGATGGAATATTATAACATTATTGCAACGCTGACACAGTGTGGCATCCACCGCGCGGGGAAGATGCAGAGTGCAGGCGGGCTGGCATGGCAGGCCAGACCCTGCAACCGCTGCGCAAAGCCCGCAGGTACCCGTTCAAAGGCGTCTGCACAGGAGCGGCCTGATCCGGATGGTGCTCAGGTGCTGCGACTCTCCAACTGTGATGCCGCGCGAGCACTGCTACCTACTGATTTCTGAGAGGCATTACGGCGCAAACAGGCGACCTCAAGCGCTTGCATGCAGATGCACGCAGCGTGCGCGAATGCCCGTGGCCCAAGGATTTATGCGATCCGCATTGCAGTGAAATAGCCAGCGCGCTGACAAAGCCTGTTTCAGCGATTATGTTTGACGCTGGAACGGGGGTTCTCGCATGGGACGCAGAAAGCAACAAAACGGATTCGAAGCGTTGACCGCATTGCCGTGGCCAGTTGGTCTGGCTGCTGGAATCATTGCGTATTTCGCGGTCCGCCACGGCATTGGCTGGTGGCTGTCGCAGCACGGCGGGATGCTCTCGCAGGGCATTGCCCAACAATCGGCCAGCCTGTTCGCCCCATTGGCGTGGATGCTGCTCGGCCTCTGCTGGCTGGCCGCGCTGTGCTCCTACCTGGGCACCTGCCAGCGGCGTCGCTTTCTGGAAACCCGCACAACGCTGGAAAGCCTGGCCGCTGGCGGCTGGCGCCAGTTCGAACAACTGGTCGGCGAAGCGTTCCGCCGCCAGGGCTACAACGTCGAAGAAACCGGCCTGGGCGGCCCGGACGGCGGCATTGACCTGATCCTGCGCAAGGACGGCCGCCGCACGCTGGTGCAATGCAAACAGTGGAAACGCCAGCAAGTCGGCGTCAGCGTCGCGCGCGAAATGTACGGCCTGCTCGCCCATCACCAGGCCCACGCAGTCAAGATTGTCTGTGTCGGTCGCTAGACGAAGGATGCGGAGCGCTTTGCCGAAGGCAAGCCGATTGAACTGATTGGCGGTGAGCAGTTGTTGGACATGATCCGAGCGGTGCAGCAACACGCCACAGCGCAACCGACGGCACCATCTGAGCGTATCGAGCCTGCCTTTGCTTCACCCGATTCCACTGCCTTCGCGGCCGCTACCATCCCAAGCTGCCCGCGCTGCCGCAGCGCGCTTGTGCAGAGAAGGAACCGGCGCACTGGCGAGAGCTTCCTGGGCTGTAGCCAGTTTCCGAAGTGTAGAGGAGCGGCGTGAGTGAATCTGACATCCGGCTATCGTGACGAGGATTTCCTCCAGCGCAAGATCATCGCCTGCTTCCTGCCGCCGCTGCCTGCAAAGGTTTGATTACACCCACAGTGATTCGCGAAGAACCAGAATAATTGATTACTCGGTTGTGTTGGCTTTCCTGAGTGAGCGGATTGGTGGCGCCTAGCTTCGTTTGATGCGGCGCATCTTCGTTGCAAAGTAAATCAAGAAGGTAGATCTATTATATGCTGATCGGCTTGATCCCAATATTCTGCAGAAAATGCCAATTACTCAGCTTGTACGTCGACAAGCAAAGCAAAAAATGTCCAGACTCTTCAGCTACGCCCTGGTCGTCGTAAGCGTATTGACGTTCTTTACATCTGGCTCTGCACTGGCTATTGATCCAGCTCGGCTCCATCAGCCTGTTGTTGGCGGCACGGTTTTGACAATGAGCCTTGGCAACGAATGTACTGCCGGCCTTGTGCTCAAGCAAAAGGGTTTTCTTGCCAACTTGACCCCATATAGGCGAGCTGTGAGATTCGTTCTGACCGCAGGACACTGTGGTGATTACAATAGCGCAGTCTCGGTCAGAGGATCGGACCTTGGCTATGTTTCTTGGAAGTCGAATGTTTCAGATCTTGAATTGATCCGTGTGGAGCCGGTCAACCATAGTTATCGGTATTGCTCTGCGCCATCAACTGGACTTACCTGCTCAGTTGTTTCGAGGTATGAGCCGCGTGCATTAGGAAAAGTTTTACTCTCGCGAGCAGCTCTCTACCGCTCGCGAGAAGAGGGGCTTGCTTCGATAGCAGTGAGCGGGCATGCCCCCGCATCCCCGACCGAACGATTCTGCACAAGCGGTAGAACGACTGACGTGATGTGCTACTGGACGGATGCGCGAATTCCTGCGGGAAAGACCATTACTGCCGGACTGCTCGGCGCAACGGCCGACTTTGGCGACCTCATAGGTCCAGGTGATTCCGGGGGACCAGTGGTTAATGCGTCAGGCGTTATGCATGGAATCATAAAGGGTAATTCGGCGGATTTTAATATGCTGCTGTATACCTCTACTGCCCAGTTTTTTCATGAGCAGCCTGACTATGAGATTGCACCACCCAACTGATTCCGCGAGTCGGTAAGCATCAGGGTCAGGTTCTTAGGTATCCCCACGTTTTACAGCACCAACGTCATCTGCGTGCGCACTGCGTCGGGCAGTGTGCGTAAGCGTTCTAGCCAGCGTGAGACCGGTTCCATTGGCCAGCGCCTGACCAACGCCTCGCGGCCTACACGCAGTGTCGGGTAGAGCTTGCGTGTGCTGTTGCGGGGCGATAGCCAGTGCGCGATACCGATGGACTCGCAGCCGGGTCCTGCCAGCCAACGGACAGATCACGTCACGCTCGATCACGATCGCTCGACGTGCAACGTGCGATTGCCGAGCAGTCTTTACGCTTTCAGCAGCTCAGTAATGCTTGCCAGGGGTAGCCAGAGCTTGAGAGGGTCCAACTCCGCACGCTGGAACCCGAATTTCTCGTAGAAGGGCGCAGCTTCATCTTTGGCGTCCACAAACAATCCGGTGACACCAATGGCGTCACTCACTTGCGCCGCTCGCGTGATGGCTTCCATGAGGAGCATCGTGCCGAAACCGCGACCCTTGAGCTGCTGATGGACTGCCAAGCGGCCCAATCGCACGACAGGGACGTTGCGCGGCAGTTTTGAGCCAGCCGGCCGAAGCTCTGCATTCATTACCTGCGCCGAGGACAAGGTGAAGTATCCGAGGACCGTGGTGTCCACAACGTCCTTGAATCCTACTTCTTGCCAAGCGTCCAGGGTTCCCGTTTTCGGGATTGCCAAGAACGTACGGCTGATGCCGCGCTCTTGATGCTGTCGCGCCTTTGTGCGCAACCATTCATTCAGATCTTTGTTGCCGCAGTCGAAATCAGCGCGACTTAGGTGTCCAGCGAACGGTACTACTTCTACTTCCAGTGCCATGGTCTCTTGTCTCCATATGACGTTTCAAGGAGACAGCAAGGCGATCGGGGACCGGCTTCGGGTTGTCGAGTGCATCCAGAAACATCTTCGTATCTTTCTGGCTCAGTCGAATGATCGAGTGCTCTTCGATAATTCTTTCAGCTTCCCGCAGCGCGGCTTGGGCGACGAATTGATTCGTCGTTGTTGCCGTCATCTCAGCTGCCTGTTCAATTGCTTGCTGCGCGTAAGCGGTGACTCGGGTGGTGATTCTTGCCCGGTCATTACTGGTCGCGTGCATAGGTAACTCCTAATATTCATTTCATATTTGCCGTTGCTGGCCGAGCCGTAGGCTTGGTCGGAGTTCGGCGTCTGTGTGGGCTGATCGTGCCTACTTCATGTTGAGGTCTCCTGTACTGGTGGCTGCACTGTAATTGCTCTGGTGCCAAAATGGCAACCATCATTTATCTCATAAAATCACCTTGCGCAACCCTATTGCTTCTTGAATTTATTTTTTGTTCACAAATTGGCTGGCCTTTGAAGTTGGTCATGCCCTTCCCACGCGGTGAGATGCCCTTCTTCTCAAGTAACAAGGCTGGGGAAAGGGAGGGGTAGACCTACGAGCGTCCAGCCTCCACAGCCGCACGCAATGCGGATTATCGGACTATCGCATGGTGTGTGATGCCGCCCTCGGCCTGGATCGTATTGCGGGCAGCAACCGGGCGCTCGGCTGCCGAGCTTTGCGGTCCAGAATCACTGCTCGGCTGGGTGCGGCGCTGCCAGCCGGTACAAGGGCCAAGCCTAGTCCCTTCAGTTGGCGTGTTCGACAGCTTCAGATTTTGACTTCCCCCACATCTCCGGTACGCCATGCTGCCTCCAGCCTCAACTGGAGAACGCACGATGATGAAGTGGATGGGCACCGCGCTGGCCGCGGCATTACTGGTGAGCGGCTGCGCCAAGGTGGAGGGCGAGAAGTTCGTCGGCCACTGGGTCAATGTGCAGACGCAGGAAGAGACCATGGACGTCGAGCGCAATGGCGAGACCTTCATGGTCCGCAGCACTACGCCGAAGTTCTTCAGCCGCAAGCCGCAGACCGAGAGCTACCCGGCGGTCTACAAGGACGGGGCGCTGCAGGTCACCAATGATGGGGAGACTGTGAACTTCGTCATCGACGAGAGCAACGGCCAACTCAACACCGGCGGCGAGCAGTACCGGCGCGTGCCGGCCAAGTAAGCGCGTTAAAAACGGGCTACCCCGGGCTCCAGGGGCGTGTCGATCAGACCGACACGCTTGCGAGGCGGCTGTTGCCGCAGCGCTCTTGTATCGCCGGTCGCATGACGGCCAATGGGTTGACAGCTTGAATTTGGGTAGACCAACCTTTAGAGTTGTTGGCAAGTGGACTGGGAGTACCCGGTCGGCGTTATAGCCTCGGTGCGATCACCGGGGCTTTTCGCTGTCTGGGGGTGGGAAAATTTTATAGCCCCAGCCCTCAAAGTCGATCCCGAGCCGCCCCCTTCCCCCTTTGCAGAAGAACTTCTGCCGAAGAATCTCAAACGCCCGATTCGCGCTTTGCGGACGGATGACAGATAGACCGATGGGGCGCGCGACCAGATCGGCCAGTTGCAAGCCGGACGAATTGGTCTTTTTATCCGCAAACACGATGTTGAAGGGTAGCGGGCTCCCCCAGCGGTTGGCTCCATCGCATATCCGCCTGAACTCCAATTCCAGATCGCGATCTTCCTTCTTGCCCCGGCACTCCACCACTACATGGGTGGGACAATGGACCTGTCTTTTCTCCCCGAGGAATTCGAACAGCGTTTCCAGGCAAAAGCCCAGCGCCAAATGATAGGGGTTGTTCTCCAACTGTGATCGCTCGCGTAGGCGAGCCTTGTCGATCACGCAACTGATCAAGATGAAATTGTTGTGATCGATGATCTCGGTCAGCTCCTCCAGGAAGCCCTGCTTTTGCAATCGGCCGGCAAACCTGAAATCACCTTTTTCCTTGCGGATTTCGTGCTGATGTACTTGCTGTAGCGATCCGGCAGCTTAGCTTCCGCTGGGCGGCTCGTTGCGACGGGCTGTGGCCCCTCCAAAGCAAGTGCAAACTGGCCTGCGCGCAACGCAGTATCGGGGCCACTTGATGCGTCCTTGCGTCTTGCCATGGTCCAGCACCGGTACCTGGAAAGATCAGCACAGCGAACATGTCAAGGACAGTAGGCCGGCGGTGTAGTAGATCGACCTCGGCTCCTTTGAACGTTCTTGGTACGGTCCCGGGCGGAGCCGATGTAACACTGCCGTCGGGTAGTACCGGCGCGTACCGGCCAGTAAGGCCATCAGCCGCGCTCGTGCCGACCACTGGCAGTGGCCGGCGTTCGCACGCTGCCATCGCCTGCCTCAGCGGCCGGCGGAGGGCGCCTGTTCCGGCCCGGCAGTACGATGCCTGTAGCGCCGTTCGTCGCCTCGCCTGGCGAGTCCTCTGCCATTCCATAGCGTGCAAGCTTTACAGTGCGCAGGCACGCCAGGGTCGTGGCGCTGCCAGCCCAATCAATCCAGTAACTACGAGGGTGTCATGAGCAAGGGGATGGACCAGAAGAAGAACCAGAAGAAGGAGCCGACCAAGACGCTGAAGGAAAAGCGTGCGGCCAAGCAGGAAAAGAAGGGCAAGTAAGCTGCCCGGGCCGTCAAGCGGCAAACGAGGTCAGGTGCAGGCCTGACCTCGCTGCGCAGGCGCGAGGCGCTGAGTGCTGGCTTGCGAGTTCGGCAGTTCCAGAGTTGCCCATGTACTGGAATGACCTGGGATACCACTATGTATGCTGCCTGCTGCAAGAGCACGCTTCAGTATCGATCATGGCGCTCTTGCATGAGCGCATGGATCTGACGGTGCATTTCGCTGGCAGGTTATCACTCACGATCCACATCGCGATGGTGTGACTCCCGACTCAAGCCGCCAGCCGCTTGATCCGTGACGGCAGATCGCCCAGCGCGCGATGCGCTTGTTCCAGTTCGTAGTCGGCTTGCAGGCCCAGCCAGAAGCGCTCGGTGGTTCCCAGCGCTGCAGCCAGGCGCACGGCGGTGTCGGCGGTGATGCCACGCTTGCCCAGTACGATTTCATTGATGCGGCGCGGCGGCACGCCGGTGGCCCGCGCCAATGCGTTCTGGCTGATGCCCAGAGGCTCGAGAAACTCCTCAAGCAGAATTTCGCCAGGATGAATGTTGGGTAGGACTGTCATGGACAGATGCCTCGTGCTCAGTGGTAATCGACTATCTCGACCTCGGCTGCATCGCCTTCCATCCATCGAAAGCAGATGCGCCACTGGTCGTTGATCCGGATGCTGTACTGGCCGCGCCGTGCGCCTTTCAATGCCTCCAGCCTGTTGGCGGGCGGAATGCGTAAATCGTCAAGGTGCGCGGCAGCGTTGAGCATGCGCAACTTGCGGCGCGCCACCGGCTGGATGTCGGCCGGCAGCCGGCGGGAGCGCTCACCCAACCAGATCCTTTCGGCTTCCTTGTCGATAAAGCTTCTAATCATGACCCAACCATAACGGATTACGTCATATAACGCAACCCGTTATGACCGAATGGTCCGTAGCCGTGGGTCGCTGGCCGCGGGCGCCAGTTGGGTTCGATCAGAACAATGCACCTTGTACCGGCGCACTGCCAGGCGGCGGCTGGGCTGGCGCTGGCGTGGGGGCAGCACTCGGCGTCGGTTTATCATCGTTGGCACCCAAGCGCCACGCCAGGCCAGAGATGCGCGCGGCATGCCGTGCGAGGGCCGCGCGGATGACCGGCTCGCTGCCGGCCAGGTGCAGGCGTTGGCGGGCACGGGTGATCCCGGTGTAGAGCAGTTCGCGGCTGAGGACGCGGGCATCGCGGGTGGGCAGCTGCAGCCAGACGGTGTCGAATTCGCTGCCCTGCGCCTTGTGCACGGTCATGGCGAAGGCGCTCTCGTGGGCCGGCAGTGCGGCGGGGTGGAAGCCGCGCACCTGGCCGTCGCCATCGCCTGCGAACCAGGCCACCAACGGGCCTTGGGCATGGCCTTGCAGGGGGTTGGCTTCGCTGCGCAGGCAGATGCCGACGTCGCCATTGAACAGGCCGTGGCGATAGCTGTTTTCGGTAATCAGCAACAGGCGGCCGTGGAACCAGGGCGAGCCGCTGCCGAGGCGGCGGGTGCCGGCGCCGGTGTCGGCCAGCAGTTGCTCGATGCGCGCATTGAGGCCACGCGCGCCCTGCGGGCCGGTACGTACGGCGGTGAGCAGGCGCAGGCGACCGGCAGCGCGCAGGGCGTCGGCCGGGTCGTGGGCGTCGGCCAGCGCGCGCCAGTGGGCGAGCAGTGCGTCGTGACCCAGGGCCAGCGGGTCGTCGCCGTCTTCGTGGAAGTGCACGCCGGCCAACTCGCCGCTGCGCAGCAGGGCGAGCGTGGTGTCGGCATCACCTGCACGGATGGCGTCGGCCAGTGGGGCCAGCGCGAAATCGTCTGCCTGGCGGTAGCCGCGCAGCAGGTGCACGCGGTGGCCAGTGAGGGGGCTGGTGTCGGCGGCGGCCGGTGGGGAGGCGGCTGGGGGGCTGCCGAGCAGCGGTTGCAGGGCGTGGGCGTCATCCGGCTGCAGCGCATCGCCGGGGCCGGCGGCCTGCAGGATGGCGGCGAGTACGTCGCCGGCTTCCACCGAGGGCAGCTGGTCGGCATCGCCGAGCAGGATGAGCTGGGTGCCGTCGGCGACGGCGTCGACCAGCTTGCACATCAACGGGAGGTCGATCATGGAGGCCTCGTCGACCACGATCAGGTCGAATGGCAGCGGGTTGTCGGCGGTGTGGCGGAACTGCGGGGAGTCGGGGATGACGCCGAGCAGGCGATGCAGGGTGCTGGCGCCGGTGGGGAGGGCGGTGTCGCGGTGGGGGGCGGGGGGGGCGTTGCCCTCACCCGCCCTGCGGGCATCCTCTCCCGCAGGCGGGAGAGGGGACGTATCCGGGGTCGGCGCGGTAGGCGGGAGAGGGGAGGCGTCTGAGTGCTGTGCGGCAGCGTGCTGGGGTAGGCCCTGTTCCATGGCGCGGGCCACCGCCAGGCGCAGGCTCTCGGCCATGCGCTCGGCGGCGCGGCCGGTGGGGGCGGCCAGGGCGATGCGGGGCGGTGGATGGCCGGCGACCTGCGCCTGGGCGATGCGCAGCAGCAGCAAGCGGGCGATGGTGGTGGTCTTGCCGGTGCCGGGGCCGCCAGTGACCAGCAGCAGCGCGCGGCGCAGCGCCAGCGCGGCGGCCTGGGCCTGGCGGTCGATGGATGGCTCGGGCAGGCCCGTACCCTCACCCGCCCTTCGGGCACCCTCTCCCGGGGGGAGAGGGGATGAGGTGGCGGCGTTGGGGAACAGCTGGGCGAAGCGCGGCGCCAGCGCGGCGGGGTCGAACGCGGGCATGGGTTGGGCGGCGATGCGGCGCAGACCCAGGGCCAGGCGACGTTCGTACTCGCGGTAGCGGCGCAGGTAGAGCAGGCCATGTTCGAGCACCAGCGGGCAGTCGGCGGCGGCAGGCTGGTCGGGCGCGGGCTGGGCGACCCAGCGCGAGGCGGCGAGTGCGCGTTGCCAGTCGGTGGGATCCGGCAAGGTGGGCGGGAGGCCATCGCGCGGGTCCAGCAGCATCGCGGCGCGGGCCGGGTCCAGCCCGGCATGGCCGCTGGTGACGGCCAGCGAGGCGAGCGCGGCACCAGCCAGGACCAGTGGGTCGGTGTCAGAGGCGAGACGCTGCAGGCTTTGTGCGAAGGCCAGGTCCAGCGTGCGCAGGGCGCCGGCCTGGTTGAGGGCGGTGAGCAGGGGTGGATGACTCATGGGGTGGGGGGTCCCAGGGCGGACGGACCCTCACCCCAACCCCTCTCCCGAGGGGAAAGGGGCTTTGGGGCGGCGCTCTCTTGCAGGGAGAGGGGCGTTAGGGCGTCGCTGGAACCGGGGTCTATCGGATTGCCGGCGAACAGGGCGTCCAGCGCCTGGACCAGCATCGGGTCGAAACGCCAGGCGTAGACGCCGGGCGCGGGTGCGCTGTCGCGCGGGGAGTCGGCCCCGGCGAGCGGTACGTCCATGGCGTCGGGCACGGCCTGGTCCGTGCACTGGCGTCCGGCATCCAGGCCACGGCAGAACAGGTAACGCACGCCGCCGAAGTCGCGGGCGTAGTCGTAGGCCTCGCCCAGGCGGAAGCGCAGCCAGCGGTGCAGGGCTACGGTGTAGATCAGTGCCTGCAAGGTGTATTCGCTATGCGCCATGGCGCGGGCCAGGGCGTCGGGGGCGTAGCTGGGCAGACGGTTGGATTTGTAGTCCAGCACGTACCAGCGGCCGTCGACGGTGTAGGTCAGGTCGATCAGGCCGGTCATCAGGCCTTCCAGGCGCTGGCGTGCGCCGAAGGCCTGGCGATCGCCGGCCACCCCGAAGCGGTGCAGCAGCGCCAGCAACGCGTCCACGCGGGTGGGCTGCATGGCGAAGTGGAATTCCATTTCGTTGCGGCGCTGCGGCTCGGGGACGGCGGCCAGGGCGGTGCCTTCGGGCAGGGTCACGGTGAGGGTGTTGCCGATCAGCGCGGTGAGCATGTGCAGGCCGTCATCGTGTTCGTCCTGCGCATAGCCGCCGCGTTGCAGCGCGTCGATGATGGGGGCGGCCTGGCCGTCGGGGGCGGGGTCGCCAGGGCGCCAGCGCTGCCAGGCGGCGAAGTCGCAGCGCTCGAACACGTCGTGCATCACCACGCCGAAGCGGTTGCCGGCAAAGCGCGCATCGAACGGCTCGGCTTCGGTGACCACTGCCGCGGCGTCGCTGGCGGCCGGTTCGTCGGTGCCGCCACTACCCACCACGGTGGCGCTGGCCATGGGGTCGGTGGCCGCACCGGCATCGGCGTTGGCCAGCTGGGTGAAGCTGTAGACCCACCATTCCGGGGCGATATGCCGATGCGGGATGCGCGCAGGCGGCACCTGCGCGTCGGGCGGTGGCGGCAGGCGCGGCAGGTTGGCCGGCGGGGTGCTGGTGTCGATCACCACCGTGCCCTCGCCCGCCGCGCCCTGCAGCGCATCGGGCGCGCGCAGCATGTCGGCCAATGGGGTGCGTTCGTGCTGGTGGAAGCTGCCGCTGGCGATCCACAGCGCGTGCTCGGCGCGGGTCAGGCCGACGTAGAGCAGGCGCGCATCTTCGGCGCGCTGTTCCTGCTTCCAGGCCGCTTCGGCATCGCTCCAGGCGGGGTCGTTCTTATCCCGGCTCCATTTGGACACGTTCCAGTGCAATTGGCGGCCAAGGTCCGGCGCATGCACCACACAATGGCGGCCGGCGCCCTTGTCGCTGCGACCGATGCCGATGTACGGCAGGAATACCAGCGGATATTCCAGGCCCTTGCTCTTGTGCAGGGTGACGATCTGCACGCGGCGTGCGTCCGATTCCAGCCGCAGTTGCTGGGCCTCGTCGTTGTCGTCAGCATTGGCGATGCGGCGCGCCAGCCAGTCCACCAGGCCGTGCGGGCCGAGTGCGCGCGCGTCGGCTTCCTGCAGCAGTTCGGCCAGTTGCAGGTAATTGGTGAGGCGGCGTTCGCCATCGACCAGGGCGAGCAGGCGTTGCCCGTGCGCGGCGCCGAGTTCGCCGATCAGCGCCAGCGGGCCGCCGCGTTGCCAGCGTTCGCGCCAGTCCAGCGCCTGCTGCTGCCAGCGGCGGTGACGCTCGCCGTCGTGTTCCAGGGTGGCGATGGCGATGGCGTCCTGCCCGATCAGCACCGTGGCCAGTGCGGCGCGCAGGCGGCTGTCGTCGCCCGGGTCGAGCAAGGCCTGCAGCAGCGCCAGCAGTTCCAGCGCTTCGTCGGTGGCGAACAGGCTCTGCTTGCCGGCGGCCACGGCGGGAATGCCCACCGCACCCAGCGCCTGCTGGATGCGGGTGGCCTCGCCATGGCTACGCACCAGCACCGCGATGTCGCCGGCCTGCACCGGACGTGCGTTGATGGTGGCGGTGCCATCGCGGCCAGCGGCCAGCCAGCCGCGGATCGCGGCCACGCAGGCGGCGGTGGCCAGCTCGCGGGCGCGGCCGGCGCTCCAGGGCTTGGGTTTGCCTTTCGTGGGCGGCGGTGGTTCTGGGGCGCGCCACAGTGTGAGCGCCGGGGCGGTGGCGCCTTCGTGTTGCAGGTCGGTGTCCAGGCGCTTGGTGCCCGGCTGCACCGGGTGGAAGGCGATGCCGTCGGTGAGGAAGGCATCGGTGTAGCCGGCCTGCGCGTACAGCGCATCGATCGCCGCCAGCACGCCCGGGCGGGAGCGGAAATTGTGGCTCAACGGCGGGGCCAGTTCGGCGCTGACGGCCGCAGCCAGGTAGGTGCGCACATCACCGCCGCGGAAACCGTAGATGGCCTGCTTGGGGTCACCGATCAGAAACAGCGACGGCGCAAACCCGGCCGCCAGCGCGAGCGCGCCGTTGCCGAACACGTTGGAAAAAATCGCCCACTGGCGGTCGTCGGTGTCCTGGAATTCGTCCACCAGCGCGATGGCGTACTGCGCGCGCAGGCGCCTGACCAGGGCGTCGGCCTGCGGGCCTTCCAGCGCGTGCGCCACGCCATCGACCAGGTCGTCGTAGGTCTGCACGCGGCGCTGGCGCTTGAGCAGGGCCAGCCGGGCGATGGCATCTTCGCGCAGGGCGTGCAGCAGGCGGATGCGGCGGCGTGTCCGCCATTGCTCGACACGGGCCAGCGCGGTGAGATAGCCATCGATGGCGTGACTCAGCGGCGAGGCCGGGGTGCGATCGACGAACTTCTTGTTGGTGCCTGCGGCCAGGTCGGCCGCGGTCAACTTGACCAGCTTGGGATGCGGGGTGCTGTCCTGCGACGGTGTCGCAGCGAAATCCTCGAACCAGTGCCACAGCGCGGTGAGCCAGTCGGGTTTGTAGCTGACCTTGCTCAGCACGCCGCCGTCGATGGCGGCCATGAGGGTTTCGAAAAACGCCGTGCCATGGGCCTGGAAGGCAACCGCCAGGGCGTGGCTGGCGGCATGCACGGCCTGCAGCAAGGCGGCGGCATCGTCGGTGTCGGCGCAGACCGCCGGTAGCAGCACGGTGTGGCGCAACAAGGCGCGCAGATCCGTGGCCAGCGCCGGCGGGCCACCGGACCACAGGGCGATCAGGTCTTCGGCCATCACCGCATCGGCGGCGCGCTGGCGCCACAGGTCGGCGGCCACTTCGCCCAGCAGTTCGCGATCGTTGGCAAGCAGTTGCGGAGCGGCGAAGGCCTGGCCGCTTTCCAGTGCATGTTCGCGCAGCACGCGGGCACAGAAGCCGTGGATGGTGAACACCGCGGCCAGGTCGATTTCTTCCACTGCCTGCTGCAGGCGGCGGTGCAGCGCGGCCGGGGTTTCGGTGCCGTTGGCTAGATGCGTGGCGAGGATGGCGCGGGTGAGGAGCGCGTCGGGGGCTTCCTTTGCGGGTGATGGTGCGTCGGCGGTGTGGGTGGTCGCGGCCTGGGCCGCTCCTACGGATGCAGAAGGCGCATCGTACGTCTGCGTGGTGGTTGGATCGGTCGCGCCCGGGTGCGCTCCTACGATGGCGCGCGAGGCGTCGGGCACCAGCGTGGCGGCCAGCACCAGGCGTTCGCGGATCCGCCGGCGCAGTTCCTGGGTGGCGGCCTCGGTAAAGGTCACCGCCAGGATCTGGCCGATGCGCAGGCCGCGCTCGACCACCAGACGGGTGAACAACGTGGCCAGGGTGAAGGTCTTGCCGGTGCCGGCGCTGGCTTCGATCAGGCGCACGCCATCCAGCGGTAGCTGCAGATACGGGTCGGTGACGGTGGGCGCGCTCATTCGCCGTCGTCCTGTGCGCCATGCCAGTGCCGCCAGCTGTCGATCACGCGCTGCGGATCCAGCGCGGCCTCGGTGTTGGCGCGTTCCAGCAGGTCGTAGAGCCGATGGCTGGTGCTGGCAAACGCACTGAACCGCTGCGCATCGGCGAACGGGTCGCGTCCGCGGTTGACCAAGCGCAGTTCCGGGCTGTGCGATTCGCTCCAGCCGAAGCTGGACTGCCACTGCCCCGCCGCCTCCTTGATGGCCTTGTCCAGATCGTCGCTGCGCGCGGCCTGGTGATATTTCCAGCTGCTGTACGGCGCAAATGGCAGCGGTGCCTGCAGGCCTTGTCGATACAGCTGCAGCAGTTCGCCCAGCGCGGCTTGCGCCTGCGCCGGCGACAGCGGCTGCGCATCGATGGGATGCGGGCCCAGGCCGTCGTCGTGCTCGAAGAAGCGCACGTATGGCACCTGCTCGCCAGCGGCGCGCAGCAACAACCATTCCAGCCCGTGGCCAATCGCATTGCGCCCGGTGAGCGCGCCCACCTGCACGCGGCCCACGCCGTGCGCATACCAGCCGGGCACGCGGCCATGCAGCGCGACATCGCCGATCTGCACCTGCAGCCGCTGCGACTGCGCGTCGGCCTCGCCACGCCATTGCTGGAAGGCCTGCGCGTACGGGCGCAATTGCGCCAGCCGCTCGTCGAGCTGGCGACGCCCCAGCGGGCCGGACGGCAGCAACGCGCGTGCGCGCAGACGTTCGTACAGCCCGTCCACGTCGTCGGCCACTGCAGCCTCGAACACCTGTTGCTGCAAGCCGTAGTGATCCAGCCCGCGGGTGGGTGCGAGCAGCGGTTCCAGGTCGCTGTCTTCGCTGGCCGGATCGGGCAGGCGCATCCCTAGGCGATGGCGC
This sequence comes from Xanthomonas cucurbitae, assembly GCF_002939885.1. Lineage (GTDB taxonomy): Bacteria > Pseudomonadota > Gammaproteobacteria > Xanthomonadales > Xanthomonadaceae > Xanthomonas > Xanthomonas cucurbitae. The sequence goes on from NZ_MDED01000016.1 coordinate 99,950, forward strand.
AGGAACTGCCCGGCCGGGTCGCCGAACAGCCGGCGCAACGCGTCGATGGAGATGCTGCCCGGCAATCCGCTGTCGTCGGCCGGCAGCGCGCCGGCCACCCACGGCGCCAGCGGCTGGCGCTGGCCGGTGAGGCTGTCCACCGCCGGACGCCATTGCCGGCGATAGCTGAAACGACGCGGGTCCATGCCCGCTTCGCTCTGCGCACCGAAGGCGGCCGCGGCGAACGGCTGCAGCGGGTGGTGCACCACCAAGGTGTCGTCGGCATCGGCGGCGGCGTGGGAGTGCGCCGCGGTAGCCAGCAATTCGCTGACCAGCACCGAGGACTCGCGCGGACTGCCATCGCGCGCATCGGCGCCGAGATAGCTCAGGTAGAACACGTCCTGTGCGGAGGCGAACAATTGCAGGAACAGGAAGCGGTCGTCCTCGCGGGTGGAGCGGTCGCCGTGGCGGCGGCGCTCGGTGCCCAGTTCGGCGGTAAGGCGATTGAGCCCGGCGGCCGGGTCGCGGCGCGGAAAATCGCCGTCGTTCATGCCCAGCAGGCAGATCACCCGGAATGGCAGCAGGCGCATCGGCACCATGCGCCCGAAACTGATGCCACCGGTGAGCAGCGGCGCGCGTGTATCCGATTCGCCCAGCACTGCGGCAAAGTGCGCACGCACCACCTCGGCCGGCACGCTGCCGGCGTACTGCGCGCGCTGCGCATCGCGGGCGAACTGGTCGATGAGGCTGCGCAGCCGGTCCAACGCGCGCTGCGCACGCGCGGCCGAGGGGGCGGCGGGAATCAGCGCGTCCAGCAGCTCCAGCAGGCGCTCGCGCCAGGCGGCCGGCGGCAGCGCCTCGGCCAGTGCGGCCTGGTGCCGCTCCAGCACGCGCAGCAGGCGCAGCAGCGTGTCCAGCGCGGCCAGTGCGCTGCCTTCCAGCTGCGGCCACGGCGCCACGCCGTCGATATCGTCCTCGGCACCACTGGCGTGGCCAAGCAGCAGCCGGTCCAGCGCGAAGCGCCAGGTGTAGGCGTCGTCGCCCGGTGCCTGGTGATGGCGCCGATGCGCCGCATCCAGGCCCCAGCGCGCGCCGGCAGCATGCAGCCAGCCGCGCAGGCGTTCCAGCCCGGCCTCGTCCAGCCCGGCCGCTTCGGCGATCGGCGCGCTGGCAATCAGGTCCAGGATTTCGTGCAGGCCGAAGCGTGCGATCGGCAACTTCAGCAGGGTGAGAAACACCTCGGCCAGCGGTTCGCTCGCCAGCGGGCTGGCGTCGGCCAAGGCATAAGGCAATGCATCCTCACTGCCGTGGCTGCCGAACACCGCGTCCAGATACGGCACGTACGGGTCGATATCCGGCGACAGCACCGCGATCTCGCGCGGCTGCAGCGGCGGTTCGAAGCGCGCATCGTCCAGCAATGCACGCAGCTGATCGTGCAGCACCTGCAGCTCGCGCAAGCGCGTATGGCAGGCGTGCACCTGCAGGCTGGGATCGTGCCGATTCACCGCCGGCAATGCGGCCGGCACCGCCGGGGCGCGGCGATGGAACAGGTCGCTCTGCATGCGCCGCAACAGGCTGTCGCCCAGGCCGCCGTCAGCGAGCAGGCGGCGGCCGGACTCCAGCGGATCGGCATAGGCGGCGATTTCGGCCAGCGGGTGCACCACTTCGTAATCGCCGATCAAGGCCATGAAGTCGCGGCCGGCTGCACCCCAGGCCTGCAGCAGCGGGTTTTCCTGCACCTGATCGGCGAACAATGCCGCCGCCCCGCCCTCGCGGCGGCGTTGCCACAGGGTTTGCAGATCGCCCCAATACCCTTGCGTGGGCGTGGGCAGATAGAAATGCAGCGTGCCCACGCGCGCTTGCGTGGCCAGCACGCGCAACACGTCGGGCGAGATATTGAGGATGGCGAAGGCAAACAGCCGCGCCGGCAAGCCCTGCGGCAGCGGACCGTCAGCGCGCGCATAGCGATCCAGGTACTGGCCGATGCGGCGCGCGCGGTATTGCCGGCCAGTGGCGATGCTACGCCACAGCCGCGCCTGCGGATCATCGGCATCGGCGCCGCCTTCCCAACGCAGCAACCAGTCGCGGCGCCAGGCCTGGTACTTCTCGAACACGCTGCCCAGCTCGCCGGCCAGCGCCCACGGCTTGAGCACATCGCCATCGGACAGATAGCCGGCCAGCGGCGCCAGTGCCGCATCGCTGCCCAGATCGGCCTGCAGCGCGGCGTACAGCCGCCACTGCGTGGTGGCCATGTCCAGATCGTCGTCGGCCGGGCCGAGGTTGCGCTCCAGCGCGCGCGCCACGAATTCGCCGGGGGTCAGAAACTCCAGATTCGCCGCCACGCCGTGCTCGGCCGCCAGCGTGGACTGCAGCCAGCGCCGCATCGCCACCTGCGGAATCAGCACCACTTCCGGCTGCAACAACGGCTGCCCGGGCACCGGCCGGCGCAGCTCCTGCGCCAGCAGGGCAGCCAGGGTATCCAGCGTGTTGGAAGGATAAAGACGGAAATCGGGCGCGGAAGCAAGGTGCATATGTGCGGCATTGTGCCGGATGCGTGCGCGAGGCGCAGTCTGACCCTATCCGCGGCGGACCCTAGTCCTACTGTGTCATTAAATACGAAGGTGCGGAGACATCGTTCCAAGTAGTATCACTGCGATTTCTACGGCGATTGTCCAACGCAGCGTCGCGATCGAGCCCACTACATGGCGCTGAGCCCGCATCGGCCGCCCCGCGCGGGCGGTAATCTTCGGGTAGGGCAGGTTGCGGGCGTTGTGACGGTTTTTTTTGATGCGCCCCACGCAAGCGCTCAGCAACCAGAAACCCGTAAGCAGCAATGCATAGCGTGGCGTGATGATGGAACCCCCGCCAACCGCGTCCTTCGTAGTGATCCAGGCCAAACTCCTGCTTCAGGTCCTGATAATCGCGTTCAATCCGCCAGCGCGCCTTGACTGTATTCACCAGATCCTTGCGAAGCGTGTTTGCCGGCAAGTTGGAGAGGAAGTAGCGCGTTGACTTGTCTTCGCTTTTGGGCCATTCGATCAACAGCCACTCTTCCTGACGCAAACGATCCCCCTGCGCGGCACGCACACGCAAGGCCGCAAAGCGTCCGGACAACGCTGCGTTGCTGCCTTCCCGCCATGACACCGTTCGGAAGGCACGCCTAGGCAAGGACTGCGCCAGTGCCTCCACCGACTGTGGCTGGCGATCGGCCGTGCGGCGATGGCGAATCGCAGGACGGCCCTTTCCCTTCCATGGCGCGGGCGGCTCGGGCGTTTGCCCTGGCGGCCAGACCTTGACGCTCGAAACAATCCCCACTGCATAAGTCAGTTCCAAGGCAGTCAGCGCATCACGCCAAGCCGTATTGCTGCCATAGGCTGCATCGGCCAACACGGTGCCGCGGACGACACCTGCAGCACACGCGGCCTGCATCTGCGCTAGCGCTATCTCTGGCTTGGTGGTGAACGCGATCTCTTCCGGAACACCTGCCTTCTCCCGCTTCGCCGCATCGGCCGCCCAAGCCTCAGGAAGATACAGCCCAAAGGCGATCGGCACGCTCGCCGCCGGCGTCGCCAGCGAGACGCTCACCGCCACCTGGCAATTGTCCTGTTTGCCGATCTCCCCGCAGTACTGTCGGGCCACACCGACCGAATGCTTGCCCTTCTTGCGAAAACCCGTGTCGTCCACGATCCAGTACACCTCGCCCTTCAAATCCATTCCTGATTAGCCCCATCCCTCAGCCAAGAAAGTTGCTTGCCATGCGCAAAACTCGCTCTGGGCAAGGCTTGCAGCGCATCAGCGCCGTCGC
>NZ_MDED01000017.1 GCF_002939885.1 Xanthomonas cucurbitae
CCCCACCTCCGTTGCCTTCAAGTGGGGCCATTGTCCAGCCGACCCGTCGCAAATCCTGCAACTACCGGCTGAGGAATGGGGCTAATCAGGTAAGCTTATGCATTGGCCCTGGCACTGGCGCCCGGCATCGGCATCGGATCGGCATCGGCAGGGCAATCGGGGGCAGGCCTGTCCCGCGCGCAGGCGTAGCGCGGTGGCCGGCAACGTGGGCCGCTAATGCCACTGGCTACTCGCTAATGACCAAAGGTCAATGCCGAAGCCGGGCCGCACGGCGGGCTGGCGGCATGCACAGGCTGGAGCTGCGTCGCCAGGCCATGCCTACCGCATCGGCGCGACAGCATCCACGGCCGTGCCGGGATACTGTCGCTGCGCAATCCCTGGAATCAGGCGCGTTTGCCGCGCTTGCGGATCGGGGTGACGGTGGCCGGATCGCGGCTGCCTACGGGGTCAGCATCGTAGCGGGCGATGAACTCGCGCACCTGCGGGTACACCACTTCGCGCCAGCGGCGGCCGCTGAAAATGCCGTAATGGCCGGCACCTTCCACCACCAGATGGCGGCGGTGCGCCGCATCGATGCCGGTGCACAGATCGTGCACGGCTTCGGTCTGGCCCAGGCCGGCGATGTCGTCCAGTTCACCTTCGATACTGAGCAGCGCGGTGTTGCGGATCGCCGACGGCTTGACCAGCTGGCCCTCCACTTTCCATTTGCCCTGCGGCAGCAAAAAGTCCTGAAAGACCACGCGGATCGTGTCCAGATAATATTCGGCCGGCATGTCCAGCACGGCGTTGTACTCATCGTAGAACTGCCGGTGCGCCTGCGCATCCTGCAGGTCGCCCTTGACCAGGTCGGTGTAGAAATCCCAGTGCGACATCACGTGCCGGTTGGGGTTCATCGACAGGAAACCGGCGTGCTGCAGGAAGCCCGGATATACCTGGCGGCCGTGGCCCGGATACGGAAACGGCACGGTGTGGATCAGGTTGTTCTGGAACCACTCGATGCCGTTTTCCGTGGCCAGGTTGTTGACCTGGGTGGGGCTGCGGCGTGCATCGATCGGGCCGCCCATCATCACCAGCGAGCGCGGCGTGGGCTCGTCGTTGCTGGCCATCAGCGACACCGCTGCCAGCACCGGCACGGTGGGCTGGCACACGCTCACCACATGCAGGCGCTCGGCGCCGATGTGGCGGATGAAGTCCTGGATATAGGTGATGTAGTCCTCGAGCCGGAACGCGCCTGCTTCCAGCGGCACCATGCGCGCGTCCACCCAGTCGGTCACATAGACCTTGTGGTTGCGCAGCAGGGTGCGCACGGTGTCGCGCAGCAGGGTGGCGTGGTGGCCGGACAACGGCGCAACCACCAGCACGGCGGGCTGCTCCTTCATCTTGCCGATCAGCTCGACATGGTCGCTGAAGCGCTTGAAGCGCAGCAGGCGGCAGAACGGCTTGCTCAGCACTTCGCGCTCGATGATCGGCAGCGAGTGGCCATCCACTTCGACATCGTCCAGCGCCCAAGCAGGCTTTTCGTATTCCTTGCCCAGCCGGTGGAACAGCTCGTTGCTGGCGGCCATGCGTTCTGCACCCGGGAGCGAGGCCCACAGGCTGTCGGGGTCGGAGAACATCTTGGCGTTCGCCTGGGCCTGATGCACCCAGGGAGCCAGCAGATTGCGGGTCAGCTCATGCAGTTGATAAAGCATTCCACCCATCCATGCGGTTTTGCTGCCGCGCAGCATACCCGGTTTGGCGCATTTGCACCTTAATGGGGCTGCGGACGGTGGCAAGCCCCTCTCCCACCGGGAGAGCTGTGTTCCAGTGCCGATGCGGCGTCCAGCAATTGCGGCGACAACCAGCAATGCGACCCCAGCGCGGTGAACCCGGCACTGGCAAAACGCTTGCGATACCAGCGCGCCGGGCGTGGCTGGAAGCCGTCGTGGTCACCTTCGAACGCGTCTTCCTGCGCAAAGGTCTCCAGGAAGGCGACGCCTGCGCACAGTTCGGCCAGCCCCGGCAGGCCCTGGTTGAATTCGCGGGCGGACACGTAATGCAGGACGTCCGAACAGATCAACAGGTCCACCGGCGCGCAGGGGCGCAGCCAGGCGAAGTCGCCGAAACGGGCCGGATGGATCTGACGACTGCGGCCATAGCGCTGCACGGCATAGGCGCTACTGTCGAACCCCAGGTAACTCAGCTTGGGGCGCAGCGCCAGCAGCGGGGCGCGCCATGCGCCTTCGCCGCAGCCCACATCCAGCACGCTGCGGATCGGTCGCTCCAAGTAGTACTCGGCTTGGGCCACGGCCAGTGCGACCTTGCGTCGCAGGCGCGCCGGGTCGGCCAGGCCCGCGTTGCGGTACCAGCGGGTGAAATAGGCAGCGTCGTACTGTTTGTGCTCGGGCGTGGGCATGGGGGATGCGCTTTTGCGCCATTGGATAGGTGAAAATGCGGGCCATCCTACGCCAGCCAGCGGAGCCAGCGCATGACCCTGTACCTGTGGATCAAGACCTTCCATCTGTTGTTCGTCATCGCCTGGATGGCGGCGGTGTTTTATCTGCCGCGGATCCTGGTCAACATCGCCGAAGCCGGCAACGACACTGCGGTGCGCGCGCGCCTGGTGCTGATGGGGCGGCGGCTGTACCGGTTCGGCCACAGCATGCTCGGTCTGGCGCTGCTGCTGGGCGCGGTGCTGTGGCTGGGCTACCGGGTGATTCCCGATTTTCCGACCATGGTGGCCGGCGGCTGGCTGCATGCCAAGCTGTTCGCGGTGGCCTTGATCCTGGCGCACTACATCGTGGCCGGGCGCTGGTTGAAGGGCGTGGACCAGGGCCGTGCGCTGCCTGGCGGCCGCGCGTTGCGGTTGTTCAACGAAGTACCGGTGGTGCTGCTGGTGGGCGTGATCTGGCTGGTGCTTGCCAAGCCGTTCTGAGTGCAGCGTGCCTGCGCAGGCACGACGGGGGCGGTGCTGCAGATCGTTGGATCTCAGCCAGTGCTCATGCGCCGGAGTCCAGCTCACGCAGCCCCTTGCGTGCCAGCTCGACCCAGGCGCGTTGCTCGCGTTGGTAGTGCCTGGGCGAGGCGGCGGCATGGCGCAGTACCTGTTCGTATACCGCCTTGGCCTGGTCGCTGCGTGCGGTGCGCTGTAGCAGCTGTGCATAGCGCAGGCGCGCCTCTTCACCGGGATAGCCCTGCGCCAGTGTCTCGTACTCGTGCAGTGCGGCGTCGGTGTCGCCGCTGTCTTCGACGGCGCGCGCATACAGCAGATGCCCGTCGTGCGAACGGAAGCCGGGGTTGGCCGCGATCAGTGCATCCAGGGTCTGCCGCGTCTGCTGCGGTTGGCCCAGCCCGAACTGCGCCCTGGCCAGGCCCAGCATCAGGTGCGGATCATCGCGATACAGCCCGCGCAGTGCGCCCTGGTAATGCTCGGCGGCCTGCGCGTAATCGCCGCGTGCCAGCAGGCTTTCGGCGAGTTGGCGACGATTTTCCGGGGTATCGGCCACATCCAGCCGGCGCGAGGCGTCGCGCTGTTCGCGCTGCGGGTCCAGGGTGTTGCGCACGCGCTTGAGGCTGCGGCGCGCGTTGGGGTCGTTGCGCAGGTCGGGAATGACCGCCACGCATACGTAGACCAGCACCGCCAGCAGCGAAAACGCCAGCAGCAGGAAGAGCCAGTACAGCGGGCGCCCGCTGCGCACCACGTGGACGCAGCAGGCAGCTTGCAGCAACAGCGAAATCAGCAGGAGCGGAGACATGCGAGTGAGGCGTCCTTTCCATGGCCGCGCACTCGGCGCGGCCGGTCAGCGTGCACGCGGGTCAATGCCCTTCGTAGGCACCGTAGCTGCGCAGGCGCTCGTAGCGTTGCTGCAGCAGGGTTTCCACCGGGATCTTTTCCAGTGCGTCCAGTTCGTTGAGCAATACCGCCTTCAGGCGCTTGCCCATCTGCTCGGGGTTGCGGTGCGCGCCGCCGGTGGGCTCGCGGATCACCTTGTCGACCAGGCCCAGGCCCTTCAGGCGCTTGGCGGTCAGGCCGAGCTGTTCGGCGGCGTCCTTGGCCTTGGCGGCATCCTTCCACAGGATCGAGGCGCAGCCTTCGGGTGAAATGACCGAATAGGTGCCGTATTCCAGCATCAGGGTGCGGTCGCCCACGCCGATCGCCAGCGCGCCGCCGGAGCCGCCTTCGCCGATCACGGTGCAGATCACCGGGATCTTGAGCTCGGCCATTTCCAGCAGGTTGCGCGCGATCGCCTCGGACTGGCCGCGTTCCTCGGCACCGATGCCGGGATACGCGCCGGGGGTGTCGATGAAGGTCAGCAGCGGCAGGCGAAAGCGTTCGGCCAACTTCATCAGGCGCAGCGCCTTGCGGTAACCCTCCGGGCGCGGCATGCCGAAATTACGCGCCACCTTGGTCTTGGTGTCGCGGCCCTTCTGGTGGCCGATGATGACCACAGGGCGCCCGTCGATACGGCCCAGGCCACCGACGATCGCCTTGTCGTCGGCATAGGCGCGGTCGCCGGCCAGTTCCTGGAACTCATCGCAGAGGGTGCCGATGTAGTCCAGCGTATACGGGCGTTGCGGGTGACGCGCCAGCTGCGCGACCTGCCAGGCCGACAGGTCGCGGAAGATCTGCGCGGTGCGCAGGCGCAGCTTGTCGCGCAGCGCGCGCACTTCGGTGTCCACGTTGACCGCGGGCCCGGTGCTGGCCTTGCGCAGCTCCTGGATCTTGGCTTCCAGATCGGCGATGGGTTGCTCGAAGTCGAGGTAGTTGGGATTCATGCAGTGGTGTCATCAACGTAAGGCGGGGAGTGTAGCTGAAGCGGTGTGGCTGGCCCGTACGGGGGCGTTGGGAGCGGAATCGGGAATCGGGAGTCGGGAATCAAAGCAAGGTATCCGGCCGCCCCTACGCTTTTGCGATTCCCCATTCCCGATTCCCAATTTTCACGCCCATGGCGGGCTGTACTTGATCTTCACCGTTCGCACCGCCGGGTCGGCGCGCAGGCTGTCCATCAGCTGTTGGTCGATGCGCACCGAGTGGCTGCCGTTGAGGTCGAGCATGCCGGCCACGCCGCCGCTGGGGGTGCGCAGCAGCAGGTCCAGGCGCAGGGGGGTCTTGCCGGGGCGGTGCTTGGCCAGCAGCGCGTCGATGCGGGGGAAGGCCTGCTTCTCGCGCAGGTCCAGGCGCAGCGACAGCCGCTGTGCATGCTCGGCGCAGATCTGCTCGTAGTCCCAGCATTGGCGGATGCGCAGGCTGTAGCCACCGTTGAATTCGTCTTCGCGCAGGCCGCCCTTGACGATCAGGATACGGTCGCGGGTGAGCAGGTGGCCGAATTCGGCCATCGCATCGGAAAACGCACTGCATTCCACCCGCCCGCGGCCGTCTTCCAGTTGCACGAATACCTGGCTGTCGCCCTTGCGGCGCACGCCGATCACCTGGCCGGCCAGGATCGCGCTGACTTCCGGGCGCCAGGCGCGTTTTTCGCCGTCGCCGCCACCTCCACCACCGCCACCGCCACCACCGCCACGTTGCTGGGAAGCCAGGATCTTTTCCAGCGCGCCCAGGTCGCAGCCGACCAGCTCGCGCACTTCTTCGCGGTGCGGGTCGAACGGATGCCCGCTGAGGTAGAAGCCCAGCGTTTCGCGCTCGCCGGTGAGCAACTGGCCCAGCGGCCACTCCTTGCTCTCGGGCAGGTCCAGGCGCATTGCCGGCGCGCTTGGGTCCGGCCCGCCGAACAGCGAGTTCTGCCCCGAGGCGCGTTCGCGCGCCATCTGCTCGGTGGCCTTCATCACTTCGGGCAACTGCAGCATCAGCGAGGCGCGGTTCTTGCCCAGCCCATCCATCGCGCCGGCATGGATCATCGCTTCCAGCGTGCGCCGGTTGAGCTTGGCGGTGCCCACGCGCGTGCAGAAATCCAGCAGCGTAGTGTAGGGGCCGCCACGCTGGCGCTCTTCGACGATCGCCTCGCAGGCGCCCTGGCCAACGCCCTTGATCGCGCCCAGGCCATACTGGATCGTGTCCGGGGTGGCGGCTTCGAACATGTAGGCCGATTCGTTGACGCGCGGTGGCTTGACGGTGAGGCCGAGGTTGCGCACTTCATCGAGAAAGCCGACCACCTTGTCGGTGTTGTCCATGTCCGAGGACAGCGTCGCGGCCATGAATTCGGCCGGGTAATGCCGTTTCAGCCAGGCGGTCTGGTAGCTGACCAGCGCGTAGGCGGCAGCGTGCGACTTGTTGAAGCCGTAGCCGGCGAACTTCTCCATCAAATCGAAGATTTCGTCGGCCTTGGCGGCGCCCACGCCGCCCTTGGCTGCACCTTCGCGGAAGATTTCGCGGTGCTTGGCCATTTCGGCCGGCACCTTCTTGCCCATCGCACGACGCAACAGGTCGGCGCCGCCCAGCGAATAATCGCCGACGATCTGCGCCATCTGCATCACCTGCTCCTGGTACACCATGATGCCGTAGGTGTCTTTCAGGATGGCTTCGGTGCGCGGATCGGGATACACGATCTCCTGCTGGCCGTGCTTGCGCGCGTTGAAGTCCGGGATCAGGTCCATCGGGCCGGGGCGGTACAGCGACACCAGCGCGATCAGGTCCTCGAAGCGGTCCGGGCGTGCGTCCTTGAGCAGGCGGCGCATGCCCGAGGATTCGAACTGGAACACCGCACCAGTGCTGCCCGAGGCGAACACACCTTTGTAGGTGGGCGCGTCGTCCAGCGGGATGGCGGTGATGTCCACCGGGTCGATGCCGGCGCGCGCGTGGCGCACGTTGATCGCCTTGACCGCCCAATCGATGATGGTCAGCGTGCGCAGGCCGAGGAAGTCGAACTTCACCAGGCCCACGGCTTCGACGTCGTCCTTGTCGAACTGGGTGACCGGATTCTTGCCGCGGCCGTCTTCGTCGTGTTCGGCGAACAGCGGGCAGAACTCGCTCAATGGCTCGGGCGCGATCACCACGCCGCCGGCGTGCTTGCCGGCGTTGCGGGTGAGGTCTTCGAGCTGGCGCGCCAGGTCCATCAGGTCGCGCACGTCGTCCTCGACCTGGTAGCGCTGGATCAGGTCCGGCGAGGCCATCTCCGAGTCCTTGCCTTCGCCCATCGCATCCTTGAGCGTGATGCCCAGGATGTTGGGGATCAGCTTGGCCACGCTGTCGACCAGCCCGTAGGTGAAGCCGAGCACGCGCCCGGCATCGCGCACCACCGCCTTGGCGGCCATGGTGCCGTAGGTGATGATCTGGCTGACGCGCTCGCGGCCGTACTTGCGCGCCACGTAGTCGATGACTTCGTCGCGGCGGTCCATGCAGAAGTCGATGTCGAAGTCGGGCATCGACACGCGCTCTGGATTCAGGAAGCGCTCGAACAGCAGGTTGTACGGCAGCGGGTCCAGGTCGGTGATCTGCAGCGCCCAGGCCACCAGCGAACCGGCACCGGAACCGCGCCCCGGGCCGATCGGAATGCCCTGGTTCTTGCCCCACTGGATGAAGTCGGCCACGATCAGGAAGTAGCCGGGAAAGCCCATCTTGATGATGGTGTCCAGTTCGAATTCGAGCCGGTCCACATAGTCCTGGCGCGTCTTGCCCGGTGCGATGGGGTTCTTTTCCAGACGTGCGGCCAGACCCTCGCGCGACTGGCTGCGGATCCAGGTGTCCAGGGTCTGGTCTTCTGGCACCGGATAGGCGGGCAGGAAGTAGGTGCCCAGGCGCATTTCGATGTTGCAGCGCTGCGCCAGCGCCTGCGTGTTGTCGATGGCATCGGGCACATCGGCGAACAGCGCGGCCATCTCGTCGCTGGATTTCAGGTGCTGCTGGTCGCTGTAGTCGCGTGGGCGCTTGGGGTCGTCCAGCACGCGGCCGGAGGAAATGCACACGCGCGCTTCGTGCGCATTGAAGTCGCTGGCATCCAGAAACCGCACGTCGTTGCTGGCCACCACCGGCAGCCCGCGCACGCCAGCCGCATGCAGGGCGAACTGGTTGAAGCGTTCCTCGCCCTCGCGCCCGGTGCGGGTCAGTTCCAGATGCAGGCCATCGCCGAACACGCGCTGCCAGTCGGCCAGCTGCTGCTCGGCAAGGTCGGCACGGCCTTCGTTGAACAGGCGCCCGGCCAGGCTGTCGCGGCCGGCCAGCGCAAACAGGTTGGCGTGGCCGGCCTGCAGCCACTCGGGATGGATCGCCACGCCGCCTTCGGGGCGATGGCCTTCCATCCAGGCGCGCGTGAGCAGCCGCGACAGGCTCAGGTAGCCGTCGCGGTCGCGGCACAGCAGGGTCATGCGCCAGGGCGTCATGTCCGGCGTGGCGATCATCACGTCGGCGCCGGCGATGGGCTTGATGCCCACGCCCTCGGCGGCCTTGTAGAACTTGACCAGCGCGAACAGGTTGTTGAGATCGGTGACCGCCAGCGCCGGCATGTCGAGTTCGACCGCCCGGCTCAGCAAATTGGCCTGTTTGGCCTTTTTCGGGTCAGCCTGATCCGGTTTCTCGGGCACGCGGATGGTGGAATCCGCCAGCGAGAACTCGGTGTGGACGTGCAGATGGACGAAGCGGGAAGTGGACATGCGGAACCAGAACGATGCCCGCGCAGGGTAGCGGCGGGGGCGGGGAGGAACAAGGCTTGACAGGTGGGGCGGCGGGACCCGGGACCCGGGGCCGGGGACCCGGAAAAGCGGTGAATCGCTTGATTGAAAGCCCGCGCATCGCTTCCTGCACGGGCGGGGAGCTGCGCCGGTCTGTGCCTAGACGGCCCCGGCGTGTTGCAAGATCCGCAGCTGTTCCGGGTCCCCGGTCCCCGGTTCCGGAGACCGGCTCTCCCGGCTTTCCAGCGCCAACCGCACCGGCGCAAAGCTGCGCCGGTGCTGCGGGCATGGCCCATACTTTCGCAGCGCGGTCAGATGTACCGGCGTGGCATAGCCCTTGTGCTGGTCGAAGCGGTAGTTGGGGTATTGGGCGTGCAGGGCGTGCATCAGGCGGTCGCGGGTGACCTTGGCCACGATCGAGGCCGCCATGATGGCGCGGTCCAGGCCATCGCCGCCGACCAGCGCCTCGGCCGGGCAAGGCAGCCCCTTGGGCACGCGGTTGCCGTCGATGCGCGCAAACCCGGCCACATGCGCCACCCCTTCCACCGCGCGCCGCATGCCGAGCATGGTGGCCTGGTAGATGTTGATGCGGTCGATCTCTTCGCTGTCGATCAACACCACCGACCACGCCAGCGCCCGGTCGACGATGCGCGCGTACAGCTGCTCGCGGCGCTCGGCAGTCAGTTGCTTGGAATCGTCCAACCCGTTGATGCGCGGCTTGGCAGGATCCAAGACCACCGCCGCCACCGCCACCGGCCCGGCCAGCGGACCGCGGCCGGCTTCGTCGACGCCGGCGATGAGACGGGAATCGGGAATCGGGAGTGGGGAATCGTGGAAAAGCCCGTCCTGCGTCGTCGGAACGACCAAGGCAGCAGGGGAGGTGGAGCGCTTCATGGGCCACCTTCTGCCGATTCCCGATTCCCGATTCCCGATTCCGGCTGCGTCAGCAGCCCAGCCACCGCATCGGCCGCGCGCGCGGAGGCATCGCGGCGCAGTTCGGCATGCAGGGCCAGGTAACGCGGTTGCAGGGCGGCGACCTTCTCCGGGTGCTTGAACCAGTCCAGCAGGGCGACGCACAGCCGTTCCGGGGTGCAGTCGTCCTGCATCAGCTCGGGGGCGAGGTCGTCATTGGCCAGGATGTTGGGCAGCGCGTAGCGGTTGACCTTGAGCAGGCCCAGCGTCTTGACGATGCGGTAGGTCAGCGGCGCCACCTTGTAGCCGACCACCATCGGGCGCTTGACCAGCATGGCTTCCAGCGTGGCGGTGCCGGAGGCCAGCAGCACCACGTCGGCGGCCAGCATCGCGGTGCGCGCCTGGCCGTCGAGCAGGTGCGAGCGCATCACCGGCAGCGACGAGCGCGAGAGCTGCTCGGCCAGCAATTGCTTGCAGCCCGTGTTGGCGGCGGGCACCAGCACATGCAGGTTGGACAGGTGTTCGGATACCAGCCAGGCGGCCTGGAAGAAGGTGTCGCCGAGCCGGCTGATCTCGCCCTGCCGGCTACCCGGCAGCACCGCCAGCACGGTGCTGGAAGCGGACACGCCCAGCTTGGCGCGTGCGGCCTGGCGGTCGGCCTGGTAGGCGATATCGTCGGCCATCGGGTGGCCGACGAAGCGCGCGTCCACGCCGTGTCTGGCATAGATCGGCGGTTCCATCGGGAACAGGCACAGCACCAGGTCGGCACTGGCGCCGATCTTTTCCGCACGCTTTTCGCGCCAGGCCCAGACCGAGGGGCTGACGTAATGCACTGTCTTGATGCCACGCTGCTTGAGCCAGCGCTCTACCGGTAGATTGAAATCCGGCGCGTCGATGCCGATGAACACATCCGGCTTCCACGCCAGCACGCGCTCGCGGAACGCGCGACGCAGCTTGAGCAGGCGCGGCAGATGGCGCAGCACCTCGGTCAGGCCCATCACCGCCAGCTCGCTGGCGTCGAACCAGGTCTGGCATCCCGCACCGCGCATCGCATCGCCGCCGATGCCCACGCATTCGGCGCCCGGGTAGCGCAGCCGCAACTGCTCGATCAGGCCCGCGCCCAGGATGTCGCCGGAGGCCTCGCCTGCGATCAGGGCGATGCGGGGAGGGCGCGCATGCGCGCCGGGAATGGGGAGTGGGGAATGGGGAATCGGCAGAGCCGTCGGGTCGCCGTCTGCAGGCGCGCGCTCCTGCACGCCTGTCTCGATTCCCGATTCCCGATTCCCGATTCCCGTCATCGCAGCAACGGCCTTTCCGCCGCTTCGATGAACTCCAGCATGCCACGCACGTCTTCGCTGTCCCTGGCCTGCTCGGCCAGTTGCGCCTTGGCGTCGGCCAGTGGCAGGCCCGCCACGTACAGCGTGCGGTAGGCACGCTTGATCGCAGTGATGCGCTCGGCGTCGAAGCCGCGGCGCTTGAGGCCTTCGCTGTTGATGCCGCGCGGGCGGCCCAGCGAATCGCTGCCGACCATGGTGAAGGGCGGCACGTCGCCGTTGGTCAGCGCGCCCATGCCCAGGAAGGCGTGCGCGCCGATGCGGCAGAACTGGTGTGCGCCGGCAAAGCCACTGATGATGACGTAGTCGCCCACGGTGACGTGGCCGGCCAGGGTGGTGTTGTTGGAAAACACGCAGTGGTTGCCGACATGGCAGTCGTGCGCCACGTGCGTGTAGGCCAGCATCCAGTTGTCGTCGCCGACCACGGTGGCGCCGCCGCCGCCGCCGGTGCCGCGGTTGATGGTGACGAACTCGCGGATCACGTTGCGGTTACCGATCGTAAGCTCGGTGCGCTCGCCGGCGTACTTCTTGTCCTGCGGTTCGCCACCGATCGCCGCATGGCCGATGAAGCGGTTGTCGCGGCCGATCCGGGTAGGACCGTTGATCGAGCAATGCGGCCCCACCTCGGTGCCAGCGCCGATCTCCACGTCCGCGCCGATCAGGCAGAACGCACCAATGCGGACGTCCTCGGCCAATCGCGCCGCGGGATCGATGACGGCGGTGGGATGAATCAAGGGTGCCTGATCACGCATCGTCTCTCACCTCCAAAAACGGATTATTCCTTGGCACCGGCGCACATGACTTCCGCGCTGGCCACGACTTCGCCGTTGACCTTGGCCTCGCCGTAATAGCACCCCATGTTGCGGATCAGGCGCTTCATCTGCACTTCCAGCATCAACACGTCGCCCGGCACCACCTGCTTGTTGAAGCGGGCATTGTCGACCTTGACCATATAGAACAGTTTGGACGACGCATCGCGGCCCAGGCCCAGCTGGGTCAGAACACCGCCGGCCTGCGCCAGCGCCTCGATGATCAGCACGCCCGGCATCACCGGACGGGTCGGGAAGTGGCCCTGGAAGAACGGCTCGTTGCTGCTGACGTTCTTCTGCCCGACGATGCGCCTGGCTTCCAGGTCCAGCTCGATGACCCGGTCGATCAGCAGGAACGGATAGCGGTGCGGCATCAGCGTCTTGATCTGGTTGACGTCGATCGGCAACTCATAAACGGGGTGACTCATGCGTTCTCCTTGCCCACAGCCAGGATGCGCCTTGCCAACGCATCGAGCTGTTTGAAGCGCGCGGCATTCTTGCGCCACGTGCGATTGTCGGTGAGAGGGGTGCCGGACGAATACTCGCCCGGCTCATGGATGGAATTGCGCACCACCGACTTGCCGGTGATGACGACCTTGTCGCAGATCTCCAGATGGCCGACCACGCCGACATGCCCGCCCAGCAGGCAATAGCGGCCGATCTTGGCGCTGCCGGCAATGCCGGTACAGCCGGCGATGGCGCTATGGGCGCCGATGCGGCAGTTGTGCGCAATCTGTACCAGGTTATCCACGCGCACGTCTTCTTCCAGGACGGTGTCTTCGAGCGCGCCGCGGTCGATACAGGTGTTGGCGCCGATCTCGCAATCGTCGCCGATGACCACGCCGCCCAGCTGCGGCACCTTGATCCAGTGGCCGGCATCCATTGCCAGGCCGAAGCCGTCGGCGCCGATCACTGCGCCCGGATGGATGCGCACGCGCTTGCCCAGGCGCACGCGGGTGACCAGGGTGACGCGGGCGAGCAGTTCGCTGCCATCGCCCACCACGCAGTCTTCGCCGACGATGCTGCCGGTGCCGATCACGCAGCCATCGCCCACGCGGCTGCGCGCCCCGATGCTGACGAACGGGCCGACATGCGCGCCCGGCGCCACCTGCGCGGTGGGATCGATCACCGCCGACGGATGGATGCCCGGCGCGCGCACCGGCGGCACATCGAACAACGCGGCGATCTTGGCGAACGCGGTGTACGGGTCCTTGGCGATCAGGGCAGTGCCTTGCGCTGCCTCTGCATCGTCGGCGCGCAGGACCACCACGGCCGCCTGTGTCTGCGCCAGTTGCGGTCGGTAGCGTGGATTGGACAGGAAGCTGAGTTGGCCCGCGCCGGCCTGCGCCAGGGTAGCGACGCCGCCCACTTCGGTGGCGCCGTCGCCAACCAGGGTCAGCCCGAACTGTTCGGCAATCGCACTTGCGGTCAGTCGCATCAGGGTAAGCCTCGCGTAAACGGTAGAAACGGGTTCGAGTGGATGTGGACGGCAGCGGCGGTATCGAGCCCGGCGGGTTCAGTGGTGGTCTGATCGCCAACGCCGCTGAGCGACCAGCGGTGCATTCCCCGCATCAGCCGTTCGCGTTTGTCGGCCTGTCGGCGACGGCGGCCGACTCTGCAGCGGCGTCTTCACCGAACGACGCGGCGGCGCGGTGCCACGACTGCGTGGCGACCCGCAGACGCGGTCTGCCAGGGCGGAAATCCGCGTCCACGGCCGCAGAACGGAAAATGGCGGCCCGGGCGAGCGGGCCGCCACTGTCATGTCTGCGCTTAGAACTGGCCGCCGAAAGTGAACTGCAGGCGCTCGATCTCGTCGTTGTCTTCCTTCTTCAACGGGAATGCGTAGCTGATCGAAATGGGACCGACCGGCGCGCGCCACAACAGCGCGACACCGGTCGAGGCACGCAATTCGTTGGCCTTGAAGTTGTCCACGCCGCTGTAGACGTTGCCGAAATCGAAGAAGGCCGAGATGCGCGCGGACGGGCTGTCGAACAGCTTGGGGAAATACATTTCCACCGAGCCGACCGTCTTGAACGAGCCACCCAGCGGCTGGCCGCGGTTGAACCCGTTGATGGCTTCCGAGCGCGGGCCCAGCGTATTGTCCTCGAAGCCGCGCACCGAGTTGGTACCGCCAGCGTAGAAGTTCTCGTAGAACGGCAGGCCGGTGGCAGTCACACTGCGCAGGCGGTTGCTACCGTTGCAGGCCTGCTCGGTCACGGTGGCGTTGTTGACCGCGCCACAGATGTCGACCGTGGTGTCCTTGCCGTAGCTGTCGCCGTAGCCCAGCTCGAAGCGGGTGTTCAGCACCAACGCCGGGATGATCGGCCAGTAGTTGGAGATCTGGTAGTTGAGCTTGTAGTACTCCACCGTTGAGCCGGGCAGGGTGGTTTCCAGGCCCACGCGCTGGAACATGCCGCGGGTGGGCATGAAGAAGTCGTTGCGGGTATCGCGTGCCCAGCCGAACTCGGTGCGCACGGCCTTGAAGGTGTCCGTGCCGACGGCACGGATGTAGTCCACGATCGCCTGCGGCGTGGTGCCCGGGAAGGTGGTGATCTGGTTGCTGTCCACGCCGATCATCGCCGAGACGGTGTCGTTTTCGGTGATCGGGACGCCGAAGATCACCTGCGCCGAACCGTTCGTGCTGTTGAACTGCGCGGTGTTGAAGTCCGAGTAGTCCAGCGAGCGCCAGGACAGGTTGTAGCCCAGCGAGACGCCGTCGTCGGTGAAGAACGGATTGGTGTAGGAGAATGCATAACGCTGCTGGAAGGTGCTGCGCGAGGCCTCCACCGCCACCCGGTTGCCGCCGCCCAGGAAGTTGTTCTGCGACAACTGCACCGAGGTGGTCACGCCGAAGGCCTGCGAGAAGCCCAGGCCGAACACGAAGCTTCCGGAGGTGGTTTCCTTGACGTCATACACCACGTCCACCTGGTCGTTGCTGCCGGGCACCGCGGGGGTTTCCACGTTCACCGACTCAAAGTAGCCCAGGCGTTGCAGGCGGATCTTGGAACGGTCGATCGCCGCCTGCGAATACCAGGTGTTCTCGAATTGGCGCATTTCGCGGCGCAGCACTTCATCGGAGGTGCGGCTGTTGCCCTTGTAGAGGATGCGGCGCACGGTCACGCGCGGGCCGGGCACCACCTGCAGGTTCACCGCAACGGTGCGGTCCTCGCGGTTCGGGGTCGGGATCGGATTGACCTTGGCGAAGGCATAGCCGACGTTGCTCAGCGTATTGGTGATCGCATCGGAGGTGTACTCCAGCAGCGCACGCGAGAAGATGTCGCCGGCCTTGGGGATCACCAGGCGCTCGATGTCGGCCTGCGGCAGCACGGTGTCGCCGGTGACCTTGATTTCGGAAATCTTGTATTGCTCGCCCTCGGTGACGCCGGCGCTGACGAACATGTCGCGCTTGTCCGGGCTGATCGACACCTGGGTGGAGTCGATGCTGAAGTCCACATAGCCGCGGTCCAGGTACCAGGAGTTGAGCTTCTCCAGGTCGCCGGACATCTTTTCCTTGGAGTACTGGTCGTCGCGGCGATACCACGATGCCCAGTTGTGCTCCTTGGATTCCCAGTTATCCAGGATGTCCTGGTTGGCGAACTTCTCGGTGCCGATCAGGTTGACGTGGCGGATCTTGGCCGCCTTGCCCTCCTTGATCGCGATGGCCACATCCACGCGGTTGCGGTCCAGCGGGCTCACCGTTGGGGTGATCTCGACGTTGTACTTGCCGCGATTGTTGTACTGGCGGGTCAGTTCCTGGGTCACGCGGTCCAGGCTCAGGCGGTCGAAGGTACCGCCCTCGGACAGGCCGATATCGCCCAGGCCCTTGAGCAGTTCCTCGGACTTGATGTCCTTGTTGCCGGTCACGGTGAGCTTGTTGATCGCCGGACGCTCCTTGACCGTAATCACCAGGATGTTGCCCTGGCGGTCCAGCTGCACATCTTCGAAGAAGCCGGTGCGGTAGAGCGCGCGGATCGAGTCGGCCACCTTGGCATCGTCCACGGTGTCGCCGCGGTTCACCGGCAGGTAGGTGAACACGGTGCCGGATGCGATGCGCTGCAGGCCGTCGACGCGGATGTCGCTGGCGACGAACGGCTCGGCGGCCAGGGCAATGGCTGGCAGGCTGAGGCCGGCGGCAAGAGCGAGGGCAAGCAGGCGGCGAGTGGGAAGACGCGTCATGTCACATCCGGTTGGAGTCGATTGCGGGTGTTGCTGGGTGCCGGCGTATGACGACGACAACAGGCGATAGGGGGAGAACAGCTGCATCATGGAACCAGGCCAAGGATATCGTTGTAGAACGCCAGCCCCATCAGGCCCGCCAGGACCGCCAGGCCGACATATTGTCCGGCGATCATGGCCTGTTCGCTGAGCGGGCTGCCCTTGACCAACTCGATAAGGTAATACAGCAGGTGCCCACCGTCCAAGATCGGGATGGGCATCAGGTTGATGATCGCCAGGCTCAGCGACAGCAGGCCCAGGAAATACAGGAACCAGTCGAGCCCGCGCTCGGCCGAGGCATTGGCCGCGCGGGCGATGGTGACCGGCCCGGAGATGTTCTTGACCGAAGCCTGGCCGGTCAGCATGCGCTTCATCATGCCCAGCGAATCGGCGGTCATCCGGCCGGTTTCGCGAATGGCGGCAGGTACGGCGGCGAAGAAGCCGTACTGCTGGCGGCTGTCGTAGGCCGGGGCGGGCGCTGCGGCCGGGCGGATGCCGATCATCCATTGGCCCTGCGGCGATTTGCGCGGGGCGATCTCCAGCGCCAAGCGGTCTTCGCCCTGTTCGCCCTTGCGCGCTACCTCGATCATGCCCAGGCCGCCGTGTTCGCCCAGCGCCTGCACCTGCGGAATGATGTCTTCGGCCGAGCGGATCGGCTGGCCGTCGATGGCCACGATGCGGTCGCCCGGCTTGAGCAGGCCATCGGCCACCGAGCCGGGGACCACTTCGGCGACCACCGGCGGCTGCAGCATGAACTGCCAGCCGATGCCGGCCAGCGATGCCACGCGGCGCTCGTCGAAACCGACCGGCAGCTGCGAAAGACGCAAGGTGTGGTCGCTGTTGCCACCACCCTCGGCGGCGGTGAGCACTTGGATATCGCGCTTGTCCATTGCCGCGGTGGTGAGCTGCAGGCTGGCATCGCTCCAGCTGGTCACGCGGCGGCCGTCGATGCGCACGATGCGCTCGCCCGGGGTCAGGCCGGCTGCGGCAGCCAGGCCATCGGCGCGGCCCACGGTGGCCGAATAATCCTGCTTGCCGACCACGAACATGGCCCACAACATCGCCATGCACAGCAGCAGGTTGGCGATCGGGCCGGCAGCGACGATGGCGATGCGCTGCCAGACGGTCTTGCGGTTGAAGGCCTGCTCCTGCTCGGCCGGGTGCACATCGCCTTCGCGCTCGTCGAGCATCTTGACGTAGCCGCCCAGCGGGATGGCGGCCACCACGAACTCGGTGCCGTGACGGTCGCGGCGCATCCACAACGGTTTGCCGAAACCCACTGAAAACCGCAGCACCTTGACTCCGCAGCGGCGCGCCACCCAGAAATGTCCGAATTCGTGGAAAGTCACCAACACGCCCAGGCTGACGATCATCCACCAGACCGAACCGATGAAATCACCCATGGATGCAACTCGGTTGCGTGAAACGGTCAGGCATGCGGGGCGTAGTGGGCAAGGGCGCGTTCGGTGATCTGCCGGGCTTGCGCGTCGGCAAGCAGCAGGGTGTCCAGGGAGTCGGCAGTGTGTCGGGGGAGCGTTGTCAGCGTGTGTTCGACCAACGCAGGGATCGCTAGGAAACCTATATGGCCCTGAAGAAACGCTGAAACGGCCACTTCGTTGGCCGCGTTCAGGATGGCCGGTGCGGTCCCGCCGGCGCGCAGCGCCTCCCAGGACAGGCGCAGGCATGGGAAGGCGTCCACGTTCGGCGCCTCGAACTCCAGCCGGCCGTGCTGCAACAGGTCCAGCCCGGCAACTCCGGAGTCGATCCGCTCCGGCCACGCCAGGCCGACCGCCAGGGTGGTACGCATGTCCGGCAGGCCGAGCTGGGCCAGGGTGGAGCCGTCGACGAACTCGACCAGCGAGTGCACCAGGCTCTGCGGATGCACCAGCACGTCGATCCGGTCGCCGGACAGGCCGAACAGGTGATGCGCCTCGATGACTTCCAGGCCCTTGTTCATCAGGGTCGCCGAATCCACCGAGATCTTCGGGCCCATCGACCATTTGGGGTGCGCCACCGCCTGTGCGGGTGTCACCGCCGTCAGGGCGGCGCGGTCCCAGCCGCGGAACGGCCCGCCGGAAGCGGTCAGGACCACTCGCCGAACGCCGGCGCTGGCATCGCAGGAGCGCAGGCACTGGAAGATGGCGCTATGTTCGCTGTCGATCGGGATGATCTCCGCGCCGGCCGCAGTGGCGGTGCGGGTCAGCAGTTCGCCGGCCAGCACCAGCGATTCCTTGTTGGCCAGCAACAGGCGCTTGCCGGCGCGTGCGGCGGCCAGGGTGGAGGGCAGCCCGGCGGCGCCCACGATGGCGGCCACGACGGTATCGCAGGCGTCGCTGGCGGCCAGTGCATCCAGGGCTGCACCACCGGCATGCGCCTGGGTGGCCAGGCCGGCGGCACGCAGGCCGTCGCGCAGCGCCGGATACAGCGCTTGGTCGGCGATCACCGCGTGCGCGGGCTGGTGGGTGGCGCACAGCGCCAACAGTGCATCGACCTGCCGGCCGGCGGAGAGCACGCTGGCGTGCAGCCGGTCGGGGTGGCGGGCGATCACGTCCAGTGCCGAAGCGCCGATCGAGCCGGTCGCGCCGAACACGGCGACCTGGCGGGAGGAAGAGCCAGCCATGCCTAGAATCCGAGAATGTCCTTGCCCAGTGCGAACACCGGCAAGGCCGCAAGGACGCCGTCGATCCGGTCCAGCACGCCGCCATGGCCGGGAATCACCGCTCCCGAGTCCTTGGCCCCGGCGTGCCGCTTGAGCAGGCTTTCGAACAGGTCGCCAAGTACCGAGGCCAGCACCGCTACCGCCGCCACCAGCACCAGCAGTGGCGCCTGTGCCAGGGTCAGCCCGGCCAGCCAGCCGAAGGCGCAGGCCACCACGATCCCGGCCAACAGGCCGCCGGCCAGGCCTTCGATGGTCTTGTTGGGGCTGATGCGCGGTGCCAACTTGTGCTTGCCGAACGCGCGCCCGGCAAAGTACGCGCCCGAGTCGGCCGCCCACACCATGGTCAGCGCGGTCAGCAGCCACAGGTTGCCCTTGTGTGTGTTGGCATGCAGCAGCACGAGCGCGGCCCAGGCGGGAAGCACCGCCAGGCTGCCGGCCGCGAGCTTGAGCGCGCGTGCCTGGCCGTTGCCGTGATCGGCGCCGAAGGTGAAAAAGCGCAGCCACAGCAGCGCCAGCACCCACCACACCACCCCGACCAGTGCGGCGATCTGGAACAGCACCATCGAGCCGGCCGACGCCCACACCATCAGCACCATCAGCAGCAGGTTGAGCATCAGCAGCACGGTGCGCGGCAGGCTGTCGTCGATGCCGGACAGTTTGAGCCACTCCCACAGCCCGGTCAGGAACAGCACCGCTGCCAGTGCCGCCAGCCACTGGGTGGGCAGCAGCACGATCGCGCAGATGGCGAGCGGCGCCATGATGAGCGCGGCAATCACGCGGGTTCTGGTCATGCCGGGGTGGTCTCCGTCGCCTGAAGGGCGATCTGGGCGCTGGTCAGGCCGAAGCGACGCTCGCGCCCGGCATAATCGTCCAGCGCCTGCTGCAGCACGCCGGCATCGAACTCCGGCCACAGGGTGTCGGTGAACCACAGCTCGGTATAGGCCATCTGCCACAGCAGGAAATTGCTGATGCGGGTGTCGCCACCGGTGCGGATGAACAGGTCCGGGGCCGGCAGGTCGGCCAGGGCGACCCGGCTGGCGAGCAGGGCCTCGTCGATCTGCTGCGGTTGCAGCCGGCCGGCTGCGACCTCTTCGGCCAGCGCACGCGCAGCCTGCGCAATGTCCTGGCGGCCGCCGTAGCTGGCCGCGATGCTCAGCACCAGCCGCGCATTGGCGGCGGTGAGGCGTTCGGCGGCGGCCATGCGCTCACGCAACGGCGCGGCGAAGCGGTCGCGCTCGCCAATGAAACGCACCTGCACGCCGCGCCGCTGCAGTTCTTCGACCTCGCGGTCCAGTGCATGCAGGAACAGCTTCATCAGTGCATCCACCTCTTCCTGCGGGCGGCCCCAGTTTTCACTGGAGAACGCGAACAGGGTCAGTGCGCCGACGCCTTTTTCCAGGCAGAAATCGATGGTGCGATTGACCGCCCGCGCACCGGCGCGATGGCCGATCATGCGCGGACGGCGGCGGCGCTGCGCCCAACGCCCATTGCCATCCATGATGATGGCAAGGTGGCGCGGCACCGCGTCGTTGGAGGGGGCTGGATGCATGGCAGGCAATGCCACGATCAGACCGTCATCAATTCCTGTTCCTTGCCCTTGACGACCTCATCCACATCCTTGATGGCCTTGTCGGTGAGCTTCTGGATGTCGTCTTCGGCGCTGCGCGCCTCGTCTTCGGTGACAGCCTTGTCCTTGAGCAGATCCTTGACCTGCTGGTTGGCATCGCGACGGATGTTGCGGATGGCCACCTTGCTGTCTTCGCCTTCACCGTGCACGGCCTTGCTGAGCTCCTTGCGGCGCTCCTCGGTCAGCGGCGGCAGGTTGAGCCGGATCACGGTGCCCACCACGGTCGGGGTCAGGCCCAGATCCGAGGCGTAGATGGCCTTTTCCACGTCCTTGATCATGCCTTTGTCGAACAGGCTGATGACCAGCGAGCGGCCTTCGGAGACGCTGATGCTGGCGACCTGGTTGAGGGGCGTATCGGCACCGTAGGCCTTGACCTTGATGCCATCCAGCAGCGCCGGCGATGCACGGCCGGTACGCACGGTGGTCAGGGAATGGCGCAGAGCATCGATGCTCTTGGTCATGCGCGTCTGCGCGTCTTGTTTGATCTGGGTGAGCATCGCCGGAATCCGTGTGGAGCTGAATCCGCGGATTATAGCCGGGACTGGGGTTTCCCGACTCGCGCGTGGTCAGGACCCGCGCAGCCGGTTCACTTGCAAGCGTCGCTTGCCGCTGGAGGCGCTCGACGGACAGGCATCAACGCAGGCGTCAGCACTGCGCTCTAACGATTCCCGATTCCCGGCCTCAGCTACGGCCCTGCACCAACGTGCCGATCTGCTCGCCGCGCAGGATGCGCAGCAGCACGCCGGGCTCGCTCATGCCGAAGATGCGCAGCGGCAGGTCGCTATCGCGTGCCAGCGCGAAGGCGGCGGTGTCCATCACTTCCAGGCCCTGCAGGATGACTTCGTCGTAGGTCAGGCTGTCGTAGCGCACCGCGTCGCTGTGCTTCTTGGGGTCCTTGTCGTACACGCCATCGACCTTGGTTGCCTTCAGCAGCAGGTCGGCACCGATCTCGATCGCACGCAGCGCGGCGCCCGAATCGGTGGTGAAGAACGGATTGCCGGTGCCGGCGGCGAAGATCGCGATGCGGCCTTTTTCCAGATGACGCATGGCGCGGCGACGGATGAAGTCCTCGCAGACATCGTTGATCTTGATCGCGCTCATCACGCGCACCTTGGCGCCGAGCTTTTCCAGCGCATCCTGCATGGCCAGCGCGTTGATCACCGTGGCCAGCATGCCCATGTGATCGCCGGTGACGCGGTCCATGCCGCTGGCGGCCAGGCCGGCGCCGCGGAAGATGTTGCCACCGCCGATGACCAGGGCCACCTGTGCGCCGGCCTGCTGGGCTTCGATCACTTCCAGCGCGAGCCGATTGATGACCTTGGGATCGATGCCGTAGTCCCCGTCTCCCATCAGCGCCTCCCCGGATAGTTTGAGAAGAATGCGGCGATAGGAAAGCTCAGACATGGGAGACCTCGGGGGTGGGGGACGGCAAACGCCGGCAATTCTAGCGGAAGCCTGCCACCGGGGCGTGCTAAAAGTTCCTCTGGCCTGGGTCGAGGTGCCGTCAATGCGCCCGAGGGCCTGGCGGGGTGGGCACCTCGGTCGCATCGTAGGTGCTCACGCGGTTGCGGCCGCGGTGCTTGGAGCGGTACAGCGTGCTGTCGGCAGCCTGCAGCAGATGATCGATGCTGTCGAACTGACGTTCGACGCCGCCATGCGTGGCCAGGCCGGCCGAGAACGTGATGTGCAGCGGGCCGCCCTGCAGCTGCGCCATCGGCGTGCGCGCGGTTTCGGCCAGGATGCGTTCGACCACCATCAAGGCCGCTTCGGCCGGCGTGTTGGGCAGGATCACCAGGAATTCCTCGCCGCCGTAGCGTGCCACCAGATCGCTGGCGCGCACCATGCGCTGCAATGTCTGCGCGAAGTTGCGCAGCACCTTGTCGCCCACCAGGTGGCCATGCGCATCGTTGATGCGCTTGAAATTGTCCAGGTCGATGAAGGCGATCGACAGTGGCCAGCCCTGCCGCGAGGCCAGGTCGAACTCATGCGCCAGCGCGGTGCCGAGCTGGTGCCGGTTGAATACGCCGGTGAGTGCATCGCGGCTGGCCTGTTCGGCCAGGTGGCGCATGCGGTTTTCCGATTCGTCGGCATGCCGGCGTGCCTCGGCTACTTCCTGCAACTCGCGCAGGTTGCGCAGCATCGCCAGTTCGCGTGCCTGTTCGAAAATCATCTGGACGTGCTCGGGCTGCGGCACGCGGATGTCGAACAGGGCCTCCAGTTCTGGAAGCGATTCGGCAATGCGTTCGATCACCTTTTCGAAGCGTTCGGCGTCCAGGTGCAGCACGTCCTGCGCCTGCCGCTGCGCGCACTCGGTCGCGGCGGCGGCGCTGGCCGACAGCCAGATGTCGGCCAGGCGCCCGGACAGCGCCACGCACGCCATGAACGGTTCCAGGCTGGCTGGATCTTCCTCGCTCTGTGCGATCGCATTCTGCAAATAGGGTGGCAGTTGCCACTGGTGCGCCAGCCAGGCACCCACATCGGCATGCGTGGTGCCCAGGTGTTGGCGTTCGGCGTCCAGCAGCGCGGTGTTGTCGGTCGCGTGCTCGAACAGCTGCGCATACGTGTCCGGCGCGCCCTGCAGCAGTGCCAGCGTGCCGATGTCCTGCAGCAGCCCGGCCAGCATCAGTTCTTCCGGCTTGCGGATGCCGTAGGCCTGGCCCAACACACGGCTGGCCAGCGCGCACAGGCCGGCACGACGCCAGACGCGCTCGTGCTGGGGGGCGAAGGTGCTGCGCAGGCCATGCACCATCGAAAACCCCAATGCCAGGCTCAAGGTGGCGTTGAGTCCGAGCATGGTCAATGCCTGACCCAGGTTGTCGACGCGGCGGCGACTGGCGTAGAGCGGCGAATTGGCCACGCGCAGCATGCGCGCGCTCAGGGCCATGTCCATGCCGATGACGTCGGCGGCGGTGGCCATGTCCACGTCCGGATCCTGTGCCAGCTCGATGATGCGCAGTGCGATCCCGGGCGGGGAGGGGAGGTTGCGGCAGTAGAGCAGGGCGGCCTGGAGATCTGGTTGCATGTGTCATCGCCGACAGTGAGCGCCAGCATAGAGCGGCGTTCGGTAGGTAGGGCGCGCCATGCTCGGCAATCGTTGCGTTGCGTTGCATGTGCGCTGGGTGCTGAAAGCCTGGTCGGCGTCTGCAGGTAACGGCACCGGCGGGCACATCTGTAGCATCGGTGCCGTTGCCTATGTGGTGATTGTGCAGGATCGGCAGGGCATCGTTGGCGCACGCGCGCTGCAGGCACAAAAAAGCCGCGGCATGCCGCGGCTTTTTCTGCATGGTGTGACGATCAGGCCAGGCCGGCCTGCTTCATCACTTCGGCGGCGTAGTCTTCCACCACCTTCTCGATGCCTTCGCCGACCGCCAGGCGCTGGAAGCCGACCACGTCGGCGCCGGCGGCCTTGACCGCCTGCTCGACGGTCTGGTCGGTGTTCAGCACGTACGGCTGGCCGTACAGGGTGACTTCGTTGACGATCTTGCTGATCTTGCCGCTGATGATCTTTTCCAGGATGTCGGCCGGCTTGGCCTTGTCCTTGTCGGACATCTTGGCCAGCTCGATTTCCTTTTCCTTGGCGATGAACTCGGCCGGCACGTCGGAAGCCTTGACGTGCGGCGGGTTCATGGCGGCGATGTGCATGGCGATGCCGCGGGCCAGCTCGATGTCGCCACCCTTCAGCTCGACCAGCACGCCGATGCGGCCGCCGTGCACATAGGCGGCGACGTTGTTGGCGCTGTCGATCCGCACCAGGCGACGCACCTGCAGGTTCTCGCCGACCTTGGCGATGACCGCGGCGCGACGCTCTTCGATGGTCTCGCCGCTGTCCAGCGTGACGCTCTTGAGCGCTTCGGCATCGGTCGCGCCCGAGTTCAGCGCGGCATTGGCCACCACCTCGGTGAAGGCCAGGAAGTTCTCGTCCTTGGCGACGAAATCGGTTTCGGAGTTGATTTCGACCAGCACGGCCTTGCCGCCGGTCTGTGCGCTGGCGATGCGGCCTTCGGCGGCAACGCGGTCAGCCTTCTTGTCGGCCTTGGCCAGGCCCGACTTGCGCAGCCATTCGGCAGCGGCGTCGATGTCGCCAGCGTTTTCGACGAGTGCCTTCTTGCACTCCATCATGCCGGCGCCGGTGCGCTCGCGCAGTTCCTTGACCAGGGAAGCAGTGATTTCCACGGGATTACCTCATTGGACGAATGCATGCGGCGGAGGTGTTTCCGCCAGTAGGAGACGGTGCAGCGTGCCGGCCGCCCCCACGGTGTCTTCGGTGGCCCGCACGGCAGGTCGCGAGGGATCCGCCGGGGCTGCGGCCGCACAGCATGGTGCGGCCGCATTGCATACCGATTACTCGGCAGCGGCGGCGTCGGCCTTCTTGTCGCCCTTCCTGGCCGGAGCGCGACGGCCCTTGCCTTCGTCGCCGGCGTCGGCCGAGAACTCTTCTTCGCGCACCGAAGCAGAGTTCGGCGCAGCGGCCTTGCCTTCCAGCACGGCATCGGCAGCGGCGCGTGCGTACAGCTGCACGGCGCGAATGGCGTCGTCATTGCCCGGGATGGCGTAGTCGACCAGGGCCGGATCGTAGTTGGTATCGACCACCGCGATCACCGGGATGCCGAGCTTCTTGGCTTCCTTGATGGCGATGTCTTCATGGCCGATGTCGATCACGAAGATCGCGTCGGGCAGACGGTTCATTTCCTTGATGCCGCCCAGCGAGGCGTCCAGCTTCTCACGCTCGCGACGCAGGCCCAGCACTTCGTGCTTGACCAGCTTTTCGAAGGTGCCGTCGGTTTCGGCGGCTTCCAGTTCCTTCAGGCGGGCAACCGACTGCTTGACGGTACGGAAGTTGGTCAGCGTGCCGCCCAGCCAGCGCTGGGTCATGAACGGCATGTTGCAACGCTCGGCTTCTTCCTTGATGGACTCGCGCGCGCTGCGCTTGGTGCCCAGGAACAGCACGGTGCCGCGCTTCTGCGCGATCGAGGAGAGGAAGTTCATCGCGTCGTTGAAGAGCGGAACGGTCTTCTCGAGGTTGATGATGTGGATCTTGCCGCGCGCGCCGAAGATGTACGGCGCCATCTTGGGGTTCCAGTAGCGGGTCTGGTGGCCGAAATGGACGCCGGCTTCCAGCATCTGACGCATGGTGACCTGAGGCATTGAAAAAACTCCTGATAGCGGAATCGCCGTGCGCGGCTTGTTGTTGAAAAGTCCGCGCATGGATGTGCGGGCTGTTGCGAGGGACTCGCGTCAAAGCGCACAAGATTCCGGGGTTGGGCTTCCCTGTTGCCTCCGCGACGAACCCTGTGTGAGGGCACCCCGGCACGGATGGCGGCAGCAGGTGTGGATTCGTCGGTGACGCCCGACGTGGGCGGCGTGAAACGTCGGAAGACGCAAAACAGCCGGCGGAGTATAGCCAGGACGCTGCAGCGATGCAATTGCGCGCCGGCGGCTGGCCTGAGCGCCCGTTTAGGGCTCCTGGGCGAGCGTGGTCTCGATGTCGCTGTTGATACGGGCCACCACGCGGCCGCCACCGGTCGGCAGGTTGGCCGGCAGGGCCCATTGGCGGGTCTGGCCGGGCAGGATGTAGCCGGCCAGGCTGTCGCGGATGCTGCGCCGGGCGCCGTCGGCATCGATGTAGGCCAGGTCGGCCAGCCGTGCATGGCGCAGCCCGGCGTTGTGCACGCGCAGCGCGCGGTCCAGACCATGCCTGGAAACGGTGGCCCGCAGCGAGGGGGACGGGTCGCCCGCCTCGCTGGGCAGGGCGAACACCGGTGTGGAATAGCGCAGCAGCGGGGTCTCGTCGCTGCCGGCCTGCTGGGTCACCACCAGCCGATAGCTGTCTTCGGTCTGTGCGGGACCGGGGCCTAGCCGGACCACCCGCAGCAACTGTCGGCCCTGTGGGGCGATTTCGAACTCGCTGGGGCTGACGGTGGCGTTGGTGGCCGGCTCCAGCAGCTCGCGCTCCCCCTGCTGGCGCCAGCGGTAGAGCCTGGCACTGGCACGCCACGGCAGGGTCGCCTGGTTGTACAGCCAGACCGCGGTCTGGTCGCCATCGGCCGGAATGTAGGCGGTGGTCGGCGCGATGGCGATCTCGGCCGCGGTCGCCGCGACAGCAGCGACCAGGCAGGCCATCAGCAGGGCCAGGGTGGGCAGCAGCATCCAGCGTGGTGCGGCGACCATGTTCAGAAGACGACGGTGGTGACGCGGGCGGCGTCGGCGGGAGCGGGACCGGCCAGGGCGCTGGCGTCCTGGCCGGCGGTGGCGATGGCCGCCGCCTCCGGGCTGGTGCTACGCGTCGGCAGTGCGATCGCCATCGGCGTGCCGCGCGAGCAATTGGCGCGGGGCGGCGTGGTGCGCAGTTCGCAGCCGCCGAGCAGGCGCAGGCCGACATGCAGGGTGGAGTTCTCCGACCCGCGGCTGCTGGCGGCGGCGTTGGCCACTGGCGCGGCGCAAACGAGGAAAGCCAGCATCAGGCGCTTCAGAAAGTTGATCGGCGTCATGAGGCAATCGTTTGCATTGGAGTCGTTGAAAATAACGACGCCACCGCAGCGAACTTTATTAACTGTCAATAAGTGATCGAGACGGTCACCGTGTCGCTGTAGGCGCCGGCGATCGGCAGTTGAGGCGCAGGCGCGCGGCCATACACGGTCACCGTCTGGGCCAGGCCGTCGCCGGTGCCGGCCAGGGTGTCGATCCCGATCGTGGTACCCCAGCGATTGTTGCGCCCGGCATCGCGATAGAGCTCGTAGGTGATGTAGTCGGCGCTGCTGGCGTGGCGCATGCGGCGGCTGACGCCGTTGGCATGGCTGCCGAGATCCAGGCCGATGTTCCAGGCGGTGCGGTTGGTGCAGGACAGGCTGATGGTGGAGCTGCGGTCGATCGCGTTCTCGATGCTGCCGGCGATGCTGCCGAAGTCCAGATCGGTGGTGACATAGGTATTGCAGCGCGCCGGGACGTTGGCCGAG
The DNA here is from genome assembly GCF_002939885.1 of Xanthomonas cucurbitae. Taxonomy (GTDB): domain Bacteria; phylum Pseudomonadota; class Gammaproteobacteria; order Xanthomonadales; family Xanthomonadaceae; genus Xanthomonas; species Xanthomonas cucurbitae. The sequence goes on from NZ_MDED01000017.1 coordinate 27,051, forward strand.
GCGGTGAACGGAAAGGCGTTGCTGGCGGTCTTGGTGCCGCTGCTGGCGGTATTGCAGTCGGTGGGCTGCTGGATGCCGCCGATGATGCTTTCGTTGTAGGCGTAGCGCAGCACCGTATCGGCGCCGCCGAAGGCGCTGGCGTGATTGCCCACCGACAGGATCTGGTTGCCCGGAATGCGCCCGTAGAGCGTGACCGTGGTGGTTTGGGAGCCGCCGGTGATGATCGGGACCGGGTAGGCGAGGGTGAGAAGCATCGGCGATGGTGCGGCCGAGCCGGTAGCGCCCCAGATCTGGGAGCGTGCCGCGTCGCTGTAGATCTGGTAGCCCAGGCTGTCGCCGGTGGCATTGCTCATGCGGCGCGGGGTGTACACGCCAGCGCTGGCGCTACCCGGTCCCAGGTCCAGGCACAGCGACACCCGCGCGCTCCCCAGCACGCTGAGCGCGGCGGTGGCGCAGGACACATTGAAGCTGGCCACCCCATCGGTGGGGCCGTTGGCGGCCACGTTGCCGAATGCCAGCGGTGTGCCCAGCGTGACCGTGCAGACGGTGTCGGCCTGCGCAGGCGCACTTGGCGCCAGCCAGAGCGCGGCCAGGGTCAATGCCAGCAGCGCACGCCAGAGGCTGTGCACGGTCATGGCGTGCGCTCGGCGATGCAGGGCAGCGGGCCAACCCGCGCAATACCGCCGGAACTCGCTGGGTAGGTGAACTGCGCGACACAGCGCCCATCCGGGGTGTCGACCAGGAGGCGGTTATCGCGTTGCAGGGTGTCCAGATAGGTTTCTCCGTCGTAGCCGACCACCACCCGCCCGGCGTCGCCTTCGCGTTGCACCATGCTGCCCACCGGCACCGACGCGCCAGCGGCATCGTGCAAGACGATGACCGCCGCCTGCACCCGGGTGATGCCAAAGCGCACCGCCACGCCGGATTGCTGGCGCGGAGTGACCGTGGTGTCGACCCGATCCACGCGCAGGTCCGCCGGCAGGCTCAGGGTGTCGATGGACAGCTGATTGCGTTGCCACGATTGCAGCGGCGTCACCAGCAGGGTGCCGCGCGCATCGGTGACGCCGATCAGGCGATTTTCCAGCCGCACCGGAATGCCCGGCTGCCCGTCGGTGGAGACCACCGCGAACGCATCCTGGATGTCGCGTGCGGCAAAGCCGCGGCCGTTCATCCACACCAGGCTGCCGCTGGCGCTGGCATAGCCGAAGGTGTCGCCGTCCTGGTTGGCGATGCCGAGGTTGTAGCGGCCGATGCGGTTCAACCAGCCCAGCTCGGCCAGGCCGCCACTGGCGTCGTCGCCGGCGCGCCCCTGCAGCCGCCAGCCGACGCCGCCCAGGTCGCCATCGCCGGGTAGCGGCTGGCTGACGTCGGCCACGAACCCGGTGCGATTGCCGTTGCGCTGCATCGAGGCGCTGGCCTGGCGGATCGCGCCGAACGTGGTCGACAGCGACAGATAGACGCTGCGGTCGCGGCGCACATCCAGGTTCTGGTTGGCCGACAGGTTGGCGGCCCAGTCGCGCCCGAAGCTGCGCGACCAGAACATGCTGGCATAGCGCGAGGTGTCGCCCTGCGGATAGCTCAGCCGCACGTAGCTGGTGCCCAGTGAGCCGATGGAGGTGAGGTTGACGCCGAACACGGCGCGGTCGCTGACGCGCGCCGGCAGGCTGTCCTGCAGTGCCCCGAGGTCACGATAGTCGCCATGGGTGCGTTGGGTGGCCAGGTTGAAGTTGAAGCGGCGGTTGTTCCAGGCATAGCCCAGCACGTACTGGCCGCCTTGCAATGCGTGCATGCGGCTGTGTGCGTAGGCCGCATTGAACACGCCGCCGGCGCCGAGCAGCCAGATGCCGCCAGCCCCGCCATTGACCACGCCGCCGCCGGCTTCGGCGTGCGCTTCCAGGGTGAAGTCGTCGCGCACACCGCGGCGCGCGGTGGCGCTGGCCACCGGTTGGGACCCATAGGAGAACGAATGCACCCCGTAGTCGCGGCGCAGGTGGCCGATGCCGGCCGACCATTCGGAAATGCCGCGCCCCAGCAGTTGCGGCGTGCCATAGAACGCAAAGTCCAGCCGGCGCACCCGGCCGAACGCGTCGGTCACCACGATCTGCGCCTGCCCGGTGCCGCTGATGCCCGGTTGCGCGGCCAGTTGGAACGGGCCGGCCGGCACCTGGCCGCTGTACTGGCGCAGGCCATCGACATACAGCTCCACGGTGGAGGGCACCGCCGCTTCACCGAGGAAGCTGGGCGTGGGGGTCAGTACGCGATACGGCTGCAGCGCGTAGTTGCGCCCGATCTGCACCCCACCCAGGCGGATCGAACGGCTCCAGTCGACGAAGCCGCTGTAGAAGTCACCGACCCGCAGGCTGGTGGCGGTGTCCGGGAAATCCATCTGCCAGGCGCTGTCCAGGCGCACCGCTTCGCTGCGCCAGCGTTCGTCCTGTGGACGGTCGTAGGCGAGGAACACGGCGGTGGTATCGACCATGCCGCGCCCAATGCCGAAGCCACGCAGCTCGGTGGTCAGCGACACGCTGCTGGCGCCGGCATTGCGCGTGGCGTACAGGTCGTAGTTGAGCAACATGCCCGGCGAGGCGGTCGCGCTGGGCGGGGCAAGGTCTTCAGCCTTCAGGACGGTGGTCGATAACGACAGCTGCGCCAGCGGGGCCTGCAGGGCAAGTCGCTGCAGGGCGGCGTCATAACGCACCTCCAGATCGCGCAGGCTGTCCAGCGCGATCTGCTCCTCGGCGGCGCGGTCGGCCAGTACAAAGCCGAGCGTGCGCAGTGTCTGAACCGAGGCGCGCAGGTGGCCATCGACCATCTCGAACGGCGCAAGGCCACGATCGGCCTGATTCAGGGTGACGTCCAGATACAGCGTCTGCGTCTGCGCATTGGCGCTCTGCGCGGGCGGGGCGGGCAGCGAGGTCGCATCGGCCAGGTCGCTGGCCGCAGCGCTGCCCAGGCAGCCGGTGGCGGCGAACAACGTCATCGCCAGCCGGGCCGCGTCACGGGGCCGCGGGCGCGGCCAGCAGGGTGCGTTCGTCGGCCTCACCATTGATCCTTGCGATGATGGAGCCGCGCGCGAACTGCGCCACGGGAGCACCCAGCGACCAGCGCATGGTCTGGCCGGGCAGCACATAGCCGACCAGGCCATTCAACGCGCTCCTGGTCGTGCCCTCGACGCGGTGTTGCAGGTCGGCCACCTGGGCATGCCCGTTGCCGGTGTTGCGGATCTGGATCTGCGCGGTGCCGTCGCTGCCGGCGACCAGCTGTGCGCTCAGGCTGGGCGCAGGCGCGGTCTTGCCCGGCGGCAGCACGAAGATCGGCACCGAGTAGCGCAGCACGAACTGCATGCCCTTGCGCTCGGCATCGGCGCTGGGCAATTCGTCGACGATGATGCGGTAGCACCGTTCCTCGCCGGTGGGCGGCGGCCCGGCGCGGATCACCCGGATCAATTGGCGCTCGCCGGCGGCCAGGGTACGCATGGGGGGGCTGACCAGCAGTTCCTGGGTTGGCTCCAACTGGTCCTGTCCATCGCGCTGGGTCCAGCGATAGGCGCGGGTCTGCACCTGCACCGGCGCACCACCGCTATTGCTCAGCCACAGCCCGTCGGCCGCCTGTTCTGCGCCCAGGCTCAGCGAGGTCGGCGCCAGCTGCAGGCTGGCCGCCTGCGCCGCCGGCAGCATCCCGCCGACACCCGGGCCCAGCAGCACTGCCAGGGCAGTCGGCAGCAGCCAGGGGAGCAGACGAAGAGCCAGGCGAGGGGGCGCGTGCATGCGTGGCCTCAATAGACGATGGTGGCGGTGATCGTGTCCTGGTAGCTACCGGTAGCGGGATTGTTGAGCGAAGGATTGGTCACCCGGCCGTAGACCGGATAGATCTGGTTGATGCCGGTGGCGGTGCGGCTCAGCGTATTGGTGCCGGTGGTGCTGCCCCAAACGGTGCTGCGGCCCAGGTCCTGGTACAGCTGGTAGGCGATGTAGTTGTTGCTGGTGACCAGGGGGTCGGCGTTCTTCATGCGCCGGGTGGTGACGTCGTTCGCGGTACCGGCGTTGCTGCCCGCACTCAGCGCGATGTTGTAGGGCGTCAGTGCGGTGCACTGGGCAGTCACGCTGCCGTTGGCGTCGGCGTTGGCGGTGGAGGTGGACAGCACCGAGCCGAAGTCCACGTCCGTCGCGGAGGCTGCGGTGATGGTGCAGGCCTTGGTGACGGCGATCTTGACGTTGAATGTGGTGGTATCTGCGGCATGGACGACGCCCACGCCGGCAAGCAGGCCGAGCGACAACAGGACAGGGTGAAGAGTACGCATGGACATTTCCTTGACCGATCGGGTCATCAATGGCGCGACGGCTCGTCGCGTTCCCTGCTATTGCATCCGTCGTGCCAAACATAACGGTGAATTCGGCGTCTATCTAGCTGTTTCCGTTGAATCTTTTGCTGGATTTGTGATGGCCTGCGCATGGCCTCGCTAAACGAAACCTTGACGCTATGTGAACGCGATCAACAATGAATGAGCGCAAGCGACGGTTTCCCGTCGTCCTGCCTGCTTGCGCATATCTGCAAGATCGTCGGCGCAGCCCGTTCAGATTCAGCGCGAATCGGCGATAATCCCTGCCATGAATGTCAATCTGAAAACCAGAGAAGAAATCGAGCTGATGCGCGTCGCCGGCCGTCTGGCCGCCGAGGTGCTCGATATGGTGGCCCCGCATGTGAAGCCGGGCGTGACCACCGCCGAGCTGGACCGCATCTGCCATGACCACATCGTCAACGTGCAGGGCACCATTCCTGCCAACGTGGGCTACCGCGGCTTTCCCAAGAGCGTGTGCACCTCGGTCAACAACGTGATCTGCCACGGCATCCCCAGCGCGGCCAAGGTCCTGAAGGAGGGCGACATCGTCAATATCGATGTCACCGTCATCAAGGATGGCTGGCATGGCGATACCAGCCGCATGTATTACGTGGGCACGCCTTCGGTGATGGCCAAGCGGCTGGTGGACACGACCTATGAGGCAATGTGGCGCGGTATCCGCGCGGTCAAGCCGGGTGCCACCCTGGGCGATGTGGGGCACGCGATCCAGAAGTTCGCCGAAGCCGAGCGCTTCAGCGTGGTGCGCGACTACTGCGGCCACGGTATCGGCAAGGTCTATCACGAAGAACTGCAGGTGATGCATTACGGCCGTCCGGGCGAGGGCCTGGTACTCAAGCCGGGCATGACCTTCACCATCGAGCCGATGATTAACGAAGGCACCTATCACCATAAGACCCTGCCCGACGGCTGGACGGTGGTGACCAAGGACCGCAAGTTGTCCGCACAGTGGGAACATATGGTGGCAGTGACCGACGACGGCGTGGATGTGCTGACGCTGTCGGCCAATTCGCCCGCGCCGGTATGACGGACACGCCGGCGGAGCGACCCGACCCGGGCGTCGCCGGCGACGCGGAATGGGCCGCGCAGGCCCGTCCGCTGCTGGTGCATGCGGACATGCGCCTGTGCAAGCGCTTCGACCAGGGCGAACCGATCGAGCGGCTGATCGCGCTGCGCGCCCGCGCGGTCGATCAATTGATGCGCAACGCCTGGGCCCGTTGTATTCCCGCCGGCAGTGGCCTGTCGCTGCATGCAGTGGGTGGCTACGGGCGTGGCGAGCTGTTCCCGCGTTCGGACGTGGACGTGCTGGTATTGAGCGAGGGCGCGGCCCAGCAGCAGCATGAGCAACACCTCGCGCGCCTGTTCGCATTGCTGTGGGATGTGGGCCTGCCGATCAGCCACGCGGTGCGCTCGCCTGCACAATGCACGGTGGCCGCGGCCGACCAGACGGTGCTCACTGCGCTGATCGAATCGCGTGCGCTGGTGGCCGATGGCGAGGCGCGCGCGGCCCTGGCGAAGGCGATCGCGCCGCAACAGGTATGGCCGCCGCGGGATTTCTTCCAGGCCAAGCGCGAGGAACTGCTCGCGCGCCACCAGCGCTTCGGCGATACCGCCGATAATCTCGAACCCGACATCAAGGATGGCCCGGGCGGTTTGCGCGACCTGCAGACATTGGGCTGGATGGCGTTGCGTGCGTTCGGGGTCAAGGACCTGGAGGCCTTGGTCGGGCTGGGCCATGTCGGTTTCGACGAAGCGGTGGCGCTGCGGCGCGAGCGCGATGCTTTGGCGCGGCTGCGCTTCGGCCTGCATATCGTGGCCAACCGCCCGGAAGAGCGCCTGCGCTTCGATTATCAGAAGACCTTGGCGCAGCGTCTGGGTTTTGCCGACGATCCGGAAAGCCTGGGTGTGGAAAAGATGATGCAGGGCTTCTACCGCAGCGCTGCGGTGATTCGTCGCGTCACCGACCGGTTGCTGCAACGCTTCGAAGAACAGTTCGATGGCGAGGCGGTGCCCGAGCCGCTCGGTGCAGGCTTCAGCCTGCGCCGGGGCTACCTGGCCGCCGATGCCGACAGCTGGCCGCAGGGCGATGTGCTGCAGGTGTTTGCGCTGTTCGCGCAATGGGCGACGCATCGCGAGGTGCGCGGACTGCATTCGCTGACCGCGCGGGCACTGGCCGAGGTACTGCACGCGCTGCCAGCCTACGACGCGGCCGATGCCGCTACGCGCGACCGTTTCATGGCACTGCTGCGCGGCCCGCGCGCTGTGGAAACGCTCAACCGCATGGCGCGGCTGGGCGTGCTGGGGCAGTGGATTCCCGCGTTTGCCAGCGTCTCCGGACGCATGCAGTTCGACCTGTTCCACGTCTACACGGTGGACCAGCACACGCTGATGGTGCTGCGGAACATCGCGCTGTTTGCGGCCGGCCGCGCTGACGAGCGTTTTTCCATCACCCATGAAGTCTGGCCGCGTCTGCGCAAGCCGGAATTGCTGTTGCTGGCCGGCCTGTTCCACGACATCGCCAAGGGCCGCGGCGGCGATCATTCCGAACTGGGCGCGGTGGATGCGCGCGCGTTCTGCCTGTCGCATCGGCTGAGCGAAGGTGATACCGAACTGGTGACCTGGCTGGTGGAGCAGCACCTGCGCATGTCGATCACCGCGCAGAAGCAGGACATCTCCGACCCGGAGGTGATCCATCGCTTCGCCACGCTGGTGGGCACGCGCGAGCGGCTGGATTATCTGTACCTGCTGACCTGCGCCGACATTGCCGGCACCAGCCCCAAGCTGTGGAATGCGTGGAAGGATCGCTTGCTGGCCGATCTGTACTTCGCCGCACGCCGCGCGCTGCGCGAAGGGCTGGAACATCCGCCGCCGCGCGAGGAACGCCTGCGCGAGGCACGCGACTCTGCACGCGCGCTGCTGCAGGCGCAAGGGCACGACGATGTCACCATCGATCGCCAGTTCGCCGGCATGCCGGACGAGAACTTCCTGCGCTTCCGGCCCGAACAGCTGGCCTGGCAGGCGGCGTCGTTGATCGAGGTCGAGATCGGCCAGACCCTGGTCAAGGCACGGCGCGCGGTGCCGGACAACGACGCACTGGAACTGTTCGTCTATTCGCCCGACCGCGACGGCCTGTTCGCGGCGATCGTCGCCACGCTGGATCGCAAGGGCTACGGCGTGCATCGCGCACGGGTGCTGGACGCGCCGCACGATGCGATCCTGGACGTGTTCGAAGTGCTGCCGCAGGAAAGTTTCGCCGACGGCGACCCGCAACGGCTTGCTACTGCCTTGCGCCAGGTGCTGGCTGGCGACCTGGCGAAGGTGCGCCCGGCGCGACGCGCGGTGCCGCGCCAGTTGCGGCATTTCCGCTTTGCGCCGCGCGTGGAATTCAGCGAAAGCGCTGGCGGGCGCCGGACCCGGATCAGCCTGGTCGCCCCCGACCGCCCCGGCCTGCTCGCCGACGTGGCGCATGTATTGCGCATGCAGCACCTGCGCGTGCACGACGCGCGCATTGCCACCTTCGGCGAGCGTGCCGAAGATCAGTTCCAGATCACCGACGAGCACGACCGCCCGTTGTCCGAACCCGCCCGGCAGGCGCTGCGCGATGCGTTGTGCGCCTGTCTCGATCCTGCCTAGCCCCCCGGAGACCCCCATGGCCACCACCAAGAAGACCGCGCGCAAGCAGCGCGCGACCACCACCAACGCCGTGCCCAAGCGCGCGGGCGTGACGGCCGGCAAGAAGGCCGTTGCACCTGGCGCAGCAGCGCAGAAGACCGCTGCAAGGAAGACGGCCGGCAAGACCGCGACGGCCGCTGCGCCGCGCGTGCCCAAGCAGCCGACCAAGGTGGTGTCTGCACCGGCCGCCACGAAGGCTGCCGCAGCAAAGAAGCAGCCGATCACGAAGCAGGCTGTGCACGGTGCTGCAACGCCGGTGGGCCATGACGCACTCAAGTTGGGCATCGAAAGCGCGTTCGAACGTCGCGCGAGTTTGACCATCGACGAGATCGACGGGTCCACCCGCGCCATTGTCACGCGCGTGATCGACGGCCTGGAAAGCGGAGAGTTCCGCGTGGCCGAGCCGGACGGGCAGGGTGGCTGGACTGTCAACGAGTGGTTGAAGAAAGCCGTGCTGCTGTACTTCCGCGTCAACGAGATGGCGGTGATCGATGCGCAGCCAGCGCCGTTCTGGGACAAGGTGGAATCGCGCTTTGCCGGCTTCCATGAGGCGGAATTCCGCAAGGCCGGCGTACGCGTGGTGCCGGGCGCGGTGGCGCGTCGCGGCAGTTATTTCGGCAAGGACGTGGTGCTGATGCCGAGCTTCACCAACATCGGTGCCTACGTCGGCGAAGGCACCATGGTCGACACCTGGGCCACGGTGGGCTCGTGCGCGCAGATCGGCAAGCAGTGCCATCTATCCGGCGGCGCCGGCATCGGCGGCGTACTCGAACCGTTGCAGGCCAGCCCCACCATCATCGAGGACCACTGCTTCATCGGTGCGCGTTCGGAAGTGGTCGAAGGCGTGGTCATCGGCCACCACAGCGTGATCGGCATGGGCGTGTTCATCGGCCAGAGTACGCGGATCTACAACCGCGCCACCGGCGAGGTGTCCTACGGCTACGTGCCGCCCTACAGCGTGGTGGTCTCCGGCCAGTTGCCGTCCAAGGACGGGACGCATTCGTTGTATTGCGCGGTGATCGTCAAGCAGGTGGATGCGAAAACGCGCAGCAAGACCAGCGTCAATGAACTGTTGCGTGGGCTGGCGGATTGATTGGCCCGTACCCTCACCCCAACCCCTCTCCCGGCGGGAGAGGGGCTTTACAGGCCGATTTTCCAGGATACAAAGATGACCACGCTCTACGGCTTGAAGAACTGCGACACCTGCAAAAAGGCCACCAAATGGCTGGACCGTTTCGGTGTCGCCTCCACGTTCGTGGATTACCGGGACAACAAGCCGTCGCCGGAGACGCTGCTGGAGTGGGCCGGCAAGGCGGGCGGATTCGATGCCTTGATCAACAAGTCCTCCACCACCTGGCGGCAGTTGCCCGACAACAAGAAGACGCCTGGTTCGGAGGCAGAATGGAAACTGCTGCTGCGTGAATATCCGCAGCTGATCCGCCGCCCGGTGGTGGTGACCGACGATGGCCTCGTGAGCCAGGGCTTCTCCGACAACGGCTTCAAGGCGCGCTTTCCGACCGGCTGAAGCCACTGCAGCACCATCGTTTCGCCTGATGGGCTGCAGAGTGCTGCGTGCGAGCGCAGGCTGTCCGTTCCCCACGCATGCGCGACATGCATCCACTGACAAGAGAGAACGATGACCAGCGACGTCCTGCAATTGACCTGCGACCTGATCGCGCGCGCGTCGGTGACTCCCGACGATGCCGGCTGCCAGGCACTGCTCGCCGAGCGCCTGGCGGCGGCAGGTTTTGCTTGCGAACACCTGCGCCTGGGCGAGGTCGACAATCTCTGGGCCACGCACGGCAGCGGTGCACCGGTGCTGGTACTGCTCGGCCACACCGACGTGGTGCCGCCAGGCCCGCGCGAGGCCTGGGCCAGCGATCCGTTTGTGCCACAGGTCCGCGATGGCGTGTTGTACGGGCGCGGCGCGGCCGACATGAAAGGCAGCGTGGCTGCGTTCGCCGTCGCCGCAGCGCAGTTCGTGGCCGAGTACCCGCAGCATCCCGGCACGCTGGCGATGCTGCTGACCTCCGATGAAGAGGGCGATGCCATCGACGGCGTGCGTCGCGTGGCCGAGTTGTTTCGCACACGCGGGCAGCGTATCGACTGGTGCATCACCGGCGAGCCCTCGTCCACCGAGCGGCTGGGCGATCTGTTGCGGGTGGGCCGGCGCGGCAGCCTGTCCGGCGCGCTGACGGTGCGTGGGGTGCAAGGCCATGTGGCGTACCCGCACAAGGCGCGCAATCCCATCCACCAGGCCGCTCCGGCGCTGGCCGAGCTGGTGGCGCGGCAGTGGGACACCGGCTTCGAACGTTTTCCGCCCACCAGCCTGCAACTGTCCAACATCCATGCCGGCACCGGTGCCAACAACGTGATCCCCGGCGAGCTGCAGGTCGCCTTCAATCTGCGCTATACCCCGCATTGGGATGCGCCGCGGCTGGAAGCGGAAATCACTGCCATGCTCGATCGACACGGGCTGGACTACGCGCTGCGCTGGCGTCGCAGCGGCGAGCCGTTCTATACCCCGGAAGGCCGCCTGCGCAGCGTCGCGCGCGAGGTGTTGGGCCAGTTCGCCGGCGCACCGCCGGAAGAAAGTACCGGCGGCGGTACCTCCGATGCGCGCTTCATCGCACCGCTGGGCGCGCAGTGCATCGAGGTCGGCCCGGTCAATGCCAGCATCCATCAGGTCGACGAGCATGTGCGCGTGGCCGATCTGGAAGCCTTGCCGGCGCTGTATCGCAGGTTGGTCGAGCGGCTGCTGGTCGCGTGACTGCCAGCGCGCCGCCGTCGTTGCCGCTGAAACAGTTGCGCCGGCGAAAACGAACGGTTAGCGTCGGCTGCATGGTCATCCGCCTCGCCAACAGCAATAACGTCAACCGCACTGCCCTGCGCGCGAATAATCGTGCGCGGCCGATGCGGGTCTGCGACTAGGCGAAGTACCACCAAACGCCCAGGAATCAGAAAACCCGCATCGGCCGATGCGGGTTTTTTTTATGGGTGTCATTGTCGTGCAGCACGCTTGTCCACCGGCCACGCGATCCCACCGTTCCATCAGGAGTGTTTCCATGTGTTCCATCTTCGGTATTTTCGGCCTGCAACCCGGCGACGATCTGCAGGCGCTGCGCCGGCAGGCGTTGGAATGTTCGCAGCGGCAGCGCCATCGCGGCCCGGACTGGAGCGGTGTCCATGTCGATGCCGGCGCGATCCTGGTGCATGAGCGCCTGGCCATCGTCGACCCGGCCGGTGGTTCGCAACCCTTGTTGTCCGCCGATGGGCAACTGGTGCTGGCGGTCAACGGTGAGATCTACAACCATCGCGAACTCAAGGCCGAGCTGCTGCAGCCCTACGCCTTCCAGACCGGCTCCGATTGCGAGGTCATCAACGCGCTGTATCGCGAGGATGCGCCGGCCTCGTCGCTCAATCGCCTCAACGGTATCTTCGCGTTCGCGCTGTGGGACAAGGCGGCCGGGCGGGTCATCATCGCGCGCGACCCTATCGGTGTGGTGCCGCTGTACTGGGGTCACGACCGCGAGGGGCGGTTGCGGGTGGCCTCCGAATTGAAGTCGCTGGTGGACGATTGCGCCGATGCGGCGCAGTTTCCGCCGGGCCATTGGTATGACAGTGCCACCGGTGCACTCAGCCGCTATTACGAGCGCGCCTGGCGCGACTATGGCGCAGTGGAAGGCGTGCAGGTGCCGTTGCAGGAACTGCGCGAAGCCTTCGAACGCGCGGTGCATCGCCAGCTGATGACCGACGTGCCGTATGGCGTGCTGCTCTCCGGCGGCCTGGATTCGTCGCTGGTTGCCGCCGTGGCGGCGCGCTACGCCCGCCATCGCGTCGAGGAGAACGACACCACCGAAGCTTGGTGGCCGCGGCTGCATTCGTTCGCGATTGGGCTGAAGGGTTCGCCGGATCTTGCCGCTGCCGAAGTGGCTGCCGCGGCGATCGGCACCGTGCATCACGGCTTTGAGTACAGCTTCGAAGAAGGGCTGGATGCGTTGCCGGAAGTGATCCGCCATATCGAGACCTATGACGTCACCACCATTCGCGCATCCACCCCGATGTTCCTGCTGGCGCGGCGGATCAAGGCGATGGGCGTCAAGATGGTGTTGTCGGGCGAAGGCAGCGACGAAATCTTCGGCGGCTATCTGTACTTCCACAAGGCGCCCGACGCCCGCCAATTCCACGAGGAACTGGTGCGAAAGCTCGACGCGCTCAACAACTACGATTGCTTGCGCGCCAACAAGTCGATGATGGCCTGGGGCGTGGAGCCGCGGGTGCCGTTTCTGGATCGCGAGTTCCTGGACGTGGCCATGCGCATGGATGCCAGCCACAAGATGATCGACAAGACCAGCAGCGGCGCAATTCGGATGGAAAAAGGCGTGTTGCGCGAGGCGTTTGCCGGGTATCTGCCGGAATCGATCCTGTGGCGGCAGAAGGAGCAATTCAGCGATGGCGTGGGGTATGGCTGGATCGATGGGCTCAAGGCGCATGCCGCCGCGCATGTGAGCGATCGCGAGCTGGCCGCGGCGGACCGGCGTTTTCCGGTCAACCCGCCGCAGACCAAGGAAGCGTATTTCTATCGCCGCCTGTTCGAGCAGTTCTTCCCCAGCCAGGCGGCAGCCGAAACGGTGCCGGGCGGCAAGTCGATTGCCTGCTCCTCGCCGACCGCCATCGCATGGGATGCGAGCTTTGCCGCCATGGCCGACCCTTCCGGCCGCGCCATCGCAGGGGTGCACGCGCAGGCGCTGGCTTCGTAACCCGATGCAACCGCAGCGGCCGGCATGCGCGGTGGCGCTGCCGGCCGCCGTGGCTTATTGCTCGTGGCGCACGCAGTAGCCGTAACGCTGCGGATCGATATCCACCCCTGCCACATCGGCCTGGTTGTTGCGCCACAGGTTCGGCTTGAAGTCGGCGGCAGTGCAGTTGGCCGCACGGTCCACACCGATGGTGTAGGTGAACGGGGTGTTGGCGAAGCGGTTGTTCTCGAACACGTTGTCCTGGCTCATGCTGTTGTCCCAGCACAGGATTTCCGGCGTGCGGTAGCGGATGGCGCAGGCCAGGAACACACCGGCCACCTTGTTGCCATCGAACACGTTGTTGCTGAAGCGGTTGCGGCGCGCATCCGACAGGTAGATGCCTTGGCTGCCATTGCGCTCGAAGCGGTTGTTGCGGATCTCGCTGTCTTCCAGATGCTCGGTGGTCAGGCCTGCGGCCACGTTGTCGTGGATGTAGTTGTTGACCATGGTGACCTTGGCGGTGCGATTGAACGACACCCCGTCCCAGATCGCACCGGAGACATCGTTGTTCTCGATGGTGATCTCGCGCGTGTCGTATTCGCTCAGCAGGCAGGCGCTGCGGCATTTGTTGACCTGCAGGCCAGCCAGCCGAATGCCTTGGCCGGACCGCACCACCACCGCGCTATTGCTCAGATACGGGCGCTCTGGCATGAATTCCTTGTCGCCAGTGCTGGCCACGATCTGCATGTCTTCGATGCTGACATTGCGGATCACCCCGGTGGGCTGCTGGTTTTCGTAGTCGCCGACCACCAATGCCGGCTGCTGCACGCCATCGGCCATGCGCAGCACCGTGGTGGGACCCTTGCCGCGCAGGGTGAGGTTGCCACGATGAATCGACACCAGGCCACTCAACGGAAATTCGCCTTTTTCCAGGCATAACACGGCCGGCTTGTCGCTTTGCGGCAGTTTGTCGATGGCTTTCTGCAGGTCCTGTCCGTGCTTCACCTTGGCGGTGCAACTGGCCACGGGCGCGGCAGGTGGGCCGGGTGGGGTCGGTGGCGCGGCCGAGCAGGCGGCGGCAAACACCAGGGGCAACAGGGCGGAAACGGAGCGGGCAAGCTGAGGCATGCGGATTCCGGTCAGTGGGGGAGGAGGGCGATCGTGCTGCAGCAGGCTGCTGATCGCGACGATCTCTAGTGTGTCCCACCGGACGTTAAGTTCCAGCCCATGGCCGCGCGCGTAATTCGGCGCAGGTTCATTGCCTGGCCTCGCGCAATGCGTGCAGTGCGCCATGACGCAACTGGCGCACTGCATGCATTGCCGTCTACCTGCGTGGTGGATGGCGCTTCCCACGTGTCGTGCGCCTGCACACGTCGCTGCGCGGCGCACCGCCGAGCTCAGAAGCTATACGCCAGCTGCGCATAGATGCGGCGCGGCTCGCCGGGGAAATGCCCGCCGCGTGCATTGAAGCCGCTGATTGCATAGACCTTGTCGAACAGGTTCTTGACGTTGACCTGCAGCTTCCACGCATCCCACTGGGTCTGCCAGCTGATGTCGTAGATTGCATACGGCTTGACCCGCTGGCCCTCCAGGCTAACGCGTTCGCCCACGTAATCGGCACCGAACGCGATGGCCGAGCGCCAGGCCGGCAGGTCGTAACGCGTCCACAGGCCGAAGGTGTTGCGCGGCGCATTGGCGAACCGGTCGCCGGAGGCATTGGTGATGCCATTGGTGCCGGCATCGAGCACGCGCGCATCGTTGTAGGCGTAGGTGAGGTTGAGCACCCAGCGCTCGGTGAGGTCGGCCAGCAGGTCCACTTCCAGCCCTTCGCTGCGCACCAGGCCGAGTGCGGACAGTTGATTGACGCCGTCCACGACCTGCCCATTCGCCTGCACGATATTGCTGCGCTCGATGCGATACAGCGCGGTGTTCAAGGTGAGCCCGCCATCGTTGAGCGCGGTCTTCAGGCCCAGCTCCCACTGCGTGCTGCGCTCCGGCTCGAAGGGCCCGCCCACGCTGGCGTCCTGGCTGGCGGCGTCCTGCGGCAGGAAACCGCTGGCGTAACTGGCATAGGCATTGATGCCCTCGCGCAGCACCACGGTGCTGCCGATGCGCCAGCTCAGATCGTTGCCGGTGACGCGCGAATCATCCAGTCGATTGTCGTCCTTGAAGCCGTCCCAGCGCAGTCCGGCCATCGCATGCCAGCGCGGGGTGAGGGTGAGTTCGTCCTGCAGGTAGGCGCCGTAGCGCTGGCTGCGGGTGCTGGTGGCGCGCCAGGGCAGCGTGTCCAGGCCGTAATCGTAGAAACCGCTGCGGCCGTACACCGGGTTGAACAGGTCGATACCCGGCACCGGACCGCGCACGCGTCCGGTATCGGCGGTGTTGGCGGTCTGCGCGCGGAAGTCGGCATCCAGCCGGTAGTAGTCGGCGCCCATCAACAGCTTGTGTTCGATGCCGCCGGTGCTGGTGCGAAACACCGCGTTGACGTTGCTGGAAACGGCATCGTTGTCGCGGTACTGGTTGCGCAGCTGGCGCGTCATCCACTCGGCGGTGCCATCGCGATCGCGATCGATCAGGCCCATTGGCTCGTGATAGATCTGATGCTCGGCGTTCTTGAACCAGCGCAACGCCATATCCACGTCCCACGCGCTGGACGGCGAGAAGCGGTATTGCGCGAACGCCACCTTGGCGCGCATGTCCAGGAAGTCGGTGGGCTCGTTGTGGTTCCAGCGGCGGTCGGTGAGGAAGTTGCCGTCGTTATCCACCGGCACGCCACGCAGGCGGTTGCCACCCAGGTTCTGGGTGATGTCGGTGTATTGCAGGGTCAGTTCGCCGGTCTGGCCGATGTCGAACGCCACCGAGGCATCACCGATCTGGCTCTGGCTGTCGGTATTCCAGCGAAATCCGTCTTCGCCGTCGGCATACGCACCGATGCGGTAGCGCACACGACCATCGGCGCGCGCCGGGCCGGTGGCTTCGAACGAGGCCGCGCCAAAGGATTGGTTGCCCACCTGCAGCTCCACCCGCCGCTGTGCCTGGTGCGCAGGCTTGCGGGTGACGTAGTTGATGACGCCGCCTGGTTCGCCGCCGCCATACAGGGCACCGGCCGGGCCCTTGAGCACTTCCACCCGTTCGATGTTGAACAGCTGCGGCACCGAGAAACCGGCATACGGATCGCCACGCAGGCCGTCGTACAGCACGTTTTCCTGGCGGAACCCGCGCAGGGTGACGCCGGCATAGCTGAAGAAGCTGATGCCGCTGATGCTGCGGTACAGATCGGTGATCTGGCGTGCGGCCTGATCGTCGATCAGCTCGCGTGGCAGTACCTGCACTGATTGTGGGACAAGTGCCAACGGAGTGTCGGTGCGTGTGGCGACCGCCGCATCCTCGGATTTGTACAGGGTCTGCGCGCGGCCGATGACATGGACGCCATCCAGGTCGGTGACGGTGGAAGCGGTGCTGGTGTGGTGTTGAGCGAAAGCGCGAGGCGATGGCAAAGCCAGGGCAGCCGCGAGCGCGGCGACAAGAAGCGTGGGGCGCATTAGGTACTAATGGGAATGGTTATCAAGTGCATCTTAGCATGATGTGCTTGCTTGATCGCGCGGATTGGTTGCTGGGCAGTGGCTACCGCTACCAGGATGCGCAGCGGTGCAGGCCCGAGCTGCGCAGACGCAGAAACAAATCCCACAATGCCAGCGCATCCCTTCTCCCGCCGGGAGAAGGTGCCCGAAGGGCGGATGAGGGTGCGGGCGACGCCTCGTCCCCTCTGTCATGCAGCAAGCCGCTTGAAGCCGGCGCAAGATGCGTGGCATCGCATGCGAGCGCTTATTTCGGCTGCAACTGCAGCGTATAGCGGGTGGCGGTCGGCAGGAATGGGGTGGGCCGGCCATGCACCCAATCATCGTGTCCTGCGCCCCAGAACGGCGACAGCGGGTGGCCGCTCTGGCCACCGGGCATATGCACGATGCCGTCCTGTTCGTGGCCAGGGGAGACCACCATGCGTTCGGAGGCGCCGAATGCCGGGCCTTGTACGCGCGGCATGTCGCGATCGCCCGGCAATTGATCGGGCGGCATGCACAGCCAGCGCTGGGCGAGCGCAGGCAGTGCGCGCGCGATGGGATGACAGATGGAGGCGGTGTTGCGTTCGCCCCAGCGGCGTTCGCCGAGCGGCTGGCCCGGCTCGCCTTGTGCAAGTAGCGCAGTGTGCGCATCGCGTGCGGCATCGCTGAGCAGCCGATCCCAGCTGGTGTGGTTGGGCGGCAGCAGATGCGCCGGGCGTTGCTGCAGCAGCGGCCAAACGATCCCTTCCATCTGTGCACGCCGCGGCGGCAGGAACGCCTCGCCCAATGCCGACCTGGCGGGCGCCAGCAAACCTGCTTCCACCGCATCGATGGTCTTGCTGCGGAAGTCGCGCACGATGCGGTAGCTGGCCGACCTGGCGGACGCATGCCCGTCCCACTGCCGCGTGGCGCGCTCGATCTGCTGCAGCGCCGGGTCCTGGCTGTGTGTGACCACGCCACGCAACAGCTGCCACCAGCGCGTCAGCAGCAGCGCGCGATCATCCAGCTGGATCGCCAGCAGATCACGCTCGGTGAAGCGCTGTTTGGCGAACAGGTCGTCGCGGATCTGCTGTGCCCGCGCGCCGAGGTCGTAGCCCGCGTTGCCGAGGATCGCCAGCTGCGGCGCGTCGACCACGCGGCTGTTGGCGGTCCAGAGCCGATGCGAGGGTGGGTCGATCAATGCAGGCGCCGTGTCGCTGCGCACCGGCCACGGCGTGCAGCCCGTCGTGGCGGCTGGAGGCGTCGCTGGCGCCGCGACGTTCGCCAGTTCGGCGATGCCGCTCGGGCTGCAGCCGGCGTTGCGCGCCGGGCGCGCGCCGATCAAGCGCCAGGCGATGCGCCCGCTCTGGTCGGCCACCACCAGGTTCTGTGCAGGAATGCCGGAGCGGTCCGCCACCGCGAATGCGCCGGCAAGATCGCTCGCGCTGCTCAATCGCATGAAATCCAGGCCGATCGCACCGGGCAACTGCGCGGCCCAGCGCAACGCCAGCACGCTGCCATCGGCATTGTCGTGCACGACCGGCCCCCAGGCCGCTTCGCGCACCTCCAGGCGCACCGGCGCTGCGCCGGCCACGCGGATGGTTTCCACCTGCGTGGTCAGTGCCTGCGGGTGCCCTGGCGTTGCTGCCGGGATGCGTGCGAAATCGGCGGTATCGATGAAGCTGTTGGTGAAGGCCCAGGCCACATGTCCATTGCTGCCCACCACCACCGCCGGCAGGCCGGGCAGGGTGAAGCCGGTGACGTCCACCTTGCCGTCGGTTGCGCCGGGGTCGGGGTAGCGCAGCCGCGCACGGAACCAGATGTTGGGCGCGCGTAGACCCAGATGCATGTCGTCGGCAACGATGGCGCGGCCGTCAGCGGTGAGCGTGCCATCCACCGCGAAATTATTGCTGCCTGGCGTGGGCTGCTCGGCGCGCGGCAGCGCGAGCGCGTGTGGCAGCCGGCGCAGATCCAGTGCCGCTGCATCGGGCAGCACGGCATCGCCCTGTGCCGGCCCGAACAGCGGCGCGTCCCAACTGGAGCCCTGATGGTCGAGCAAGGCTGCCAGGGCTGGCGGCACCACCGCGCGAATACGCGCGGCGGCCAGCTCGGTCTGGTTGTCGTTGTCCTGCAGATCGGCATACATCGCCATGCCGGTGAGGATGGAGTCGTCCAGGGTCCAGGCACGCGGGCGCTGCCGCAGCAGCAGGTATGCCCATGGCCGCACCCGCAGCGCCGCCAGTCCGGCATTGACACCTTCGGTATAGGCCTGCAGCGCGTCGCGCTGGCTGCCCAGGGCGATGTCCAGGTTGGCCTGCACGCGCGCCCGCAGCCGGTGCACGCGGTTGCGCTTGTCCAGGTCAAGGGCCTTGGCGCCGAACAGTTCGGACAACTCGCCAGCGGGCGCGCGGCGCATCAGATCCATCTCGAAATAGCGTTCCTGCGCGTGCACGTAGCCGAGCGCGCGCAGCGCATCGATCCGGCTGTGTGCATCGATGGTGACCACGCCGTTGCTGTCGCGCTGTACGCTGACCGGTGCGTGCAAACCGGCAAGACCGTTGGCACCGTCCAGTTGCGGCAGGCTGCCGCGCAGCAACAGGAACACGATCGCAGCGACGACCAGCGCCAGCAGCACGATTCCCAGCGATAGCCGGCCCAGCCATTGACGCATTGTCGATTCCTTGAGTTCGGTCGGGAGTGGCCACCGGCATGCGGATGTCGGCATGCGGGACGGTGACGTGAAGGACCGGCAGTGTACGAGCGGCACATGCCGATTCGAAGCCCCAGCTGCGCCACGTCGGTCGCGGCGTGATGGGCGGTCCGTCGTGGGCAGTGTCGCCGCCGGCCATGACGGTGGTGGGTCTGGCCGCAAGCGCAACTGAAAGTGATTCCGATTAGATCATTGCCTGAGCAGATAGGGCACCATGCGCACATTGCGTCGCTGGAGCACACCATGAAAGGCCATCCTGAAGTCGTCGATTACCTCAAGCAGCTGCTGCGCGGCGAGTTGGCGGCACGCGACCAGTATTTTCTGCATTCGCGCCGTTACGAAGACCAGGGCCTGATGGCGCTGTACGAGCGCATCAACCACGAGATGCAGGAAGAGACTGAGCATGCCGACGCGCTGCTGCGGCGCATCCTGTTCCTGGAGGGCGACCCGGACATGCGCCCGGCCGAGTTCACCCCCGGCAAGACCGTGGTGGAGATGCTCGAGCGCGATCTGGTGGTGGAGTACGAAGTGCGCGCCGCGCTGGCCGCCGGCATGAAGCTGTGCGAGGAGCATGGCGACTACGTCAGCCGCGACGTGCTGCTCAAGCAACTGCAGGACACCGAAGAAGATCACGCCTGGTGGCTGGAGCAGCAGCTGGGCCTCATCAAGCGGATCGGCCTGGAGCTGTACCAGACCTCGAAGATCGACAAGGGCCACGTGGCCGGTTGATTGCATCCGTGTGGCCCGAGCGCCGCGCTGTGCAAGGCAGCGTGGCGAGGGCGTGTGGGCCATGCGGCGCGCATCGTCGCATGGCCGGCGAACCTGCGCTCAGTCGCGTTGCAGGCGATGACCGCCGTGGTCAGTGCGGTGACACCCTTGGCGCGAAGAACGCGGTTCCTGTGCGCGGATGTCGCCTTGTTCCAACGGCTGCACCTGCCACCGCACATCGAACAGCGCATGTACTTCGGGGCAGCAGCCTGAGGCGACGGCCGTGTCGGTTGCGCCGCTGCGCGCCGCGCCTCAGCAGCCTGAGGCGCCCGCAGTGCCGGCCGCGCCGCTGCGCGCCGGATGGGTGAACCACCGTTACTGCACTTCCAGCCCATCAACCTTCTGCCACCCGCGCGGCAACAACGACCCACGACTCGCACGCGCACCCACATACATCTCCAGATCCTTGAACGACAGGCTCATGGTGCGTGCGCCGCTGCGCACCAGCAGCGTATTGCCCGGGGCGACCGCGACCACCGCGACCACGCGCTCGGTGCCGAGCTTAGCCTTGGGGATCTCGATGATCTTGTTGCCCTTGCCCTTGTCCAGCTCGGGCACGTCGGTGGCCGGCACCGCCAGCAGGTTGCCGGCACTGGTAACCGCGACGATCCGATCAGTCTGCGGGTTGCTCACTTGTGCGGGCGTGAGGACGTGCGAACCTGCGGTGAGATTGAGCATGGCCTTGCCGGCCTTGTTGCGGCCGGTGAGGTTCTCGAAGCGGGTGACGAAGCCGTAGCCGTGCGAGGACGCCAGCACGAAGCGAGTGGCGTTGTCGGCGCTGGCCATGACCTGGAATGCCGCACCTGATGCCGGCGAGAACCGCCCGGTCAACGGTTCGCCGTTGCCACGCGCCGAGGGCAGGGTGTGCACCGCAGTGGAGTACGCCCGGCCGTCCGAATCCAGGAACGCCACCTGGTGGGTACTGCGGCTGCGCACCGCCACCAGCAGGCCATCGCCATCGCGATACGACATGCCGGCCGGATCCACCTCGTGCCCCTTGGCCGCGCGCACCCAGCCCTTTTCGGAGAGCACCACGGTCATCGGTTCGCTGGCGACCATCTCGGTTTCGTCGATGGCCTGGGCGGCACCGCGCTGCACCAGTGGCGAGCGGCGTGCGTCGCCGAACTTCTTGGCATCGGCAGTGAGCTCGTCCTTGATGAGCTTCTTCAGCTTGGCCTTGCTGTCCAGGATCGCCAGGATCTGCGCGCGTTCCTTGGCAAGCGCTTCCTGCTCGCCACGGATCTTCATTTCTTCCAGGCGCGCCAGCTGGCGCAGCTTGGTTTCCAGGATGTATTCGGCCTGTTCCTCGCTCAGCGCAAAGCGCGCGATCAGCACCGGCTTGGGTTCGTCCTCGCTGCGGACGATGCGGATCACTTCGTCCAGGTTGAGGAAGGCGATCAACAGGCCTTCCAGCAAGTGCAGGCGACGTTCCACCTTCTGCAGGCGATGGTTGAGGCGGCGGGTGACCGTGTCGCTGCGGAAGGTGAGCCATTCGCTCAGCAGTTGGCGCAGATTCTTGACCTGCGGGCGGCCATCCAGGCCGATCACGTTGAGGTTGACGCGGTAGCTGCGTTCCAGGTCGGTGGTGACGAACAGGTGGCCCATCAGCTGCTCGGCATCCACGCGATTGGAGCGCGGCACCAGCACCACCCGCACGGGGCTGGTGTGGTCGGATTCGTCGCGGATGTCTTCCAGCCACGGCAGCTTCTTGGCGCGCATCTGCTGGGCGATCTGCTCGATCACCTTGGACGGCGACACCTGATACGGCAGCGCATCGATGACGATGTTGGCGTGTTCTTTCTTGTAGGTGGCACGCGCGCGTACGCTGCCATGGCCGGTTTCGTAGATGTTGCGCAGGTCGGCACGCGGAGTGATGATCTCGGCGGTGGTCGGGTAGTCCGGGCCCAGTACGTGCTCGCACAGGTCGGCGACGCTGGCGTCGGGGTCGTCGAGCAGGCGCAGCAGCGCGCTGACGATCTCGTTGAGATTGTGTGGCGGCACGTCGGTGGCCATGCCCACCGCGATACCGGTGGTGCCGTTGAGCAGCAGGTGCGGCAGGCGCGCCGGCAACCAGGTGGGTTCTTCCAGGGTGCCGTCGAAATTGGCTGCCCAGTCGGTGGTGCCCTGGCCGATCTCGCCCAGCAGCACTTCGGCGATCGGGGTCAGCTTGGATTCGGTGTAGCGCATCGCCGCGAACGACTTGGGGTCGTCGGTGGAACCGAAGTTGCCCTGGCCTTCGATCAGCGGGTAGCGGTACGAGAACGGCTGCGCCATCAGCACCAGCGCCTCGTAGCAGGCGCTGTCGCCATGCGGGTGGTACTTACCGATCACATCGCCCACGGTGCGCGCGGACTTCTTCGGCTTGGCAGCCGCGTTCAGGCCGAGCTCGCTCATCGCGAAGATGATGCGGCGCTGCACCGGTTTCAGGCCATCGCCCAGGAACGGCAGGGCGCGGTCCAGCACCACGTACATCGAGTAGTCGAGATAAGCGCGTTCGGCGTACTCGCGCAGCGGCAGCTGTTCGAAGCCATGGAAGGTGGGGCGGGTCAGATCGGTCATGTAAAGCCAGGTCCTGCGTGAAGAAGACTCCGCGCCAGGGCGCGGACTCGAAGAGCGCCGATTATCCGGATGCGGCGGGGGATGCCAAGCTGCGCGCGTGGTCGCTCGCCAGATAGCGCGTGGGCGGGACGCCGAAATGGCGGTGGAATACGCTGACGAAGGCATCGGGGGCGGCTGTAGCCGAGTTGGCCAGCCACCCGCCGCCGCCACGCCGGCCGCTTGGTATAGCGATGCTTGCTGGCGGTTTAATCGCGATCAACATATTTGCGTTGACAAATATATTATGCGGAATAAAATGGCCGCATGAGCGATCACCCCGATACCCCGCCTTCGTTTGGATTGCTGTTGCGCCAGGTGCGCGACGCCTTGATGCGTCAGCTCGATGCCGAAATGAAGGGCGAATTGCCCGATTTCGGCTTCAGCCACTACGTCGGCCTGAAGATCCTTGCCGTGCGCTCGCCGTGCACGGCCAATGAACTGGCCCTGGCGCTGGACCAGACGCCGAGCGCGGTCACCCGCCTGCTCGACAAGCTGGAGTCGCTGGGCGCGGTGCGCCGCGAACCGCATGCCCAGGACCGACGCGCGCTGCAGATCGTCATGACCGAACAGGGCGCGGCGTTGTGGCAGCGGCTGCGGCTGCGCGGTGAACGTGCCATCGAATACGGCCTGCGCGATCTGTCCGTTCCCGAGCGCGAGCAACTCACCTCCCTTCTCCTTCGTGTCCGCGATGCACTCAACTCATGAACGCTGCTAGTTCCTTTCTTCAGACGCTGCGCCCGCGCTCGATGCGCCTGACGCGGCCGCTAGTCCTCACCGCGCTGACCCTGGCGCTGGCCGCGTGCGCCAGCAGCCGTGGTCTGGCACCGCAAGCCACCGTGCTGCAGCCCGGCGACGTGCAGGCCGAGCGCACCCTGGCGCAGGCCGGGTTGAGTCCGGCCGCATGGCCGGCCAGCGACTGGTGGCGCACGCTGGGCGATGCGCAACTGGATGCCCTCATCGCCGAGGGCCTGCAGCACAGCCCCAGCCTGGCTGCTGCCGATGCGCGGCTGCGCCAGGCCCAGGCGCGCATCGGCAGCGCGCAGGCCGAGCGCTGCCCCAGCCTGTCGGTCTCCGGTGGCTATACCGGATTGCAGTTGCCCGAATCGATGGTCGGCGACGCGCTGGGCGGCAGTTACGGCGGCAGCGCGCAGGCGGTGCTGGATTTCCGCTATGGCGTGGATCTATGGGGTGGCAAGCGAGCCGCCTGGGAAGCGGCGGTGGATCAGACGCATGCCGCCGAGGTGGATGCACAGGCCGCGCGGCTGAACCTGTCGGCGGCGATCGCCGAAGGCTATGCGCAGCTGTCCTATGCGTGGAGCCTGCACGATGTGGCCAACGACGAGCTGGCGCGTGCGCAGAAGACCCTGGATCTGACCCGGCAACGTCGCGGTGCCGGCATCGACAGCGACCTGCAGGTGCGGCAGGCGCAGGCGCGCGTGCCGGCCGCACAGCAGCAACTGCAGTCCGCTCAGCAGCAGATCGACGAGGCGCGCACCGCACTGGCCGCGCTGGTCGGGCAGGGCCCGGATCGCGGGCTGCAGATTGCACGCCCCACCCTGGGCAGCGGGTTCGCCACGCACTTGCCGAGCACCCTGCCGGCCGATCTGCTGGGCCGTCGCCCGGACGTGGTGGCAGCGCGTTGGCGGGTAGAGGCGGCCAACAAGGACATCGCGGTTGCCAAGGCCCGTTTCTATCCCAGCCTCAACCTGGTCGCACTGGGCGGCGTCATCAACCCGGATGTCGGCCAGCTGCTGGAAAGCGGCTCGGTGTTCGGCCTGGTGGCGCCAGCGCTGAGCCTGCCGATCTTCGACGGCGGCAAGCTGCGCGCCAACCTGGCCGGTCGCGACGCGCAATATGACCTGGCGGTGGCCGACTACAACCAGAAGGTGATTGCCGCCCTGCGCGAAGTGGCCGACCAGGTCAGCGCCGTGCGCTCGCTGGAGCAGCGCGCCCAGGCACAGGACCAGGGCGTGCAGACGGTGACCGCCGCATTCGAACTCGCGCAGCAGCGCTACCGCGCCGGCATCGGTAGCTACCTGGAAGTGCTCAGCGTGCAGGAGCAGTTGCTCGTCGCACGCCAGCGCATGGCCGGGCTGCAGTCGCAACAACTCCTGGCCTCGGTGAGGTTGCAGCGTGCACTGGGTGGCGGCTACACGCCGGAACCCGCACGCGACAACGCAGCAACCGCGACCACTCCCGCACAACCGAATTCCTGAGACAGCGACGATGAGCCAGACGACTCCTGCTTCTTCCCAACCCGCGCCGGCCGCACCCAGCAAGCGCCGTGCGGCGCTGCGCATCGTGGCCATTCTGGTGATCCTGGCGATCGTCGGTCTGGTGGCGTGGTACTTCCTGGTCGGCCGCTGGCACGAGGACACCGACGACGCCTACGTGCAGGGCAACCAGGTGCAGATCACCCCGATGGTGGGCGGCACCGTGGTCAGCATCGGCGCCGAAGACGGCATGCGCGTGGAGCGCGGCCAGTTGCTGGTGCAGCTGGACCCGGCCGATACCGCCGTGGCACTGCAGCAGGCCGAAGCCAACCTGGCCAGGACGGTGCGCCAGGTGCGCGGGCTGTACCGCAGCGTGGAAGGTGCGCAGGCCGACGTCTCCGCGCGCGAAGTGACGCTGCGCAGCGCCCGTGCCGACTTCGCGCGGCGCAAGGACCTGGCCGCCACTGGCGCCATCTCCAACGAAGAACTGGCGCATACCCGTGACGAGCTGGCGGCTGCCGAAGCGGCGGTGAGCGGCTCACGTGAGACCCTGGAACGCAGCCGCGCGCTGGTGGACGATGGTGCGGTTTCCAGCCAGCCGGATGTGCAGGCGGCCGCCGCGCAGCTGCGTCAGGCCCATCTCAACCATGCGCGCACCGACGTGGTGGCGCCGGTGTCGGGGTATGTCGCGCGGCGTTCGGCGCAGGTTGGCCAGCGCGTACAGCCGGGCAGCGTGCTGATGGCGGTGGTGCCGCTGGAGCAGGTCTGGGTGGAAGCCAACTTCAAGGAGACCCAACTCAAGCACATGCGCCTGGGCCAGCCAGTGGAGCTGCATTCGGACCTGTACGGTAGTGGCGTGGATTACACCGGCCGCATCGAGAGCCTGGGGCTGGGTACTGGCAGCGCGTTCTCGCTGTTGCCGGCGCAGAATGCCAGCGGCAACTGGATCAAGATCGTGCAGCGCGTGCCGGTGCGTATCGCCGTGGACAGCAAGCAACTGGCTGCCAATCCATTGCGGATCGGCTTGTCGATGAAGGTCGAGGTGAATCTGCACGACCAGCAAGGCAGCGTGTTGCCGGCCAAGGCCGCCACGGGTGCGGTGTTCTCCACCGACGTGTATGCGCAGCAGTTGCAGGCGGCCGACGCCGACATCCAGCGCATCATCCAGGACAACCTGCCGCCGCAGGCGGCCACCAAGGCGGGCTGAGCCAGCATGTCTTCGCAAGCTCCCACCACGCCCGGCGGCCCGGCGGCACCGGCGCCCGCCGCCGGCTTTCGTCCGGCGAGCGTGGCGTTGTGCACCGTGGGCCTGGCGATGGCCTCGTTCATGCAGGTGCTGGACACCACCATCGCCAACGTCTCGCTGCCCACCATCGCCGGCAATCTCGGTGCCAGTTCGCAGCAAGCCACCTGGGTCATCACCTCGTTCGCGGTGAGCACCGCGATTGCATTGCCGCTGACCGGCTGGTTGAGTCGTCGCTTCGGCGAAACCAAGTTGTTCGTGTGGTCCACGCTGGCCTTCACCGTCGCCTCGCTGCTGTGCGGTCTTGCGCAGAGCATGGGCATGCTGGTGGTGGCGCGCGCGCTGCAGGGCTTCGTGGCAGGGCCGATGTATCCCATCACCCAGAGCCTGCTGGTGTCGATCTACCCGCGCGAAAAGCGCGGGCAGGCGCTGGCGTTGCTGGCGATGATTACCGTGGTGGCGCCGATCGCCGGGCCGATCCTGGGTGGCTGGATCACCGACAACTACAGCTGGGAATGGATCTTTCTCATCAATGTGCCGCTGGGCATCATCGCCAGCAGCATCGTCGGTTCGCAGCTGCGGCATCGCCCGGAACAGCTGGAAAAGCCGCGCATGGACTACATCGGCCTGATCCTGCTGGTGGTCGGCGTGGGCGCGCTGCAACTGGTGCTGGACCTGGGCAACGACGAAGACTGGTTTTCCTCGGACAAGATCATCGTGCTGGCCTGCGTTGCTGCGGTCGCGCTGGTGGTGTTCGTGATCTGGGAACTCACCGACAAGGATCCCATCGTCGATCTCAAGTTGTTCCGGCATCGCAACTTCCGCGCCGGCACCTTGGCGATGGTGGTGGCGTATGCGGCATTCTTCAGCGTGAGCCTGCTGATCCCGCAGTGGCTGCAGCGCGACATGGGCTACAACGCGATCTGGGCCGGCCTGGCCACCGCGCCGATCGGCATCCTGCCGGTGCTGATGACGCCTTTCGTGGGTAAATACGCACTGCGCTTCGACCTGCGCATGTTGGCCACCATCGCGTTCGTGTTCATGTCCTTCACCAGCTTCTTCCGCTCCAACTTCAACCTGCAGGTGGACTTCGCCCATGTGGCCACCATCCAGCTGGTGATGGGCGTGGGGGGGGCACTGTTCTTCATGCCGGTGCTGCAGATCCTGCTATCGGACCTGGATGGACGCGAGATCGCGGCGGGTTCGGGCCTGGCGACCTTCCTGCGTACGCTGGGCGGCAGCTTCGCCGCCTCGCTCACCACCTATCTGTGGGCGCGTCGCACCCAGGTGCACCATGCGCATATCACCGAACACATCTCGGTCTATACGCCCGGCATGCAGGAGCAGGTCACCGCCATGGGGCAGGGCGATCTGCAACGCGGCGCCGCCTTCCTCAACAACACGATCAATCACCAGGCGTCGCAGATGGGCTTCAACGACATCTTCTACCTGCTCGGCTGGACGTTCCTGGCGATCATCATCTTCCTGTGGTTGGCCAAGCCGCCGTTCGGTGCGGGTGCCGGTGGTGCGGCGGCTGGTGGGCACTGAGCGGCAAGGATGATCGCGCACCATCCCGCTGTGCAGCGGGATGGTGCGTCGCGCATCGGCGCATTGTTGTGCTGATGCAGGCGAAGGCCGTCCATCCGGCAAGGCGCGTCAGGCGATCGGCAACGACTGCGCTGCACCGGTAGCAACCGCCCAAACGCAAAAAACCCCGCCGAAGCGAGGTTTTTTGCGTTTGACCGTGAGTCGTGGTGCCCAGGAGAGGACTCGAACCTCCACGAAGTTGCCCCCGCTAGCACCTGAAGCTAGTGCGTCTACCAATTCCGCCACCTGGGCGACTCAGGGGACGAATTGTGCAAGTTGCATGCGCGGCTGTCAACGCATCTTCTGCAAGAATAGTTGCCGGTGGTATGGGTGTGCTTACGCTGCGGAGTCTCGTCAACACCGCCAGGGCAGTGCAGTGCCCTGGTCGAAGGACGTTCCGGCGCGCCTGGATAGTCCCGGCCGTGTCGTTAGAAGTCGGTCTGCGCGGTCCGCAGCACCGGATACAGCTGGTAGCGCTCGTCCCAGGAGGAATGGCGCCTGGCGAAGAATTCCAGCCGCGCCTGCGGGTCGGCGGCGAAGGCCTTGTCGCTGGCGAGGCGCTGTTCGAACTGCGCCTTCAAGTTGGCATCGCGGGCCAGCATGTCGCGCGCCACGTCTTCGGCGACATAGGCTTCCATGTATTCCTTGCGTTCGAAGGCGGTGTTGAAGAAGCCCCATTGCAGCAGCGAATCCGGCGCCTGCGGTTCCAGCATCGCCATCACCAGGCGTGCCTTGGGTTGGGCAATCGGCACGAACAGCGAGCCGGCCGGCACCGCGCGTCGTTCCTCGCGCCACTGCCCGCTGACCTCCAGCGTCTGGTGGCTTTCATTGGAGCGTGCTGCAAACTTGGCCGTGTCGGCGCGGAAGGTTTGCACCGGGCGCTCGGCAGCGCTGCCCAGGGTGCGGAAGTCGATGCCATGCAGGCGCAGTTTCTCGCCGATCATGGCGGCCTGCGCGGCAGGCACCAGATAGCCGCCGCGCGGCGCATCGACCACCAGATCGGGGGTGATCTGATCGCGCAGCGGCACGTTCCAGACCTGCGGCGTATTTTCGTCGTAGCGCGTCATCAGCGCGCCGGAGATCGGCGAGGGCGTGCGGGTGTAGGCATAGCCGCGGAACGCCACCGTGCGTGCCTTGGGGCCGGCCGCAAAACTCAGTGGTTCCGGCATGCCGGCCAGGCGGCTGCCGCGTTGATCGGCCGCCAGCGCATCGGCGCGCCAGGCGGTGCCGTGTCTGGCGGCCTGCTGCAACACCGACACGATGGTGTTGCGGGTGACCCGCACGCGCGTGGGGTAATCCTTCCACGAATGCGTTTCCACCAGCATGCCGAAGCGGTTGCGCAGCAGGAAATACCCATGCGAGAAGCGCGGCGGCGACACCTCGTCGGCAAAGCCGGAGGTGGGATCGTCATCGCGCACGAAGGACGGGTAGTACGGCAGCGGCAGCGAGCCTTGCTTGCGCAGATCGGCCAGTACCGCATCGCGCCAACGGGTGCCGTCGCGCTGCAGGGCGGTGTCACCGGCGTGCACCGGCTCCACCTGCACCGAGACGTCGTGCTCGAACTTGGCGCCGTCGGTGACATGCAGGTCCACCACCATCAGCGGGTCCCACTGCTGCACCAGGTGCAGCATGGCCTGCATCTCCGGTGCGTCGGCCTTAACGTAGTCGCGGTTGAGATTGAGGTTCTGCGCGGTGCTGCGCCAGCCCATCTGTTCGGGCCCGCGCTGGTTGGGGCGGTTCCAGGGGCCGAAGCGCTCATGGCCATCGATGTTGAACACCGGCACGAAGACCCACACCAGCTTGTCGAGCACGCCCTTGCCGGCCTTGCCATCGAGCAGTTCGCGCAAGGCCAGGAAACCGGCATCCTTGCCATCGATCTCGCCGGCATGGATCCCGCCCTGGATCAGCACGACCGGCAGCTTGCGCCGGGCGGCAGCATCGGCATCCAGGGCGCCGCTGGTGGACACGACCAGCGCCTGCATCGGGCGGCCTTCGGGCGTGGTACCGAATTGCGTACAACGCACGGCCTGCGGATAGCGCTGCGCGAATGCATCGCACAGCGCGATGACCTCGTCATAGCGACCGGTCTGCACGAAGCCGCTGCGCTCGGCCACGCTGGTCAACGGTTCGGCAGCGATCGCGGCGGGGAGAGCGGTGCACAACAGCAGGCCCAAGGCCAGGCGGGTGAAGCGGGGCATGCGGCAGTCCGGTCATCCAGGGAAACCTCGGCAATGTAGCCGAGCCGGCGCAGTGGGCCAATCTGCACTGCGACATGGCGCCCGCTCCCGCGCGCGATGCTGCCCGGCGCATTGCACGGCGGGCGCAGGGCGCACGCAGACCGGGCACGTCCATGCCAGGGGCACGCCTCTTTGCGCCGGCCTGCATGGCCGCGCGCCTGCTGGCGCCGGTACGATAGGGCCTGCCTACCGTTCGACCGGACTGCCCTTGACCACCTCGACCTTGCCCGGCGCCCCTGCCGGCGTGCGCCTGCCACGCCAGATTCCCTTCATCATCGGCAACGAAGCCTGCGAGCGTTTCAGCTTCTACGGGATGCGCAACATCCTTGTGCAGTTCCTGATGACCTCGCTGTTGCTGCAGGAAATCAGCGGCCCGGGCCGCGAGGCCGAAGCCAAGCACATCCTGCACAGCTTCATGATCGGGGTGTATTTCTTCCCGCTGCTGGGTGGCTGGCTGGCCGATCGGCTGTTCGGCAAGTACAACACCATCCTGTGGTTCAGCCTGGTGTACTGCGCTGGGCATGCCTGTCTTGCGGCGTTCGAAGGTAGCCGCAGCGGTTTCTTCGTCGGGCTAAGCCTGATCGCGCTGGGCGCGGGCGGCATCAAGCCGTTGGTGGCCTCGTTCATGGGCGACCAGTTCGACCAATCCAACAAGCACCTGGCCAAGGTGGTGTTCGATGCCTTCTACTGGATCATCAATTTTGGTTCGCTGTTCGCCTCGCTGCTGATTCCGTTGGCGCTGAAGAACCTGGGGCCGTCCTGGGCGTTCGGCATCCCCGGCATCCTGATGTTCGTGGCCACGCTGGTGTTCTGGCTGGGGCGCCACCGTTACGTGCGGGTGCCGTTGCCGCCGCAGGACCCGCATGGATTCGGCGCGGTGGTGCGCACCGCGCTGCTGACGCGCGTGCCGGGGCAGGGCCGTCCTGGGCTGGCGCTGGCGTTGCTGTCGGTGGTGCTGGCGTTGGGCTGCCTGGCGCTGATCGCGCCGCTGGGCATCGTCATCTGCCTGTGCATGGCGCTGGTGCTGCTGCTGGCCGGCATCGGTGGCGGCACCTGGTGGCAGCTGGAGCGCGCGCGTGGCCCGCATCCGGACGCGGCGGTGGAAGGCGTGCGCGCCTTGTTGCGGGTGCTGGTGATCTTTGCGCTGGTCACGCCGTTCTTTTCGCTGTTCGACCAGAAGGCCTCGACCTGGGTGTTGCAGGGACGCGAGATGACCATGCCGGCCTGGTTCACTGCCTCGCAGATGCAGGCGATCAATCCGTTGCTGGTGATGCTGCTGATTCCGTTCAACAACCTGGTGCTGTATCCGCTGCTGCGGCGGGTTGGCTGGGAGCCCACGCCATTGCGGCGCATGACCAGCGGCATCGCCTTCAGCGGCGTGGCGTGGATCGCGGTCGGGGCGATCCAGGTGGTGATGGACGGCGGCGAGCCGATGCACATCGCCTGGCAGATCCTCCCCTATGCCTTGCTCACCTTCGGCGAGGTGCTGGTGTCGGCCACCGGCATCGAGTTCGCCTACAGCCAGGCACCGCCGTCGATGAAGGGTGTGGTGATGAGTTTCTGGTATCTGACCACCACGGTCGGCAACCTGTGGGTGCTGCTATCGAACGTGGCGGTGCGCAACGAGACGGTGACCGCGCAGATCGCCGATACTGGACTCAGCGAAGCGGCGTTCCTGATGTTCTTCTTCGCGGCCTTCGCGTTCCTGGCGGCACTGGCCTTCGGCCTGTATGCGCGCGGTTATCGCATGGTCGACAATTACCGTTCTGCCTGAGGTCCGCATGATTACCCTGATCCTGATTGCCATCACCGGCATCGTCTCCTGGATGGCGTTCAACAACCGCAAGTTGAGCGACCGCCTGATCCTGTGGCCGCCGGCGGTGGACAAGCACCGGCAGTACGACCGGCTGGTGACCTACGGCTTCATCCACGCCGACCTGGGCCACCTTGTCTTCAACATGGTCACCCTGTTCTTCTTCGGTCGGGTGATCGAGAACGTGATGCTGCAGCTCACCGGCAGCGTGCTGACCTATCCCTTGTTCTACCTGGCTGCGCTGGTGGTCTCGATCCTGCCCAGCTACCTGAAGAACCAGAACAATCCCAACTATCTGAGCCTGGGCGCATCGGGTGCGGTGTCGGCGGTGCTGTTCGCCTTCATCCTGCTGCAGCCGTGGACCATCATCCTGGTGCTGTTCATCCCGGCGCCGGCGATCATCTATGCGGTGTTCTACGTGGGCTACAGCCTGTGGATGGACCGCCGCGGCGGCGATCGCATCAATCACAGCGCGCACCTGGCCGGCGCGGCATTCGGGGTGATGTTCATGCTCATCATGGAGCCGCGGGTGTGGCAGATCTTCCTGCAGCAGCTTGCCAATCCCCGCTTCGGTTGAAGGCGTTTACGGGTTTTGCATCCTGCCATGGGCGGCGGTGTCGGCAGCGGCGGTGCCATTCGGCAGGCCCGGCAGTCCGGGCCGCGACTGCCAGGCGCGACTGTCCTGGCAGATGTGGTGGCGCTGCTCAGGCCGCGCTGCGGTCCTGTTCGGTTGCGAGTGACGCACCGGATGTCGCGCCATAGGCCTGTTGCAAGCGTCGGTACACCGTCTCGTTGAGCTGGGCGAAGTC
The DNA here is from genome assembly GCF_002939885.1 of Xanthomonas cucurbitae. Classification (GTDB taxonomy): domain Bacteria; phylum Pseudomonadota; class Gammaproteobacteria; order Xanthomonadales; family Xanthomonadaceae; genus Xanthomonas; species Xanthomonas cucurbitae. Next base: position 59,336 of record NZ_MDED01000017.1, read on the forward strand.
AGGGCTGTGGGTGTCGCCGGCGATGGCGAACTGGAACAGGCCTTCCAGCAGCGAGCTGTCGCTCGGGGCATTGTTTCCCGCCGAATCGTTGTGCATGCGATGACTCCTCTTGGGTGAGCGAGGGCACTGGACGCGGCAGTGCTCTCGGCTCAGCTATCGGCGCTGGCAAAACGAACTTGAGTACTTCGCCGGTCGATTCGGGCGGCAGTGCACATCCTGGGTTCATTTTCACGCGAGTGCCGCGCAGCGCCGGTCACACTTCACCTCACACACCGTCGGCGACAGATCAGATCGGGTCAGCGACGATGCGTGGGGGCGTGCAGCTGATCTGCAGCGATGCGCTGGATGCCGGTGGGCAGCGTGCGGCGAATGGTCGGGGCCGTCTTGCATCATGCGTGTGGCTACCTTGCGGTTGTGTCCGTTTGCAACGATGCCACGGCCCGCATGCGACCGCATCATCATTCAAGACCTGCCAGTCCGATGCCGGCAGCGATGTTTTTCGAACAGGGGGAGCAGGTGGGAATGCAGCGGCTGCTTGGAGTGAACACGATAACGGGCGTGCTGCTGCTGGCACTGCTGGGCGGTTGCACGCAGCGCGAATCGGCGACTGACGCCGCAGTGGCGCCTGCTGCCGATGTGGCCGCAACGCCGACTCCGCAGCCAGCGAGCGGCGGTCCCCTGCAGGACGTGATCGAGCATTCGCCGGCCTACATGGTCGGCATCAGTTATCCGCAGGGGCTGGATGCCTATCCGGAATTGGGGGCGTTGATCCGCGGCTATGCGCAGGATGCGCGCGGCGAGTTGATGCAGGCGGTCTCCGGGCTCGGTAACGACAAACCTGCCGCACCCTACGAGCTATCGCTGGCGTTCGAGACCCTGTTGCAAACGCCCGAGCTGATCGTGGTTGCGGCCGACGGCAGTCGCTATACCGGTGGCGCGCACGGTGAGCCACTGGTGGCGCGCTTCGTGTGGCTGGTCAAGGAGCGCAGGCAACTGACCGCGCAGGCCTTGATTCCCAGCCCGTCGGGCTGGGAAAAAATCGGTGGCGAAGTGGCCGCGCAGTTGCACGCGGCCGCGCAACAGCGCGTGGTGGCCGAGCGTGTGCCGGTCGAGCAGCAGGCAGAGCAGGTGGCATCGGCCGATCGCATGATTGCCGAGGGCACCGAGGCACAGGCAGGGAATTTTGCACAGTTCGTACCGGTCTTGAATGCGTCCGGCCAGATCGCCGCACTCCGTTTTGTGTTTCCCCCGTATCAGGTCGGGCCTTACTCCGACGGCACGCAAACGGCCGACGTCACAACTGCGACATTGCGTGCATGGGTCGCGCCGGAATATGTACATCTCTTCGCTCGCTGATCTATCGCCTTGTAGGTGGTGTGCTTGAATGATTGCGCCATTCAGTACAGTAATCAGACGGGTGATATGAGTAGCTTCAATGCGACCGCGAACCGTGTCGACCACACCTGCGAGCGTTACACGGCATTCCCGCGGGAACCCGCCGTCGTGGTGAGGTTGATCAAGCATCTCTACAAGCGGCTGCACACGATCAGTTGCATGCGCCTCAAGCCGTACGGCATCACCCCGCCGGAGTACGAGATCCTGATGATGTTGTATGGCACGCCGGAGCAGGCGATCACGCCGACCGAGGCGGCCGAGGCGGCCAGCGAGAAGCCAGCCAACATTACCCGGCTCACCGACCAGCTCTGCGAAAAGGGCTTGATTGCGCGCGGCAGCACGGCCGGCGATCGGCGCAAGATCATGCTGACCCTGCAGCCAGCCGGGCTGGAGTTGATCCAGAGCCTGCTGCCGGAAGCGTGCGAGCTGCTGGCGCAGCAGACTGCCGAGATCAGCGAGACCGAACAGGCCCGTCTGGAAAAGCTGCTGCGGAAATTGCTGCGCGGCGTGGACTCGATCGAGTCTTGAGCCTGGCATGGCGCGCGTGGATCGCACCGCGATCAACGCCGTCAACGACAACGCCGCCCGGATTGCTCCGGGCGGCGTTGTCGTTGGTACGGCCGTACGCTTACGGCTTGGATTGCGGGGTTTTCGGCGTGGCACTGCTGCCATCTTGTGTGCTCAGGCCGCGCTTTTCGAGCAAGGGCTCGATCTGCGGCGCATGCCCGGCAAAGTTCTGGAACAGCTCCATCGCATCCACGCTACCGCCGCGCGAGAGCAGGGTCTTGCGGAAGCGGTCGCCATTGGCGCGGCTCAGGCCACCATGTTGCTTGAACCACTGCTGGGTGTTGGCATCCAGCACTTCGGACCAGATGTAGGCGTAGTAGCCGGCCGCATAACCGCCCATGATGTGGCTGAAATACGGGGTCTTGTAGCGCGGCGGGACCGGTGCGTAGGCAATGCCGTCCTGCTGCAAAGCCTTGGCTTCGAAGGCCATCACGCCGGCGGCATCGGGCACCTGGTTGGCGCTGATCTGATGCCAGTTCTGATCCAGCATCGCCGCACCCAGATACTCGGTGGTGGCAAAGCCCTGGTTGAACTTGGAGGCGGCAATCACCTTGTCCAGCAAGGCCTGCGGCATCGGCGTGCCGTTCTGATAATGCTTGGCGTAGTTCTTCAGAATCGACGGCTCGTCGGCCCACATCTCGTTGACCTGCGAGGGGAACTCGACGAAGTCGCGCGGCACGCTGGTGCCGGAGAAATACGGGTATTTGACGTCGGAGAACATGCCGTGCAGCGCATGCCCGAATTCATGGAACATGGTGGTCACTTCGTCCCAGGTCAGCAGCGTAGGCTGGCCGGCCGGCGGCTTGGGGATGTTGAGGTGGTTGGCCACCACCGGCTTGAAACCGGTCAGCTCGGACTGCGAGACGTAGGAGTTCATCCATGCGCCGCCGCGCTTGGATTCGCGGGCGTACATGTCGGCGATGAAGATCGCCAGCTGCTTGCCGTCGGCATCGAACACGTCGTAGACGGTGATGTCGTCGCGGTAGGTCGGCAGGTCGGTCCGTTGCTTGAAGGTCAGGCCGTATTCCTGGGTGGCTGCGTAGAACACGCCGTTTTCCAGCACGTTCTTCAGCTCGAAGTATGGCTTGAGCTGCGATTCGTCGAAGTTGTACTTGGCCTGGCGCACCTTCTCGCTGTAGTAGGTCCAATCCCAGGCTTCGAGCTTGAAGGTCGGCTTGCGTGCGGATTTTTGTTCCTTGTCGATCATCGCCTGCAGGTCGGCGGCTTCGCGCTTGGCGTTGGCGACTGCAGCCGGTGCCAGCTTGCCCAGCATCGCGTTGACCGCTTCGGGTGTCTTGGCGGTCTGGTTTTCCAGCGAATACGCTGCAAAGGTGGGAAAACCCAGCAGCTTGGCCTTGTCGGCACGCAGCTTCATGATGCGCGACACCAGTGCGGTGTTGTCGTACTGGCCGCCGTGGCTGCCGCGCGACACCGACGCATCGTAGATACGCTTGCGCAGCTCGCGGTTCTTGAGCTGGCTCAGCGGCGGCTGGCCGGTGGTGTTGAGCAGGGCGATCACGTACTTGCCCTCGAGCTTGCGCGCCTTGGCGGCTTCGGCGGCGGCGGCGATCTGTTCGTCGGACAGGCCGTCGAGCTGCTTGACGTCGTCCACCACCACGGCGGCGGCGTTGACCTCGGCCAGCACGTTCTGGCTGAAGGTGGTGCCCAGCTTGGCCAGCTCGGCATTCATTGCCTTGAGCGTGGTCTTGTCGGCATCGGAAAGCTTGGCGCCGTTGCGCACGAAGTCGCTGTGGTACTTCTCGATCAGGCGCACGCCTTGTGCATCCAGGCCCAGCTTGGTGCGTTGGTCGTACAAGCTCTGGATGCGCGCAAACAGCTTGCCGTTGAGCGAGATCGCATCGCGATGCGCGGCGAACCTGGCCGAATAATCGGCCTGCAGTTTCTTGCGCGCGTCGTTGGTGTCGGCACCGACCAGGTTGAAGAACACGGTGGTGGCGCGGTCGAGCGTGGCGCCGCTTTTCTCCAGCGCGATCAGGGTGTTCTCGAAGCTCGGCTTGGCCTTCTGGTTGGCGATCTTGTCCACTTCCTTCAACTGCTCGGCCATGCCAGCGTCGAAGGCGGGTGCGAAATCGCTGTCGGTGATCTTGTCGAACGGCGGGTAGTGCAGTGGCAGGCTGCTGTCGGCGAAGAACGGGTTGGCCTGGGTGGCGGTCTGCGTGGTGGCGGGTGCGGCGATGCTGTAGGACGGCATGGCAAGTCCCAGGGACGCGGCCAGGGCGAAAGCAAGACGGGTGGTCAAGAGAGTGGCTCCAGAGTGCGACCCGGTAGGCTAACCCAGCCTGGTGGGAGGGACTTGTGACAAAAGGCATGGCGGTGCGCTGTTTGTGGACGGCAGGCCAGTGAGTCGGTGCAAACGTAGCCATGGCCATGGCGCAGGAGATGTTGCAACGCCACAGCGGGGCAGTTGCGTCTGCTGCGGTTTGCGATCGTGCAGCAGTGCCGCGCAGGCGTTACCCTTGTAGCTTCTTCCACGCCGAGCCTGGCATGCACGATCTGACGACGTTCGACTTCACCGACCTGGACGGTCGCACGCATGCGATGGGCGATCACCTCGGTCAGGTGATCCTGGTGGTGAATGTGGCGTCCAAGTGCGGGTTCACGCCGCAATATGCCGGGCTGCAGGCGCTATGGCAGCGCTATCGTGATCGCGGGCTGGTGGTGATCGGATTTCCCTGCGATCAGTTCGGGCATCAGGAGCCGGGTGATGCGGCGCAGATCCGGCAGTTCTGTTCGCTGGATTACGCGGTGGATTTTCCGTTGTCCTCCAAGATCGAGGTCAACGGCAGTGGTGCGCATCCGCTGTGGCAGTGGCTCAAGCGCGAGCAACGCGGCGTGCTGGGGTCCGAAGCCATCAAATGGAATTTCACCAAGTTCCTGATCGGCCGAGACGGTGCTGTGCTGGAGCGTTATGCGCCGACGACAAAACCCGAAGCACTGAGTGCGCAGATCGAGCGCGCGTTGGCCGCGTGATCTTGCAGGGCGTGCAGCGGAGAACGTAGGAGCGCACCTGGGCGCGATGCAGCGTTCCCGATAACGCCCGTCGCGCCCGGGTGCGCTCCTACGAGGCTGCGTGCCAGCGTCTCGCAGGAGCCTTTTACTTCTCGACGAAGGCGCGTTCGAACACGTAATCGGCCGCGACGGCGCTGTGCTGGAGCGCTATGCCCCCACGACCAAGCCCGACGCCATTGCTGCCGATATCGAGCGAGCGTTGGCCGCGTGATCTTGCAGGGCGTGCAGCGGAGAACGTAGGAGCGCACCTGGGCGCGATGCAGCGTTCCCGATAACGCCCGTCGCGCCCGGGTGCGCTCCTACGAGCCTGCGTGCCAGCGTCTCGCAGTAGCCTTTTACTTCTCGACGAAGGCGCGTTCGAACACGTAATCGGCCGCGACGGCGCTGTGCTGGAGCGCTATGCCCCCACGACCAAGCCCGACGCCATTGCTGCCGATATCGAGCGTGCGCTGGGCTGATGCGTACGCATGCCAGGCCAGCGATGACGCGCGTGAGATGTGGCCGTCGTAGCAGATCAGTGTAGGAGCGCACCCGGGCGCGAGGGGCGTTCCCGATAACGCCCGTCGCGCCCGGGTGCGCTCCTACGAGCCTGCCTGCCAGCGTCTAGCAGGAGGCTTTTACTTCTCAACGAAGGCGCGTTCGAACACGTAATGCCCCGGTGTGCCGATGCTGGGCGAGGTCTGGAAACCGCGGCTGTCCAGCAGCGTGCGCAGGTCGGCCAGCATCTGCGGGCTGCCGCAGATCATGAAGCGGTCGTTGGCCGGGTCCAGCGTAGGCAAGCCCAGCGTCTGCTGCATGCGGCCATTGGCCATCAGTTCGGTCAGGCGGCCCTGGTTGGCGAAGGTTTCGCGGGTGACCGCCGGGTAGTACAGCAACTTGTCGCGCAGCAGATCGCCGAGGAATTCGTGCTGCGGCAGTTCGTGCTCGAAGTAGTCGCGGTAGGCCAGATCCTGCACGAAGCGCACGCCCTGGGTGAGGATCACCTTGTCGAAGCGCTCGTAGGTTTCCGGGTCCTTGATGATCGACAGCCACGGCGCCAGCCCGGTGCCGGTGCCCAGCAAATACAGGTTGCGCCCGGGGTGCAGATCGCTGATTAGCAGCGTGCCAGTGGGCTTCTTGCCGACCAGCACCTTGTCGCCGGGCTGGATGTGCTGCAGCCGCGAGGTCAGCGGGCCATCGGGCACCTTGATGCTGAAAAACTCCAGCTGTTCTTCCCAGTTGGCGCTGGCGATCGAATACGCACGCAACAACGGGCGCGTTTCGGTTTCCAGGCCAATCATCACGAACTGGCCGTTTTCGAAGCGGAAACCGGGATCGCGGGTGGTGGTGAAGCTGAAGTAGGCATCGGTCCAGTGACGGACCTCAAGCACCGTTTCGGCGCCAAAAGCGGAAGACATACCGGTGAGTGTCGTGGGAGGAGTGCCCCCTGATTCTACCTCAAGCCCGCCAAATGAGATGAACTCTCATTTGGCGGGAATGGAGAATCGGGAATCGGGAATGGGGTGCAGTGCGGAAAGATCCGGATCCTTGTGGGATCGGGAAGCCGAGGAGCAGCCAGCCGCCGGGAAGCTGCTTCTAACGATTCCCCATTCCCGATTCCCCATTCCCGGCCTCACCGATACCCGGCCGCCTGCAGCTCGAACAGCTCCGCATAGCGCCCGCCCTGGGCCATCAGCGCTTCGTGGGTGCCGTTGGCCTCGATGCGGCCATCCACCAGCACCAGGATGCGGTCGGCCATGCGTACGCTGGAGAAACGGTGCGAGATCAGCACTGCGGTGCGGTTGTCCGACAGTTCCTTGAAGCGCTGGAACACCTCGAACTCGCTGCGCGCGTCCAGCGCGGCGGTGGGCTCGTCCAGGATCATCAGCTGTGCGTCGCGCATGTAGGCGCGGGCGATGGCGATCTTTTGCCATTGCCCGCCGGACAGGTCCACGCTGTTCTTGAAGCGTCGCCCGATCAACTGGTCGTAACCCTGCGGCAGGCCGGCGATCAGCTCGCCGGCCATCGCACGCTGCGCGGCGGCCTGGATGCGGGCGGTGTCGTCCATCGCATCCACCTGGCCCACGCCGATGTTCTCGCCCACGCTCAGGTGATACCGCACGAAGTCCTGGAAGATCACCCCCAGATTGGCGCGGACATCGTCCAGATCGTAGTCGCGCAGGTCATGGCCATCGAGCAGGATGCGGCCTTCGTCGGGGTCGTACAGCCGCGCCAGCAGCTTCACCAGCGTGGTCTTGCCGGCGCCGTTTTCGCCCACCAGCGCCAGCACTTCGCCGGCGCGCAGTTCGAAATCCAGGTGCCGCACCGTCCACTGCTCGGCCTCCGGGTAGCGGAAGCCCACGTCCTCGAACACGAAGCCCTGGCGGATCGGGCGCGGCACCGGCAAGGCGTTGGGGCGCGAGCGGATTTCCGGCACGATGTTGAAGAACGAATACAGATCGTCCAGGTACAACGCTTGCCCGGCGACCTGCGAAAAGCCGATCAGCAACCCCTCCAGCAACTGGCGCAGGCGCAGGAAGCTGCCGGCCAGGAAGGTCAGGTCGCCGATGCTGAAATCGCCGCGCACCGTGCGCCAGGCGATGTAGCCATAGGCCGCGTAATAGCCCAGCGTGCCCAGCGCCGCCAGCAGCGCGCCCCACAGCGCCCGCTTGCGCGCCAATGCGCGGTTGGCCTGGAAGAACTTGTCGGCCAGCCGGCGGTAGCGTGCGATCAGGAAGCGGTGCAGGTTGAGGATCTTCACTTCCTTGGCCGTTTCCACGCTCGCGCCCACCTGGCGGAGGTAGTCGAGCTGACGCCGCTCCGGTGTCCACTGGAAGTTGAGCGAATAGCCCAATGCATTGAAATGCGCCTCGCCGATGAAGGCCGGAATCAGCGCGACTGCCAGCAGCACGATCAACCAGGGCGCATACACCACCAGGCCCACCGCCAGGCTGACCACGGTGATGGCGTCCTGCACCTGGCCGAACAGCTGGCTCATCAGGTTCATGCGGTTCATGGTCTGGCGCCGCGCGCGGTCCAGCTTGTCCTGCCGGTCCGGGTCTTCGAAATCCTCCAGATCCAGCTGCGCGGCGTGTTCCATCAGGCGTACGCTGGCGGCGTTGTTGAACAACTCCGACAGCAGCGCATCGGCATAGCCGACCATGCGCCCGAGCAGGTCCGAGCCGATCGCCAGTGCCAGCTCCAGCGCCAGCAATTCCAGCAGCCGGTTCAGCCGGCCGCTGCCCAGCGCCTGGGCGAAGGAATCGAACGCCGGCGGCTGGCCTACCAGGTGGACCGCTTCGTCGATGATGAGCTTGCCGATGTACAGCGTCGCCACCGGCATCAACGCGCGCAGCACGCGCAGGCCGATGCTGCTGGCACTCAGCCAGCGGCTGGTCTGCCAGATCTGGCGCAGGAACGGGGGCAGGTTGCGCAGCGCATCCAGGCGTTCGCGCAGGGTGGGGCCGGTACGGGGAGCGGGCGCCGTGGCGCCGGAGTGGGAAGCTGACATGTGCCTAGTGTGCCGGGCGCGGTGTGCGCCGGGGGTGTTGGGCGCTGCTGGCAAGGCGCAGATGGCTGAGCGACCGGCCGACTGGAGCCATGCCAAGGCGCGCGACCGGCGACTGCAGCGCCGAGGGAGCGGCCTTCCGCAACCCAGCCTTCCCGCATTCGCGCCGGTCTGGCCGGCGGTTTGCTCTAAAATGCCCGGATTGCCTCCGCCAGCCGTAGAGCCAGCCGTGACCTCGATCAAGCAGGAAGACCTCATCCAGTCCGTCGCCGATGCGCTGCAGTACATCAGCTATTACCATCCGGTCGACTACATCAAGAATCTGTCCGCTGCCTATGAGCGCGAAGAATCGCCGGCCGCCAAGGACGCCATTGCGCAGATCCTGATAAATTCGCGCATGTGCGCCGAAGGCCACCGCCCGATCTGCCAGGACACCGGCATCGTCACCGTGTTCCTTGAAATCGGCATGAACGTGCGTTGGGACGACGCCAGCATGGGCGTGGAAGACATGGTCAACGAGGGCGTGCGCCGCGCCTACAACCACCCCGACAACAAGCTGCGCGCCAGCGTGCTGGCCGACCCGGCCGGCAAGCGCGCCAACACCCGCGACAACACTCCGGCGGTGGTCAACACCAAGATTGTGCCGGGCGACCATCTTGAGGTGATCGTCGCGGCCAAGGGCGGCGGCTCGGAAGCCAAGAGCAAGTTCGCCATGCTCAATCCCTCCGATTCCATCGTCGACTGGGTGCTCAAGACCGTGCCGACGATGGGCGCCGGCTGGTGCCCGCCGGGCATGCTGGGCATCGGCATCGGTGGCACCGCCGAAAAGGCCATGCTGCTGGCCAAGGAAGCGCTGATGGAGCCGATCGACATCGTCGACCTGCAGGCGCGTGGCGCCTCCAGTCGCGCCGAAGAACTGCGCCTGGAGCTGTATGAAAAGGTCAATGCGCTGGGTATCGGCGCACAAGGCCTGGGCGGCCTGACCACGGTGCTGGACATCAAGGTCAAGGATTACCCCACCCACGCCGCCAACCTGCCGGTGGCGCTGATCCCCAATTGCGCGGCCACCCGCCACGCCCACTTCACCCTGGACGGCAACGGCCCGGTGATGCTGGATCCGCCGTCGCTGGAAGACTGGCCCAAGCTCACCTACAACCCGACCAATGCGCGCCGGGTGAACCTGGACACCATCACCCGCGAGGAAGTGGCCAGCTTCAAGCCGGGCGAAGTGATCCTGCTCAACGGCAAGCTGTTGACCGGCCGCGACGCCGCGCACAAGCGCATGATCGACATGCTCAACAAGGGCGACACCTTGCCGGTGGATTTCACCAACCGCTTCATCTACTACGTTGGCCCGGTCGACCCGGTGCGCGACGAAGTGGTGGGCCCGGCCGGCCCGACCACCGCTACCCGCATGGACAAGTTCACCCGCCAGATGCTGGAACAGACCGGCTTGCTCGGCATGGTCGGCAAGTCCGAGCGTGGCGATGCGGCCATCGAGGCGATCCGCGACAACAAGGCCGTGTACCTGATGGCGGTGGGCGGTTCGGCCTACCTGGTGTCCAAGGCGATCAAGGCCGCGCGCGTGCTGGCCTTCGAAGATCTGGGCATGGAGGCGATCTACGAATTCGAGGTCAAGGACATGCCGGTCACCGTGGCGGTGGATTCCACTGGCGAATCGGTGCACAAGACCGGCCCGCGCCAGTGGCTGTCGCGCATCGGCAAGATTCCGGTGGTCGTGGAGTAACGCGACCACCGTAGCGGTTGCGTGGTCCGACACGCAGGGCGCCACGGGTGGCAGGGATTGGAGCAGGTCGTGCACGTTGTGGACACCTGCGCCTGCTCGGCCTGGGTGGCGTCAGGCTGACGGACTGCCGGCCGCGTTCGCCTCGGCAAACCTGTCGCCGCGAAATGGCTGGCGGGCTGGAGCTGAACCCTGGGTGCGCGGTACCGCTGTCGGCCCGACGACCGGATGTTCGGGCCGGTATTTGCGTGAAAGTTGCATAGTATGATCGGGCCACCAACCAGAGAGCAGGGGCTCACCATGGCGCATTCCGCATCCCGTCGAAAACTGTTGCAATGCGCCTGTTGTGCGCCCGTCGCCGCCGCCGCCGCTTCCCTTCCGTTTGCGTTGCGCGCGGCCCCGTCGAAGAAGACCGAGCTGAATGCCGAGCAGGCATTGCAGGTCCTGCGCGATGGCAATGCCGCCTTCGTGGAGAACCGCCCGAAGAAGGTGATTTCCGACAGCAAGCGTCGCCTGGAGCTGGCCTTGGGGCAGACGCCGTTCGTGATTCTGGTGTCGTGCTCCGATTCGCGCGTGCCGCCGGAGTTGTTGTTCGGGCGGGGCCTGGGTGAGATGTTCATCGTCCGCAATGCCGGCAACACCGTGGATACCACCGCGTTGGGGTCGATCGAATATGCGGTCAGCCAGCTCGGTGTGCCGCTGGTCGTGGTGATGGGGCACGAAAGCTGCGGCGCGGTGGCTGCGGCGGTGTCGGTGGTGGAGCAGGGCGCGTTCTTTCCCGGCGCCATTGGCGCGATGATCGAGCCGATTGTTCCGGCGGTGCTGACCGCCAAGAGCAAGGGGGGCGATGACCTGCTGGCAGCTTCGGTCAAGGCCAACGTCAAGCGCACGGTCGACCGCCTGCGCGGCGCGTCCGAACCGGCCCTGCTCGAACCGCTACGCGCAGGCAATGTCCGCGTCGTCGGTGCGTATTACACCTTGAAGGACGGCAAGGTGGATTTCTTCGACGTGTGAGCCGGTGACGCATGCTCGGGCGTGCGAAACCGGATGCAGTCGGATTCTCCCATTCTGGGATGAAGCCGGCTGTATGCCCTGGTCAACGCAACGAAAGAAGCCGGCAGCGATGCCGGCTTTTTCGTCTCTCCATTCTGGCGCGCGAGATGGGCGATGCAGCGCCGCGCGAACCGACACGCGCGGGCATCCGCCGGGCGGCGCGTCAGCTCAAAACCACTCCAGCAACGACACGCCCACGCCCACGTAGGTGGCCTTGTGGTTGTAGTCGATCATGCTTTCGCCGTAGCCATCGAATACCTGCACATGGCCGCGCAACAGGTTGGTGATGGGAAACCCGTAGTCCACCTGCAGCGAGCCGTGCGAACGGTCGCCGCCGCGTAGCGAGTGGCGCGCGATCAGCGCCACTTCGTGGCCGTCCTTGTTGTAGACCAGGGTGGCGTCGCCGCGGCCTATGTAGTCCTCGATATCGGGATTGTTGTCGTCGGCACGGTCTTCCTTGATGCGGAACCACGGACGCAGGGTCAATGCCCAGTTCTCGCGATCCAGCCCGATATTGAGGATCACCCGGTTCCACGAGCGCGACAGCGGGTCGGCGCGGCCGTTGGACATATGGTTGAGGCTGATGCCGCTCATGCGTCCCTTCCAGCCAAAGAGGCTGTAGTTGTTGCGGAACACCAGCATCGCTTCGGGTTCGTAGTTGGTTTCGCGAAACGGGCGCGAGGCGTCGGCGTTGTAGGCCTGCCAGCGCGAGCTCTGGGTGTAGCCCATCCAGATGTCGCCGTTGTCGCCGAACAGGTCTTCGGCCACCTTGGTCTTGAAGCTGAGCTGGAACTTCAGTTCCGCGCTGTCCAGCGGCTGCGGCGTGGACACCGAATTGGCCGGGTTGGGCGACTGCGGGGTGCGGTTGGTGTCGCTGGTCCAGAACACCGGCAGCAGATACACCGGCTTGTAGCCGCGCAGCTGGAAGGTGCCCAGCTTGGAATCCTTGGCCAGTTCCCAGCGGCGATCCAGCAGCGAGCCGCGGCCGGCATTGGCCACCGCTTCCTCGACCCGCTCGTCCCGTGCGTCGGCGCGAAAAAAGTCGCCAACGCGGTTGCGTGTGCGCGCGTCGTCGGGCTTGGCGGCCTGTTTGGCCAACTGCGCCTGCGCGTCCGCCTGCTGGGTGGCCTGCGGGGTATGGCCCAGCGCCTGGTCATAGCAGGCCAGGCGCGCGGCATCGGAGGTCACGGAGGTACAGGCCTGCGGCGAGGCAGGTTGTGCGGCAATTTCCTGTGCCTGCGCCACCGGGGCGGTCGCCAGGGCGATCAGGAGCAACGGGCGGGTACGTGGTAGAGGCATGGGGCTGGGGCCAAGAGGGGCGCCAGGCCGGCGCGATGCTGGGCAGCTTAATGGCGACCCCTGCATACGTGACGTGTACACAGCCGCATAACAACTGTCGTCGCTGCGGCAGGTGCCGCCCACGTCGCGGCACGCGTCAGCGGCTTGTCTGGCCGGGGCGCCACGTCGGCCGCTGCCGTTTGGCCGGCGCTCAGAACAGCCAGGCGACCGCAAACACGCCGAGCATGCACAGCCCCAGCGCCAGCTTGGTGGCGGTGCCCAGCACGATGCCCAGCCAGGTGCCGACGCCGACCCGGGTGGCCTGGCCGGTCTTGCGGGTCTGCAGATATTCGCCCAGCCAGGCGCCGGCAAACGGGCCGACGAACAGGCCGATTGGCAGGAACAGCAGGCCGGCGAAGGCGCCGACCACTGCGCCCCACATCGCCGCCTTGCTGGCGCCCACGCGTCGGGCACCGTAGACGGTGGCCAGCAGGTCGACCAGGAACGACAGTGCGGTGATCGCGGCAAGGATGAGCAACGCCACCCAGCCCACATGCGCAAAGCCGTCGGCCCAGGCTACCAGCAGCAAGCCGGCGAAGACCAGCGGTAACCCGGGCAATGCGGGCAGGATCACGCCGGCCAGGCCAACCAGCACCAGCACGGTGGCCAGGACGTAATAGACGACGGTGGTGTCCATGGTCATGGAAAGGTGCCCTGTTTCAGACTTGAAATGCTTGCGCAAGGGGTGCTTGAAAATTGATTTTGCGCAAGTTAAGTTGCAGCCGCTGTTGTTTGCAAAGGTCACCGTGAATCGTGGCCTGATGCGGTAACTCACCCGATCCGCGACGTCCCGTTCCTCGCCTTCTCCTTGCAACCACAGCCACCACCGCCAGTCCATCACAGTGTCGTAGGGAGTCAGTCGAGATGTCCAACATCGAACGCGAACACGGTGTCGTGAAGTGGTTCAACGATGCCAAGGGCTTTGGATTCATCAGTCGCGAGAACGGCGAAGACGTCTTCGTCCATTTCCGCGCGATCCAGATCCAGGGCTTCAAGAGTCTCAAGGAAGGTCAGAAGGTCAGCTTCACCGTCGTGCAGGGCCAAAAGGGACTGCAGGCCGACGCGGTGCAAGTGGTCTGAAAGCAGGATCGCCAGCGCATCGCCTGCAGCAGAAAGGCCCGTCACCGGGCCTTTCTGCTGTTCGCCGTTGGCAGTGCGCAGCGGTCAGCGCAGCACGACACGCCCGTTGACCACGCGCACGTAGGCGTTCTCGCGCACGCCGTCCAGGTCGCGCTGGTTCACCACGATCACCCGGCCATCGTCCATGCGCACCTGCACGTCGAAACTGGAACTGGTGACGTTGTTCTGGATGGCATTGCCGGCCAGCGCGCCGGCCGCTGCGCCAGCCACGGCCGAGACGTTCTTGTTGCCCTTGCTGCCGCCGGTTTCCTTGGAAATCTGGCGGCCGGCCACGGCGCCGACGATGCCGCCCAGGACCGCGCCGGTGCCGGTCGGAGCCGTGCGGGTCGGGCCGACTTCGTCGATGCGGGTGACGGTACCGCAATCGACGCAGCGCGGTGCCGGCTGCGCATAGCCACGGTCGTAGCCGCGGTCACCGCGATAGCTGCCGTACTGGGGCTGGGAGGTGGCGCAGCCAACCAGGGTTGCGGTTGCAGCCAGGCCGATAACGAGCAGTCGGGTCTTCATGGGATGTCTCCGGAGTGGTTCTGAAGGCGGTCGGGGCCGCGGCGATGTCATCCTGTGGTGGTCCAGGTGAACGGCCTGCCAACTGGAGCACTCCAGGCTTAACGAAACCCGAGCGTCCTATTCATCGAAAGTCGCGGTGGCAGGCTTCACAGGCATCGGAAACCTGCGCTGCCAACCCGGCAATGGCGGCGCAATCGGCCGCTGGCGCGTGTTGCGCGCCGTCCAGCGTCGCGCGCAGCGTGCCGGCATGTTCCGCAAAGCGGCGGTCCTCGCCCAGGGGTGCAAATGCCGGTTCCAGCTCGTTGGCAAGCAGGCGCAACGAGCGCAGGCGCGCATGTTGCTGCGCCGGGACGCAGGCCGTGCCGGGCGGGGGGCGCAACGCGCGCAGTTGGTAGGCCATCACGTGCATCAGGCTGTCCGGCACCGGGTCGCGCCGGGCCTGCAGTACGCGTGCCACCATCACGGTGGTCACCAGTCCGATCAGCACGCCCAGCACCAGCATGAAGGCGTAGCGCGCCGCGCGCGATTGGTTTGGAGGGGCATCGGTCATGGCGATTGCTCTGGCAGCGGGGCGTGCGGATGGGCGGACGCGCCGCAGGTGGCGCGCGTAAAATAGGGCGATGAAAGCACAATGGCGTGAACGCTTTGCCGGTATCGACCGGCTGTATGGAGTCGGCACGGTAGAGCGCCTGGCCGCCTGCCGCGTGGCGGTGGTTGGCATGGGCGGGGTGGGCTCGTGGGTGGTGGAGGCGCTGGCGCGTACCGGCGTGGGCCACATCCGCCTGATCGATGCGGACGATCTGTGCGTGTCCAATACCAATCGGCAGTTGCCGGCGCTGGCCGGGCAGTACGGGCGCAACAAGGCGCGCGCGATGGCCGAGCGCTGCGTGGCGATCAACCCCGAGATCGCGGCCGATGCGGTGGAGTCCTTCCTCACCGCCGGCAATATCGACACGTTGCTGGGTGATGGCCTGGATCTGGTGATCGATGCCTGCGACAGCTTCCGGGTCAAGGTGGAAACCATTGCCTGGTGCCGCCGGCGCAAGCTGCCGCTGCTGACCGTAGGGGCCGCCGGCGGGCGCACCGATCCCACCCTGGTGCGGGTGCGCGATGTCTCGCGTACCGAACACGATGCGATGCTGGCGCTGATCCGCAAGAAGCTGCGCAGCGAGTTCAACTTCCCCAAGAATCCGCAGCGCTATTTCGGCGTGCCGGCGGTGTATTCGCTGGAGAACGTCAAGTATCCGCAGGCCGACGGCAGCGTGTGCGGTATCCGTCCGCAGCTCGACGCCGATGCCACGCTCAAGCTGGACTGCGGCGCCGGGCTGGGCGCGGCCACGCATATCACCGGCACCTTCGCGTTCGTGGCGGTCGGCAAGGCGCTGGAGATGCTGCTCAAGCCCAAGGCCGGTGCGGCCACGGCAGCGGCAGCGCTTGCCGCAGCGTCGTAATCGCATCCTGAACATGCCGCCGTGCGCGGCTATCCGCTGGCCGGCAAGCGGAACAGGCGGCGCGCGTTGGCGGTGGTCTGCGCCGCGATGACGGCGGCGTCTTCCCCGCGCAGCTGTGCGATGCAATCCAGCACCGTGCGCAGCTGGGCCGGCTCGTTGCGCTGGCCGCGGATGCTGGCGTCCGGCTGATCGGGGGCGTCGGTTTCCAGCAACAGGTGCTGCAGCGGCATGGTCGCCACCAGCCGGCGCAGGCGATTGGCGCGCGGGTAGGTCACCGGCCCGCCGAGGCCGATCATGAAATCCAGTGTCCACAGCTGCCGGGCCTGTTCGGGGCTGCCGGCAAAGCTGTGCACCACGCCACGCAGGCCGCCCACGGCCTTGATGCGGGCGATGACCTCTTCGGTGGCGCGGCGTGCATGCACGATCAGCGGCAGGTCGAAGCGCTTGGCCAGCCGCAACTGGCCATCGAAGTAGTCGCGCTGCGCCTGCACATCCAGCCCATCCAGGTAGAAATCCAGTCCGCACTCGCCGATGGCGCAGGCGCGCTCGCGCGCGATCCAGTCGGCCAGCGCCTCCAGATGTTCGGGACGATGCTGGTCCAGAAAGATTGGGTGCAGCCCGTAGGCCGGGTATAGCCCCGGTGCCTGCGTGCACACCTCGCGCAGGCCCGCCCAGCTGGCCGCGGTGATGGCGGGGATCACCTGTTGCATCACGCCGGCAGCATGCGCGCGGGCGATGACGGCAGCGCGGTCATGGTCGAATTCGCCGGCATCCAGATGGCAGTGACTGTCGATCAACTCCATCAGCGGCGGCGCGCGGGTGCCGGCAGCGGTGCCTTGCGGGTCTTCCAGTTCGCCAGCAGCAGCGTGGTCAGGCCAAACAACACCTCGTCCAGCAACGGAAGCGGGTCCGGCAGCATCAGATCCGCTGCAAACACCACCGCCGCCAGTTTGAATAGCGTGGGGTAGCGCAGTTTTCCGGCCCACTCCAGCGCCCGCGTGATGAAAGGATTTCGCATGCATCGGCTCCTGCTGTTAGAAGTGCATGAAGTAAGCGCTAGCTGAACTTAACTGTCGCGTTCATGAGCGAGCGCGTTTTCGTTCAGGGTTGCCATGCTGGAATCAAGCCGTCAACAACGCGGCGCGTTCCGCAGGGAGCTGGTGATGAAAAGCAATACGACAACTATACTGGTCGCTGCCGGTGCCTTGCTGGTGGGAGGCGTGGCTACGGCCGCCTTCATGAACAACCGTCCATCATCCGGCGACTTCGTCGCCAACGGCCAGCCGGCCCCGCGCGGTCTGGAATACGCCGACGTGGTCAAGGTGGCGCCGATCACCGAGCGCGAGCCGCAATACGCGCAGGTCATCAACAGCAACGCGATCCGCGAGACCACCACCAGTTCGTCGCCGCGCGAAGTGTGCCGCGACGTGGTGGTGCAGGAGCGCCTGCCCGAGCGCGACGGCAACGTCGGTGGCACGGTGGCCGGTGCGGTCATCGGTGGCCTGATCGGCAACCAGATCGGCGGTGGCAACGGCCGCAAGCTGGCGACCGCCGCAGGTGCGGTGGGTGGCGGCTTTATCGGTAACCGCGTAGACCGCAACCATGTTGGCGGCCGCGTGGTGGACCGTACCGAGCGCCAGTGCCACACCGAAAATGCCAATTCGTCGTCCTCGCGCGTGGTCGGCTATGACGTGACCTACCGCAATGCCGATGGCACCACCGGCACCATGCGCATGGACAGCAAGCCGGGCGAGCGCATCTCGCTGGGCGATGCCGACAACGTGGTGGCCTATGACGTGACCTACCGCTACGACGGTTTCGAAAAGACCGTGCGCATGAACGACAAGCCGGCCAGCGATCGCCTGCCGGTGGTCGATGGCCAACTGGTGACCCAGACCGCCTCGGCGGCGGGCGATGCCGGCCTGCCTCGCGACGGCATGGGCCGTAGCCGCCAATAATCGGGGCATCGCGCAACGCACGACAGAGCCGGCATCGCCGGCTCTTTTTTTGCGTCGATCCACGCCGACAGCCGCCTTGCGCCACGGGCCGGGCAACTGGCAGATAATCGCTGCTTCCCCTGTTGCGAAGAGCGGAGCTGCCGGTGCGTCCCGATGACCTGTTCGATGTGCGTGCGCGACTGACCGAGGAAGAACGGGCGGTACAGGATGCGGTGGCGCGTTTTACCGATGCACGCGTGTTGCCGGCGATCGGCGCTGCCTTCGATGCGGGGCATTTCCCGCACGAGTGGGTGCCGGAGTTGGCGCAACTGGGCCTGCTGGGCGCCAGCCTGCCCACCGATGTCGGCGGCGCGGGCCTGGGCGCGGTGTCCTACGGGCTGATCTGCCAGGAACTGGAACGCGGCGACAGCGGCCTGCGCAGTTTTGTCAGCGTGCAGTCCTCGCTGTGCATGTATCCCATCCACGCCTACGGCAGCGATGCGCAGCGGCACCGTTGGCTACCGGAGATGGCGGCCGGCCGGGTGATTGGCTGTTTCGGCCTGAGCGAGGCGCAAGGCGGCTCGGATCCGGCGGCGATGACCACGCGCGCGGTGCGCGACGGCGACGGCTGGCGCTTGAATGGCGCCAAGATGTGGATCACCAACGGCAGCATCGCCGCGCTGGCGATCATCTGGGCACATACCGACGATGGCGTGTGCGGCTTTCTGGTGGAAACCGACAGTCCCGGCTTCAGTGCGCAGGACATCGCGCACAAGATGAGTCTGCGCGCGTCAGTCACCTCGGCCTTGTTCCTGGACAACGTATTCGTGCCCGAGCAGATGCGACTGCCGAATGCGGCCGGGCTGAAGGCGCCCCTGGGATGCCTCAGCCAGGCACGTTACGGCATCGCTTGGGGCGCGATCGGTGCGGCGGTGGCCTGCCTGCGCGAGGCACTGGCCTATGCCGGCGAGCGCATCCTGTTCGGGCGGCCGCTGGCTGCCACGCAGAGCGCGCAGATCAAACTGGCGGAGATGGCGCGGCGGATCTCCACCGCGCAGCTGCTGGCGCTGCAGCTCGGTCGCCTGAAAGAGGCCGGTACGCTGCGGCCAGAGCAGATATCGCTGGCGAAATGGAATAATTGCCGCATGGCACTGGACGTGGCGCGCGAGTGCCGCGATCTGCTGGGCGCGGCCGGCATCACCACCGACCATGTGGCGATCCGGCATGCGCTGAACCTGGAATCGGTGATTACCTACGAGGGTACCGAGACCGTGCATCAGCTCGTGGTGGGCCGTGCGTTGACGGGACTCAATGCGTTTTGACAAGGAGTGGGCGTTGATCGGCAAGGATGTGGAACGACGCCTGCGCGGCGTGGTGTGGACGATCTGGGCCGCCGCCGCAGTGGCGATGATGGCGATCTTGCCCGTGCAGGCCAGCGACGCGCCGCGCATGGCGCCGGCGCCGGCTTGGGTGGTGGCCGATGCGGTGCCCGGCGCGGTGCCGGGCGCGGGCGGGTTGCGCTATGAGCTGGTGTCCGATCAGGTCGATCTGACCGGCCGTGCCGTGCGGGCGTACCGACGGCTGAGCTATACCGTGCAGCGCGCCAAGAGCCTGGACGAGGCCGGGCAGATTTCCATCGACTACCACCCGCTCTACCAGAGCCTGGAACTCCATAGCCTGGACGTGTGGCGCAACGGACAGCGCATCGACATGCGCCGCCGCGCGCACTACGCCAGCCTGCGCCGCGAAAGCGGGCTGGAGAACGGCTTGCTCGATGGCGCATTGACGCTGTCGATCACCGTGCCCGATCTGCGGGTCGGCGACCGGGTTGATTATGCGGCGACCGTCACCGGCGCCAATCCGGTGTTCGGCAAGGGCTACTTCGATGTGTTCGACGCGCGCTATGGCGTGCCGCTGGGCGAGCGCCGGGTGCGCCTGCGCTATCCCGCCGGGATGACGCTGCAGTGGCGAATCAGCGCGCCGGGTTTCAGCCGCAACCACGGCACGGCCGACGGAGTGGCCACCTTGGACATCGCGGCCAGCAACCTGGCCGCCGCGCAGCCGGAGCCACGCGCACCGGATGACGTGGATCCGTATGGAATGATCGAAATCTCCACCGCCGGCAGCTGGGCTGCGGTGGCAGCGTGGGCCGCGCAGCTGTATCCGGACGGGTTCAAGGATGCACAAGTGGCTGCCGACATCGCGCAGCGCCTGCAGCTGCGGGGCGACGACCCGCAAGGCGCGTTGCTGCGCGCAGTGGCCTTCGTGCAGGGCGACATTCGCTACCTCGGCCTGGACATGGGCGAGAACTCGCATGCCCCGCATGCGCCGGAGGCCACCTTGCGCAACCGCTACGGCGATTGCAAGGACAAGGCCACGCTGTTGATCGCCCTGCTGCAGCTGGCCGGTATTCGCGCCGAGCCGGTGCTGGTCAGCAGCGACAAGGGCGGCGCTTTGGATACGCGCCTGCCCAGCCCGTACGCGTTCGACCACGTGGTGGTGCGCGCGCACCTGCCGCAGGGCGCGGTGTGGGTGGACGCCACCCGCGACCGCGAGGACGGCCCGCTCGCCCAGCGTCGGCCGCTGCCGTTCGTGCGTGGGCTGCCGGTCCTGGCCGGGCAGGCGGCATTGGTCGACGTGCCGGCGCCGATGCCGTCGTTGCCGCAGGTCGAGGTGCATGAAGACATCCGCATTTCACTGCGCGCACCGCAGCGGGTGGCGACCTTTGCCGTAGAGACGGTCTATCGGCAGGGACGTGGCGAACGCGTGGCGTCCAGTTTCGACAGCGATGGCGCGCACGCCATCGGCGAGCACTACCTGGAGTTCATGCAGCAGTACTACACCGCGCTGACCCAGCCCGCGCCGCCGACCATCGACGCGGCCGACAGCTTGAACGTGCGCACGCATGAGGCCTATCGGCTGCAATGGCCAGACACGGAGGGCGATGAAGTGGGCTTTCCGCTGTTTCAGCTGGCCGAGTGGATGGACGCCTTGCCGAAGGGCGCGCGCAAGACACCGCTGGCATTGGGCGGCCCGCAACTGGCGCGCCAGACCATCCAGATTCAGGTCGATCCGCCACTGCAGCTCAACGCCCAGACCCAGGTCGTGGTCAACCCCTGGTTCCGCTTCTCGCGCACGATCGCCATGCATGAAGGGCGCATTCGCATCGTCGGTCAATGGCAACGCTTTACCGATCGGATTCCTGCCGACGGTGTGGCACGCGCGGCGGCCGACATGCAGCGGGCGCGCAACCTGCTGTACTTCGAACACGATTTCAAGCCGCAGCGGCGGGCGCAGCCGCTGCAGTGGCGTGCGCTGGGCTACCCGCTGGCCGGGCTGGTGGTGCTGGGGGTGATGCTGCTGGCGTGCCTGGGCTGGTGGCGTGGCGGTGGGTTGGGCGGCCTGCTGTTCGACCCGCATGGCACGGTGCAGCGCATGCCGCACCAGCCGGGTTTGCGTTGGAGCGCCTGGGCGGCATGGGCGGTGAGCGCGCTGGTGTCGAGCTGGTTGTGGCTGCATGCATGGCCGTGGTGGATGCAGCTGCTTGGCACGCTGGCGGCATTGGCGAGCCTGCCGTTGGGCGGTGTGTTGCTCGAACAGGTATTGCGCTGGATGGGCAGCACGGCACAACGCGCGCGCCTGCTGCCGGCGCTGGCCGGATGCGGCTTGCCCTGGCTGGTCTGTGTGCTGGCGGCGCTGGTGGCGATCCGGGGCAGGGTGGCACTGCTGCAGGGCGGTGCGACCGATGCCACCGGCCTGGCGCAGCTGGCGATGTGCCTGCTGTTGCTGCTGCTGGGAGGGGTGTGGTGGTCGGCCTGCTCGGTCCAGGCAGTGGCCGCTGCGGCCGGTTGTGCACGCGCGCGCGCATTCGGCGCCTGGGCGCTGACGGTGTCGCTGCTGGGCATCGCGGTCGCGGTGCTGGGCGTGCCGCTGGCCCTGGTGGCACTGCGCTAAGGCAGCCTCGACGCGGGTGCTGGCGCGGGCCGAATGAAGATCGGCCTGCATCGCCTCAGGCGGGGCTTTGCAAAGGCGCACGGGGCTGTGACACTGCCAGCCCCCTCGTCGCTGCCGCGGAGCCAGCTTCATGTCGACCGTGCGTCCCCCGTTGACCGTCCATGGCATGTCCCGTTCCGGCAACTGCTACAAGGTGCGCCTGCTGCTGGAACAACTGGGCAGCCGCTATCACTGGGTCGAGGTCGACAGCGTCGCCGGGCAGACCCGCACGCCCGAGTACCTGGCCAAGAACCCCAACGGCAAGGTGCCGATGGTGGAGCGCGACGACGGCCGCGTGCTGACCGAATCCAATGCGATCCTGTTCTGGCTGGCCGAAGGCACCCCGTACCTGCCCACCGACGCATGGCAGCGCGCGCAGGCGCTGAGCTGGATGTTCTTCGAGCAATACAGCCATGAGCCGTACGTGGCGGTGGCGCGTTTCATCCGCCTGTGGACCGCGCCGGGTGCGGCGCGGCGCGCCGAGCTGCCGCAGCTGCGCGTGCGCGGCGAGCAGGCATTGGCGGTGATGGAACAGCATCTGCAGCAGCAGGCCTGGTTCACCGGCGGCGACTATGGCATTGCCGATATCGCGTTGTTTGCCTACACCCATTGCGCCGAAGACGGCGGCTTTGACCTGGAACGCTGGCCGGCGATCGGTGCCTGGCTGCAACGCGTGCGCGCGCTGCCGGGATTCGTGCCGATGCCGGCACCCGCAGCGGTGACCGCATGAGCGGAGCAGACAGGAACATGGCGGCGCCTGCGGCACTGACGCAGGCGTCTGAGCGTGCTGCGATGCGCGCCAGCTGCGCGTGCGCCAGCAGCCGAGGGGAGCCCTGACGATGTGCGGATTGGCAGGATTGCTGATGGCCTCGCCGCGGCTGCATGGCGAACAGCTGGAGGCATTGGTGCGGCCGATGGGCGCGGCGTTGCGTCATCGCGGCCCCGACGATGCCGGCAGCTGGTGCGATGCGCAGGCCGGCGTGGCCCTGGCGCACCAGCGCCTGAGCATCCTGGACCTCTCGCCGCTGGGCCATCAGCCGATGCGCTCGGCCGATGGCCGTTACGTGCTGGCCTATAACGGCGAGGTGTACAACTTCGCGCAGCTGCGCGGCGCGCTGTCGGCGCTGGGGCATCGCTTCCGCGGGCATTCCGATACCGAAGTGCTGCTGGCGGCGGTGGTGGAGTGGGGGCTGGACGACACCCTGGCCCGCTGCAACGGCATGTTCGCCATCGCATTGTGGGATGCGCGCGATAACTGCCTGTTTCTGGCCCGCGACCGGGTCGGCAAGAAGCCGATGTACTACGGCTGGGCCGGCGACACGCTGGTGTTCGGCTCCGAACTCAAGGCGTTGTGGCAGCACCCGGATTTCGACAACGGGGTCGATCGCAATGCGCTGACCCTGCTGCTGCGGCTGGGCTACATCCCGGCGCCGGCCTGCATCCACGAGCACACCTTCAAGCTGATGCCGGGCCGGGTGCTGCGCCTGGATGCGCAGACCGTCGCCGCCGGGGCGGCCGCGCATCGGCCAGATCAGGCACAGCAACCGTTCTGGAATGCGCGCGAGGCGATGCAGCGCGCGCTGGCGGCGCCGTTCACCGGCACCGATGCGCAGGCCGAAGACCAGCTGGACAGCGTGCTACGCGATGCGGTGGCGCTGCGCATGGTGGCCGATGTGCCGGTGGGTGTGTTCCTGTCCGGTGGCACCGATTCGTCCATCGTCACCGCGATGATGCAGGCACAGAGCGCGCAGCCGGTGCACACCTTCAGCATCGGCTTCGAAGGTTCGCACCACGACGAGGCGCCGCTGGCGCGCGAAGTGGCCACGCATCTGCAGACCGACCACACCGAGCTGTACGTCAGCGGCGCCGACGCGCTGGCGGTGGTGCCCATGCTGCCGGACATGTTCGACGAGCCGTTCGCCGATGCCTCGCAAGTGCCCACGGCGCTGGTGGCGCGGCTGGCGCGCGGCGGGGTGACGGTGGCGCTGTCCGGCGACGGCGGCGACGAATTGTTCTTCGGCTATGGCCGCTACCAGCGCGCATTGCGCAACTGGCGCATGCACGGACTGGTGCCCGGCCCGTTGCGTCGGCTGATGGCGGTGGCGGCGCGCAGCAACGGCGAATCCTCGCGTACCGGCGGGCTGGCCGCGCTGGTGGCCGAGGCCGGCGCGCGTGGCATCGGCGACATCTACCGCAACCGCATCTCGCGCTGGCGCGACCCGGCTGCAGTCGTGCTGGGCGCCACCGAGCCAGACAGTTTCTACAGCCTGGCCGACCCGTTGCATGGCTCGGGCACGCCGGCCGACGCGATGATGCTGGCCGACTTCGCCGCCTACCTGCCTGACGATCTGCTGTGCAAGGTGGACCGCACCACCATGGCGGTGGGGCTGGAGGCGCGCGCGCCGCTGCTGGACTGGCGCGTGGCCGAGTTTGCCTGGTCGCTGCCGCTATCGCTCAAGTACCGCGACGGGGTCAGCAAGTACCTGCTCAAGCGCGTGCTATGCCGCTATCTGCCCGATGCGATGGTCTACCGTGGCAAGCGCGGCTTCGGTGCGCCGGTCAGCGCGTGGCTGCGCGGTGATCTGCACGGCTGGGCGGATGATCTGCTGGCGCATGGCATGCTGCAGCGCGAGGGTGTGTTCGCCGCCGACACCGTGGCCGGGCTCTGGCGCGATTTCAACAAGGGCGAACGCAAGTGGCATACCCATCTGTGGACGGTGCTGATGTTCCAGGCCTGGCAGGCGCACTGGCGGGCCCAGCGTGCCGCGCTCGGCCGCTGAGTGATGCGCTTCACCGCCCGTGTGCGCTGCCGACTAAGGTGCGCCACTGGTTTTCCAGATGAATTGACCACAGCCTGGCGCGTTCGGGCGGTGCGTGTCGCAAGGGTATTGATAGGGTGTTCAAACCCTGGCAGCGCAAGGGTCGCGACTGGTGCGACAGTGGCGGTGTAGAACAGTGCTGCACTGGCTGTCCACCAGTTATCCACAGAGTTGTGCATGGTCGTCGGCGCTGCCGATGACTA
Source organism: Xanthomonas cucurbitae (assembly GCF_002939885.1). Taxonomy (GTDB): domain Bacteria; phylum Pseudomonadota; class Gammaproteobacteria; order Xanthomonadales; family Xanthomonadaceae; genus Xanthomonas; species Xanthomonas cucurbitae. The sequence goes on from NZ_MDED01000017.1 coordinate 84,000, forward strand.
TGCTTCCTGCCCTCGTGTCCCCTGCGTCAGGTCTGTTTGTCCATGTCCGCTCGTCCTGGTTTCCGTTCCAAGCGCAATCGCGATCGCGACGATGACGATTACGATCGTCCCGAGCCACGGCTCGATCAGTTGCGGGTGCCGCCGCATTCGGTCGAGGCCGAACAGGCGGTGCTTGGCGGGCTGATGCTGGCGCCGGATGCGTTCGACCGGGTCAACGACCAGCTCACCGAGAACGACTTCTACCGGCGCGACCACCGGCTGATCTATCGCGCCATCCGCGAACTGGCCGAGAAGGATCGCCCGTTCGACGCCGTGACCCTGGGCGAGTGGTTCGAATCGCAGGGCAAGCTGGAGCAGGTGGGCGATGGCGCCTATCTGATCGAGCTGGCCAGCACCACGCCGTCGGCGGCCAACATCGCCGCGTATGCGGAGATCGTGCGCGACAAGGCCGTGCTGCGGCAGTTGATCGAAGTGGGCACCACCATCGTCAACGACGGCTTCCAGCCGGAAGGCCGCGAGAGCGTGGAGCTGCTGTCGGCGGCGGAAAAAGCGGTGTTCAAGATCGCCGAGGCCGGCGCCCGCGGGCGCACCGACTTCGTGGCGATGCCCGGTGCGTTGAAGGACGCCTTCGAGGAACTGCGCATCCGTTTCGAAAACGGCGGAAACATCACCGGCCTGCCCACCGGCTACAACGATTTCGATGCGATGACCGCCGGCCTGCAGCCGACCGATCTCATCATCCTGGCCGCACGCCCGGCCATGGGCAAGACCACCTTCGCGCTGAACATTGCCGAATACGCCGCGATCAAGTCCAAGAAGGGCGTGGCGGTGTTTTCGATGGAAATGTCGGCCTCGCAGTTGGCGATGCGCCTGATCTCCTCCAATGGCCGCATCAACGCACAGCGTCTGCGCACTGGTGCATTGGAAGACGAGGACTGGGCACGCGTGACCGGCGCGATCAAGATGCTCAAGGAAACCAAAATCTTCATCGATGACACGCCGGGCGTGTCGCCGGAAGTGCTGCGCTCCAAGTGCCGCCGGCTCAAGCGCGAACACGACCTGGGCCTGATCGTCATCGACTACCTGCAGCTGATGTCGGTTCCGGGCAACAGCGAAAACCGCGCCACCGAAATTTCGGAAATCTCGCGTTCGTTGAAGGGCCTTGCCAAGGAACTCAACGTGCCGGTGATTGCCTTGTCCCAGCTCAACCGCTCGCTGGAAACGCGCACCGACAAGCGCCCGGTGATGGCCGACCTGCGCGAATCCGGCGCAATCGAGCAGGACGCGGACATGATCGTGTTCATCTACCGCGACGATTACTACAACAAGGAAAATTCGCCGGACAAGGGCCTGGCCGAGATCATCATCGGCAAGCACCGCGGCGGCCCGACTGGTTCGTGCAAGCTCAAGTTCTTCGGCGAATACACCCGCTTCGACAATCTGGCACACGACTCGGTGGGCAGTTTCGAGTAGTCGAAGTGTTGTGGGGCCGCTCATATGACGACTGCGCTCGCCGCTCCGCAGGACGCAGTCAGCGTTTGGTTGGTATCCGCGCAGACGCTGCGGATGTGTCGGGTGCAGGGCGGGCGATCTGCGGCTTGGCTGCAGGGTCCTTGCCCGCCCACCATCGCAGGACACGCTGCAAGTACGTCCCTGTAAGCTCTTTGGCGGCGTCCATGCCGCCAAAGGTCCCGCGACGGTGAGCGGGCAAGGACCAGTCAAGTTGGTCGGTGCGTAGAGCTTTCAAAAGCCACCAGCCAACTGTCTGGTGCGGTGAGAGCACCGCGCACTCGACCGAAGCTGAGAGTTTGCTGCAGGGCCCTTGCCGCAGCAGAATCGCCCGCCAATGCATCGCGCCATCGTTGCATCTGCTCGCTTATGCTGCGTAGCCTTATCGTCGCTGCCGAGTCCGTATGTCCTACGCCATCGTCTGGTTCCGTCGCGACCTGCGCCTGGAAGACAATCCGGCCATGCGCGCCGCGCTCGATGCCGGCCACCACCCGATCCCGCTCTATATCGATGCGCCGCACGAGGAAGGCGAGTGGATGCCGGGCGCGGCCTCGCGCAGCTGGCGGCATCGTTCGCTGGCCGCGCTGGAGGCGGGCTTGCGCGCGCTGGGCAGCGGCCTGGTGATTCGCGCCGGCAACAGCGCGCAGGTGCTCGATGAGGTGATCGCGCAAACCGACGCGGTGGCGGTGTACTGGAATCGCAAGTACGAACCGGCCACCCAGCCGCGCGATGCACAGATCAAACGCGGCCTGCGCGAGCGCGGCATCGAGGTGCAGAGCTGCAATTCGGCGCTGTTGTTCGAACCCTGGCAGCTGAGCACCCAGCAGGGCGGCCCTTACAAGGTCTTCACTCCGTTCTGGCGCAACGCGCTGACCCAATTGCAATTGCCCGACCCGGTGGCGGCGCCGCGCAGCCTGGCGCCGCTGCCGGCCAAGCTCAAGAGCGACGCGCTGGAGACCTTGGGGCTGCTACCGACGCTGAGCTGGGACCAGGGTTTCTGGGAGCATTGGCAGCCAGGCGAGGCGGGCGCGCACGAGATGCTGGAGATCTTCATCGACGGCGCGCTTTCCGGCTACCGCGAAAATCGCGACCGGCCCGATCGTGTCGGCACCTCGCAACTGTCGCCGCACCTGCACTTCGGCGAGATCGCGCCGTGGCGGATCGCCGCTGCGTTGAACGTACAGCGCAACGCGCGCAACGGTGCGGAGATCGATGGCTATATCCGGCAGCTGGGCTGGCGCGATTTCGCCTATCACCTGCTGCACCATTTTCCGGAGACCACCAACCAGAATCTCAATCCGCGCTTCGAAGGCTTCGATTGGGCCAAGGCCGATCCGGTGGCGTTGCAGGCCTGGCAACGCGGGCGTACCGGCATTCCCATCGTCGATGCCGGCATGCGCCAGCTCTGGCACACCGGCTGGATGCACAACCGCGTGCGCATGATCGTGGCGAGTTTGTTGTGCAAACACCTGCGCATGCACTGGGTCGAAGGTGCGCGCTGGTTCTGGGACACGCTGGTGGATGCGGATCTGGCCAACAACACCATGGGATGGCAATGGGTGGCCGGTACCGGCGCCGATGCCGCGCCGTATTTCCGCGTATTCAATCCGGTAACGCAGGCGGAAAAGTTCGATCCGCAGGCGGTCTACATCACGCGCTGGGTACCGGAGCTTGGCAAGTTGCCAGTGAAGGAGCGCTTTGCGCCATGGCAGCATCCGCTGTCGCTGGCACGCCTGGCACCGGAGTATCCGCGTTCGCCCATCATCGGGCTGGCCGAAGGGCGCGATGCAGCCCTGGCGGCGTATGCGAAAACGCGCGGCTAGCGTCCCTGCGCCATGCGCAGGATCTCGATGAGTACGGCCGGAAACGCTTTCCTGAATGGTGAGCCAGTTGCGTGCAACCAGTGCGCAGCTTCCTCATGTGGTAGTCGCACAGTGCTGTTTATGCTCGCCGACACGATTGAGTGCCGGAAAATCCGGCGATAGGAGAACCGCATGTCTTCAGCAGCCACCAAGCCTCTTGCCGTCGCCCTGGCCAGTGCCATCGCACTGTCCGCCTGCGCCACTGGCGGTTCGTACGTGCAGCGCGATCAATATGGCGACCAGACCCAACAGCAGAACCGTACTGGGCGCAATGCGCTGATCGGCACCGCCATTGGCGTGGCTGCCGGCCTGCTCACCGGCGACAGCGCCACCGAGCGCCGCCAGCATGCAATGGTCGGTGCGGGTATCGGCGCGCTGAGCGGCGCGGCAGTGGGCCAGTACCAGGATCGCCAGGAGCGGGCGCTGCGTGAGCGCACCGCCAACACCGGCATCGACGTGCAGCGGCAGGGCGACAACATCACCTTGAACCTGCCGGACGGCATTACCTTCGACTTCGGCAAGTCTGCGTTGAAACCGCAGTTCTACAGCGCACTCAATGGTGTTGCCTCCACCCTGCGCGAATACAACCAGACCATGGTGGAAGTGGTGGGGCATACCGATAGTGTCGGCAGCGATGCGGTGAACCAGCGCCTGTCCGAAGAACGCGCCAATGCCGTGTCGCAGTACCTGACCGCGCAGGGCGTGCAGCGCGAACGTATGGAGACCATGGGCGCCGGCAAGCGCTATCCGATCGCCGACAACAGCACCGATGCCGGGCGTGCGCAGAACCGCCGTGTCGAAATCCGTCTGATCCCGCTGCGTTCGGAAGGTGCTGCCGGCAATACCGGCATGCGTTGAGTCGCGCGCGCTCATGCAGGGCACGGCGCGTGAGTGGCCAGCGCCGGCGTCATGATGCAGGCCGCGAAAGCGGCCTGTTTTCATGTGCCCTCATCCGCCCTTCGGGCACCTTCTCCCGCGAGCGCGAGAAGGCGTCACCCAGGCGCCCTCAGTGCGTCGTCGCGGCCCGACTCATGCCGTCGCATTTTCCAGAATGCGCTTGCCTTCGGCACGTAGCGCCGCCTCGCTGCCTGCCTGCAGGTCCGTCGCACTGTTGGCGTTCTGCGCCACAAGCCGGGCAGGGCATTGCGCCATCATGTAGTCGGCATCGAAGTTCATGCGCGTGACCAGGAAGTCCACAAACGCGCGCACCTTGGGCGAGACCAGTCGCCCGCCGGCAAACACGGCATTGAAATCCACTTCCGGCCCGGTCCAGCCAGCCAGCACGCGGCGCACCAGGCCCGATTGCACGAACGGCTTGGCCATCACATCGCCGGTCAGCAACAGGCCTTCGCCGCACAGTACTGCGCCGTTGAGCGCGGCCGGGTCATTGGCCACCATCAGTGGATTGACCGGGAAATCGCGCACGTCGCTGCCATCGCTGAGCGACCAGAAAAAGCGGTTGTTGTGCACGTTGCGGTTCTTGCGTAGCGCCAGCGTGCGGTGGAATTGCAACTCGTCCGGATGCAACGGCTCGCCATAGCGTTCGATATACGACGGGCTGGCAAACACCTGCGTGCGCAGGCTGCCGAGTTTGCGTGCGACCAGGTTGGAGTCGGGCAGGGCACCGACGCGCAGGGCCAGATCGGCTTCGCCACCGATCAGGTCCAGCTTCTCGTTGCCCAGATGCATGTCCAGCTGGATTTCCGGGTATTGCGCATGGAATTCGCCCAGCAACGGCGCGATCCAGGTGATGCCCAGCGAATACGGCACGGTGAAGCGCAACCAGCCGCGCGGGCCGGACTGCAATTGCCCCACCGCGCTTTCGGCTTCTTCCAGCTCGCGGGCGATGCGCTGGCAATGTTCGTGGTACACCGAGCCGGCTTCGGTCAGCCCGATGCGGCGCGTGGTTCGATGCAGCAGGCGCGCGCCCAGCCGCGTTTCCAGCTCCTGCACCTTGCGGCTGACGGTGGTCTTGGGCAGGCCAAGCGCGTTGGCGGCGGCGATGAAGCTGCCTTGTTCGACCACCTTGACGAAGATCAGGGTGTCGTTGAGATCGTGATTCATGGGACTGCCTTCCGGGGGTCAGGAGGGATTAGACCGCTTGCGGGATGATTATTCCCCTAAATCCGGACTAATCAAGTGCTGCTTTGAGGCCTAGCGTATGCGGCCTCCCTTCCATCCAGGAGCACGGCCATGTGGTTGTGCGATGTCTTCGGCGTGTCCTCTCCCTCCCGCAGCGCCATTGAAAGCGCCTTCGATCCGGTGCTTTCCCCGGCGAAAGGCCAGCGTGCCAGCGTTTCGCGCAGCCTCGCCGCCTCGCCGAGGCGGCAGGCCGGTGGCGCGCCAACGAAGCGGACTGGACTGTATTTGCGTTGGGCGCAGCGCGGTATTGTCCCGATGTCGGGAACAAAAGTCCCATGAGCGGGATGGTGCAATCCGAGACAGCCGTGATCGGCGGCGCGGGCGACGTGGGCGCCGGCATCGTGGCCGCGTTGCTCGATGCCGGCATGCCGGTCGTGGCGATCGGACGCGATGCTGCCAAGCTGGCCGCCTTGCGTGCCCGGCATGGCGATTCGGCGCTGCTGGACACGGTGCAGGGCTCGGTGGCCGACGATGCTTCCGCGCAGCGCCTGGCGACCGAACTGGCGCAACGGCCGCGGCCGCTGGGCGCGGTGATCGCCAGCCTGGGTAGCCCGCCCAAGGCCGGGCGACTGTTGGACCGGCCGGTGGCCGCGCTACGCCGCCGCCTGGAGCGCGACGTGCTGCCGCATCTGGCGGCCGCCCGCCATCTGCTGCCGCTGCTGGCCGAAGCCGATGGTGGCGGCCGTTATCTGCTCCTGGGCAGCCCGTGCGCGTTGCGTGCGTGGTCGGCGCACGGCGATCGCTCGGTAGCCGCGGCCGCTAACCGCATGCTGGCGCAGGTGCTGCACGAGGAAGCCAAGTCACTGGGCGTTCGCGTGCACCTGCTGTCGGTCGAGCAGCCGGTGTGTACGCCGGGCCGTGCCAAGGAGGCGTGTCCGGAATGGATTCGCGCCGTGGATGTCGGTCGCGCCGCCGTTTCCCTGATCGCCGGGCCTGGCCAGCACGGACAACCCATCGTGACCGTCAGCCGTCGTCCGTATGCCGCCCCGTCGGCGGACCGGCTGGCCGGTCTGCATTTGCCTATCACCACCCGAGAGATCTCCCCATGACCCCGAACGCCACCCCGTTCCGTTTTCCCGTGCGCACCGTCCTGACCGCGGCTGTCCTGGCGGCCGTGCTTGCCGCGTGCGGCGGCGGTGCCGCGCAGACCGGCGCACCACCGCCGCCCAGCGTCAGCGTCGCGCCGGTGCTGATGAAGGACATCAGCCAGTGGGACGAATTCAGCGGCCGCATCGAGCCGGTGGAAAGCGTCGCGCTGCGCCCGCGCGTGTCCGGCTACATCGACAAGGTCAACTACACCGAAGGCGCGGAAGTGAAGAAGGGCGATGTGCTCTTCAGCATCGACAACCGCAGCTACCGCGCCGACTTCGCGCGTGCCAATGCCGCGCTGGTGCGTGCGCGCACCCAGGCCACCCTGGCCAGGAGCGAGGCGGCCCGCGCGCGCAAGCTCTCCGAGCAACAGGCCATTTCCACCGAGATCTGGGAGCAGCGCCGCGCCGCCGCCGATCAGGCCGATGCCGACCTGCTGGCCGCGCAGGCGGCGGTGGACACCGCCAGGCTCAATCTGGATTGGAGCCGCGTGCGTGCCCCCATCGACGGCCGCGCCGGGCGTGCGATGGTCACCGCCGGCAACCTGGTGACCGCCGGCGATAGCGCCAGCGTGCTGACCATCCTGGTATCGCTGGACAAGGTGTTCGTGTACTTCGACGCGGATGAAGGCACCTTCCTGCGTTATGCGCAGATGGCGCGCAGCGGTGAGCGCCCGGACGCGCGCGGCGGCCAGTTGCCGGTACGTATCGGCCTGGTTGGCGAGCAGGGCTTTCCGCACACCGGGCGGGTGGACTTCCTGGACAACCAGGTGACCCGCAGCACCGGTACCATCCGCGTGCGTGCCGTGCTCGACAACGCGCAGCGGCAGTTCACGCCGGGCCTGTATGCGCACGTGCAGTTGCTGGGCAGCGGCCAGTTCAAGGCCATGCTGGTCGACGAAAAGGCGGTGCTGACCGACCAGGACCGCAAGTACGTGTACGTGGTGGACAAGGACGGCAAGGCGCAGCGCCGCGACGTGGAGCTCGGCCGCAGCGCCGATGGTCTGCGCATCGTGCGCACCGGCCTTGCCGCCGGCGACCGCGTGGTGATCGACGGCGTGCAGAAGATCTTCATGCCCGGCATGCCGGTCGATGCCAAGGCCGTGGCCATGGCACCGGCGGCGGACAAGCGCACCGCTTCGAACTAGCGATCGCCCACGCACGGTGTGCGTTCTCGCGCTGACCCGGCGACCGCGCACCACCTGCCACGGCTGCACTGATTCATCGCTGCATTGCAGCCAATGACCGGCCCTGTCATCAGGCCGGCCCGGGGTCGCTGTGCCGCGCCGCCACCCGGCGGCAACCTCCTTCAGGACCATTTCAATGGACTTTTCCAGTTTTTTTATCGACCGGCCGATCTTTGCCGCGGTGCTGTCGATCATCCTCTTCGCGGCCGGCTTGATCGCCATGCCGCTGCTGCCGATCAGCGAATACCCCGAAGTGGTACCGCCGAGCGTGCAGGTGCGCGCGGTGTATCCGGGTGCCAACCCCAAGGTCATCGCCGAGACCGTTGCCACGCCGCTCGAGGAAGCCATCAACGGCGTGGAAAACATGATGTACATGAAGTCGGTGGCCGGCTCCGATGGCGTGCTGGTGGTCACCGTGACCTTCAAGCCCGGCACCGATCCGGACCAGGCGCAGGTGCAGGTGCAGAACCGCGTCAGCCAGGCGCAGGCGCGTTTGCCCGAAGACGTGCGCCGGCAGGGCGTGACCACCCAGAAGCAGTCGCCGACGCTGACCATGGTCGTGCATCTGACCTCGCCCAAGGGCAAGTACAACTCGCTGTACCTGAGCAACTACGCCACCTTGAAGGTCAAGGACGAGTTGTCGCGTCTGCCCGGCATCGGTCAGGTGCAGATCTTCGGCTCGGGCGATTACGCCATGCGCATCTGGCTGGATCCCAACAAGGTGGCCGCACGCGGGCTCACCGCCAGCGACGTGGTCGCCGCGATCCGCGAGCAGAACGTGCAGGTTTCCGCCGGCCAGCTCGGTGCAGAACCCATGCCCAACAAGAGCGATTTCCTGCTCTCGATCAACGCGCAGGGCCGCCTGAGCACTGAAGAAGAGTTCGGCAACATCGTGATCCGCAGCGGCAACAGCGGCGAGATCGTGCGGCTGAGCGATGTGGCACGGTTGGAGCTGGGCGCGGGCAACTACACCTTGCGCTCGCAGTTGGACAACCAGAACGCGGTGGGCATGGGCGTGTTCCAGGCGCCCGGTGCCAACGCGATCGAATTGTCCGATGCGGTGCGCGCCAAGATGGCCGAGCTGGAAAAGCAGTTCCCGCAGGACATGGCCTGGTCGGCCGCCTATGATCCCACCGTGTTCGTGCGCGACTCCATCAGCGCGGTGGTGCACACCCTGCTGGAAGCGGTGCTGCTGGTGGTGCTGGTGGTGATCCTGTTCCTGCAGACCTGGCGCGCGTCGATCATTCCGTTGCTGGCAGTGCCGGTGTCGGTGGTCGGTACGTTTGCCGCGCTGTACCTGCTGGGTTTTTCGATCAACACGCTGAGCCTGTTCGGGCTGGTGCTGGCGATCGGCATCGTGGTCGACGACGCGATCGTGGTGGTGGAAAACGTCGAGCGCAATATCGAAGAAGGCCTGAGCCCGCTGGCCGCTGCGCATCAGGCGATGCGCGAGGTATCCGGACCGATCATCGCCATCGCGCTGGTGCTGTGCGCGGTGTTCGTGCCGATGGCGTTCCTATCGGGCGTGACCGGCCAGTTCTACAAGCAGTTCGCGGTGACCATCGCCATTTCCACGGTGATTTCGGCAATCAACTCGCTGACCCTGTCGCCGGCACTGGCGGCCATGCTGCTCAAGGCGCACGACGCACCCAAGGACGGCCCGTCGCGGTTGATCGACCGGTTGTTCGGCTGGCTGTTCCGTCCGTTCAATCGCTTCTTCAACAGCAGCTCGCACAAGTACCAGGGTGCGGTGTCGCGTGCGCTGGGCAAGCGTGGTGCAGTGTTCGTGGTGTATCTGTTGCTGCTGGTCGGCACCGGTTTCATGTTCAAGGTGGTGCCGGGCGGCTTCATCCCGACCCAGGACAAGCTGTACCTGATCGCCGGCGCCAAGCTGCCGGAAGGCGCATCGCTGGAGCGCACCAACGAGGTGATCCGTCAGATCACCCAGATCGCGCTGCAGACCGAAGGCGTGGACCACGCGATTGCGTTCCCGGGTTTGAATCCGCTGCAATTCACCAACACCCCCAATACCGGTACGGTGTTCCTGACCCTCAAGCCGTTCAGTCAGCGCAGCCGTAGTGCGGTGCAGATCAATGCGGAAATCAATGCGCGCATCAGCCAGATCCAGCAGGGCTTTGCGTTCGCCTTCATGCCGCCGCCGATTCTGGGGCTGGGCCAGGGCTCGGGCTATTCGCTGTACATCCAGGACCGTGCGGGCCTGGGCTATGGCCAGCTGCAGAGCGCGGTGAATGCGATGTCCGGTGCGATTTCGCAAACGCCCGGCATGCAGTTCCCGATCGGCACCTATCAGGCCAACGTGCCGCAGCTCGATGCCAAGGTCGACCGCGACAAGGCCAAGGCGCAGGGCGTGCCGTTGACCAATCTGTTCGACACGTTGCAGACCTATCTGGGTTCGTCGTACATCAACGACTTCAATCGCTTCGGTCGCACCTACCAAGTGATCGCCCAGGCCGATGGACCGTTCCGCGATAGCGTCGAAGACATCGCCAACCTGCGCACCCGCAATGCCAACGGCGAGATGGTGCCGATCGGCAGCATGGTGACGCTGGGCCAGACCTATGGCCCGGATCCGGTGATCCGCTACAACGGCTACCCGGCCGCCGACCTGATCGGTGAAGCGGACCCGCGCGTGTTGTCTTCCACCGAAGCGATGCAGACGCTGTCCAGCATGGCGCCGCAGGTATTGCCCAACGGCATGAACATCGAATGGACCGACCTGAGTTATCAGCAGTCCACGCAAGGCAACGCGGCGTTGATCGTATTCCCGATGGCGGTGCTGCTGGCGTTCCTGGTGCTGGCCGCGTTGTATGAAAGCTGGACGTTGCCGCTGGCGGTGATCCTGATCGTGCCGATGACCTTGCTGTCTGCGTTGTTCGGTGTGTGGCTCACCAATGGCGACAACAACGTGTTTGTGCAGGTGGGCCTGGTGGTGTTGATGGGCCTGGCCTGCAAGAACGCGATCCTGATCGTGGAGTTCGCCCGCGAACTCGAAATGCACGGCAAGGGCATTGTTGAAGCAGCACTGGAAGCCTGCCGCCTGCGCCTGCGCCCCATCGTGATGACCTCCATCGCCTTCATCGCCGGCACCGTGCCGCTGGTGTTCGGCCATGGTGCCGGCGCCGAAGTGCGTTCGGTCACCGGTATCACGGTGTTCGCCGGCATGCTGGGCGTGACCCTGTTCGGACTGTTCCTGACGCCTGTGTTCTATGTGGCGCTGCGTAAGTGGGTGACCCGTCGAGGGCCCGCTGCACCGGCTGTGGTTCCGCATGACGCCGTCAAGGCGTAATTCCTCATATCCATCATCCAAAAGGATTCAGCACATGAGCAACACCAAGATCGCAGTGGTCACCGGCGCCACCCGCGGCATCGGCCTGGAAACCGTTCGTCAACTCGCCCAGGCCGGCGTGCACACGCTGCTGGCCGGCCGCAAGCGCGACGACGCGGTGGCCGCCGCGCTCACGCTGCAGGCAGAAGGCCTGCCGGTGGAAGCGATTCAACTGGACGTCAACGACGACATCAGCATCGCCGCGGCCGTCGGCACGGTGGGGCAGCGTCACGGCCACCTGGACATCCTGGTCAACAACGCCGGCATCATGATCGACGACGTGCAACGCAAGCCGTCCGAGCAAAGCCTGGACACCTGGAAGCGCAATTTCGACACCAACCTGTTCGCGGTGGTGGGCGTGACCAAGGCGTTCCTGCCGTTACTGCGTCGCTCGCTGGCTGGCCGCATCGTCAACGTGTCGAGCATCCTCGGCTCGTTGACCTTGCATAGCCAGCCCGGTTCGCCCATCTACGACTTCAAGGTGCCGGCCTACAACGCCTCCAAGAGCGCCTTGAACAGCTGGACCGTGCACCTGGCTTACGAACTGCGCGACACCCCGATCAAGGTCAATACCGTGCACCCGGGCTACGTCAAGACCGACATGAACAGTGGCGAGGGCGAGATCGAGGTAGCGCAGGGCGCGCACAGCAGCGTGCAGATGGCGCTGCTGGACGCCCACGGCCCCACCGGTAGCTACACCCACCTGGGAGAGACCTTGCCATGGTAAGAACATTGCTCGGCACGGCACTGGCCGCGCTGGTGCTCGGCGGTTGCGCGGTAGGGCCGGATTACCGGCCCGACCCACCCGCCTCGGTCACGCTGCAGGGCGCGCAGAACGCGTCCTTCAGCGCCGAATCCCCGGTCGGCACCTGGTGGTCGCAATTCGACGACCCGGTGCTGGAACAGCTGGTACGCGATGCCTTGTTCGCCAACCACGACCTGCGCATCGCCGTGTCGCGTGTCAAGCAGGCGCGCGCGGTGTTCGTCGAACGTCGTCTGGATCAGGCGCCGCACATCGCCGCACAAGGCAGCTTCGATCGTCGCGAACAGCAGCAGGTGATCGCCGGCAATCAGCGCTTCCTCACCGAACAAACCACCCTTGGTCTCGATGCAGCCTGGGAACTGGATCTGTTCGGCCGCCAGCGCCGCGCATCGGAAGCGGCGCGTGCCGACCTGGATGCCGAGCAGGCCAACCTGCAGGACGTGCAGGTCACCGTGGCGGCCGAAGTAGCGCGCAATTACTTCCAATTGCGCGGCACCCAGAAACAGCTCGCTGTCTCCAGGCGCACCCTGAGCAATCTGCACGACACCCAGAAGCTGACGCAGACGCGTTGGGACCTGGGTGCCGGCAGCGAGCTGGATGTGCAGAGCAGCCTGGCCCGCCTGAAAGCCATCGAAGCGGATATTCCGTTGCTGGAAACCGCCGAGGCACAGTACCGCCACCGGCTGGCCGTGTTGCTTGGCCAACAGCCCAATGCGCTGGACGCCACCCTGGTCGCGCGCAGCATGCCGGCATTCGTGCGGCCGTTGCCGCTGGGCGATACGGCCGGATTGCTGCGTCAGCGCCCGGACGTGCGTCGCGCCGAACGCCAGCTGGCGGCAGCCACCGCGCAGGTGGGCGTTGCCACGGCCGATCTGTTCCCGCGTATCAGCGTCAGCGGCTTTGTCGGCTTCCTGTCCGGCGATGCAGCGCGGCTGACCGACGGCAATGCCAAGGCCTGGTCGATCACTCCGTCGATCAGCTGGGCGGCGTTCGATTTCGGCACCGTGCGGGCGCGCTTGCGTGCCAGCAAGGCGCAGGCCGAAGGTGCGCTGGCACAGTATCAGCAGGCCGTGCTACTGGCGCTGGAAGACACCGAAAACGCCTTGATCGGCTACGGCCGCCAGCAGGCGCGCCTGGCCATCGTGGTCGAGCAGGCCAATGCCGCACGGCGTGCCGAACAGTTGGCGCAGATCCGCTACCGCGAAGGTTCGCAAGACTTCCTCACCTTGCTGGATGCACAGCGCACCCAGCTGGCGGCCGACGATGCCCTGGCGCAGGCCGAGGCGGCAGTCAATGTCGGCGTGGTCGGTGTATACAAGGCCTTGGGCGGGTGGAAGCAGGGCCAGGCGCCGACGGCCGTTCCTCTGGCAATGGGTGCCGTCGAGGCATCCGGGCAGATGGCAAGCGGCACCTCGTTCGAGCGCGGGCAGACCGCGCGCTGACGATCCGGCATCGCGGTCTGCCAGTGCTGCTGGTCGACATCGTCACGCGGCGCGGGAGGTCCCGCATCTGACCGGTGACGCCGCGTCGCCCGGCGGGCGAGGACGCATGCGCGTTGTGGCGATGGTCGCCGCGCGCATGTCCTGCTGTCCCTTAGTCGGCAAGCCGCACGCTGTCGCGGCCGCTGTTCTTGGCCAGGTACAGCGCCGCATCTGCGCGCGAAAACCAGTCCTGCCAATGGGTTTCGCCATCGTGCCGTGCCGCGCCCAGCGAGACGGTGATGCGCCCGCCCGGCCCGCGTAACCCGTTGCGGATCACCTTGCGCAACCGCTCGGTGGTCGCCTCCAGTTCGGCCAGCGAAGCGGCGCGCAGCAGCACCACGAACTCCTCGCCGCCAAAGCGGAAGACCTGATGCGGCGCGCGTACTTCGAAGCGCAGGATGGTGGCCAGGTCCGACAGCGCCGCATCGCCTGCGGCATGGCCGTACAGATCATTGACCTCCTTGAAATGGTCCAGATCCAGGATGATCAGGCTGTTGAGCCGGTCCTGCGGTTGACGTTGCTGGATCTGGTGGGTCAGCGCGCGTTCGAGCATGCGTCGGTTCGGCAGGCCGGTCAGCGCGTCAAGCGACGCCAGCTCTTCCAGATGTACGCGGTCGTCCTGCATCCGCAGCGAAAACACGTAGCCCACCGCCAACGTGACCAGGGTCACCGCCACGGTCGACACGCCCTGGCCGGCACTCACGATCAGGCCGGGCAGGAACAGCAAGGCGGCCAGCAGCGGCAGGCTCAGCAATACCGCACGCTGCGGCCCACACAGGAAATAGTTGGTCGCCAACACCGGAAACAGCCAAGGCAGCGCGCCGTCGCCGCCGGTCCAGCAGGCCACCAGGCAACCTCCGACATTGATCGACGCCAACCAGACGCCACCGGCGCCCGTACGTTCGGCGATACGCATCCGCCAGCCGCGCCAGATCGCCAACATGCCCAACGTAGTGGTGACCAGGCACGCCACCACTTGGCCGGACACAGCCAGATAGACCGCGTAAAGGCAGAGCAGTAGCGCAGTGATTGGCCCAAGCAGCTTGACGATGCCCAGACGAAAATCCCGCCGCAGGTGGAGGATCACATTGAAGGTTCTTTAGGAATCTGCAACATTATCGACCGGACTCGGCAGAAATTGAGCCAGCGGGTGCCGCGACCACGGGTCGGAAAATGAAGCGTTGTCTGGCCGGATTTTCGCCTGCTTGACGGCTTCGTCGTCGCGGCCTTGATGCCGCCGAGGCAGCCGGGCGTGCCCTGCTGCGCACAACTTGACAGATCTCTGGATGCATTGCCGCAGTTGGCTACCAGTCGGGATGCAGGTTCCGATTATCTGGATTTTTTTTGCACTGTGCCAGGTTGCTGCTAAGCAGCACAGGACCTGGCCGGACCGCAGGAAGTTGCTGAGACGGGCGGCCGTATCGCTCGCATGACAGCAAATGCGGGCCGGTTGGCCCCTGGCAAGCAGGTGCGCGGCGTCAATCAGCTAGCAGACGGAACCGTGGGCCTTTCCGCATGGATCGAGACGTTCACGTACCCGCTGCTTCATGCATGAAAAAGGCCGAGAACCCTTGTTTTACAGGGGTTCCCGGCCTCTCCAGGACCTCATCGGTCCGCTCATTGGTGGAGGTGGGCGGAGCCTGTAAACGCCCTCAGACAATCCACTGATCCTAAACAAATTAGAACTCAATGGATGGGTTTGCTTTGATACCTCAGATGATACCCGACCACCGTCACAACCGTGGACGGATCCAATCCCAGACATCTTTGGCGAGCCATCCAGCGTATTGATCGACACTGAGTTTGCTCACAAAGAGGCGATCATTGTTGTCAAGCTTCTGACGGAGGTCATCACTCAACTGCTGAGCAGTTCCGGTGCTCTGCATCCATCGCACGCTTTCCAATCCGCTGTCCTGCGTGTTGGCGTAGCGCTCCAAATGCTGGATGAACTGGCGGCGCGCAGCGTCATAGTTGCTGCGTTCTTTGTTGAGGTTCCAAGTCACGACGTAGACAGCCATTGCACTTCCTCCGTCCCAAGACCCGTCAGAGAATTCCG
Source organism: Xanthomonas cucurbitae (assembly GCF_002939885.1). Classification (GTDB taxonomy): domain Bacteria; phylum Pseudomonadota; class Gammaproteobacteria; order Xanthomonadales; family Xanthomonadaceae; genus Xanthomonas; species Xanthomonas cucurbitae. The sequence goes on from NZ_MDED01000017.1 coordinate 99,434, forward strand.
ACTACAAGGACTTGTCGAAGTCGACAATTACCGACCACCGGGGTTGCAACGAAGCAAAAGATACGCTAAACGTAAGATACGGGCAACGTAATTTACGAGCAACGTAGCTTACGTTCATCCTTGGGGCATGACTTCTCCCAACGCCCGCAGTGTTCGTGTCGTCTTCGCCGCCCGCATGAAGAAGCGGAGGAAGACACTTCGGCTCAGCCAGAAGGCATTAGGAGTGCTCATGGGACTACCAGAAGATGTCGCAGCCGTTCGAATCAATCGATACGAGCGGGCAGTGCACGAGTGCGACAGTGAGACCGCCCAGAAGATGGCTGATGCCCTAGGCGTCTCTCTCGCCTACCTCTATGCAGAGACAGAGGAACTAGCAGAACTCATCCAGGAGTTCATGCAGCTTCCCACCAAAGATCAGCACGCGCTTTTGGCTGACATCAAGTCTCGTTCCAAGACCAATCGTGTGCGTTAACTGGCATCACATGTGTCGGTGAAGTTCGAGCTAGCTGTAAGGGTTTTCTGATAATCATCGAATTTTAACCATTTTTGTGACGCGCATTCATTCATTCATTATTTTTACCTTGCTTTGACATAGTTGTCAGGGCATGTTGCCCGGGCTTGGTCAGTGCGTCGAAATTTTATGGATGGAAATTTTGAGTTAGCGCCGCTTGATTTGGCCTTTGCGCCACTTCCAGGACGACGCGATGCGCCTGATGCTTCGGTTTGGCTCGATGCATCGTTTTCGGTCTATACGCCAGCGTTGTTGGATCCACCACTTCGAACCTATGAAAAAATAGGGGATTACCAACGGTTTGAGTCAGATGCTCAATGCGTTGGCTACCTTTCAGCTCTGTCTTCTCGGTTAGTTCATGTATGCAGAGGAACCTGGAAGTTCTCCGGCATTGCTGATTTGAGGGCAAATCGCTATGCGACATCAGCCATCAATGCATCCCTTAAAGCAGGGCTTCCAGATGCGCATGGTATTTTAAACTGGTCATTAAATTTGGCCAAAAATTTAGGCAATAGCCAAGTCAGAAGTCGCACAGATAATGCATGGGTCGGTGGAAAGAAGCCGTCAGAAGCCTGGCTTGTTTTACCGCAGGCAAATCAACTACCTTATCTTCTGAGAAACCTCGAAGATTTACTACAAGGCAAGAGCGCCCAGACAATCAACTGCGCATTTTTCGAAGCCATTGCGTATCAGATGATCTGCATCCATCCACTTAGTGATACTAATGGACGGGTGACCCGCACCCTCTTGATGAATCTTGCGGGACGCTATCGAAACCTCTATCCACTATACATTGCTCACTGCCTGACCTTTGCCAAACAGCGAACGGGTCAAACCTGGACCTGATTAGCCCCATCCCTCAGCCAAGAAAGTTGCTTGCCATGCGCAAAACTCGCTCTGGGCAAGGCTTGCAGCGCATCAGCGCCGTCG